>DATDJP010000107.1:0-14677 GCA_036520475.1 Polyangiaceae bacterium | reverse complement strand
GCTCGGCGGCGTCACTCCCGAGCACGCGCAGCAAGCACTGCGCGCCGGCGCCGACGGCGTAGCCGCGATCGCTGCCGCTCTCGTGGATCCGGACCCGATCCCGCTGCTCGAGGCGCTCGGCATCCGTTCGTCGAGCTGAGCCCCCTCCGGCTCCGAAGATGCGTCAGAGCCGGGGAGCGGTGCTATACGACTCGGCCAAGCGATGCCCCCGAGCACCCCCTTCGATCCCGTCCCGACCGAGCTCGATTTTCCGAAGTACGAACGACGCGTGCTGGAGCTCTGGAAAGAGCGGAAAATATTCGAGAAATCTCAGGAGGTCCGCGACCCGGCGGCGCCGCATTTCGTGTTCTACGAAGGGCCGCCCACGGCGAACGGAGTGCCGCACAACGGACACGTGCTGACGCGCGTGATGAAGGACCTGTTTCCGCGCCACCGGGCCATGCTCGGGCAGCGCGTGCTGCGTAAGGGTGGCTGGGACACGCACGGCCTGCCCGTCGAAGTCGAGGTCGAGAAGGAGCTGCGCATCCACGGCAAGGCGGCAATCGAAGCGTATGGCGTCGAGCCGTTCGTGCAGCGCTGCATCGAGAGCGTGTTTCGCTACACGGCGGAGTGGGAGCGCCTCACTGAACGCATCGGGTTCTGGGTCAGTTTGCCCGACGCGTACGTGACGTATCACCGGAGCTTCGTCGAGAGTGAGTGGTGGGCGCTGGCGGAGCTTTTCAACAAGGGCCTGCTCTATCAAGGCCACAAGGTGGTGTGGTGGTGGGCGCAGGGCGGCACCGCGCTCTCGAGCGCCGAAGTCGGCCTCGGTTACAAGAGCGTGGACGACCCGAGCGTGTACGTCGCTTTTCCACTGGTGGATCAGCCGTCGCGCGCCCTCGTCGCCTGGACGACGACCCCCTGGACCTTGCCGTCGAACACATACGCGGCCGTGAGAAAAAGCTTCGACTACGACGTGGTGCGCATCGCGGAGCCACTCGCCGAGAAGGCGGGAAAAGGCGGAAAAAAGCCGGTCGCGCCAGACATCGACCTGACGGTCACCGAGCTCATCGTCGCCTCGCAGCTGCGCGCGACGCTGGAGCAGAAGCTCGGCCGATCGCTCGAGGTGATTGAGACGGTGCGCGGCGAAGCGCTCGTCGGTCTGCGCTACACACCGCCGTTCGACTTCTATGCTCGGGACCTGGCGGACGCGAAGGTCGCGCTGAAGAGCGGCGGCGAGGACGCGCTCTGGTGGCGAGTCATCGCCGAAGATTTCGTGACGCTCGACAGCGGCACCGGCATCGTGCACGTGGCGCCCGCGTTCGGCGAAGACGACCACACTGCGCACCGCCGTCAGCTCCAGCGCTACGCCGATCCCGAGAGCGTCGAGCTGATCTGCGCGATCCTCCCGGATGGCACGTTCAAGCCGGAGATCGCGCCGTACGCGGGCCGCTGGGTCAAGGATGCCGATCCGCAAATCGTGCGGGATCTGGCGGCCGCGCACGTGCTCTTGCTCTCGGAGACGTACCGGCACGATTACCCGTATTGCTGGCGCGCGGACCAGGATCCGCTGATTCAGATGGCACGGCCGGCGTGGTTCATCCGCACCACGGCGGAGCTCGAGCGGGCCAAGCAGAACAACGTGGCCGTCAACTGGTTGCCCGAGCACATCAAGACCGGGCGCTTCGGCGACTTCCTCGAAAACAACGTGGATTGGGCGCTGTCACGCGAGCGCTACTGGGGCACGCCGCTGAACGTCTGGGTGTGCAGCGCGAACAGCGAGCACAAGCACGCGCCCGCTTCCGTCGCCGAGATCGAGCAGCGGAATCCGGACGCGTTCGCGTACTGGAAGTCGTGCAAGGAGCAGGACCCGTCGCTCAACGACCACTTGATCGTGCACAAACCCTGGATCGACCGGGTCACGTTCCCGTGCCCGAGCTGCAACGCGGAAATGCGTCGCGTCCCCGACGTGATCGATTGCTGGTTCGATTCGGGCTGCATGCCGTTCGCGCAATGGGGGTTTCCTCACGCGCCCGGCTCGAAGGAGACATTCGACGCGACGTTTCCCGCGGATTTCATCAGCGAGGCCATCGACCAGACGCGCGGCTGGTTCTATTCGCTCTTGATGGTGTCCACCCTGGTGTTCGACGCGGACACGCAGGCGCGCCTCGGCCTCCGTCAAGTGCGCCCATTTCCGCATCCGTTCCGGACCTGCATCGTGCTCGGTCACGTCTCCGACAAGGAAGGCAAGAAGGAGAGCAAGAGCCGTGGTAACTACACCCCGCCGGACATCATCCTGGATCGCGTGCGCATGGAGTTCGGCATCGTCCGCGATGCGCCAGGCGCCGAAGCGAAGGCGGGCGAGGTGCTGATCGCGCGCGAAGATCTGGAAGGCATGGATCTGAGCGACGGTGCGCGCATCGCGGCGTACCGCGCGGACCGGCCGGCAGAGAAGCTCATGCTCACTGCACGCGCGCACAAGAAGCTGCCCCGGCGGGTGGCGCTTTTGAGCGAAGCGGATCGCACTCAGCTCGAGCTCGCGGAGATCACCACGGGGCTCGCCACGATGCCGGTCGAAGTGCCGCGTGCGCCGGTTGCCCAGCGCGTGACGCTCGAAGACGAGAGCACACCGGCGCCGGGCGCGGACGCTTTTCGCTGGTTCTTTTATGCGGCTTCACCGCCCTGGAGCAACACGCGCCACAGCCTGTCGAACGTGCGCACGCTGCAAAAGGATTTCCAGGTCAAGCTGCGGAACGTCTATTCGTTCTTCACGATCTACGCGAACATCGACGGCTGGCGCCCCACTGAGGCGGCGCACGCCGGCCGCCCGTACGGCGAACGCGCGCTGCTCGATCGCTGGATGCTCAGCGAGCTGCACCTCGCCGTGCGCGACGTACGCCAGGCGCTCGACGGCTACCTGGCTTACGACGCGGCGCTGCGGCTCGTCGACCTGGTGGAGGCGCTCTCGAACTGGTACGTGCGGCGCAGTCGCGCTCGCTTCTGGGCAGCGGGTCTCGAAGCGGACAAACGCGACGCGTACGCCACCCTGTACACGGCGCTCGCCACCATCGCCAAGCTGGCTGCGCCGTTCATTCCGTTCATCGCGGAGGAGATGTACCAGAACCTCGTCGTGCGCGCGGGCGTACCGGGGGCGAAAGAGAGCGTGCACCTCGACGCATATCCCGAGGCCGACCTCGGCGAAATCGACGAGCGGCTCGTCGAGGAAACGCGCGCCGTTCGCGAAATCGTCAGCCTGGGGCTCAGCGTGCGTACGGCCAACAAGCTCAAGGTGCGCCAGCCGCTCTCGCGCGCGGACGTCGTGTTCAACGATGGCGAGCTCTTGAAGCGGCTGACTCCGTACCGCGAGCTCATCCAGGACGAGCTCAACGTGCACACGCTGGAGTTCATGTATCCCGGTCACGAGCAGGGCGCGGTCGCGTTCCGCCTGAAGCCGAACTTCCGGAATCTCGGCCCGCGCCTCGGAAAAGGGGTTCAGGACGTGAAAAAGGCGCTGGACGCGCGCTCGGGGACGGAGCTCCACGCGGAGCTGTCACGCACCGGCAAGCTCGTGCTCGACGTTCAGGGTCAGCCGCTCGAGCTGGTACTCGAGGAGCTCGAGGTGCTGGTCGAGGCGCAGCCAGGGTTCGCGGCGGAGACCGGCCGTGCGGGCGTGGTGGTGCTCCACACGACGCTGACGGACGAGCTGATCGATGAGGGCTACCTGCGCGAGATCATGAGCCGCATGCAAGCGGCCCGCAAAGAGCTCGGGCTCGAGTTCACCGATCGCATCGCGCTCTGGATCGACGGCAGCGACCGCATGCGTCGCATCGCCGACAAAGGCCGAGACCTGATCGCACGCGAGTGCCTGGCGACGAACGTCCAGGTCGAAGCCTCCGGCGACATGAAGGAGCACTCCATCGGCGACGAAGTGCTCCGCCTGCGAATCGAGAAGAGCGGCTAACCGCTTACTGTCCTCCGGGGATGCACTGCGGGGCCATGCACTTGTTGCCCGGCATGCAATCCGCGTCGCTCTGGCAGGGCCAGGCGCACTTGCCGGCCTGGGTGTTGCAGCGGTGTGTCATGCAGTTCGCATCGGACGTGCAGGGCAACGAGAAGGCGGCCGGCTGCGACGTGGTGCCGGTGGCAGTCGGTGCGGCGGTCGCCGTGGGCGCGGGCTGCTGCGGATACTGCTGCTGCTGGCCGTAGCCCGGCTGCTGGCCGTAGCCCGGCTGCTGCTGGCCGTAGCCCGGCTGCTGCTGGCCGTAACCGGGTTGCCCGTAGCCTGGCTGCCCGTAACCACCCTGCGCTGGCGGCGGTTCTTCGTCTTTCTTTTTGCACGCGCCGACGACGAGCGCGGGAACCACGGTGGCGAGCACTAAGGCAAGAGCAGCTTTTTGCATGGGAATTCTCCTCGGGCGGATTCAGGCGCCCCTATAACTAGTTTGGACGGAGTATCTCGGTCAACTCATCAGATGTACGGGCTGTGAGCCGTTTTCCGTGCCCCGGAAAGGTGTATCTTCTTCTTTCTAGCCTAATGAGCAAAAAGGCGGAGCAGGGGGAGGTCCTGGGCGAAGTGGCCCTGGGGCGCCTCGAGTCGGATCTCGGCGCTGCGATCCGCCGCAAGCCGGCTCACGAGGCGAAGCTCGGGGGAGCGTTGCGTGTGCTCGCGCCCTATTCGCAGCGTTTGCGCAAGGCGATCCTGGATGCGGTCGAAACCATGGTCCAGCGCGGGTCGTACAAGCGCCCGCTCTACGCGGCCACGGTGCGCGCGCTCGGCGAAATGGCGGACAAGCGCGCGGGCGCTGCGCTCCGCACGGCGCTCGCCGCCGATGACGCGGGCGGGCTCGCCACGTTGTCGGCGGCTTGTTTAACGAACGACCCGGCCCTCGGGGAGGTGCTCGCGCGGCTCGCGACGAGCCGGCACCCCCAGCTCGCGTTTGCGGCGGAGGTCGCGCGTGTGGCGCGCCGCGAGTCGAACGGCGCGCACATCGCCGGTGTCGCGCCGAAGATCAAAGAGAGTCATCGCATCGCGCTGTGCGTCGAGCTCTTCGTGCCGCTGTTGTGGAGTGCGCCCATGCCGATCGCGATCGCGCCCGCGCTGGCCGTGCTGCGCGACGCCGAGCGCCACCTCGGGCGCTGGCTGGTACTGGCGGAAATCGCGGTGCGCGCCGGCGATCCGCGTCCTCTCGAAGAAGCGCGACAGCGCGCGCGGGAAGGGCCGAGCAGCGCCCGGGCGGCGTGGGCGATGGTGGCGTGGGCGCTGGCGGGCGATCAGGATGCGGCTCCGGCTCGGCCCACGCTCGACTTGATCGCGCGGCTGAGTGATCGCCCGAGCGCGGATCGCGATCCGACCTTCTTGTTCCGGTTGGCCGAAGCTCGCGTGCCCGCGGCGCGAGGCATGCTCGAGAACCTCATCAAGACGCCGGGCCTGACGCATGAGATGGGCACGCGCGCCGCGCTCTATTTGATCCGCGATCATGAGCGACGGGACTTGCGCGAGGAGCTCGGCGACCTGGCGAGGAATCACCGGCGCGAGGCGCTGCGCGGCCTGGCCGCGGCGGCGCTCTACGACGCCGGCGAGGCGCAGACGCCGCTCGAGCTCGGTGCGGAGCTCGCGAGCAGTAAACAACTTGCGACCTCGATCTGGGGCAATTTACTGACGGCGGCGGGTGCCGGGCGTCTCGTGACGCGCAGCGTTGTCGACGAACCCACGTACCGTCGCGTGCAGCTCGGGTGGGTCGAATGAGGCTTTGGGGCACGCTGCTGGGCGTCGCGCTGGCGGCGCTGGCGGCCGACGTGTCTGCGCAACCGCCCGCGAAGCTCGTACTCGTCGCGGACCTCGACGACGACGACGGCAACGGAGTAGCCGACGTGCTCAGCACCAAGCCGGTGGGGTCGGCCCTGGAAGACGTGCACTGGCTGACGGGGCTGCCGCCGCGCACACGGCTGCTGGCCATCGAAGGGGACGCGGTGCGCGTGGTCACGGAGGGAACGATCATCGGGGCGCGCGCGCTGTTGCCCGCGCGTGCCGGCTTGCAGGGCGTGAAGCGCGGCACCGCTCGCGTCGTGCTGAGCGATCGCCAGATCGACGTCGCCGTGCTCGAGCTGCACGCCGTGGACGGAAGGGGTGAACGCGTCGACCTCGCCCGATCACACGCTTCGTTGAGTCGGGTGCTCCCCCGATCGCTGGGAGCCCGTGAAGAGGCCAAAAAGCCCGATCCTGACGCGCTCCACTGGTTCATCGCAGGCCCCGAGTCCGAGCTCCCCGCGCGAGTGCGGATTCGCTCTCGGCGCCCCTCGGGAGAAGCGCTCGACCTGCTCGACGACGTGCCGACCGCCGTGGCGCCCTGTCCCCCGGCCATCGCCCCGCCCGACAAATGCCGGCGAACTCCGCTGATTCGCGCCACCGCCGATCTCATCGATCGCAGCCACCCGAGCTCCTCCGGCCGCTCCTTGCGCGCGGAGGTCGGGGGCACGCTGTCCGTGCAGCTCAATGGGCGCAAGGTGGCCGCGATCCGCGTCGGAGGACCGCGCAAGACACGGCTCGGTGCGCTCGAACGCTACCGCGGCCAGCTGCGCGTCCGGGTCGTGCGGCTCGCTCCCGGCGGATCCGTGCCGGTCGGCGGGGATACGCGCGGCGCGCTCGCGATCGCGCGCGAAGAGGTGCGGACGGCCAGCGCGCTCTGGGGGCAATGCGGGATTCATTTCGGTCTGCCGCACGAGCTCGACATCGCGGTCGTCGATCCACCTCCCGCGCACTTGCTGGCGGTGGGCTGCGAACAGGGGCTGCCCGCGAGCGGCGGGGAGCTCGCGTTCCGAGTCGCGGGTCGCGAGCTGCGCGTCCGCACGCGGGCGGGGCAGACTCCTACGGAGGTGGCGAACACGCTCACGGAGGCGCTGCGGCAGGCGCGCCTGCGCGCCGAGCTGAGTCCCAACGCTCGCACTGCGTCGGGGGCGCTGCGCACCGTGGACGTGCTCGTGAAGAACGTCGACGGCACGCCCGCAGTGATCGAAGCCTCGTCGCGCGCGGAGCTCTCGAGCGACCCGACCTTGCGGCTGTGTCTCGGCGAAATCGACCTCGCCGACGGTTTGACGCACTTCACGGATTTCGACGCCGTCGCGGGTACCATCGAGGAGCGCGCGCTGATCAAGGCGTTCGACGACGGTAACCCGAGCACGATCGAAGTGTTCATCGTGCCGAGCTTCGCGCGCAGCGGCCGCATCGGCGAGTCGTTCATCTATTCCGAGGGAGCCGGCGTGCGCAACGTCGTGATCCTGGATCGCGCCGGCGTGCGGGCGGGTGCGCGCTCGTACGCGCTTGCTCACGAGCTCGGACACATCCTGCTGGACATGCCGGACCATCCCGACGACTTCGGTGTCGACCAGCCCGAATCGCTGATGGACGCTGACGCCGCAGATCCCACCATCTTCGGCCCACGCCGGCTGAGCGTCGCCGAGTGCGAGCGCGCCATCGTGCAGAGCGGCCCGGGCGCACCGGTCCCGCTGCTGCAAGACTGGCCACTTCGTCGAAAATAGTCGGAAAAGAGCTCAGCTGGCGCGGGCGGGGAGCGGCGTGGCCGCGCGCAAATCGAGCAGCGTGAACAAAAGTAGCGAGAGCCGTTTGCGTGCGCTGTGCTCGTGGCTCGGACCGACGCACGCGGGACAGCCCGAGTCGCACGGGCAGCGTTCGATGAGCTCGCGGGCGCGCGCCAACAAATCTTCGGCGCGCTCGTAGATGCGCTCGGCCAGGCCGACGCCGCCCGGATGCGCATCGAACAGAAACACGGTGGGGCTGAACCCTCCGGTGCGTCCGAGGTCCGGATCGCGGCCCGGAGCCGCGCGTGCGGGCTCCTCGGGGCTCGTGGGTTCTGCGCCGTCTCCCAGGGTTTGCCCGATGTCGCGCGCGTCGCACATCAAGCACAATGTCGACAAGATTTCGAGCGCTGAACCCAGACCGCGCAGGCCGTCGATGAGCTCGGGCCGCGACAGGCGCTGCTCGGCGAGCCAGCGCGCGACCAGCGCTTCCGGCAGCGTGAACCAGAAGCTCGTGGTGTGCATCTGCATTTCGGGCAAGAACACGTCGCCGTAGCCGGCGTTCTCGTGGGTGAAGAACTTGATCTTCTTGTACCCGGTGACCTTCTCGACGACCTTCACGTCGCCCCAGCCGACGGCCGCGCGCGAGAGCGCCGCTTCGTCGCGCGTCTCGATGACGGAAACGGTGCGGTAGGTGAGGGCGGTCGTGAAGTAGTCGGGCTCCACTTTGCGCACGAACGCCTTGTGATTCTCGTAGTCGAGGCGCTCGACCTGGTACTGCGCGGCGTCGTGCTGGTAGATGGCTTGCTCGTGAAGCATGGTGTGCGCGGCGCGCCAGTCGAGCTCGGCGATGGACTTGCCGTGAGCGACGTCGATGATCACGAAGTTGTCCCAGCCCACGTTGCGGAGCGAGACGTGATTGGCGGGAAAGGCTTCACCGGACCAGTGGTACGAAGAGCCCGACGCATGCACGAGCCCGTGACCGCGCAGGTATTCGAGCGCCTCGCGAGTGGCGCTGGCGTCGAGCGTCAAATAACTCTCGCCTCCGTCGGGAGCATGGCCGCGCACATCGGGTGCGCCGATGCGAAAGGGCGCCTCGAACGCCGAGCACTTCAAGTGCTGGATCAGGATCTCCACGTTGTCGGGGTCGATGCGCGCTTCTTCGGCGCCGGCCTCCAGCAAGTACTCCGGCTCGCGTGCCAGAAACTGATCGAGCGCCGCGCTCCCGCACACCAGGAGCGCGACGCTGGTAGACCCGCGCCGGCCGGCGCGCCCGAAGCGCTGCCACGTGCCCGCGATACTGCCCGGATAGCCGGTGCACACCACCGCATCGAGATCCCCGATGTCGATGCCGAGCTCGAGCGCGTTGGTGGCCACGACGCACAGGATTTCGCCGCTGCGTAGCCCGCGTTCGATGCGCCGGCGCGTCTCGGGGAGATAGCCGCCGCGGTAGGCCATGATCGCGTCACTACCGGCCAGGTCACCGCACTCTGCGCGGAGGTATTTGAGCATGACCTCCACGGAGTTGCGCGAGGGCCCGAACACGATCGTCGGGACGCGCGCGCGCAGGAGGTCGGCAGTGAGCCGCACGCTTCGCTTCAACGTGCTGGCGCGAATGCCGAGCTCTTCGTTGACGATGGGCGGATTGTACAGAAACACTTGCCGGCTCGCGTGCGGCGCGCCCGAGCGCTCCACGAGCGTCACGGATTCGGGCGCCACACCCAGGAGCCGCGCCGCGTGCTCGAGCGGATTGCCGATCGTCGCAGTGGCGCAGATGAACGTGGGGTGCGACCCGTGAAACGCGGCGATGCGCCGCAGGCGCGCGATCACGTGCGCCATGTGCGAGCCGAATACGCCGCGGTACGTGTGCAGCTCGTCCAGCACGACGTAGCGGAGATTCTGCAGAAAAGCCGCCCAACGCGCGTGATTGGGCAGAATGCCGGCGTGCAGCATGTCCGGATTGCTGAGCACGATGCGGCAGCGTTCGCGGGCGGCGCGGCGCGCATCTCCCGGCGTGTCCCCGTCGTAGACGGTCGCCGGAATCGCGAGGCCGGTTTCGGCGATCAGCTCGCGCACGCTCTGCTCCTGATCGCGCGAGAGCGCCTTCGTGGGATAGAGAAACAGCGCGCTCGCGGTCTCGCTCCGGCACAGCGCGTCCAGCACGGGGACGTGGAAACACAGGCTCTTGCCGCTTGCCGTGGGCGTCGCGATCACCACGTGTCGCGAGTCGAGCGCGGCCTCCACGGCCTCCACTTGGTGGCTGTACAAGGAATGGATGCCGCGCCGTTCGAGCGCGGCGCGCAGCTGGGGGTGCACGCGCTCGGGCATCGGCGCGGTCCGGGCCGTGCTCGAGCCGATCAGCCGCTCGGCCGCCAGGCAGCGCCGCACGCTGCCTTCGGCGAACCACCGGTCGATGACGGCCTGAACTCCTAGCTCCTGCGACCAGGGCGGGGACGGCATGCAGGAACACTATACAAATGTTCCGTATGGGTCAAATCCGCGACCCTCGCTCTCAGTACTAGCCCGAGTCAGCGACCTGTCGTAGGAAAGCTCGCACCACGGATGACGGAGCCCTCGCCCTCTTCGCTCGCGCCCGCCGCCGCGCCGACCGAAGCTTCAACCTCGACCCCGGCGCCAATGGCGAAGAGCGTGGAACCCGCGGGTAAGCCGCCGACCTTCGTGTTCTTCGGCGTGGTGGCTGCCGTTTCCTTGTTTCTCGACGTCGCGAGCAAGGCGTGGGCCGAAATCACGCTGTCCAATCGCTCATTTTTGGAGCCGTCGATCGTCCTCATCAAGGACCATCTCCAGTTCACGCTCGCCTACAACAAGGGCGGCGCGTGGGGACTCCTCCAGAACGCGAGCGAACATGTCAGAAAGCCGTTTTTTCTGCTCGTCAGCTTGCTCGCCATCGCGTTCATCGTGTCCCTCTACGGACGCCTCATGCCGGGGCAGCGCGCGCTCAAGTGGGGCTTACCGCTGGTGCTCGGCGGCGCGCTCGGAAATCTTTCGGACCGCGTCACGCGCAGCAGTGTCATCGACTTCATCGACTACCGCGCGCAGTGGATCGAATCGATGAACACGTTCATCGCGCGCTACGTGTCGCGCTGGTCGATCACCGATCACTGGCCCACGTTCAATGTCGCCGACATCGCGATCTGCATCGGGGTGGGCCTGATGGCGGTCGACATGTTCACGTCGCGACGGCACACGCCGGCGCACGGCCTGCAGCCGACGCCACCGCTTGCAGCGGGCGATCCCGCCGCATCGAGCAAACCTCCCGCGGCAGGTTGAGTCGAAGCCGCACGCCCCATGCAAAGCCGGCTGTTCACCTTCTTAGACATCCCGTTCCCGAGCTATTTCTTTCTGCTGCTCGCGGGCGTGCTGTTCGCGACCGCGATGGGTGCGGTGTGGGCCAAACGCGTCGGGCAGGACCCGGACGTGATCGTCGATCTCGGCCTGATGGGCATGCTCGTCGGCGTCATCGGCGCCCGCATCCTGCACGTGCTGGCGGACGGTTACTTCTGGGACTACGTGCATCTGTGCACCGACCCCTCGCTGGTCGAATGGAAGATCACCCGCGCCGAATGCCTGCGCGATCAGTTCTCGGAGGGTTGGTTCCTCGGGATCGGCAGCCATCCGCACGGGCCGCTCGGCAACTGGGACGAGGCGAAGCAGGTGTGCCGCCCGATCGTGCCCGACGGCCTCGCGGGCCGCATCGATCTGTGCATGTCCTGGGCGAAGTTCTGGGCGGGCGGGCTCACCTATTACGGCGGATTCATCGGCGGAACCGCCGCGGCCTGGTACCTGCTGAAGCGCGACCGGTTCCCGTTCTTGAAGGCCGCGGACATGGCCGGCATCACGATTTCCACTGCCATCGGCTTCGGACGCATGGGCTGCTTGCTCGCGGGCTGCTGCTTCGGCAAACCCCACGCCGGGCATCTGGGCCTCGTGTTTCCGCCGAACAGTGCCGCCAGCGAATTTCAGCATCGCAGCGGGCTGATCGACTCGCCCTTTCTGGCGTCGCTGCCGGTTCATCCGACACAGATCTACGAGTCCGCCGCCTGCTTCGCGATCGCGGCGATTCTCCTGCTCTACGTGCACGGCAGAAAACGCTACGACGGGCACGTGTTCGTCGGGTTCCTCGCGCTGTACGCCCTGGCGCGGTTCGCGCTCGAATTTTGGCGCAGCGATGACCGCGGCGGCTTCCTGGGCCTGAGCACGTCGCAGCTGATCAGCTTGGGGCTGTTTGCCGTGGCTGTCGCCGCGCATCGCTATTTTCTGTCCCGTGTAGAAAAACGCGCGACGCCGCCCGCCGCGCTAAGCTCTGCTGAATGAGGCCGGCGGCCCCGTTTACGCTATTTTTGGCTTCGTTTTCCGCGGCCTGCGCGCTCGGGTGCCAGGACAGCGACTCTCGGCCGCCCCCCTCCGGCAGCTGCTCGGTCCCCGACGCAGGCTGCGGACCGTACCCGCCCGGCGGAGGTGGCGGCACGCGGGATGGCGGAGCCGACGCCCGAGCGGACTCGGGAGCGAACGTGCTCGCTGAGCTCGTGGGTACCGTGGTGGCCCTCGGGGACGACTTCAGCACCCAATTGCCCTTTCCAGGCACCGCGACCATCCACGCCGAGGCCCGGCGTGGCGGCTACGTGAGCACCGGCTTCGACGGCGACAATTCGTTCCGCCTGGGCGGCATCCGCGTGGCGGAGAGGACCTGGGTTGGCGTCAAACCAGCCGCGGCGAACGGCCCGGTGCTGCCCACGTTGCAGGCGCTCGACACGCGCAGCAACGCCAGCGTGGAGCTCGCCGCGATTCAGGCCGAGGCGCTCGACTTCATCTATCAGCTCATCACACTTCCGACGCAGCGCCAGCCCGGCAGCGGGCAGGTCGTCGTGTTCTTCGTGGACAACGCCGCTCCGGATACGCCAGTCGAGGGGCTCACCGTTCACATCGATGGCGCCGAGACGGTCATCTACGACGCTGACGGCTCGTACACCGACGTGACCACCGGCACCGGCAGCGCGGGCACTGCCCTGGTCGTGAACATCCCGGCCGAGACGTTCCCCGGCTCCGTGCACAACCTGGCGTGGAGCGGCGCTGCGGCGGGCTTTCAGGAGATCCAGATCGCAGCCGACTCGGTGACATTCCTGGGATTTCGCGTGGAATTGCCCTGATCCACCCGCCGGCGCCGCGGCCTGTCCTGGCCGCTGTCCACCCGCTCTGGTAAGCCGCGGCCCGTGGCCCAACTACTCGACGGTAAAGCGGTAGCGAAACAGGTCCGCGCCGAAGTCGCACTCGGCGTTCAGCAATTCAAGGAGCAGCACGGACGCGCTCCGGGTTTGCACGTGGTGCTCGCAGGCGAAGACCCTGCGTCGCTCCTGTACACGCGCAACAAGGAAAAAGCCGCGCTCGAAATCGGGATGGCCGGCAAGCTGCACACGTTACCGGCGACCGTCAGTGAGGCCGAGCTGCTCCGGCTGGTGCGCCAGCTCAACACCGATCCCGATGTTGACGGCATCCTGGTCCAGATGCCGCTGCCGAAGGGCATTCGCTCCGAGGCCATTCTCGAAACCATCGACCCCAGCAAGGACGTCGATGGCTTTCACGCGGTGAACGTCGGCGCGCTCTGGTCGGGGCAGCAGGGGCTCGTGCCGTGCACGCCGCGCGGCTGCATGCGCTTGCTCGCCGAGGCCGGGGTGAAGCTCGCTGGCGCGCGCGCAGTCGTGGTCGGGCGCAGCAACATCGTGGGCAAACCCATGGCCGCGCTGCTGCTCGCCGAGCACGCCACGGTGACGATCGCCCACTCGCGTACGCGCGATCTGACAGAGCGCTGTCGGGAAGCGGACGTCTTGATCGCGGCGGTTGGTCGCGCGCGGCTGCTCGGCGCGGATGCCGTCAAGCCCGGCGCGGTGGTCATCGACGTCGGTCAAAACCGGGACGAGCAGGGTAAGCTCTGCGGCGACGTGGACTACGCCGCCGCCGAGCCAATCGCCTCCGCCATCACGCCGGTGCCCGGAGGCGTGGGCCCGATGACGATCGCCATGTTGCTCGACAACACGCTGATTGCCGCCCGCGCGCGCGTGGCCACCAAGCGCTGATTCACGGCCGCGGATAGCGCGTGGGGTGGGGCTGGTGACCTTCGAGGTGCTCGACGAGCCCGCACATCGGACGGGTAAACACGTTGCGCACGCACGCAGCAAGCTCGAGTCGAATCGCCCGCGGGCGCTGCCGCGGCCGAGACTGCAGAGGTGGTTGCCGGCTCGCCACTGAATTGGTGGCGAGCTCGAAGCGTGTTGCCCCACGACGTCGCGCGCTCGGCTCTGCGGCGCCGGCGGTAAAAATCGCGACGGTTTCACAATTTCGTTGACGACGCGCAGACGAGAGCGCGGCGCGATTGCGCTCTTCGCACACCAACGACGCCGCGCGCGCACAAGAAGACACGCACACGGGCGTTCACGCAGCCGACGATTTTGATTTCATTCAGAGCCGTGAAACGCGCTCTCTGCGCCGCCAGCGAACGACAAAAACACCGTGTTATGCCGGAGAAATGGCATCTCTATCGACCAGTTCGGATTCCGAGCTGCTCGCTCACGTACCCGTCTTGCTCACGCGCGAGCGAGCCACCACTGCCGAGCTCATCGCGTACCTGGCGGAGATCGACCGCCGGCGTTTGTACCTCGAACAGGCGTGCGCTTCGCTTCGTAGCTTTTGCATCGAGCGTCTCGGCTACAGCGAGGACGAGGCGTCCAAGCGCGTCCGGGTCGCACACTTGGCGAGACAGCTGCCGGCTGTGCTGGACGAGCTGCGCAGTGGAGCTATCCACCTGACCGGGTTGTTCTTGCTCGCGCCGTATCTCACCGTGCACAACGCGGACGCCTTGCTCGCCGAGGCACGAGGCTTGTCGCGCCGCGCCATCGAGCAGCTGATCGCCCGCTGGTTCCCACGCCCGGATGTTCCGGCCCGTATCGACCCCGTCGCCAGTCCGTCGGCCTTGCCGCTGGGACAGGCAGGATCCGGCCGGCCCGCAGCGTCGGTCTGTCCTGGAGCAGACAAAGCTTCACCTCGGGCCAGACTCGAGCCGCTGTCGGCGTCCAGCTACCGAGTGGAGTTCACCGCGAGCCAGGAGCTCTACGCCGAGATCGAGCAGGCTCAAGAGCTGCTGAGCCACGTC
>DATDJP010000106.1:0-47261 GCA_036520475.1 Polyangiaceae bacterium | reverse complement strand
GTGCGGGGACGGCGGCGCGCGACGATCAGAAAATCCAGCGCGAGCTGCTAGACATCCAGTCGGTCATGATCGAGCGCCATGTGCCTTCTTCGGCTCTGCCGTGCTCGAAGTTGCGCCTTTCGGGCACGGGCACGGGCACGTAACGGGCACGTTTACGGGCACGCCGGAAATCCCAATTTAGGAACACGCCCTAGCCCTGGGCTGCGACTGGCCTTAAAGGTTGCGGGGAGAGGGGCAGGCTACCTATGGGTGTTCTCGCAAACGCGGCGGGCGCACGCGCTCGCTCCCGACAAGCGGAGATCCCCCGTGAACCAGCGAATCCTTCGCACGCTTCTGATCCTCCTCACCTGGGCTGGAGCTTCGGCGCTCGCTCAGCCCCAAAAGCCACTGCCGGACCGCGCGGCTGCTCCCGCGGAAAGCCCCCTCGGCCCTGGCGCCGCGCCCAGACCGGCGGTTGACGAAGCCGCGGTCGTGCTCGCGCCTCAGCCCGGCGGCCTCACCGCCGCACAGGTCGCGGACCGCACTGCCGCGAGCAGCACCGCCGTGCAGCAACGCCTCGCGGAAGTGGACGCGGCGCGCGCACGCGTCGCACAAACCACCGCTCAGTTTTTTCCGACCTTGACCTTACGCGCATCGTATACGCGCCTCTCGCCGGTCAGCGCCGGCTTCGGAAGCGGCGCGCTCGTGGGCGCGTTGAATCCGGGGCCGTTGACGGTCGGGGCGTGCCCGCAGGGCCAGTGCGTGCTCGACTCCCAGGGCCTGCCGGTCGCTGCGCAGGCAGTCGCGATCGACGCAGTAGAAGACAACTACGCGCTGACGGCGACCTTGAACGTTCCCATCTCCGACTACATCCTGCGTTTGTCGAACGCCGCCGCTGGCGCATCGGCGAACCGACGAGCGTCGGAGCTGCAAGTCAAAGCGGAGCGGCTCAAGGTCCGCTCGGACGCTCAGGCGCTGTTCTACGAGTGGTTGCGCTCGCTGGCGCGCGTGGCCGTCGCGGAAAAATCTCTGGAGCGCACCCGCGCGCGGCTCAAGGACTCCGGCCCGGCCTTCGAGCTCGGCACGATCACGCGCGCGGACGTGATGCGGCTCGAAGCGTTGCAAGCGAGCACGGAGCAAGTGCTGATCGAAGCGCAGAGCTTTCGCGACTTGACCGAACGGCAACTCGCGATCCTCATGGACGACGAGTCCGCCGCCGGCTACCGCGTGGGTGAAGACGTGAGCACGCCGCTCACGCCGCTGCCGGGGCAAATGAACACGCTCACTGCCTCCGCGCTCCGGCGCCGCCTCGAGCTGCGCGCGCTCCACGAGTCAGAACGCGCGGCACGCAAGGCGGCGAGCGCTCAGCGCGCCGGTGCCTGGCCGCGCCTCGACGCATTTGGCGACGTCAACTATTCCAACCCAAACCAGCGGTATTTCCCGCCACAAGAGCGCTGGCGGGCGACCTGGTCCGCGGGCGTGGCCGCGACCTGGACAGTCGGCGAGGCGTTCGACAACAGCGCGCGAGCCCGCGAGCTCGAGGCGAACGCGCGCGCGCTGCGCGCACAGCGCGCGGCTCTCGCCGACGGCATTCGCCAGGAGGTCGCTCAGCAGTACCTCGCACGCGCTCAGGCCGACGCGGCGCTGAACAGCGCCGCACGCGAAGTGGCCGCATCACAAGAGGCGTACCGCGTCGCGATCGATCTGTATCGAGTGGGTCGCGCCACGACCACGGAGGTGATTGAAGCGGAGACCGACTTGCTGTCGGCGCGGCTCAACGAGGTGAACGCGCGGCTACAGAAGCGGATCGCCGAGGTACGCTTGCGCCACGCCGTCGGCGACGACATCCCCAAATGATTCCCCGCGAGCCCACGGAGACCTTGTCATGCGCTATCTCCACACCATGATCCGCGTGTTCGATCTGGACCGCACGCTGCGCTTCTTCGAGGCGCTGGGCCTCCGCGAAACGCGCCGGCACGACCACGCTCAGGGCCGCTTCACGCTGGTCTTCCTGGGCACGGGGGCCGCCGGCGACACGGCCGAGCTGGAGCTGACGCACAACTGGGATCAGCAGGAACCCTACAGCGTGGGACGCCACTTCGGGCACGTCGCGTATCAGGTCGATGACATCTACGCTTGCTGCCAAAAGCTGCAGAGCTCCGGCATCGACATCCTCCGACCGCCGCGCGACGGACGGATGGCGTTCGTGCGCTCGCCCGATCAACTCTCCGTCGAGCTCTTGCAGAAAGGTGAGGCACTGCCGCCACGGGAGCCGTGGCTGTCGATGCCGAACCGAGGCGAATGGTAACGACCGCGCACGAGCCGCTCGCGCTCTTGGTGATACTCACGGTGTCGCGCGCACGGCTCGAAGATTTTCGAGCATTCGAGCGGCGTGCAGCGCGCATCATGCGAAGATACGGAGGGGCCATCGAACGGACCTTGGTGTTTCCGCTCGACGACCTGGATCAGCTCAAGGAAGTGCACGTCGTGTCGTTCCCGAGCGCGCAGGCGTTCGACGACTACCGTGCCGACTCCGAGCTGGCACGGCTCGCGCCCGTGCGAGAGCGCGCGATCGTCTCCACGGAAATCTGGACCGGCCGAAACGGCCCCGAGTACATGGCGGAACTTCGCGCCGGCGCTACGCTCGCGCGGTGATAGCTGAGTCGGGGCTCACCAGCAGTACAAGGGGGCCCACGTACAGCCACAGCCGCTGCCGTCCTCGCGACAGCAGGTAAACGGTCCGGCGAAGCCGCAACCCCGACATTGCGTCAGGTCACACGCCGGCGCGCCGCCTCCCGTGCCGCCGCTGCCCGTACCGCCAGCGCCGCCTGAGCCGTTCGCAACGCACTGGCCTGATTGTTCCGAAAACCCGGGATGGCACTGGATGCCGCAGCGCCCGTCCTTACAGACGCTGATCGAGTTTTCCGGCGGTGGGAAAGGGCACGAGTCGCAATCGGTCGCCCCGCAACCAAAGGCCGGACTGGGCTCCACGCACTGCCGCACGTTCGGGTCGAGGCCGGCATCGGCGTAGGTGGGAGCCCCGCAACACTTTTCTCCGGAGGGGCAACCGGTGTTCTCACAGGTCGAAGATGCTGTTCCGCCTGAACCGGAACCCGCGCGACCGCCGTTGCCAGCCAGCACGCCAGCGGTGCCGCCCTGGGCGCCCTCCTCGGGCTCGGCCACGTACTCCTTGTCCAAGCCGGCCACGGCAGTGCAGCCCGCAAAGAGGGCCAGCGCAAGAAGCGCCGCCGGCCCGCTCCCCGTATGGAAGGGTTCGCCGCGCGCGCGCCCGTGCCTTGACATACCTCTAGTTTAGCTGATTCCCGGGCGGCGGTGGGTGGACTACCGCGTTCCGCCGCTGAACAGGCTGCGCAGGGACCAGCGCGCGCGCAGCTCGTGCTGAGCCAGCTGCGCGGCCGTTTCCTCGATTTCCGTGAGTAGATCTGCGGCGTTCTGCGGCCGCGCCTCGGGGCTCTTCGCGAGCAGCCGGGAAACCAGCGCGGAAAGCCGCGGGTGAACGGACGCAGGGAGCGCCGGCAACTCTTCCTCGAGATGCATTTCCAGAACGCGGACGGCGCTTTCGGCGGTGAAAGGCGGCGAGCCCGCCAGCATCTCGTACAGCACGATACCGAGCGAGTACCAGTCCGCGCGCTGGTCGAACCACTGTCCGAGTACCTGCTCAGGGGACATGTATTCGGGCGTACCCACGCTCACGCCCACGCGCGTGATGACGTCGCAATCGTGCTCGGGCGCGAACGTTGCCAGCCCGAAGTCAGTCAATTTCAAGTGCTGCTGTCCGTCCCGGAACGCCAGCAGCAGGTTTTCTGGCTTTACGGCGCGATGAATGACTCCGGCCGCATGCACAGCGCCCAGCGCTTCCACAGCCTGTGCAGTGATGTGCAGGGCCTGCTCCGCCGGCAATGGCCCATCGACGAGCAGCTCACGCAGACTCGGCCCGGCGACGTACTCGAGCACCAGGTACAACGTGCCGTCGGATAGTCGTTCGAAATCGCTCGCGGCCACGACGTTCGGATGACTGATGCGACTCGTGGTCACCGCCTCGCGCTCGAAACGCAGCGCGGTGGCATTACTGCAAGCGAGCTCCGGATGCAGGATCTTGATGGCAACGCTCTTGCGCGTGTGTACGTGTGTCGCGCGGTATAGCGTGCCGAGCGCCGCGGTTCCGAGCACGTCCTGGAGCTCGTAGCGCCCAATGACTTCACCTGCGCGCCCGTCGGGCCGCAGCGATCGGCTGGCGCCGACGCCGGCGACCGGGCGCACGCCAGAGCTCATGCCAACGTCGCTGACCTCTCCAGAAAAGACACGCATGTGTGAGACAAGAACGACGCGCGGCCGTCGACCTGAAGCCTGCGCGCTCGACCTCACAGTCACCCACACTGGAGTCGTTCAGGGTCGGTTAAGTTCGCGGTGCTACATTGCAAGGACGCGGCTGTTCAATCGAAAAACCTGGAGTCAACCCTAACGCGCAAACGGCCACACACGCCCATTTTGCCCCGTTCAGCCCCTTAATTTCGCCCGCAGATTTCCGTTTAACAGAAAGAAGCGCCGTGGCATCGGTAAGTGGCTCGCGGATGGGGCGCGGGCGATATAGAATCGAAGCTTCACTTCTCTGCGCGCTTGATGAAGACCACCTGGAAAGGCTCGGAGCACCGGAACATGAAAAAGCATCTCGCCCTGTGTGTCGCACTGAGCTCACTCGCCGCCGCCGCCCATGCCAGGGCGGAGCCTGAGTCCGTCATCAAGTCGGATGTCATCAAGTCGGATGAAGTGTCGGCCGCAGCCAGCGATGCATCGGCGAAGCTTTTGGCGCTCGCGGACTCGGATGCGGACGGTCACGTGAACCAGGACGAGCTCGCCCAGATCGTGCACAAGTACATCGGCAAGCGCGTGCGCGCGCGTCACGCACAGCTCGATCGCAACCGGGATGGTCGCGTCGTACGCGCTGAAGTTCCGAAGATGGATGCCGCGCGGTTCGCGCGCTTGGATCTCGATCGCGACGGCTCGTTCAGCGTGGGCGAGCTGTCACGCGTGATGGCGATTCAAACCGGCGAGCGCCTGACGAAGGTGTTCGCGCGCCTGGATGTCGATGGCAACGCCGTGTGCAGTCTGGCCGAGCTCGACGGCCACCGTCAGACGCTGCTCGCGCAGGCGAAGGCCCAGAGCACCGAGCAAGCGACGGCGCAGCGCACGCAGCAAGCCAAAGCCCCGAGTCGCACCACCACGTTCTGAGCGCGCCCTTCGCGCCGCCAACATCGGCCGTACTCAGGGTCGTGCTTCTTCGGGTAGCGCATCGTCGCCGCGCTCCTTGGCGCGCCGTTTCTCGCGATCGATCAGCACCTGGCGTACACGCTTTGGATCGGGCTTGGAGCCGGTGGCCCAGTGAAAACGGACACCCAGCTGACCGAAGTCGCCGCCAGCCAGGCCGAGACGGTCCGGGCTGAGTATGACGGGGATGAGCGACGCCTGGGCTTCGAGGTGGGCGTTGATGAGCACCGAGCCGAGTACGCCGGCGCGCACCACGTGTTCTTCGCGGCCGGGTATGCCGATATACTCCGCCGCCGCGCCGATACGAATCGAACCGTCTTTTCCAAAGCCAACCAGGTAGCCGAGGCGCGCGCGCCAGATGTACGGCGGCTCCATGATCTGTCGCAGGTTTTCCTCGAACACGAACAGGTCGGCCGGCACCAATTCCACGCGATACGCAGTCACGATGGCGAACATGCTACCCACGAGCACCGGCACCGTGGCCGCCACCTCCGCCTCCAGCGCGAGGTACTTGGCGGGCTCTGTCTTACGGAGCTCGAGATCCAGCCTGTCGTAGCTGGAGCGCGGTTCGAGGTAGTCGCGCGCAAGCGGATACGTGTAGCGCGCACCCACACGCGCCGTGAGGCCCGGCACCGCACCGCCCAGACCGACGTACTGACCGAGGCCCGATAGCGACAGGAGCGGGTAAGCCTCGATACCAATCCAGCGCCAGTAAGGCTGGCCATAGCCGAGGGCGAAGCGCGGTCGGACGTAGGCGTAGCCGCCCTCCGCCATGGTGGCGAGGAACAGCCGCGGGCGCCCGAGCTCCCAGTAGCGTGTCACGACCGCTTGCTCCGTACCGCTCGGCGCCGGCGGCGACGGCGTCGGCGAATCGATGTCGAACGGCTGCTGGGCCAGCGCCGGCTCACTCAGCGTGAGCCCGAACGCCAGCAGCAGCGCCCGAACTGTGCGTCGCCGCGGACCCTGCGCCCGCAGCATCAAAACTTGCCCCCCAACCCAAGCCCACCGGGAACTCCCACGACGCTCCAGCGGATGCCGGACGACCGGGGGCCGTCGTTCCGCGCCAGCGGTCCGTAGTGCAAGAGCCACGGAATCCCGAGTCCGCTCAAGGTTCCGAAGGCGGCGCCCACGAGCACGTCCGTCCCGTAGTGCTGATCGCCCACGATGCGCAGCGCGCCAGTGCCCGCCGCCGCGGCGAACGCGACGCCGCACGCGACTCCGTCCGAGGTGGGGTTACCGTACACGCGGTGATGGGCGTGGTGCGAGCACGCCACGCCGGCGGATGCGAACGCCATCGTCGTGTGCCCGCTGAAGAACGAACGATAGCGTTTGCGGCCTGAGCAGTCTCTGAGCTCGCCGTCGATGCTCTCGCCGCAATTGCGCCCATACGGACGCTGGCGGCTCGCGAAGCCAGAGGTCACGCCCTGCACGGCCGCCGCAACGCTGACGGCCTCGGCCGTGATCAGCGCCATCTGCGCGGCCACCGCGTGGCTCTGCCGGTACCAGTACATGACGATCAGTGAGTCGAAGAGCAGCGGGTAAGCGATCGTGAGCGACAGCAGCAGATCGCTGCCGTCGCGGGCCCAGATGCCGTCCTCGAGGTCCTCGATGCCGATCGCGTCGCGCACGCCCTCGTCGAACGAGTTCTGGCCGCGCCAGCGCTTGGGCGTCGGGGGAATCACCGCCGATCCCATGCCGACCATGAGTGCGCTGCCCGTCACGATGTAGTTGCCGACGCCGAACGGGCGCCAGCGCCGATCCCAAGCGCGCCGCGAGCCTCCTCCGCGCTGGGGCAACGCCGGCGCAGGGACGGTTTTGCCTGCCAGAGTCGTGGGCTCGGCGTACTCGTCGGCGTCCGAGAACAGCCAGGCGATGTCGTCGTCGGCGGGCTCGGCCTTGACCAGCTCCTCGATCAGGGCGTCCACGTCCGGGTCGCTCTCCGGCGTCGCGGGGCGGCCCTCCTGCGCTTTCGACGCAGGTTTCACGGCGTCGGGGTCGGGAGCTCCCGCGGGCACGGTCTGGGCCAGAGCATGCGGCGCAGCGCCACACAGCGCGATCAATGCACCGGCGCACAGCGAGGCACGAAGCCCGGGGACCGCGACACGAACAAGCAAGCTGGCTAGCAGCGATAAGTATCGTGCGCTCAATTGCAACCCCTCCGGGCACGTCCCAGCGGAAAAGCGGACGAGTTCAACGCAGGTGCTGGCGACGATACTGGAGCGGCGTGATGCCCGTCCAGCGTCGAAATGCACGGTGGAAGGCGGCGGGTTGTGAGAAGCCCAGGACCGCAGCGATCTCGCCGAAGGGCTGGTCGCGAAGGCCCACCATCTCGAGCGCCAGCTGCCTTCGCACGTCATCCAGCAGCGCCTTGAAGGTCGCGCCTTCGAGCTCGAGACGCCGGCCCAGCGTGCGCGAGCTGATGCCGAGCTTGGCGGCAATGTACGTCGCGCTCGCGCTGCCGCGTTCGAGCTCGGCGACGATCGAGGCTCTGACGTTGGAGGTCACGCTCTGCAGCTCGGGCAAGCTCGCGAGCACGTTCTCCGCATGACGTTGAAGCACCTGGTGCAAGCGCGGGTCCGCGCTGCGAAGCCGCGTCTTGAGGTGACTGGCCGGGAAGACGAAGCCGTCACACTCGCGGGAAAACCGCACCTGGGCCGGAGCGAATGTGCTTTCGTACTCGGACGTGTCTGGCGGAGCCTCTTGCCGAAAAACCACGACCACGTCCGGCAGCACCGCGTCGAACCAGACCCTGCAATAATTCCTGAACAGGCCGGCGATCAGAAAATCGCAAGCGGGCCTCGGCAGCGCCACAGTGCTGCTCAGCTCAATGCGTGCGCTCTCACCGTCGACGACGAGGTCCAAGTTCACCGCGTCGTTGACCAGACGCATGTGACGCGCCGCGACCTCGACGGCTTCGCTCACGGTCGCGCCGGAGCACACCAGGTAATCCAGCGCGCCGGCATCCCCGAACGACGTACGCCGAGCCGCTTTCAAGCCGAGATTTGCGTCGCCAGTGAGTCGCACCGCGTCCAGGAGCGCGCCGTGTGCGAATTCGATCGGTATGCGCGCATCCGGATCTTCGGTCGCGGTCGCGCCGCTCATGGCGTCTGCGATCGCCGGGTGCGAGCGCAACACGTCCAGGAACGGCTGCATGAGCCGTGCCGAATAACATGGCTGCTCCACCGGGGCCGCGGCCAGGGCTCGCCTGGCGTTTGCTCGAACCGCGTCGGACATGCTCTCGCGCTTTCCGAGCAGCATACTCCGCTTCTCTCCAGCAAAGCCACGAGGAGAACGGACCGACAGGTGCGGCTGATTTCGCGCCCGCCGCGAAATAGCGCTCTTTCGGGGGACCCGCGTCGGCCGGCGCCGAGCGCCTCCGCCCGCCGAGGCACAACCGCACAGACATTCAGCGCACTTACCTAGCGTCGTTTCTAGCGTCGTTCGGCGCTCGGTAGCCGGGACGGCACTCCTTTCCGGCGTTTACGTGCGCCCGCCTCACACCGGGCACGTGCATTGCTTAGTCGTTCGGGCGTGACTCAATACGCTTCGGGCCGAGTGCCTGAGGCCAAGACTTCGGAGGTTACATGCTCAGGCAACATCTCTTCATTGGCGCGGCGACGATCGGACTGATTTGTACTGGATGCGAACGAAAAGAGTCGCCCAAAGTGGATGTTTCTCCGTCGCGGCCGTCCGAGCCGGCGGTGGACACGCGCAACACCGAGCGCCCTTCCATGAACGAAGCCGAGCGCACCGGCATGGGCCAGACCGCACCGCTCCGCAATGACGACGACAGCGTACGCAACACGGACGAACCCAGCGTGCAGCAAGGCGGTGTTTCCGCTGCGCTCGCCGTCAAGGCGATCGTGGGGGCGCGCTGTAATCGTGAGGCGCGTTGCAACAACATCGGCGCCGAACGCAAGTATTCGAACGCGGCCGAGTGCAACTCCAAGCTCTCCGAGGATCGCAAAGACGATCTGAACACGGATGACTGCTCGCGCGGCGTCAGCCAGAAAGAGCTGAGCGAGTGCCTCGCCGAGATCAAGAACGAGGACTGCAACAACCCGCTGGATTCGCTGGGTCGCCTCGCGGCCTGCCGCTCGAGCGATCTGTGCATGTCCACTCCGTAGCGTCGCTTCGTGCGTCGCACCCGTAAGTGCCGGGACCCCCTTCATGCGAAGCGGTCCCGGCATTTTCGTGTCGACGTTACTTTTCGACTAGCTCGGCGAGCCAGGTGAGCTGTGGGCTCTGTTCGCACGTGATCTTGATCAGCATCAGGAGGGGTACCGCGACGAGCGCGCCAGCCACGCCCCAGAGCCAGGTCCAGAACACTAGCCAGACGAAGATCACCAGCGGGCTGACGCGGAAGGCGCGGCCCAGGATCAGCGGCGTGATGAAGTTGCCCTCGATCGTGGTGAGCAGCAAATACGACAGCGGCGGCAAGATCGCCTGCCACACGTCTGCGTACGTGACGAACGACACGATGGCCAAAAGGCAGATCGTGGTCAACGCGCCCAAGTAGGGCACGTAGTTCGAGAGCGCGCCCACGATGCCCCACAGCCACGGGTTCGGCATCCCCAAGGCGGTCAGCACGACCGTGCTCGCCACGCCCAACGCGAGGTTGATGAGCGTCATCGTGCGCAGGTACTGACTCATGCGCCGCTCGATCTCGTTGAGCACCGATGCCGTGCGCTCGCGCTCACGCAGATCCGGAAAAAAGCGCAGCAGCCGCTCCAGCAGCGTGTCGCCATAGATGAGCATGAAATAGAGCGCGAAGAGCAGCACCAGCGCCTCGGCCGCGAACTCCGTGACGCCGCTGACGGCAGAGTCGAGCCAGTCGCGCTCCTGCACCGCGACCTGAGTCGTCGACTTTTCCGCTGTCACCTGCGTGGCGCGCTCCACGCGTTCCGCGATTTTCGTGACGCGCTCGACCGGCTGCCGGAGCGGGCGGACTCGGTTCTCGAGCGTGCGCAAGGCAGACGGCACGCGCCGGACCCAAACCGTCGCGGGTTCGAACATCTGGAACGCCGCGATGCCCAGCAGGCCCAAAAAGCCTCCCACTACCAGAGTGCTCGCCACCGTCTTTGGGATCCGGACTCTTCCGAAGAGTCGTACGATCGGACGCAGCAGGAAGTACAGCATGCTCGCGAGCGCGAGCGGGATGCAGATGCTGCGAGCGACGTATAGTACTCCGCAGGCTGCGATCAGGAACAAACCGGTGACCGCCGCCGTGCCCAGGCCCGGCTTCCGATCGATCAGCGTGACGAGGCGGTTTGCGAGTGACGGCCGAGCGCTCGCCTCGGGATCGCTGGGCTCGACGCTCGACATGTTCTAGCGCCGCTCAGTCCGGCACGTTGACGTGGATCTGTCCCTTGCCGATCACGACGCACTGTCCGCCGACGCGAATCGACGAAAAGCGTTCGCCGTCCATCTCTACCGACACGTGAATGAAGCTCGGACGCTCGACCTCGATGCCTTGCTCCACGATCAGCTGCGCGCGCGGATCGGGCCGGATGACGCCGTAACGGATCAGGTACGCCGCGAGCGGGCCCGCTGCCCCGGCTGTCGCCGGATCCTCGTACACGCCGAGGCCAGGCGCGAACATGCGCGCGTGCACCGTGCATTCTGGGTAACGCGTCTCCAGGCTGAACGGGAGAACCTGCGGGTGCGGCGAGTGACGGAGCATGCGGTCCCAAATATCGACGCGAAAACGGATGCGGTTCATCGCTTCCAGATCGACGATCGGGACGACCAGATACGACACACCGCAAGAGATGGCGTGGATGGGACCTGCAGCGATGTGAATGGGCTCGAGACCCAGCATCGCGGCGACCGCGTCGCGCTGTTCGAAAATCGGGCCGAACTCGGGCAACGGTAGTCGAACCGTGATCATCGGTGCTTCCATGAGCACCGAGACGGGTCCGATGCCTTCTTCGAACACGACGCGCTGGCGGGCGGTCTCGCGACGTACCCGCTCTTCGAGCGCGAGCGCGTGCGCCGTGCCGATCGTCGGGTGCCCGCCGGAGGTGACCTCTGCCAAGGGCGTGAAGATCCGGACCCAGGAATGATGCGAGCGATCGCGCGCAGGCAGCACGAACGTCGTCTCCGAGAGGTTCAGCTCGCGCGCGATGCTTTTCATCTGCTCGTCGCTCAAACCCCGCGCGTCGGTGAACACGGCCAGCGGATTGCCTCCGAACGGGACGTTGGTGAACACATCCAGCAGATGATAGGTGTACGTCTTCATGGATCGCCCTCGTGGCTCGGAGAGCCTCAATGCCATCCCGCGCGCGGTGTGTCTATGCTGATGCTCCGCGTGTGCGCGCACGCACGCGCTGCGCGAGTCCCAGGGTAGATTCCCTCAGGCCGCGCTACTTTTCAGCGACGCTTCTTCCGCTACGCATGCATACGCGATCGGACACTCGACGATGGCGACGTAGGGGCGTGACTCGGCGTTCAAAGTGACGACCGCGGCTCCCTCGGGATGCTCCGCGAACGATTCCTTCAACGCTCCGACTGCAATGCCGTCGTAAGCAGCCAGGCCCGCTGCCTGCGCTAGCCCTTCATACGTCCAATTGCCGTCGGGATCGGCAAAGAAGTCGGCCGGGATTGCGTCGAGCGGCAAGTCGTAGCAAGCAACCTGCATACCGCTCGCAGTGGTCCAACGCGACATGAAGCCGCGGTACCGCCTGTGTTTGCGTGCTCGTTTCGCGAGATTGGCCATGATGCTCCGGGGTGCCCAGCACGCGCTCGTGCTCGACCCGGATATAGCGCAAAGCTGAACGTCCGAACAGTACTATTCGACGGCGACGGATAGGCCGAATGCGCCGCCGCTCGTCGGGATTGACTCGACCACGATCAGGTAGTCGCCCGCTGGCACGTTCGACAGCTCGAGCTTGGACGCAAACCCGTGAGCGCGGCCCGCAGCGTCGTCGTTGCAGCCGAGCGCCTGAACGGTCGCGTCGGGACAGGCGCCCGGCAGCAGATACACCGCGGTGTCGAAGTTCGTCTCCGCGTTCGCGGTCGAGATCACGAGCTTTCTGGCCGGCGCGGCGAGCTTCAGCGCGGCGACGCTCTCGGGGCGCCCCGACGCATCTCCCGGTACGCAACCGAGCGGCGGCTCCCACAGACTGGCGCCGTCGACTCGGCCGACGCTACGCCACTGGTTCGCAGCGGAGCCGAGACGCGGCGCGGACGTGCACTGGGTGCCGCGCGTATCGACCAGCGACTGGCAGGTCCCTGTCACGACCGGCAGGCCCGGCATGCACACGAAGGCGGCGGTACAGCCATTGCTGAAGCCACGCGCGTCGCATGCGCCGTTCCGGCCCGCCAACACGCGATTCTGAATGTTTGCCGTGACCTCGCGGCTGGCTTGCCCGGCAGAATCGACCGAGGTGACCTTGATGCGCGGCACATCGAGCTCGAACCCCTCGGCGCTCTGGTTGCGCACGAAGTAGTCGCCGAGGAAACCGATACGGTCCAGCGCGATCTCGAAGCGGTCGCTGTCCGGACTGCCATCGTTGTCCAAATCAACGACCACGGGCGCTTCGCCGCCCGAGACGGGTTTGAAGAAACGCAGCTGCAGGGCTTCGACGTCGTCGTCCGGATCCTTGCCGGCCGCGAGCAGGACGGGACCGCCCACGTCGCGCAGGTACGCGACCTTGTCCAGGGTGGGTGCGACGCCCGCCTTGCACTTCTTGGTGGACGTCGAGCACGAGATTCCGGGATCGCAGCGGTCGCTGCGGTTCGCCGGATCACAGCTCTCGTCGAGGTGACGCACCGCTTGTTGATCGACCGCGACGTCGAGCGTCGCAGAGCTCGCGTTCTGGCTGTCGAGCAGGCTCACCGTCGCGGTCGTGAGCCAATCTCGCGCGCCTCCCGCGAACGTGGCCACGACGGTGAAGCTCTTGCTGCTCACCTTCGTATCGAAGACGACTCGCCCGCTCGCGGATTCGGGGAAGCCGTCGAAGTCGTTGTCGAACACCGGCTCGGGTTGACCATTCTGATCCTTGAACGTCACGGCGAGCGCCACTGCATCGGCATCGCTGTCGCTGCCCTGGACCTCGAAACGCACGTCCGAGCCGTAGCGGCCGACGACCTGCACCTTGGCGCTGATCAGGGCGGGCGCGCTCTGGATCGCCCCCGCGTCACCGCCGTCGAACGGAGCACCACCGCCGCCGCCGTCATCAGGGCCCGCATCTCCGGCGCTACCCCCTGCCCCAGCCAGACTGCCTCCGGCGCCACCCTGGCCGGCGTTCCCCGTGCCCGCAGCGCCGCCATTGCTTTCGTCTGCGCCACCACCGCCCGAGCCGCAGCCCATCGCCAGCATCAAGAGCGCCAGCACGGAGAAGGCTCCCGTGCGCACGGAGAGCGAACGGCGCGTGCCTGGGCTGCTCGGGGAACAATGGCTACTTTGCGAAGGCTTGCATGTCATCGGGTAGTCTCACGGCGGGGATGGTTTGCGAGTTAATGATGGGGAGCGAACGGGCCGTCGCCTGACTCATTCGGCGCTCACCATGAGCACGTAGTTGCCCGGCCCCGGCGTCAGCGAATCGACAATCACGCTGTATTCGCCGGCGGGAAGGTTCGAAACGGAGACGCTCGAGGTCGGACCGGGCGGCGTGTCGTCGTTGCATGCGAGCGCAGCACGCGGATCATCCGTGCACGCTTTGACGAGGTAGACGACGCTGTCGAAATTCGTCTGCCGTGGATCGGTCCACAGCGTGACCGAGCGCGCCTGCCGGGTCAGCTTCAACACTACGACGGCGTCGAGCCGTGCGCTGGCGCTGTCGGAAATGCAGCCGCGGGGAGGATCGTAGAGGCTGACTTTGCCGAGCGAGCCGCTGACGCGCGTCACACCGCCGAACGGATTGAGCCGCTGGGCAGCGCTACACGCCGCACGCCGTAGCTCCGGTCCCGAGCGACAGATCCCCTTTTCGCTCGCAGTGGGCGCGCACACGCCTGCGGCGTCACAGTGATCGAAGCCCCGCGGATCGCACGCCTCGGAGAGCGGCACGATCGGTGGCTCTCCGAGACTCGCCAGGCGGGCCGTTCCAAATGTGCCCGCTGTGTTGGCCGCTTTCGCAGAGATACCGGCCACCCGCTCCTCGAAGCCGGCGGCGCTCTGCAAGCTGACGAAGAACCGTTCGGCGCGCGAAAGACCCGTGGTCTGAAGCTCGAACTCGCTGGTATCCGGGCTCGAGTCGCCGTCCAGATCGACGTCCACGGGCTCGCCTGTGGGGCCCAGAAACGTGAGGTGAACATACGAGACGTCGTTCTTCGGCGCGGTGCCCGCGATCAACGTGCGCGGGCCGAATTCCGTACGAAAAAACGCGAGCTCCGTGACGTCGGGCAGCACGCTCGCTGCATCCGGGTCGTCCGGCTCGAGCACCGTCGGTGGGCGCATCTCCGCCGAACCCTGGCAGCCGCAACACGAAGCGGCCGCCATCCACAATCCGAGAGCTGCCCCGCGCTTCAACGGCCGCACCGCTAGCTGAGGTCCTGCCCACCGCATCTGGAAGCCGCCTATTGCAAGCCCTGTACCCGCACCAGCGCGCGCGGCGATTGCGCTCTCTCTCGCGCGCGCTGTCGTCAAGCGCCTGGCGGAGCGCCAGATCTTTGACACGAGCACAGCGCGAAACATCCACAAAATGCGGAAGACCGCCTGCCGAAGCAAGCGGTCTTCCCTGTTGGGCAGGAGCTGAATCAGAACTCGCAGTTCGTCTTCGCGCCCGTCCCGTTGAGGCCGATGTCGCCGTGACCGTTGCCGCACGTCAACACGTCGGCCTGACCGCCACCATCGAGCACGTCGTCACCGTCGAGACCGACGAGGGTGTCGATACCGGCACCGCCCGCCAGCTCGTTGTTCAGGGAGTTACCCGTGAGCACGTCGGCGTCAGCGCCGCCCATCAGGTTCTCGATGTCCAGGGCGAGGGTGTCGCCCTCGAGCATGGCCAGGCCCACGTCGTCGTACTTACCGGACGCCGTCGCGCCGTCCAGCGTGGCGTGTACTGGGTCGGTACGGTCCGAGTAGTCCACCGTGTCCACGCCGAGGCCGCCGACGATGTTGTCGTCGCCGTCGTCGTCCGAGTCCTGGTAGAACACGTCGTCGCCCGCGGCGCCGTCGAGCTCGTCGTTCTCGAGGCCACCCGTGATGACGTTCGCCAGCGCGTTGCCGGTGATATCGTCCACCTCGTCGGTGCCGATCAGGTCTTCGACGTCGCCCTTGACGTTGTCGTCCTCGCCGTCTTCCCCGTCGTTGGCGGTCTTGCCGTCCATCGTGACGATCACGCCGACGCCGCGGCCGGAGTAGTCGACCACGTCGATGCCGGCGCCGCCGTTGAAGGTGTCGGAGCCGTTGTCAGCGGCTTCTTCGTCGAAGGTGTCGTTGCCCGCACCGCCGTTGAGCACGTCGTCGCCATCTTTGCCGATCAGCGTATCGTTGTCGCCATCACCGTTCAGCGTGTCGTTGCCGTCAGCGCCCGTCAGGATGTCGTCGGCGCCGCCGCCGTTGAAGGTGATCGCAAAGCCGTCGGTGCCGGTCATGGTGTCGATGGCACTTCCGCCGGTCACGACCTCGATGTCGCTCTTGATTTCGTCGTCCTCTCCAGCGCCGGCCGGATCGCCGTCGTTCTTGGCGGTGCCAGCGGTGATGGTGAGGGGTGCGATGCGCGAGGCATAGCTCACGGTGTCGGTGCCGTCGCCACCCCACAGGGTCTCGTCCGGGGTCGCGGCGCTGCCTTGCAGGAAGGTGTCGTTGCCCGGCCCGCCGTAAACGGTCAACGCGGCGCCGAAGAGGGCGCCCGTCGGCGTGCTGCCAGCGGCGGAGAACGTGTCGTTACCGTTGCCGAGGTACACGGTGTACGTCTCCGCGCCCGCCACGACGACGTCCTTGTAGTTGTCCGCGTTCACGGTGATGGCGTCAGCGCCGAAGGTCATCGTGTCCGCGGCGTTCTGGCCACGAATGCCGAACACACCGCCGGTACCGGCGCCCATATCGACGTCGATGCCCGTCGTCGCGGCCGAGCTGGTGCCCGTCGCGAACACGCCGTTCGTGAAGTCGAGCACCAGCGTGTCGTTGTTGCCGGTCGCCGTGACTTCGATGCGCTTCAGCGTGCCGCTCGTCACCGCATTGTCGCAGGGAGCGCCGTTCTGCAAGATCGCCGAATCAGCGGCGCGCTTGGAGATGATGGCCGTCTCACCCGCAGCGATGGTGACCGTCATGAGCCCGCTCGAAGCCACGAACGTGCACTGCGTTGCCAGGGGCGTCAGGTTCTCTGCGAGGGACGCGAACGGGTCGTCGCTGTTGGAGTTGGGCTTTTCGGGTGCCTCGGACGCGCAGCCTCCGAGCGCGACTGAGATCATCAAACTGGTGAGTAGACGGTACGGGCGTTGTCGCATGGGGATCCTCCTCTCGCTCGGATGTGAATCGCAGTCGCGACTTCGCCGGCGAGGCTGATGACCTGATCGGGCGGGGCCCTCACGCCTTGAGCAGATTTTTTCGCTTATATTCGAGCACTTCCGCCGGGCGGGAGCTCTGAACGCGTGACGTCGGTAGTACGGCAGCCCGGCTCAGGGGCTTAAGGGATCCCCGAAGGCCACCTGTCCCGGTCGCCACCGACTAGCGCTACAGGCAAGTACGTATAATGCTTCCATGAAGAGGGACGTATGGACGTTGGGGCCAGCGACTTTTTGGAGGGGTTCGCCTCGCACGGCGCAAGCACATGAAATCTCGAGAAATGCAGCGTTTATCTCCGGAACGACAGCTGCCGACCGGGAACATCAAGGGCGTCGCAATGATCGAATTTGCGCGGTGGGCAACGAGCAAGCACCGCTCCCGCGTCGAATCGGCATTTCAGCGCATGCCGGCACACTTCCTTGCGCAGCTGAACACACAAAGTCCGACGCTGGGTCTGATCGCGACCGATTGGTACAGCGCCGACCTCATCCACGCCTTCTTGGAGGCCGTGATGCACGGCTTGTCAGGCGACGCGCGCTTCGAGTTCTTTCGTGAGGCGACACGAGCGTTTACGCGCCAAACCATGGGTGGGGTCCACAAGGGACTCGCTCAGATCCTGGAATCCCCGGAGCGCTACGCGCATCATGCGCAGCGCATCTGGAGCGCGTACTACGACAGCGGGGTGTACACGGTCGAGCTGCTCGGCGATCACTCCGCGCTGTGTCGCGTGGAGAGATGGCGCGGCCACCATCCGCTGATGTGCCTCTGGACCTGGTGTGCCATCAGCGCCATTTTCGAATCCATGGGGATTGGCGCGGTGAACATAGAGCGGCAAGCGTGCGTCTCCGAAGGCGCGCCTGCCTGCGAGTTTGCCGCCCACTGGCAGGGCTGACGCGGCGACCGCGACCGCCAAGTCCGGCGTGGACTTGGCGATCTGCGGCAACGAGTCCGCTGGTGTCTCGCCTCAGCGGCTCGCAGCTTTCTCCTTCTTCTTTTTCTTCTTCTCCTTGACGGTGAGCTTCGGCTTGTTCTGAGTTTTGGGCTTCTGGGTTCCCTTGGGCATGGTCCGCTCCTCGAATGGGTTCGCCGGGCACGGCCATTCTACCCGCACTCGTCACGCGACGTAAGTTCCCACCGCAGGGGAGATCGGCGGGGCTCTAGAGTGAGCGCGTGCTCGAAACCGCGGAGCGCGCCCAGCGCTGCGTCGCGCGCAGCTCGCCGTTCACGCGTTCTAGCCAGGCCTTCTGCCGGGTGGGCTTGTATCCGAGCGACGTGTCCTCGTCGAACTCGCGGTTCCGATCGACGATGTCCTCGACCGCCTCCTGTAGGGCCTCCGTCAGGACTTCTTCGGCGTGTTTTTCCACCTGCTCTCGAGTCGAGCCCTCGCTTTCCATATCGCGCATGATGCCGGCGGCCTTCTCGTTCAGGCGCCGGGCACCGAGCTCGTAGAGGGCGAAGTGGATCTGCTCGTGCTCGAGCACGTAGGCGGGCGCGAAAGCGGCCACCTTGTCGTTCCACCAGGAACACTGCCGATCCATCAACGCCTGGAAGCGCAGGCGCTTGGCGCGGAGGCGGTAGCTCGCGTCACCATCGGCAGACTTTTCCCAGTGGATCAGCATGCGCATGTCGGGCGTCGTCAACACCTGCCCACAAGTCGCGGCCCCGACGCGATCGGCGACTTGGGCGAACGGCCCGGGGGGTTTTTCGCCCTTGAAATCGGCGCGAGTCAGCGCCCGATACCGGATCCCATCCTCGAGGGCGGCTTCGGACGGGTCGATGAGCTCACCCGAAGGTGCCGCCGAGTCCGGTAGCTTCGAGCAGCCAATTGCCAGGGCCGCGCCGAGCCACGAGAGGGTCGCACTCCACCTCACACCGCCGAGCTTAGCATGCCGTCACGGCGCCGCCTGGGCCCGCGCCGGCCAGGCCCAAGGACCGTCAGATGGCCTTTCCCATCACGTGGTAGCCCTTGTCGACGTAGACCGTGGCGCCCGTGATGCCGCTCGCGAGCGAGCTCGCGAGAAACGCCGCCACGTTCCCGACCTCTTCCGGAGCCAGGGCTTCTGGCAAAGGCGAGTTCTTCGAGTAGTACTCGATGATCTCTTGAATGATGCCAGTCACGCTGGCGGCGCGCGACGCGTAGGGCCCGGCGGAAATCGTGTTGACGCGCGCACCCCAGCGCCGCCCCGCTTCATAGGCCAGCACCCGTGTGTCGCTCTCGAGCGCTGCCTTGGCGGACGACATGCCCCCACCGTACCCTGTAATCACACGCTCGCTCGCGAGATACGTGAGCGAAAGCACGGAAGCGCCCGGCCGAAGCAGCGGTCCGAAGTGCCGGAGCATGCTCACGAGCGAGTACGCGCTCACGCTGACGGCCGCGAGGTAGCCGGCGCGGCTGGTCTCGAGGAGCGGTTTCGCTACTTCTGGACCGTTGGCGAGCGAGTGCACGATTCCGTCGAGGGGCTGGGCACCGAAGTCTTCGACGAGCCGCGCGCTCAGGCCGGAGATCGTAAAGTCTCCGCGCTCGCTGTAGCGCTTGCTGTCACGCACCGAAGGCGGGACGTCCTGGAGTGCGTCGTAGGCCGCGTCCAGCGGATAGACGCGCTCGAACTCGAGCAGCGTTCCGTCCGACAAGCGCCGCGCTTCATCGAGCTTTCCGCGCCGCAGCAGGGTCTCGAATATGCCCAGCGCGGGTGGCCATGTACCCACGCAGACGCGCGCGCCGGCCTCCGCGAGTATCTTGGCGATCGCGAAGCCGAACCCGCTGGCATCGGCCACGCCGGCCACGAGTATCCGCTTGTCTCGCAGGTCAATCCTCATTGCGTCAACCACTGGATGAGAGTTGGGCGTATCGCGCGGGGCTCCACGATGCACTCTAGCGATCCCACTCGCTGGGCTCGCTCCACCGTGTGCACGGAGTCGAACTCTTGCGCCACTTGCTGTTGCTTCTCCGAGACCACTTCGTTGTACACGCGCCCGTAGCGAGCGCGCAGCGCAGCGCGCGTCGCCGCGTCGCTGGCGCGCGCGATCTCACGGCTGACCTCCGAGACGCGCGCGTCTGCCGACGCGCGCTTCTGGACGTCGCGGTTGAAGATCACCGCCGCCGCCGCTGCGCCGCCGATGACCGACGCGTAGGAGCCCGACAGCGCGGCCACGCGCAGCTCGTCGTTGAGCTCGCGCGAAAAGACCACGTACGCGCCGCCGTGGTAGCGAGTCACCACGACGAACGCCAGCCGCCCGCTGAAGTGGACGACGGCGCGCGCGATTTCCGCCCCCATCTCCAGGATGCCCCGCCGCATCGACTCGGGGGAGCCGTCGAAGCCGGCAAGGTTTGCCAAGATTACCGCGGGGCGGTTGCCGCTCGCCGCGTTCAACGCGCGCGCCACCTTTTTCGAGGAGCCGGGGAACAACGTGGCCGCCGTCCACGCCGCCGGCCCGTCATTCGGCGTGTCGCCGTGGCGCGCGACCTGGTGACTCTCCATGCCGATCAACGTGAGCGGCACGCCGCCGATGTGGCAGTCCCAAACGATGGCGCTGCGGGCATCCCGGAAGTCGCGCCAGCGCTCCAGCACACTGCTGTCCGAGTCGGCGATCGATCGCATCACGGGGCGCATGCAAAACGGGCGCTTTCTGCCCGGGTTCGTCTCGGACGAGAACACGTCGGCGACCGTCGAATAGCCGTCTGGGCCGTCGTACGGCGCGAGCGTGACGTCGCGATCGTGCGCGTCTTGCGTGTCCCGGCGGCGCGGCGCGCTCTCTCCGGGCGCCACGTAGCTCACCGCGTAGTGCTCGAGGAGCAGGGCCCAGGCGTGCGACAGATCGTGCGCCAGGTACTGCGCTTGCCCGCTCGGCCCCATGATGCGCTCGTAGCCTCCGATACCGAGCTCGTCTTCCGCGCTGACGCCGCCGGCTGCTTCCAGCGCAGCGCGTCCCGTCAGCACCATCGAAGCACCGGGCAGCATGATGAGCACGCCGCGGGTGCCCGAGCCCATCGTCGCCAGGGCGTCGAAATAGCTCTGCGCCCCGACGTTCACCCCGGCGACGATCACGTTGATCTCGCCTCCGGCGTCGGTGAACGTGACGATCCGCCGCACCACGCGCGCCGTCGCGTCCAAATTCTCGGTTCCGCTGTCCATCGCGATGCGCGCGCCGGCGCTGACCGCGACCCATTCGACGGGCAGGCGCTCGCGCTCTGCCAGATCGATGGCGGCGACGATGCGATCGCACTCCGCAGCGGCGAGCGCCCCCATGTCGAACGTCGGATCGCTCAGGATCGACACTCGTCGCATGCCCTCCGGGTGCTTGGCCGTGGGCGTAGAAATCACACCGAAGACGATGCCGCAGGTGTTCGAGCCCGGGGCTCGCGGAGCGGGCTCGGCGCGGCTCTTGTAGAGCTCGTACTCCACGAAGCGGCCCGGGCCCGTCGCTTCGGCGCCGGCGGCACGACTCTCCGGCGCGCTCGTGAAGAGCCGCACGATCTCGTACGGGTAGGTGAGACCGCGGGATCGCGCCAGCGCCACGCGTCGCTCGTAGGGTGATGCGGGTTCCAGCGGGCGGCTGTGAGGCGTGCGGAAGTTCCACTCCACGCGTCCCCCGGACGGATTGCCCGTGATCAAATCCGTCGGACGCGAGCCGCGTTCCGGCGCGTCTGCGTCGCACAGCGGCACGCGCACCAGGACTCGCTCGAGGCCCAGGTGCCGCGTCTCGGGAGCGAGCCGTTTCAGCGTGAGGGCGACGTTGCGTTCGCTCAGCACCACCGGCGCGCGAACGAACAACGTGATGCGATTCCAGTGCAGTCGCCGGGCTCCGGCGTGGTGCGCCTGCGCCCAGCGCATGGCCTCCACCGCCGCGTGAAAACGTCGCTCGAACAGGGACAGATCCGGACTTTGCGGTGAATCCGGTCCGAGGTTTCCGACCTCTGCGAAGCAGAAGAAGCGATGGTCACCGCTCGAACCCTTGGCGCGACCGAACAGCGCGATCACTTGCAGAAAGCTGGGGACCGCGATGCGCTCGAGATCGAAATTGGCGAGTCGCCAGAGCTCGAAGCGCGCAGCGTCCTCCTCCGTCAGGCCCAGGCGCGTGCCGTAAGGAGTCAGATCGGTGGCGCGCGGGACAGGGAGCTGGGTGAGCGTGAGCTCTTCCGGACGATTGCTCTCCGCGACGGCTGACGACTTGCGATCGAACAACATGAAGCGCGCTTGCGCGGCGAGATCCGCCACCGTCTCGCTGACGGTGCCACGCAGCTGCCACAAGTGGTCGAGCGGCTCGCGCAATTGCTCCGCGCCATCGAAGACGTCGGCGCTGTCGGCGAGACGAATCGCCAGGTTCAGGAGCGCTGTCACGAGCCGGTTGCGGAGCGCCGAAGTCGTGCGCGTCGAATACAAGCGCAGGACGGCCCGGTGCAGCCGCTCGCTGGGTTCGAGTGAATCGATGCCGTAGTGGCGCAACGCCGTCAGCAGCCGTTCCAGGAACGAGGCGTCGATACCCGCGCCCTTCGCCGCAATACGGCGCAGGTAGAGCACCATCCACGCATCGTTCGAGGGGCTGAAGTCTTCGCCCTGCACGCGCGGCGCAGTGCGCGAAAACAGCACTTCCAGGTTCGAGAACAGGCTCAAATGACGCAGCAGCTGCGCGAGCTCGCTGGTAAACGCAGGGCTCACCGTACCGAGCGGACTGTCGAGCAGCGCCATCAGCTGCGCGGCGCGTTCCTCGTGCACGTCGTAGCCCATCAAGATGCGCCGGAGCTCGCCGCCGAGTGCCTCGAGCGCGGCAGCGCGGTCGGCCGCCGGCGCGGTGCCGGCGCGCCCGAGTGACACGCTCTGATCCTCGGCGTTGAACAGCTCCAGCGGGTCGCGCTCGCTCGAAAACAGCAGGGTCTGATGGCGCGCTGGCGGCGGCGCGTCCCCGCTCGGTTCGATGACCAGAAGGACGTCGCCCGCTCGCAGGCGATCGCCGGGGTGTGCCAGCACTTCGCGCACCAACCCCGCTACCGACGCGTGAAACGACGTCTCGCACTTCATGGCTTCGAACAAGCCGAGGCGGTCCCCGATCTGGACCCTGTCGCCGGCCTTGACCGTGAGCTCGATCAAGAGACACGGGCTGCTGGCGCGCACGCGTCCTCCCGTATCGCGCTGGATGCGGTGCACGCGTCCTGCGAGCTCCACCTGAATCTCGAGCGGCGAACCGCTCACGAGCACCTGCAAGCGGCGGTCACGGGTGATCAGCGCGCGGCTGTGCGGCCCCTGTTCGAGGAGCGTCACCTGCCGCACGCTGTCGCCGGCGTGGATACGGTACGTCCAGCCCCCCAGCGCGAACACATGCAGCCGGTAGAGCACGCCGGCATACGCGAGATCGATGCTGACACCCGCTGACGACGGCGTCGTCAGTGGACGGCCGCGCGCCGCTTCGCTGAAAAACTGGGCGCGAAGGCCGGCGCGGTCTTCCTGGTAGGCATGGATGGCCGCCACGATCAGCGCGTCCACCGCCGGCCCGGGCTCGGCGGCGACTTTGAACGTGTCGAGCCACTGCGTCTTGACGCGAGCCTGCTCGAAGTCGGTGTGCCCCAGCACGTCGAGCAGAAATCCCTTGTTGGTCATGCCGCCCTCGACGACGAGGCGCGTCTCCAGCAGGGCCCGCGTCAGCCGCGCGCGTGCTTCCGCTCGCGTGGCGCCGTGCGCCAGCACCTTCGCGATCATCGAATCGAACTCGGCGGGGATGGATGTGCCAGCGGCGACCCCTGCATCGACGCGTATGCCCGGACCTTCCGGCAGGTCCAAGAGCGCAATGCGCCCCGGGCTCGGCGCGAAGCCGCGGGCGGGATCCTCGGCGCACAGACGCACTTCGATCGCGGCGCCGCGCTCCGGCGGCGGTTCCTCTGGCAGTGGCTCACCGCGGGCGATGCGGATCTGCGTCTTCACGAGATCCATGCCCGTGACGAGCTCCGTGACACCATGCTCGACCTGCAGGCGCGGGTTGACCTCCAAAAAGTAGAAGCCTGAAGCGTCGTCGTTCACCAGGTATTCGCAGGTCGCGACCCCGACGTAGCCCACTTGCTTCAGCAGGCGCACGGACGCCTCGCACATCGCGCGAGACAGCTCCGCCGAGAGGCCGTGGGGCGGGCCCTCCTCGATCAGCTTCTGATGCTTGCGCTGGACGGAACAATCCCGTAGCCCGAGCGCCAGCACGCGGCCGTGCTGATCGCCGGCCATCTGCACTTCGATGTGCCGAGCCGCCTGCACGCGGCCCTCCATGAACAAGGTCCCGTCCCCGAACGCGCTGTGCGCCTCGGCAGACGCGCTGTCGAACGCCGTCACGAGCTCGGCCTCGCGTTCGACGATGCGAATGCCGCGGCCACCGCCGCCCGATGTCGCTTTCAACACGACCGGGAAGCCGATGCGGGCAGCGCAGGCGGCCAGCGCATCGCGAGAGACGGGCCCCTCGCTCCAGGCAGCTACCGGCACGCCAGCCGCGCTGGCGATGCGCTTCGACTCGATCTTGTCACCCAGCCGGCGCATCGTCTCGGGTGACGGCCCGAGGAAGGTGATGCCGCGCTCGCGCAGGCGTTCGGCGAACTCCGGGGACTCCGCGAGAAACCCCCACCCCGGCCAGAGCGTGTCCGCCTGCACGCGTGCGAGCGTGTCCAGCATGAAATCGATATCGAGATACGCGAGCTTTGCCTCACCCGTGTGCGAGACGCGGCGTGCCGGACCTAGCGCATACGCTTCGTCGGCCTGGCGCACGAACGGCGCCAGCCGATCTTCATCCGAATACAGGGCAATACCGACGAGGTCCGTGCCGTCTTCGATTCGCAGCTCGCGTATCGCCCGCAGGCAACGCGTGGCTGCCTCCCCGCGATTGGCGATGGCGATTCTCCTGATGTGCCGCATCACGGGCCTCTCATTACTCTCCTCGTGGGGCGGGGTGGGCGCCAGTTTGTGGCCTCCCCTGTGCGGGCTGTCGGCTGCCGGCGGAAACGCCACAAAGTTCGCCTATCTGAGCGCGGACGCGGTCCAAGAGCTGCTCGGGGCGGGTGCCCCGGACCTCGGCGGCGCCGATCGGGCCCCCGACGCGGAGCGTCACCCGCTCGGGCCTCGGGACCGCCCGCCCGCGCGGCTCCAACAGCAAGTGGCCCCCCGCGCGCAGCGGCCACAGGCCAATCTATGCTCGCCGTCCGCCCGCGCGTGCGCGCCTGCGACGGCGCTGCTTCCGCTCTTCACGCGAGGTCCGCTCCGACGCGGTCGTTTTGCGCGACTGCTTCTGCCGGCCGCGACGCGAGAGCGCCGCCACGAGCGCGCTGGGCGCACGCGAGCCGGCGCCAGCGCCGGCCACGTCCAACCGCGAAAACTGCAGACTATCTTCCGCCACGAGGACGTCGGCATCGAGCAGCCACTCCGCGTTCACCTCGAGCGGCTTGCGCGGGCGCACGGGAGGCGGCGGCGGTGCCGTGCGCGGGGGCGCGGAGGGCGGCCGTGACCGAGAACGTGCCGAGGGCAGGCCCGGTATGGACGGCTTCGGAGGAGGCGGCGTCCCCGCCCCCGACAGAATGCGGCGAAAGGCGCCGGCTGCAGCGCGCCACGCGCTCACGACGCTCTCCGGCACCGCGATGCGTGGCCGGGCGGGCGGCGCATAACGCAGCGCACTGAGCAGCGCATTCCAGAGCGCCGCTGCGGACGGAAAACGTCGAGCGGGATCGATGGCGAGCGCCTGCTCCACCCATGCGTCCACGGCGGGCGGCAGATCGGGGCGAACCGTGGTGAGGCGCGGTCGCGGAGCGGTCGTCGCCTGCAGGAACTTCTCGTGGAGCGTCTCGCCTTCGAACGGCATTTTACCGGACAGCACGCGGTACAGGAGCACGGCCAGGGAGTAGACATCGACACGCTGGTCGAGCACGTCGGTTTTGCCCGCCCAAACTTCGGGGGCGATGTAGCTCGGCGAACCGAGCACGGTGCCGAGCACGGTGAGCGGCGCAGCACTCTTCATTCGTGACAGACCGAAGTCGAGGAGCCGCACGCCACCGCCAGCGTCCGGCGAGAGCAAGTAGATGTTCGCGGGTTTCAGATCGCGATGCAGAATCCCCGCGGCGTGGGCACGTTCGAGCGTTTCCACGATCGCGTCGAAAATCTCGAACACGCGGTCCATCTCGAGCCGCTGGCCGCGTGCTTCCAGCCTGCCGAGCTCGTGCTCGAGGTCGTTCCCTTCCAGGAGCTCCATCACGAGGCACGGGGCGCCGCCGGGGGCCTGGCACAAGTCGAGCACGGCGACCGCGCTGGTGCCTGCGAGCGCCAGCATCGCCTCTTGCTCACGTGCGAGCCGTTGCACGAATTCGCGGTTCTGCGCCGCCGCGGAGGTGAGCATCTTCACGGCGACGAACTGCCCGGTGTGTCGGTCCTTGGCGCGGGCGATCAGCGCTTGGCCGCCTTCGGCGATGACTCCCAAGAGCTCGTAACGATCCGCGACGACCAGTCCTTTGAGCGCGGGCATGAGGCGCGTCTTATTGCCCAGCTCGCGGGCGCGTTCCACCTCGATGCGAAAAAAGGCGAATCGCTGCCGCGCTGCGGCGCCCTTCCCGCGCTAGACGAGAAAAGGGCCCGTCACTTCATAGGTGATGCCGGTCGCCAACGGGTTGCCGCTCGGCGCGCGCTGGGAGCTGAAATACAGGCGCTGGCCGTCGGGGCTCAACGCCGGGCCAGCGATTTCGCTGTCCGACTGGCCGGTGACCTGCACGACGGGCTTGATGTCGCCGCTCGGCAGCAGGGCGACGATCTGCATGTCACCACCGTCTTCGGCGACCAGCACGTCGCCCATCGGCGACACGGTGATGTTGTCCACGCCGCTCAGGATCGGATTGCTGGACGTCGCGCGATCGTAGAGCACGCGGAGCGTCGAGGTGGCGACCGTATAGGCCCAGATGCGGTTGTCGCCCTTGGTGGAGAAGTAGATGACGCCGTCGTGATACCAGATCCCCTCGCCGCCTCGAAACGCCGTGCTGTCCGCGACCTGCAGGCGGGTCGGAGTCAGAAATCCCGTGGGGTCGGGCACGGCTTTCCATTGCACCGTGTTGTCCGGCCGCACGACGGCCACTTCCAGCTGGCCGCGTGTCAGATCCGCGTATCCTCCCGACGTGAGCCGACTCGGAACGTAGCGGTACAAACGTCCGTCGCTCTCGTCTTCGGTCAGATAGAGGTGTTGATTCACCGGATCGACGGCGACGGCTTCGTGCTTGAATCTACCGAGCGCAGGCCGCTCGATCGCGCGTTCCCTCCCGGTGGGGTCACATTCGAGCACACGACCAGCTGGAACTTCCTCGCACGTCAGCCAGGTGCCCCACGGTGTCTTGCCGCCGGCACAATTGACGTTGCTACCCTGCAGGATCGGATAGGCGTTCACGACGCTCCCTGCGGCATCGAAGCGCAGCGCACCGACTCCGCCCACGAACGGCAACTCCGAGTTCGAGACGTAGATCCAGCCGCCGTCCTCGAGTGCGTACGTGGCACCGCCGTCCGGGGCGCCGTGCCACAGGTAGTTGGATCGCGACGTCGGCGCTTGGCCACCGCGCGCGACGATGCGCGCCGAGAAGCCTTCGGCAACCTGCACGCCATTGGCATCCGGCGGTTTGAGCGGCCCGATGTTCGCGAAGTTCGAGCGCGAAGGTCCGCAGCCGAGGATCAGCTGCGGCGCAAACGCCGCGCCGAGCCCGAGCAGGGACTGCCGGAGGAACGTCCTGCGCGGTGGCGTCTCTTGAATACACTGCCGGTCTCGAAAGCCCGAATGCGCCCGTCCCATGCGCTCGGGTTTAGACCAGTTTCGGTTTTGCTTCTTGAACGAAATGGCTAAGCCCTCCGGCGAATCAAGCAGCACCAGAAACGTCAATCCACAGCGTTTCCCGGGCGTATGACCGCTGTCCGCCTATTGCCTGCTCGCGGACTTAACGCTACTGCCATCCAACTTTTACAGGATCATCATGCATCGTCTCTTCGCTACGGCAGTCTTCGCTTCGTTGATCGCGCTCGGCACGGCTTGTTCCAGTGAGGACAGCGACGGCGATTCGCCTTCGAACCTGAACAAGTACGTGGATCCCGGGCAGAGCGAGTGGGTTCGCGTCCCGCGCGACCAGGTGGCGGAGGTCTGCAAGCTCGACCCCGACAAGCTCGAGGAAATCGACCGCAAAATGAACCTGGCCTGGGGCATCGTCCGCTACGGCCGCCTCTGTCACGAGTTCTACCCCAAGGGCGAAGCGCAGATCACGGAGCTCCAAGAAAACTTCAGCGCCACGAAAACGTTGGGCGCGCTGGTCACGGGCATCGCGGCTTACGAGACGCGCAAGTTCGAGCGCACGGAGCGCAAGACGGGCCCGATCTCCGACATGGATCGCGCGGATCACTGGCTCGACGACATCTCCTTCAACAAGGACGCGCACCTCGCCCACGTGCTGGCGATGGTCGGCCACAACGAAGATCTCGGCCTCGGCAACAAGGAGTACACCTACGATGCCGCCGGGACCGTCCAGATCAACCGGCTCAGCGACGTGGTGAATACGGCGATCGCCCAGGATCCCGGACGCCTCGGCGCGAACATCGAAGAGTTCACGCAGCGCTTTCTGTACGAGCCCCTCGGCATGCGGCACTCCGTCTGGAGCAACGGCGCACCGAACAAGATCTACGGGTACTCCTGGCAGAGCTCGCTCCGCGACATGATGCGCGTGGGCCTGCTCATGATCAACGACGGCGTGTGGAACAAGAAGCGCGTCCTCGCATCGGACTGGGTGTATCGGATGACGCATCCCGCCTTCGAAGACGCCAACACCGGTTACGGCTATCTCACCTGGCTGCAGGCGCGCTCGAACTGGGTCATCAGCCTGGGCGGTGCATCGACCGGCAAGATCCCGAATCCCCTCGATCCGTGCCAGCCTGCCGCCGTGTACGAGGAGTTCCCGCACGGCCTCTCCGAGTCGCCCGACTGCAACTACATCGACGGCAAGTGCAGCCAGAAATACGACGTCGGCGTGTGGCACGCGAACGGCTTGAACGGGCAGCTCATCGTCGGCATGAAGGCGCTCGACATGGTGCTGGTCGTGAAAGATTTCCAGAATTACTCCCCGATCGCGCACGCGGGCGGCTTCTGGCCGGTGGTGCGCCCGGCCGTGATTGCCCTCGATCCGAAGTATGCCGGCGACGAAGCGGCGTTCTGCGAAGCCTACGGCAACAACGACTACGCGCCCGACCTGCGCTGATAGCTCGCGGACTGGCTGAGATGGACGGCGCCGAGTAGCTCGTTGACGTAGCTCAGCGGTACATCGCGTCTATCAGTGCCTGATACTTCTTCTCGACGATGTTCCGTCGCACCTTCAAGGTCGGCGTGAGCTCGCCCTCGTCTCGGCTCAGCGGTCGGTCCAGCACGCGGAACTGCTTGACGGCTTCGACGTGCGTGAGCGTGGCGTTGACTGTTTCGACTTCGTCGCCGATGAGCTTGGTGACAGCGTCACTCCTGGCGAGCTCCGCATACGCGCCGAACTGAACCCGCTGTGCCTGCGCCCACGCCACGAGGTTGTCCTCGTCGAGGATGACGAGCGCGGTGATGTACTTGCGGCGGTCTCCGACCACGACCGCGTCATGGACGTACGGGCTCATGCGAAGCTTACTCTCGATGTACTGCGGCGCGATGTTCTTGCCGCCCGCGGTGATGATCAGATCCTTTTTACGGTCCGTGATGCGCAGCCGGCCATGAGCGTCGAACTCGCCGATGTCCCCGGTGTGCAGGTAGCCCTCCGCGAGCGCTTCCTGGGTCGCGGCGTCGTCCCCGAAGTAGCCGAGCATCACGCCCGGACTGCGCACGAGGATCTCCCCGTCGTCCGCGAGCTTCACCTCGAGGCCCGGCACGGGCCTGCCCACGGTGCCCGGCGGCTGAAAGCCGACGCTGTTCGTCGAAATGATGGCCGTGGACTCGGTCATGCCGTAGCCCTCCACGAGCGGCACGCCGATCGCCTGAAAAAACGCGATCACCTCCGGCGAGATCGGCGCAGCGCCCGACAACGCGTAGCGCACGCGATCGAGCCCGAGCTTCTCGCGGAGCGGGCGAAGCACCGCGACATCGGCGACCGCGTGCTGAAAGCCGAGCGCGCCCGTCGGCTCCGATGACGCTCCAGCGTCGGCGGCGCGCTGGCGTGCCTCTGCAGCGAGCCGTCCCACTTCCAGCGCCCACGTGTACGCGCGCCGCTTGCTCCACGCGCTGTCGCGCATCTTGAGCTCGACCGCGTTGTAAAGCTTCTCCCAGATGCGCGGCACGGCGAAGAAGACGTGCGGCCGCACCTCGGCGAGGTTGTCGCGCACCGTGTCGAGCGTCTCGGCGAAGCTCACCACGGAGCCATTCACGACCTGATTGAATACCGTGATCGTGCGCTCCGCGATGTGACAGAGCGGCAAGAACGACAGATACTCGTCGGTGTCGGTCGGCGCGAGCACGCCGTCCAAGCAGCGGCACGCCCACACGATGTTCCGATGGCTGAGCATCACGCCTTTCGGCGGCCCCGTCGTGCCCGACGTGTAGACCAGGATCGCGAGGTCATCCGGGCCGCGCACGCTCCAAGCAGACTCGATGCGGCCGGGATCTGCCTCGGCGAGCTCGCTCGCGTGCGCCTGAAATTCTTCCCAGGACACGACGCCCTCGCGGCGGAAGTTCCGCAGTCCCTTCGGATCGATCACGATCACGCGATCGATGTCGCGCGCTTCCAGGAGCGGCAGCAGCTTGTCGAGCTGCTCTTCATTCTCTGCTACCACGACGCGCGCGCCGGAGTGACGCACGATGTACGCGATCTGCTCGGCGGCGCTGGTCGTGTACATCGCGCACGTGACGCCGCCGGCCGACAAAATCCCGAGATCGCTCACCAGCCACTCCACGCGATTTTCGCTGATCAGCCCCACCCGATCCCCGGGCTTCACGCCGGCATCGATGAGACCTGCGGCGAGAGAGCGCACGGCCTCCTCGTAGCGTTGCCAGCTGATCTCTTCCCACAGACCGAAGCGCTTGCGGCGCAGCGCCGGAGCGGCGCGACGCTGCCGTACACGCCGAAAGAACAGCTCCGGTAGCGTCTCATCACCTCGAGGAGGAACCGATTCGGCCATGGCCGCATGCGTCATCGGCAGCTCGCGCATCGGCGCTTTCGTGTTCATGACGAGAGCAGTATAGTCCGGCGCGGCTCGCGAGGTGGTGAGCTTCAACGAGGATCCGTGGCCGAGCAACTCAAGCGCAGCTACCTCGAGGATCTGAAAATCTTCGAGGGCACGAAGGCACGGCTGCTATTTTTTGCCCTGTTGGCAGCGCTCGCTGTGTTCGGTTTGGTCGCGGGCGAATACGCGCTGTACGTCGCGACCACACTCGCGGTGTTCGTGATCGCCGCCATGGGTTTGAATTTACTGGTGGGCTATACCGGTCAGATCTCGCTGGGGCACGCGGCGTTTCTCGCCGTGGGCGCGTACACGCACGTGCTCTTGTACACGCAAGGTCTGCCCTTCTTCGTGGCTGCTGCTGCCGGAGCGGTGGTGGCGGGCTGCTGCGGCTGGCTCTTGGGGCTACCCGCGCTGAAGTTGCGCGGGCCGTATCTGGCAATCTGCACGCTCGGGTTTCAGGTCGCGGTCGATCAAATCCTGGGACGTTGGGAATCGGTCACGGGCGGTCGCATGGGGCTCGGCGTGCCCGCGGTGGACGAAGTAGCCACGGTAGCCAGCGCTATCGGGATCAGCCAGAGCACGCTCTATTTCCTGGTGTGTGCGCTGCTCACGACCCTGACTCTGCTCGGCGTCTACAACGTCACTCGTTCGCGCGTGGGCCGCGCGCTGGTGGCGATTCGCGACAACGAGACGGCCGCAGAAGCGGCGGGCGTCGACCTGGTGCGGTACAAGACGCTCTCCTTCGCGCTGAGCGCGGCCATCACCGGTCTCGCCGGTGCGCTCTACGCTCACCTGTTCGATCGCATCAATCCCAGCAACTTCACGTTGATGTTATCGATCGAGCTGCTGGTCATGGTGCTCGTCGGCGGGCTCGCCTCGGTGCTCGGCTCGGTCCTGGGTGCTGCGCTCTTGATCCTGTCGCAGAATCTGCTGACGGGGTTTCGTGACTATCAGTCGATCATCGTCGGCGGCATCCTCGTTGCCGTGCTGCTCTTCGAGCCCATGGGCCTGCGCGGTCGCTGGTTGCGCATGAAGTACTACCTCAAGGCCTGGCCCTTCTGATGACCCTGTTTCTACAAAACTTGATCAGCGGACTATCGGCGGGGAGCGTGTACGCGCTGCTCGCCGTGGGCTTGGTGCTCATCTACAAGAGCAGTGAAGTGCTGAACTTCGCGCACGGCTCGTTCGCCATGTTCGCGACGTTCGTCGCCTACCATCTCGCCGTGACATCCGGCTGGCCTTTGCCCGCGGCGATGGTCGCGGCGCTCGTCGCTGCGTTCCTGCTCGGCGCGCTCGTGTACCGCACCACGCTCGATCGTGCCCGGCAGGGCGGCTCACACGCCGTGGTCATGGTCACGATCGGCCTGCTGATGATCATCGAAGGCGCGGCTGGGTTGATCTGGGGCACCGACACCAAGGAGTTTCATCACTTCTTCGGCGACTCCGGCAGCATCGCCTTGCCGGGAGATCTCGTGGTGTCCGTGCACGACGCCTGTATCTTGGGGATCGCGGTCGGGCTCGTGCTCTTGCTGTCGCTGTTTTTCCGCTTCACGCGCGTCGGCATCGCCCTGCGCGCCGTGTCGCAAAATCAGGTCGCGGCCGAGCTCATGGGCGTGCGCGTCGCGCGCGTTCATGCCTTGACCTGGGGCATCGCGTCGGTGCTCGGCGCCATCGCCGGCTTGCTGGTAGTGCCAAAGCTGTTTCTCGAGCCGTCGATGATGTTCGCGCCGACGCTCAAAGCGTTCGCGGCGGCGGTGCTCGGAGGCATGAGCTCGATCGCAGGCGCGATCCTGGGCGCGTGGATCCTGGGCGTGGTCGAAACGCTGGCAGGCGCTTACATCTCCACCGAATTTCAGGCGAGCATCGCGTTCTTGATCATCGTGCTGGTGCTGGCCGTGCGTCCAGAGGGACTGCTCGGCAAGCGGGTCATCAAGAAGGTTTGACGCCGTGCGAACGCCCCCGGTCGAACCTCGACGCTGGAAGTCTGGAAGAATCGTGTGTTACGCACTGAATGCGCGACAAGCGCTACAGGAGGTGTGAGACGTGCAAACCAAGATGCGGCGTCGAGATGCGGCTTTGCTGCTGGGTCTTCTGGCGCTCGGGGTGCCAGGTTGCAAAAAACGTGAAGCCGGGCACAAGGAGCTGAACGTCAGCTCGAGCGCAACCTTGCCTTCACAGTCTCCAGCAACACCCGGCGTCACCGGCGAAAAGATCAAGATCGGCAGCTGGGGTCCGCTGTCCGGACCGGCCGCCCAGTGGAGCGCCGTGCTGCACGGTATGAACGCTTACTTCTCGTTCATCAACGATCAGGGCGGCGTGCACGGCCGCAAGATCGAATTCATCTTTCGCGACGACCAGTACAGTCCGTCCAAGACGCCCGCCATCGTGCGCGAGCTCGTGGAAAAGGAGGAAGTGTTCGCCATCGTCGGTGGCATCGGTACGGCCAACGGACGCGCCGTCGCCGACTATCTGGAACAGAAGGACGTGCCGTTTTTCACGCCCGCATCCGGAGACCGCTTCTGGTCCGATCCCGGCAAGAAGAACGTGTACACCGTGTTCCCGCGCTACGTGACCGAAGGCCAGATACTCGGCAAGTACGCGGCAACCGAGCTCAAGGGCAAGAAGGTCGGTGTCCTCTTTCAGGACGACGATTTCGGCAAGCAGGGCCTGGAAGGCGTGAAGAAAGGCGTCGAAGCCGGCGGCGGTCAGGTCGTCGTCGAGGTCTCGTGTCAACCCGTCGATACCGATCTCGGTGGGCAGGTCAGTCAAATCGTCGCGGCCAAGCCGGACGCGCTGATCCTGTTCGCGGCGCCCAAGCAAGCGGTAACGGCCGTCAAGATGCTGGACGCGCAGAACAAGAAACCGAAGATCGTGACGAGCTTCGTGCTCAGCGATCCGATCCTGTTCAAGCTCGCCGGCAAGGCCTGGGAGGGCACCATCGCCGCCACTGCTGGAGATTTGCCGGCCGGCGACAGCGACGCCGCCAAACAGTACCGCGACATCTTGCAGAAGTACGGCGGCGGCAAGCTACCAGTCGGAAATTTCACGCTCGCGGGCTTTCAGTTCGCCATTCCCTTCGTCGAAGCCATGCACCGAGCCGGCCGCGATCTGACGCGGCCCAAGGTGTACCAGGCGCTGCAGGGCCTCAAGGATTGGTCCGGGCCCGCGCTGTACTGGAAGAGCGCCGACCTCGGACCGAAGATCACATTTTCGAACGAGAAACGTCTGGGCAACGACAAGGTCTATTTGATCGTCGCCAAGGACGGCAAGTGGCAGAAACTGACGGACTGGCTCTCTGCTGATGGCAGTTGAAGCGCCTGGCGGCGCAGAGGACACGCGCGGCGCCGCGAAAGCGCGCGGGACGCCGCTCTTGACCGTGGAGAACGTCGGTATCGCGTTCGGCGGCGTGCGCGCCCTGCGCGGCGTATCCCTGACCGTCGACCAGGGCGCGATCGTCAGCGTGATCGGACCGAACGGCGCGGGCAAGACCACGCTCTTCAACTGCATCACGGGCGTGTATCGCGCGGACACGGGGCACGTGCGCCTCGCGGGCCAGGATCTCGTCGGCCAGAAGCCGCATCGCATCGCCGGCATGGGCGTCGCGCGCACGTTCCAGAACATCGAGCTGTTCGCGCGCATGAGCGTGCTCGACAATCTGCTGCTCGGTCGCCACCGGCACATGCGGAGCGGCGCCCTCGCGGGCATGTGTTTTCTGCCCCACGTGCGGCGCGAGGAAGTCGCGCAGCGCCGCCGCGCCGAAGAGATCCTCGATTTTCTGGATCTGCAATCATCGCGGGATCGATTCGTCTCACAATTGCCGTACGGCGTCAGAAAGATGGTCGAGCTCGCGCGCGCATTGGCAGTGGAACCAAGACTGCTGCTGCTCGACGAGCCGTCGGCCGGCATGAACGCCGAAGAAAAAGAAGACCTGGTCCACTTGATCACCGACATTCGCGACGAGATGCACATCACCGTCGTGCTCGTGGAGCACGACATGGGTCTCGTGATGGGCATCAGCGACCACGTGGTCGTGCTCGATCACGGCGAGCGCATCGCCGAGGGCTCACCCGCCGAAGTGACCCAGAACGAGGACGTGATCCGCGCCTATCTGGGCACTGACGCGAAAGCGCAGAGCGCGCTGGGGGGCGCCACGCTGGCGCGCGCGCCGGCTCTCGGCCCGAGCGAGGAATCGACGCGGACACAGGAGTCGAACCCGTGAGCGCGGCCAGCCTCGAACAGCCTGCGGCGCGGGGAGCCCCAGCGCCCAGCGCCTTGCTCGCCTGCCGGACCCTCGAAGTGTTCTACGGCAAATATTTGCAGGTGCTGCGCGGTGTGAGCCTCGACGTGGCGCCGGGCCAGGTCGTGGCGCTGCTCGGCCCGAACGGGGCCGGCAAGACCACGCTGATCCGCACCGCCATGGGCCTGATCCCCGACCAACCCGAGCGTGGCCAGGTGTGCTTCGCCGGTGAAGTCGTGAACCGCTGGGACACGGGGCGGCGCGTGCAAGCGGGCCTCGCCTGCGTGCCAGAAGGGCGCGAGGTGTTCCCCGAGCTCTCGGTGCGCGAAAACCTGATCATGGGTGCGTGGCGAGCCCGCACCCACACCACGGCCGAAGATATGGAGCGAGTGTTTTCACGCTTTCCGATCCTCAAGGACCGCGCACGGCAGATGGCGGGCACGTTGAGCGGCGGAGAGCAGCAAATGCTCGCGATCGGGCGCGCCCTGATGAGCCGGCCGAAGATGCTCTTGCTCGACGAGCCGTCTTTGGGCTTGGCTCCCAAGATCGTCGAAAGCATTTTTCAGATCCTGAGCGAGCTCGCTCGCGAGAACATCGCGCTGCTCCTGGTCGAGCAGAACGCGAGGCTGGCGCTCAGCATCGCCGAGCGTGCCTACATTCTCGAGAGCGGACGCATCGTGCTGAGCGGCTCCGCTGCCGAGCTCGCCGACAACCCGGACGTCCGAGAGTTCTATTTGGGCATCAAACAATCCGCCAGCCTCAAGGGCTACCACCGCTACAAACGCCGCCGGCGCTGGGCGTAAGGGCTTTCGAGCCCCGTCGGTCACAAACGCCTCGTTTTAACGGCGCGTGTTTGGCTTTAGACTGCTCGGGCCGAGTGCTCGTCGAGTTTTTCATCATTCTGTGCCTGGTGCTCGTCAACGGCGTGTTGGCGGGGACGGAAATTGCCGTGGTCTCGATCCGCAGAACCAGGCTAGAGCAGTTGCTCGACGAGGGCGGCCGCGGCGCTCGAGCGCTGACCCGGGTGCGAGAGAATCCCGAGCGATTCTTCGCGACGGTTCAGATCGGGATCACCGTCGTGGGAGCGACGGCTGCTGCGTTTGGCGGCTCGACGTTCGCTCAGCACATCGAGCCCGTCCTGCGCGACATTCCACGTATCGGCGCTTACGCGCGCCAGCTCTCGATCGTGATCGTGGTCGCGGGCATCTCGTACCTGTCGCTGGTGCTGGGCGAGCTGGTCCCGAAGTCGCTCGCCCTGCGTCACGCCGAAAGTTATGCGCTCTGGGTCGCGCGGCCGCTGCTCGGGCTATCGGCCATAGCGCGACCCCTGGTCTGGCTCTTGACGGCGAGCTCGAACGTCATTCTCCGTCCGTTCGGAGACCGCACGCAGTTCAGTGAAACCAAGCTGTCGACGGACGAGCTCCAGCAAGTCGTGGTGGAAGCGGCCAAGAGCGGCTCCGTGCATCCCGCGGCGGGCGAGATAGCCTCGCGTGCGCTCGTGTTCGGCCGGCTCACGGCCGAACACGTCATGGTTCCCCGGGAGCGGGTCGTCACGATCCGCAAGGGAGCGACCCTGGACGACCTGCGCCGGATGCTGCCCGAACATGGTCACACGCGAGTGCCGGTCAACGAGCAGGACAGCGACGAGATCATCGGCTACATCAACGTCAAGGACGTGATCGCGCTGCTCCTCGAGAAGGAGCTGTTCATCCTCGACGATTTGATCCGCACGGCTCTGTTCGTCCCGGAGTCGAAGCCCGCCGTCGAGCTACTCGAAGAGATGCGCCATCAGCGCGTTCCCCTGGCGATCGTCATCGACGAGGTCGGCGCCATGTCCGGTCTCGTGACCATGGAAGACTTGCTCGAAGAGCTGGTGGGCGAGATTTTCAGCGAGCACGCCCAGGTCCGTGAAGACGTCGTGGACGAGGGCGATGGCTCGTATCGGGTCACGGGCTCCATGCCGCTGCGTGACCTGAATCGGCAGCTCGAGATCGAGCTGCCTGAAGGGGACGGCTACTCGACATTGGGCGGTCTTTGTATGGTGCTCGCGGAACGCGTGCCCACGGCGGGGCAGAATTTGCAGAGTCCCGATGGAACCGTCCTTTTGGTACTCGCGGCGACAGCGCGCCAAGTCTTGTTCGTCCGCGTGCAGCCCCCCCGAGAAGACGCGCCCGGCGCTGATGAGCAGCCAGAGTAGCTGGGGAGGGCGGGGCTATCCGAGCCGCGGGGACCGACCCGGTGTATCGTAGAGGCGTGGACGCCGATCCTCGAACAAGGCAGGGACGGCTGCGCACCGTGCACGAAGCCGGGGACTTCAGCGTGTGCGTGGACGACGAAGTGCCTGAGCGCGTGCTGTTCGTCGCGCTCGCGGACGCCGACCCCGAAGAGGCCGAGAGGCGGCTGCAAAATCTGGCCGCGGCGCACACGCGCGCGGCTGGCGGCGCCATCCCCGACGTGCAGCAGCTCGGATCGCGCGACGGCCAGCCGTTCATTGCCTTCGCGTGTCCGGCCGTCACCGACTTCACGCACGTGCTCAGCGCGGTCGAACGGTCCGGGAGCCGGGCCAGCTATGCCCAGGCCATCACGTTCATCGACCTGATCATGTCGACGCTCGCGCGCGTCCACGAGCTGGGCCTCTCCATGGGCGCGCTGTCCACCTCCAACGTGTTCGCGGACGCTTCCGGCGGCCTGCACCTGATCGGAATCGGCGACAACGTGCTCGCGTTCGATGGCGAAGGCACGCCGCTGCGCCTACCCGACGTGTGCGTGGCGCCCGACGTCGCGGCGGGGGCGGCACACTCTTCCGGCGCGGACCTGTACGCCGTCACGCTGCTGTGCCGCCGGCTGATTCCGCACGTGGCGTTTCCCCCTGCCGCCGAGCGCGTGCTGCAAGGCACGTTCACCGCCGAGGACCACGAGCTCGGGCAGCTCTTCGCGTGGTCGAGCCTGGCCATCCTCGCGAGTCACCCCGCGCGACGGCCGTCCTTCGCAGACGCGCTCGAAAAAGAGCACCGCGCGTGGCAGCTGCTCGGCGTCGAGCCCGATCAAGCGGGGTTCGCGGAGCTCACCCGTCGTCACCTGCGTGGGCCGAACGTCGAGCTGATCGTCGACGAGGAAGTCACGCGCGTGCGCCTGGGCAGCACGCCGAGCCTTCCGCTCGGATCGCGGCGCGCGCTGCGCCGCATTCTGAGCGCCCTGATCGAGCAGCACCGCCGCCGGCCAGGAGTTGCAATCTCCGTCAGCGAGCTCGTCGCGGCCGGCTGGCCCGGTGAGTCTTTGATCTTCGAAGCCGCGGCCAACCGCGTGTACGTCGCGTTGTCGTCACTGCGCAAGCTCGGCCTCGACCCGGTCATCGAACGCTGCGACGGAGGCTGGCGACTGGCTCCGGGCACCGCGGTGCGCGTGGACACGCAAGCCGCCGGCGCGCAGCATCCCCCGGAGTCGGATCGCGCGGCGTCCTAGTGTCGTGTCTACCCCGCTCTGCCCGCCAAGTTTCGGGTGATCGCGCTCAGCGCCGCGAGCCGCGCTCCGGTTCGCCCGGGAGCCCACGGCTCGCCCACTTCCGCGCGCAGGCGCAGAGCCACCTCCGCGATGTCGCCCGGTTTGATGCGCAGAAGCTGGCGCACGCCCTGACGCACGTCGCAGCGGCGCGGCACGCGCGCGCCCTGCGCGTGCAGGAGCTCGGACGAGAAAAACCCCCACACACACAGCAAGTCATCGTCCCGCACGAACTCCCCCCAGCGCTGAGAGACCGCTGCCGCGTCGCGCGCATCCGCGAAGCAATCAGCCAAAATCGCGGTGTGCCGCGTGAACGAGGGCGCCAGGGGATGCTTCGGGCTGATGAAGGCTTCGAACCGTTCGCCGGTGGAGAGCCGCTCGGCGGCCCAGTGCACGAGCTCGGGGTGCGGCCCGAGCGGAGTCCCTCGCGGCCAGGCGTTGGCTTCGCCGTAGCCCACCACGAGATTCGGCAGCTCACTCGCCAGCAGCTTCAACATCGGATCGACGCGTGGCGCCCGGGGACGAGCCAGATGGCGCCGCTGCTGTCGTTCGGCAAAGCTCAATTGCTGCTCGACCAGCGCGTCGAAGGGCGCGAGCAGGCGCGTTGCAAGCGACGAGTCGCCCTCCAGAATGCACAAGCCTTGCACGATCGCCTCGATCGTGGACATGCAGTGCCGCGCCGGCTCGCGCCGGATGCGATAACGGCTGGGCGTCGCCGGATTCAGCCCGTAACGCGGCAAGCTCGCGAGCCACGGGTTTTTCTTGAAGAGCTTGGCGGCCTGCCACCAGGTGCCGTCGATCACGACGAGCGTCACGGGACCGCTCGGCGGCTCCGTCGCCAGATCCCGCGCTCCGCCACCCGGGAACAGCAGGACGGGGGGTGCGCTCGCGTCGCCGAGGGCGCGCTCCACTCCCGGCACGCCCGCGAACTCGACGCCGACGTGCCGCTCCGAGTTACCGAGCGACAGCTCGGCGAGCCGCGCCGTGCCGATGGGCACCGTGCTCTCGCGCGGATGCTGCAAGATGAGCACGCGCGTGCGCGTGGAGACGCGCGCAATGTGACTGCACAGGCAAACGGCGACGGGACGGCTGCAACCGTCACACACCGCGCGCGGCTCGAAGTCCGGAGAAGTCACGGGCACGTGGGGACTCACGCTTGCGATTCCCGGCTTCCATGCCCCCCGGCGGTGACGGGCGTGTCCCGATCGGCCAGCACGAGGCACGTCACCTCGCTCAAACACGCGCCCGCCGACATCTCGAGCTTCAGGTGGGCGAGTGAGTCGGCGCGCGTTGGCCCGCGATTCACGATCGCTATCGGCACGCCACGGCGGCTGGCCTCGCGCGCGAACCGAAACCCCGAAAACACCGTCAGCGAAGAGCCCACGACCAAAAGGAGCTCAGCGTCCGCGAGGAGCGCGAACGCCGCGTCCACCCGCGCGCGAGGCACGTTCTCGCCGAAGAAGACGACGTGGGGCTTCAAGATACCCTGGCAGGCGTGGCACGCCGGCGGCACCAACCGGCCGATGAGTGCGGCATCGACCTCCGCGTCTCCGTCGGGAGCGCTGGTGGCGGCGGTGCCTGCGAGGTCTGGGTTGTCCGCCTCGAGGCGGAGCTGCAGCTCGGACCGCGATACGATTCCGTCGCACGCGAGACAGCGCACTTCAGAGAGCGCTCCGTGAAGCTCGATGACGCGCTCTGCACCGGCAGCGTGGTGCAGGCGGTCGACATTTTGCGTGATGATCCCCGAAAGACGCTGCGCGCGTTCCAGCTCCGCCAATGCGTGGTGAGCGGCGTTCGGGACGGCACGCGAGAACGCAGGCCATCCCAACATGGAACGGGCCCAGTAGCGCCGGCGTGTCGCCTCGTCGTTCACGAACTCACGGAACTGCACGGGCGCCTTCCGGGGAGCCGCGCCGGCCGTACCACGGTAGTCGGGGATGCCGGACTCGGTGCTGCAGCCGGCCCCGGTCAACACGACTGTCCGGCGCTCTGCGACGAGTCGCGCCAGCTCCTCGATGCGCGCAGGAGCGGCGGTCACGCGCCGGCGCGTTGCGGCAGTCCCCAAATCGACGCCAGCTTGTCGAGCAACTCCGCTTCGCGAGCAACGATGGACTCGGCCAGCGCCATCTCGTACAGCAGCGAAAAGATCAGCTCACGCGCTTCGGGCCGGCTCACCTGTCCAGCATTTCGCACGATGGCTTCGGCGTCGGCGAACTGCGCCGCTTCGGTGGCGGCCTTGCCGAAGCGCTCTTCTCCGACGTCCGCGGCGATCTCGTCGAGGAAATCGACCTCCTCACTGGAAGCATCGCCGTCGAGGCGTGCCATGAGTCCCAGCGTGGCCAGCAGGGTTACCAATTCGCGGTGATCGAGCTCGGCTGCAGTCATAACGGAAGTGGTTTTAACACCGAGCCTGCGTCCGCGCGAGGCGCACTTGGTCCCGAGCCGATTTTGGGCGGCTCAGCCGCCGCCGAAGTCGTCGAAGGAAAGGACGTCTTCGGCCGGCCAGCAGCCAATGCCGATCCGTCCGCCTTGCGCATGGTACCGGAACTCCGGCGTCTGAACTGCGTGCAGCAGGGTGCCGTTCTTGTACACCTCGACGCGTCCGTTCGGCAGCGCGCGCCCGCCGAGCTGGTCACCCGCAGAAAACTGCGCCGGGATTTCGTGTTCCGTCCAGGTCCCCTCGGAGCACGTGTGAACGCCCACGGTGCCCTTCGCCGGCAGGTACACAACCTCGATTAGGTCACAGCCTTCGAGCGTCTGCGCCTTGAGCGTCACGAATATTTCGTTGGCCTCCGGGTCGAGCGTACTGAGGGTCATGAACGCCTCCTGCTCGGCGCCGAGAGGGTCGGACCAGAACATCGGACCGCACGAGCCGGAAGTGTACCGCGCCGCAGCGTCGCGGATCTCGAAGTCTCCGGTCAGTCCCACCCAGCGCGCGCCGACGACGCCATCCGAGCGATTGAAGCGATCGAGCACCGACGTCCTCGGGAATAGCGGCCCCGCGTCGTCCGGAGAGTCGGCGCGCGCATCCCCCGGCGATCCCGCGGTGCCGGCCTGGCCCGCCTGCGCTTCGAGCCCGCCATCCTCCGCACCCGTGCCGCCGTTTCCTCCGAAGCCCGCATCGCGGCCGTCCCGCACGCCGAACTGCACGTCACTGCAGGCGCACAGCCCAACCCCGAGCAGAACTCCAAACGCCAGCTTCGCCGCCAACACTGCACCGTCCAACGTATCACGCACACGGCGAAACGCCCAGGATCCCCGCGCCACGCTAACCGCCTCACACCTCTGGTGAGCTCCTACTCGCCCTACTCGCCCTACTCGCGCGCCCTCAGCTCGGTCTTCACGAGCACGACCTGGTACGGATTCCAGGTGGAAGCGTTCCAATACACGTCCACGGCGCGTTTCTCGCCGGGTTCGAGCGTCACACGCCCGGTGACGTCTTCCGTCCACTCGTCGATGATGTTGGCGCCGTACAGCCGACCCATGCGGTTATCCTCGAGCAGGGCGGCACCCTTCTGAAACACGTCTCCGGCGATACAGCTCCCGGCCTTGTCGAAGAACTCGCCGAACGAGCTCTGGGCGGCGAGTCTGCCGATGCTGCGAAAGATCTCGAACGGGCCGTGGGGATCGCTGTCCTCCATACAGCCCGGCAGAAATTTCTCGTCCGCGTCCCCGCAGGCCATGAAACGCCCGGCCTGCTGCCGGGTCAGCACGGGCTCGGGTGACGACCAACCCTCCCCTGCAGGCCTATCGCGACGCAGCCGTCCCCAGGGGTGGTGCGCGGTGCGCAAATGAATGGCGCCCGCTGCGGGCTGACCATGCACCGGCTCTGGCGTCTTGCCGCGCTCGGCGCCCATCACCATGAACCCGGGCGCGTCGCCGCCGTAGAACATGACCCAACGTTTCAGCGGCGCGACGAAGCTCAGGCTCATCTGGTTCACGTAGTCGAATTCCGGCTCCTGCCAGCGCATCCCTTTCACTGCCGTGCCCCCGTCCGGCGCAGCGCCCAGACTCACGTCGGCCTCCGTGCCATAAACCGGCTGCGCGTCGCTCTCGCGCTCGGACCAGCGTGGCTTGCCCTCTGCGTCGTAGCCGGCGAAGAAGCGCGGCACGAACTGCGCCGGCTTCTGCGCGAGGTCCGAAAGCTTCGCGTACAGCAGGAACGGCAGGCTCTGAGCACCTGCCCCGCCGATGAACGTGGGGCGACCCCACATCAGCAGCGTGTGATTGCCAGGCCGGTAGTCGTTGTGCTCGGGATGCTCCGCGTCGAAACGCGCGATGGTGCGCGACGCGACGTTGACGAAACGGTTGGTCACGAAGCGCACCACCGTTCCGTAGTCTGCAGGGCGATCCGGCCATGACGCCTTCGCGATGTACATGGTCTGAGCGACGGCCTGACGCGGATCGTTCTGGTACCAGGACGGCGCGAGGGCGTGATCTTGCGCGCGCGTCGGATACGGCGTGGCCGCCATGCACACGCCGCGTTCGAGCGATTTGCACGCGAGCGGTCCGCAGTCTTTGCCGTCGCGGCAGAACGCGGGCCATGGATCCTTGGTCACGCCCACCGGCGGCTGGGCGCACACTCCGGGCGCCTTGCCGCGAAACGTGCGATCGGCCGAGCAGTCCATGCCGGCAGGGCAGTCCGCCGTGGCCTTGCAGTACTTCGGCTCGGCGCGCACGAAGACGGCAAAGGTGCTCTGTCCGTCGTTGAACGCCGTCACCGGCGTGCGCAATATTCCCGAGTCCAGCGCAGCGGCGTCCTTGTCCGACGGGTCGGCAAATAGCCGAATGCGATCCCACGAGGTCGGGTCTTTGCGATCGGGAACACGGACGTCGAACTCGCCGCAAGCCGCAGCATGCGCGGCGCCAGGCGGCCCTGCGCCGAGCCCCTTCGGTCGAGCGGCGGGCAGCGAGCCCTGCAGGTCGTCGTTGGGAAAAACGGGGTACTCGCAGCCTTCGACGGCCTTGGCGATGGTGTCGCCGAAGAGCATCGTGAGCCGCTCTCCGCCGGGCTGCTTCACGGTGTAGCCGAGATCGGTGCCGTACACGCCAGGGTGCTTCGTGTGCGGCCCGATCAAGCTGCACAGCACCCAACTCTTGGACTCGAGGGAGCTCGGCTTCCGCGCCGGCTCGGAGCGGGCGTGGTGGACGTCGCGCGAGTCGCGCATGCAGCTCGCCGCGAGCGCCACGGACGGCAGCGCCAGCGCGATCAGCGCCCAATGTCTCGATTGCAGTTTGAAGCGGTCAGGCGTCGAATGAGCAAGAAGTCGAAGCACGGCGCGCAACATAACCACGGCCGGCGCGCCGCCAGGGTCTCGTCAGTCGGGAAGTAGGCGACTGCCCCAGAGTGCCCTTCGAAAGCGAGACGCGACGCGCAGCGCTTGCGCTTCGGGAGGGCGCGGCAGCTCATCGGCTCGGCCGCACCCCAGCGTCCAGCCGTCGAGGATCGAAGGGTCCGTCGCCGCGCGAATCAGCACTTCTCGCTCAGCGGCGACCTCGACTCGCGCCGGTGAAATCTGGCCCTCCGCGGCTGAGCGAAAGTTTTGCGCCTCGTTCGCGGAGTCGAACACGATGCGCCACGCGAGCGCGACCGGCGTGTTTTCGTTCAGGTCTCCGTCTTGAACGAACAGCACCACGCTGTCCCCGCGTGTGCCCTTGCTGGTTTCCCACGCCGAGACGGCGTCTCCCAACGCGGTCTGAGCCGCGAAGACGCCGACTTGCCCGAGCACGTCGTGATCGAGACCCCGATAGCCGGCCGGCGCCGTGGTAGGAAAACAATCGAGCGGCTGCGGTTCTGCGCTCGGCCGCGCCCACGCCCCGCTCGTCCACTCCACGAACGAAAGCGGCGGCTGCGAGTAGAGTTGCGAGATGACGGACTGACCTTCCGCAATATAGCGGTCCGCGAGGTACGCAGTCCCGACCGGATAGACGAAGAGCTGCGCGGCGGCGAGCAGCGGCGCGTCACTCGCGGCGGCTGCACTCAGCACCGACGCCAGAAACTCGCCGGTGTACGAGATCCAGTCCACGTCTGCGGCATCGAACCCCATCGCGCGCGCGATGACGACGTTGGCGAGCACCGTAGCCTCGCCTTCCACGAGCGCGCCGACTGCCGCCGAGCTGTCCGTCGAGGTCACCCAGCGTTCGCTGAGCGCCCTCAGGTCGACGTCCCGATCCTGGAGCGCGTGCACGAACTCGTGTGACAGCAGGAACGAGCTCTGCGTCGCATCGCCCGCGGTCCCGCGATCGATGATCGTGATCTGCTTGTTGCTCGGGTCGTAGTACGCACCGGCGTTGTCCAGGAAATTCTGGAGCGAGACTTCGCTGGCTTCCTGCCCGGGTGGTACCAGGCGGAGCAGGGACTGCGCGCGCCACCAAGCGCTCGCCTCCGCATCGAGCTGCAGCTCCCCGCCGCTGCGAAACTCCTCTTCAATCTCTGCGAGCGTCCGCGTGCGCACCCGTGGCAGCGCCTCGCCCCGCTGTCCGCGTAGCGACGCGGTACTCGCGAACACGGCCTGCTGACAGCCGGCGAAGCGGATGTCGCAGATGGGCGACTGCCACGCGCCCGGCCGATCGTCGTCGCTGCAGGCAGTGAGCAGCGCGCTACAAGCAAGCACGACCGAGCTACGGCGCGACGCTCGCGTCCGTCCAATGAAACCAAGCATGGGACAACTCCATTTATGAGCGCGAAGCGCTACGCCTCGCGCAAAATCCGCCAATCGACCCAGATCCTATCATTCGCTGGCACCGAGGCCCAGCGTCAGGCTCAGGCCAACAGAAGCGTACCCTCGCGCGTCCTGCTGCTCGGCGTACTCGACCTCGGGCTGCGAGCCCACCGACCCCATCAGCGCCAGGCGCAGACCGTGAAACACACCGAGCAGATGCCGCCCCGAATGCAACGCCAGCGCGCCAGTGCCGCTCGGGTACACGCCGCCGACGGAGGTGTTCACCGGCGGGCCCGCGCTCCGGTCGCAGTCCGTGCCCCAGCGACGATCCGAGTCCAGGCAATAGCGCCCTTCGGCGTCGAGAGCGGTGGCTGCCGCCGACACACCCAGGTGAACCTCGAGCCACTGGCTCTTCGGGGTGAGTCGCACGTCGGCCATGGCTTCGCCGCCGAAACGCAGCGCGGAGTACCCTTGCTCCATGTACGACTCCTCGGCGTACGTGATGTGCGACTCCTTGGCGTACGTGCCAAAGGCGACCCCAGCGAGCGCGAACCGCTCCTGAGCGTCGAGGTAGCGCCGGTAGCGCAGCATCGGCTCCGCGTACCCCGCACCGTCCCCTCCTCCCACCCAGCGCGCGCCGATCGACAACCCCGGCAAGTCGATCAGCTCACCCGGCTCGATCATGCCCGAGACTTGGGCGCCGGGTTCCGAGGGCTCCGCCTCCGGATCCTGCACCGTTTCACTGAGGTAATACCCCGGCACCGCTGCCAATCCGACCTCGATCCCTGGCCGCGGATTGGGAACGGGGTTGAGCCCACTCGTCGCCGGCATGGGGCCCAGCACCGTACACCCGCTTGCCAGGACTACGAGCCAGGCTGCGCACGGTAATTCGCGATATTTCATGAGGATGTGAATACGCAACTCACGTGCCGCCACGATTTCGCGAGGATCGTGAGCGGCCCCGTCAGCGAGGCCCTGTCGTTCCCACACCACAGTGTCCCGCGCTTCACAGAACGCCCTGTGCGACGGCCGCCCCGGTCCTTGCCTTTCGGCAGGCTTCAATCTAAACCAAATTAAGATTAAGCTCTGGAGCCCACCATGTCGCGTTTTTGGCTTATTTTGTCGATACCGGGGCTCGCGTGCGGGCTCGCCTGCTCGAGTGAGGACGACGACCGTGAGCCGGGTCCCTGGTCGCAGGGCGCCTTCCTGCCCGCCGAGCCGCAGGATCGCGGCGATCCGCTGATCGGGCGCTCCACGCTGCTGAACGGCAACTACATGAGCTGCGGCATTCCGTACAAGCTGTGGACCATGCCGGGCGTCGGCGACGTCGTGCGCGGCGCGTTGGAAGGAGCCGACAACGACACGCTACCGGGTCGTGAAGGCAGAAACCGCGACATGCCGTACTCGATGAACGCGTTCACCGCGGCGGACGGGACCGACGTGGTGCAGCTGAACTGTCTACAGTGCCATGGCGGCAAGTTCGATGGACAGGTCATCATCGGCCTCGGCAACGCGACCGGAGATTTTACGGGCGGCATCGGCGGCGGCGTGGCCAGCGGCCTTACTCCCGAGTCCATGACCGCGCTCGGCCTGACCGTCGCCGAGCAAGCCCACATGCAGAAGATCATCCGGCTCACCCGCGCCACGGACGTCGAGCTCAAGATGCGCACCGTGGGCAACAACTTCGCCGAAGCGCTCACCGGCGTCTTGGTCGCCCACCACGATCCGAAAACGCTCGCGTGGAGCGACGAGGCGCAGATCCAGCTCGTGATCAAGGACGAGCAGGGAAACCCCATCGAGGATCCGATCCTCACGTCCGATCCGCCGCCTTGGTGGCGCGCCAAGAAGAAGCACGCGCTCTTCTACAACGGCATGGCCCGCGGCGATCACCGTGGAACGATGGCGCTCGCCACCGGGGTATGCGTGGACGACGTCGTCGAAGCAGAGCGCGTCGATGGGCTGTTCCGTCACATGCAAGCGTACATCGA
>DATDJP010000105.1:0-55228 GCA_036520475.1 Polyangiaceae bacterium | reverse complement strand
CGTCGAACCAGCGACGACGCCCGCCTGAGCCAACGTCACCTGATCTCGGCGAGTGTCTTCATGCCGGTCTTCGTCGCGTTGACGAGGATCGACATGTTGCCGGCCGGGTGCTTATTCTCGCGCATCAGCTGGTGACAGTCGCCCGTTTCCGCGAATGGGAAGACGCGGCCGAGACACGGGTCCACCTTGCCAGCGATCACCAGGTCGTTGATGCCCTTCGCCTGATCGTCGTTCGCGAAGTGCGAACCCTGCAAACGCTTCTGGCGCATCCAGTGATAGCGCAGGTCGAGTGTCGCGTTGTAGCCGGTGGTACCGGCACAAATCACGACCATGCCGCCCGTGTCGCACACGAAGATCGACGTGGGAATGGTGTCTTCACCCGGGTGTTCGAACACGATGCGCGGGCTCCGCTTCTCACCCAGCGCCTGCCAGAACGCCTTGCCGAACTCCTTGGCGCCGCCCATCCACGTGTTGAAGGCCGCGTCGTCCTTCCAGTGCGGGAGCATGCCCCAGTGCTTGAAGTTCTTGCGGTTGATGCAGCCGACGGCGCCGAGCTTCTTGCAGTACTCGAAAGCGTCGTCTTTCGAGACCACCGCCACGGCCTTGCCGCCAGCAGCGCGCACGATCTGAATCGCCATGGACCCGAGACCGCCGCTGCCGCCCCAGATCAGCACTGGATCGCCCGCCTCGAGCTGATTGCCCGCCCAGCCGTACAGCATGCGGTAGGCCGTAGCGCCGACCAGCATGTACGCCGAAGCAGCTTCCCAGGTGAGCTGCGGAGGCTTGGGCAGACACTGATGATCCTGCACCTTGGTGAACTGCGCGAAGCTGCCCCAGGTCGTTTCGTAGCCCCAGATGCGCGTGCTGGACGCGAGCATGGGATCCTTGCCGGCCTTGACGTGCGGATCGTCGGGCGACCAGACGCCGCAGTGCAAGACGACCTCGTCGCCCACTTTGACGTTCTTCACGTCTTTACCGATTTTCCACACGACGCCGCTCGCGTCCGAGCCGCCAATGTGGTGCTCGGCGGGGTCGCCGTCGCGCTGGTGCGCTTTGATCACGTTCACCGGGATGCCGAGCGACGCCCAGACGTTGTTGTAGTTCACACCGGCGGCCATCACGTACACGAGCACGTCGCGCGGTCCGATCTCCGGCACCTCGATCTGCTCGACCTGAAACGCCGTCTTCGGCTCACCGAAACGCTCCGCGCGGATCACCTGCGCGTACATTTTTTCCGGTACCGTGCCCAGCTCCGGCACCTCTCCCAACTCGTAGATCGTCTTGCTCATAAGGCGCGCATCCTATGTTGAGTGCGTTGCCACGCACCATTGAATCGTTGGACCGTCAAAGGCCGTACGCCTGCTTCATGTCCGGATCGCGCTCTGCGATCAACTTGGCGTAGTTCAGCATCACGCGGCACTGCTTGACCGTCGCGTCGTCCTGCATCTTGCCGTCGATCATCACGGCGCCCGTGCCGTCGCCCATCGCGTCCAGACAGCGCCGTGCCCACGCCACGTCGTCGGGCGGCGGACTGAACACCTTCTTCGCGATGCTGATCTGGTTGGGATGGAGCGACCAGGCTCCGACGCAGCCCATCAAGAACGCGTTGCGGAACTGATCCTCGCACGCCACCAGATCCGCGATGTCGCCGAATGGGCCGTAGTACGGGAGGATGTCGTGGGCGGTGCAGGCATCCACCATGCGCGCCAGCGTGTAGTGCCACAGGTCCTGCTGAGCCGTGGCGCGCGGCGCGGCGGCGTCCTTGGGGTCCGGATCGCTGCGCACCAGATAGCCCGGATGACCGCCACCGACGCGCGTCGTCTTCATGCGGCGCGACGCCGCCAGGTCGGCGGGCCCGAGGCTCAGGCCCTGCATGCGCGGGCTGGCCGCCGCGATTTCCTCGACATGGTTCACGCCCGACGCCGTCTCCAAAATGGCGTGGATCAGCAGCGGCCGCTTCAGGCCGTGTTTGGCTTCGAGCTGCGCGAGCAATTGATCGACGAAGTGGATGTCCCACGGCCCTTCCACTTTGGGCACCATGATCACTTCGAGCTTCGAGCCGACTTCACCGACCAGCCGCAGCAGGTCGTCGAGAAACCACGGGCTGTCGAGGCTGTTCACGCGTGTCCAGAACTGCGTCTCGCCGAACTGAACCTCTTTTCCGACTTTGACGAGGCCCTCGCGCGCCTCGATCTTGCGATCGGACTGCACGCCGTCTTCCAGGTTGCCGAGCAGAACGTCGACCTTGTTCGCAAGGTCGGGGACCTTGGCGACCATCTTCGCGTTGCTGGGGTCGAAGAAGTGGATCATGCGCGAGGGACGAAACGGGATCTCGCGTAGCGGTTCAGGAGCGCCGATTGCGAGAGGCTTGAAGAATTTACGTTGGCTTTTCATCGTCCGAGTAGGCCATGCCATGGCAGAGGCTGCATTTCGCGTCAACGCTTCTGCTTTCGTCCGGAGGCGTCTTGAAGTAAGCGTGCCGCGCCTTTACCCCCGATCTTTCGGGGCACTTTATGCGAGGAAACTGCCATGGTCATGTCCGTCCGTCCCCGCCGCAGCGTGCTCTACATGCCGGGCTCCAACGCTCGCGCCCAAGACAAAGCCAAGACCCTCCCTGCCGACGGCATCATCCTGGATCTGGAAGATGCCACCGCGCCAGACGCGAAGGCAGCCGCGCGCGAGCAGGTCTGCAAAACCGTGCGCGAAGGCGGCTACGGCAAGCGCGAGCTCATCATTCGCATCAACGGCCTGAATACACCCTGGGGCCAGGAGGACGTCGCGGCCGCCGCGGAGGCCGGTCCAGATGCGATTCTGGTGCCGAAGGTGGAGCAGCCTGAACAAGTGCTCGAGGTGGAACGGCGCATGCTCGAACGAAATGCCCCCGCCAAGACGACCATCTGGTGCATGATGGAAACGCCGCTCGGCATCCTGAACGCACGCGAAATCGCGGCGTCGAGCCGGCGTGTAGCTTGTCTCGTGATGGGCACGTCCGACCTCACCAAGGACCTGCACGCCCACCACACCCCACAGCGGTTGCCGATGTTGACATCGCTCGGCATCTGCCTGCTGGCGGCCCGGGCGTACGGCCTCGCCATTTTGGACGGCGTCTATCTCGATTTGGAGAACATTGAGGGATTTCGGGCGGCGTGCGTTCAGGGGCTGGAGCTGGGCTTCGACGGCAAGACGCTCATCCACCCAAACCAGCTCGCCCCCTGCAACGAGGTCTTCTCCCCCACCCCGGCCGAGGTCGAGCAAGCGCGCCGCATCATTGCCGCCCATGGCGAGGCCGAAAAGCAGGGTAACGGTGTCGTCGTTCTGGACGGTAAGCTCGTCGAGAACCTGCACGTCGAAAACGCCCGCCGCGTCGTGTCGCTCGCCGAGTCAATAGTGCAGCTTCAGAGTCCCAGGCGGCCTACCCAGTGGCCTGTAGGCGAAAGTTCCGCGAAAAACACCGTGGTCGCGTAGGAGGTCTTGGTTAGAAGGCGAGCTCCGTGCAAAATAGTGAGTTAGCATCTGGCTAGGACATCGAGCGGCCGTCCGTCGGCGCTCGGATTCGCTCCAATGAGTACGTATCACGCAGCGCCAACGCGCTCGGTCAGCTCGCACGAGGGGGCATGGTGATCTCCAACGAGGTCGACGACGACGACCAGGACGAAGACGACGACGCGGCAACGCACGTCTTGCCAAGCAAGGACGTCCTCGGCGACACGGATTTGGCTGAGCTCGCCGAGCGTGCCAGGCGCGCGCGCACGGCGCCTCCGCCCATTCCGAGCCGCGTGCCTCCGCCCGCGGCACCGCCACGCCCCCACGTGGTCGCGCCCGACCCCGCCTGGGCGGAAGAAGACTACAACGAGACGCTCACGTACGGCGAACAGGCAGACGATGAGCTGCCCACCGCAATCCCGCCGCAAGCGGAACTGAGTCCGCCCGCGCCGCACGAGCCTGTCGGTCACTTTTATCCGGGAAGCATGGGCAGCGTGGCGCCCCGACGCCCCATTCACGAGCAACCCGCGACGCAGTACGACCGCACGGCCGTCAGCTCGCAAGAAATGCAGCGCCCGCTCGCGTACGCGCCGGGTACCGACCTCCCAACGAAGCTACTGCTCGCGCTGATCGTCCTCCTGGCGATAGCTCTAGCCGTGGTCCTGATTCTGATCGTGCGCCGCTGAGCGCGCGCCCTGGACGCTCGGTCGCGAGTCCGGCACCACCTGGCCCGAGAAGTGTGGTAATTGAGCGCCTCCGCGCGCCTGCAAGGCGGCGTGACGCAGAAATTCGGGCGATTACGGAAGGAGCCTCCACGGTGCGCTTGTACGAATCCGAAGCCAAGGCGCTTCTCAAGAAGCATCAGGTTCCCATCCCACCGGGAGGGGTCGCAAAAACCGCCGCGGAGGCTGAGAAGATCGCGGGCGAGCTCGGGGGCGCGGTCGTCGTCAAGGCGCTCGTGCTGTTCGGCGCACGCGACCGAATCGAAGCTGCAAATGCCGCGGACGCGAAGGCAGCCGCCGAAAAACTGCTGGCAGCCGATCAGAGCGGGAAGAAACCGTTCGGCGTGCTGATCGAAAAGCGAACGGCTGCCAAGGCGCGTTACTCCCTGCGGATCACCTACGACGGTTCGGTGAAGCTTCCCGTCATGCTGGCCAGCGCGGTCACTGGCAAGGACATCGACGACGTCGCCGACGAGCAACCGGGCGCGGTCAAACGCCGCTACTTCTCTGCGCTCCTACCGCCGTCGAGCTATCGGGCGAAGGAGCTCGTCACCGAGTTGGGCGTCCCGGGTGCGGTCCTGCCGCGCATGACGGGCGTGGTCGACCGACTCAATCAGGTGCTCCTGGACTACGATCTCAATATCGTGGACGTCCCCTCGCTCGCCGTCACCGAAGACGGCAAGGTGGTCGTGGAAGACGTGTTCATGGACATGGAGATCGAGGCACGCGCACGCCAGAAGCCGAACCTCGATGCGCTCGGCGTGGATCCCGCTGACGCACGAGTTCCCCGTGAACCGACGGCGTTCGACAAAGCCGGAGCGAAGATCGACAAGGACGACCCCAGAGGCGTCGCCGGTCCGATCGTCGAGTTCGACGGGAACATCGGCTGCGTGATTGGCGCCGGAGGGGGCTCGCTCACGACGTTCGACGCCATCCGAGGTCATGGCGGCCGTCCCGCAAATTACGCTGCGATCGGCGGCAATCCCAGCGTCAAAAAATGCCAGGAATTGACCAAGCTAGTGCTGTCGAAACCTGGCGTCGAAAAGATCGTGGTCATCTCCAACGTCGTATCCAACACGCGCGCCGATTTGCTCGCTCGCGGAGTCATCAAGGGCGTCATCGAGCTGGGCAAAAAGCCGTCGGACGTCATTGCCATCTTCCGTTCCCCGGGCGCCTGGGAAAGCGACGCGGCCAAGATCTTGAAGAAGTACGGGGTCGAGTACTGCGACCGTTCGGTTTCCATCAGCGAGGCGGCCCGGCGCGGCGTCGAAAAGATCGGAAAGTAGGGCGAAGAACGATGGGCATTCTGATTCACAAGGACTTCCAGTTCATCGTCCAGGGCATCACCGGCCGTGAAGCCGTGAACTTCACCCGCGAGTGTCTGGAATACGGATCCAAGATCGTCGGCGGCGTCACCCCGGGCAAGGGTGGTCGGGACGTTTACGGCGTACCGGTCTACAACACGGTCCGCGAGATCACCGCGAAAACGCGCGTAGACGGCGCCGTGATCACGGTGCCACTGCAGTTCGCGCCAGACGCAGCCTTCGAGGCCATCGACGCGGGCATCAAGCTGATCGTGATCATCACGGAAGGCATTCCACGCAAGGACGCGACGCAGATCGTCGAATACGCGAACATGCACGGCGCGCGCTTGATTGGTCCCAATTGCCTGGGCGTGATCATCCCGGACGTGTGTCGCTTCGGCAGCCTGGGCGGCCCAGCCGTCGATTGTCGCAAGGCGTTCAAGCCCGGTGTCGTGGGCGTGATGTCACGCTCCGGCGGCATGACGACCGAGATCTGCAATGCGTTGTCGAACGCCGGGCTCGGAGAGAGCACGGCCGTGTCGGTGGGCGGCGATCCGGTCATCGGCTCCACTTACAAGGACTTGATGCCGCTCTTCGAAGCGGACCCCGATACCAAGGCCATCGTCGTGTACTCGGAGCCGGGCGGATCGGCCGAGGCCGAGCTCGCCCAGTGGTCGATGGAGAACAAGAGTCGGCTCCCCATCGTGGCCTTCGTGGCCGGCCGCTTCATGGATGACATGCCCGGCATGAGCTTCGGTCACGCGGGCACGGTCGTCGAACGCAAGATGGACTCACCCAAGGACAAGATTCGCCGTATGCGCGAAGCCGGGATCGCGGTTGCCGACGAAATCGGCGACATCCCGCGGCTGGTCAAAGAGCGCATTCAGGCAGCGGGAGGCTGAAACTCATGGCGATGTTCATCGAAGTCACCGTCAACAACGACGTCATCCAGAAGAGCGAAGGCGTCGCGGACAAACTCGTCGAAGTGTGCCCGGTGAAAATCTTCGCCCCGGGCACGGCGCCGCGCACCGTTAGCGTCGTCGAGGACAACGTGGACGAGTGCACTCTGTGCGAGCTGTGCCTGAAGACCTGCCCCGACGGCGTGAAGGTCAAAAAGCTCTACGAAGACTAGGGGGTCCGTTCGCGCAAGGCGCCTTCAGGGCCGGCTCGGTGGTTGCGACGGCGGCGCGCGAACCAGCGCGGCTCGGACGCTCAACGCCAGAGCGCAATTGTTGGCCTGACGCTGCGCTGCAAAAGTGGTCTGAGGCGTGCGCACCACGCGTTCTCCAGCGGCGAGCGCCTCTCCGGACGCCACGCGACGCAGGCGCAACACGGGCTTGCCCGTATTCAGATCCCAAATGCCTACGCGCACTGGGTGCGCAGCGCGCTGCACGCGCTCTGCGGCAGACTCGCCGGCGTCCGGCAGCTCCGCGGGCAAACCGGCAGCAGGGTCCTCGTCGAGCAGCGCCGTGAAGTACTTGGCGCGCGAGAGCAGCTCGATAGCCAGGGGAACGTCACTGCGCACGACGGCGGCCAAGTCACGGTCGTACGCCTGTACGGCCAGACTACTTCCCGCCTGGTGCAGCTCGTCAGTCCACTCGCTGGAGAGCACGCGCAGCGCGCGGTAGGCGAGACGCACGTTGTACGGGTGCCTCGGGCGAACGCAAGCCTGGTACTCGTCGCACAGCCAGCCGGACTCACAATCGCTCGTCGTACGGCAGCGCGCACCGGGGGCGGCCGGCGGCGGGAGCGCGTCGACGAACAGGCACGACGTAAAACCGTCTCGCAACGAACTTTGAGCGGCCTTGCGAATGTCGCGCGCCGTGCGCGCCTCGGACAGACGCAGACGCAGGTACACACCAGGCGAACGGCTCACGCGTTCGAAAGAGGCATCCTCGGCCACGAAGTCGTCGGGACGAGCGCTGGCGAGCTCCTGAACCCAGCCCTCCATGCGATCGCGAAACGGAAGCAGCTTGCTTCCGAGGGAGCGCGCTACGGCGCGCTGCTTCGCCATCACGGCGCTCTTCTCGCTCTCGAGCCGTCCCTGCGCGACGCGCCAATACACGACGCTGAACGTGGCCAGCCCCACCGCGAGCCACAGCCAGAAATACGGCGGCAGAGCGGGCATGCGCGCCCTGCCAAACACGATGGCGCGACGGCGCTCCGCGCGCGCCTCGTTCAAGGAGGGAAGCCCGCGCTCTCCCGGTTCGTCGCGCTTGCGAATGGCCAATGGGCTCGTCCGTGAAGGACCGGACTCGAAGTCAGGACAAAAGAGAGCGATGACGAAGCGAGGCGCTACTTCGTCTCACCAAGCCGGCTGACCATGAAGCTGATGTTCGGGTAGCCCGCAAACGCGGCCGTCTGGAAAACGCTCTTGACCACGAGCGCCGGCACCTTGCGATCCACCTGCAGCACGGCCACGCCCGGAAACTCTTTGCCTGGATTGATTTGCTTCCAGAGCTCGCGCTTGTTCTTCAGGATGTTGAACAGCTCATCGACGCGCTGAAGACGGTTCGCCTCCTCGATGGCGCGCGTGTTACCCGCGGGATGACCGTCGACCAGGATCTGCGTGCCGGTGATGGCGACCATCGGCGCCTCGACCATGTCCATCACGTTCTCGGCAGCCGGCAGCTTCACGTTCTTGTCGACCGGCAGCTCGCCCGTCGCCGAGAAGCTCGCCAGCAAGAACAGCACGATGCAGAGCAGGAAGTCGATGAACGGGATCAGCGGGATTTCGTGATTCGCTGCTCGCCGACCGTGGCCCAGCACCTTGCGGCGCACGAACTTCAGCGGGATATGGTGCATGAGCCGGCGACCCGGCGCCTGAATGGGTTGCTCGAAGCGGTTCAGCGGCTTCTCGGACATGGGTCCTCAGTTCACGGCGAACGTGACGTTGAACGACGGGACTTTTTCGGTTTTGCCAGCGAAGCTGAAGTCGCGTTGCGGAAAGTAAATCGCGTCGATCACCGCGATCACGTCGGCAAATGGCGTCGAGTTGTCGGTGTGCAGCACGGCCTGATCGAACTTCTTGTCCGTCGCAGCGCGATGGCTGCCGTTCTGCTTCCACTCGTCGGCAATTTTCGTGGCCAGCTCGGGATAGGTGAAGTCCTCACCAGTACCCTTCGGCACCCGCTTGCGCTCCACGTCGATGGTGTTGACGACGGTGCTGCCCTCTTTCCAGACGAGTTGGAACTTACGCTCCCCGCGCATCTCGACGTGCAGCTGCTTCTCTTTCTTCTGTTCCTCGACCACGTCGTCGCGTGGCGGACCAGGCACCCGCGCGTCGGCGTTGATGCGCGCCATCTGCGACCACACCGCAGTGACCAGAAGAAATGCGACCAGACACAGCAGAAAGTCGATGAACGGAATCAGCGGGATTTCGTGGTTACTCGGACGTTTCCCGTGAGCGCCGCCGACGTCAATACCAGCCATTGCTGCTCCTTTGCCCTTTGGACAGTGGGTTCGGCAGTTCCTTTGAATTCTTCAAAGAGCTGCCGAACCCGGACCAGACTCAGGCGGCCTGCTCGAGACCTTGCAGGTTGACCTTCTGACGATTGGCGACGACCAGGTTGAGCACCTGGACGCTGGCCTCGTTGATGTCGTCCTCGAGCTGCTGCGTCTTGCCGTTCAAGAACGCGAAGCCGACGAGGGCGATGATGGCAGCGAGGAGGCCGAAGGCCGTGCAGTTCATCGCTTCCGAGATACCTTCAGCGAGGATGCGCGCCTTCTGACTGGGGTCCACGGACTCGCCACCGACCGCGCCGAACGCCTTGATCAGACCGATGATGGTGCCGAACAGACCCGAGAGCATGGCGAGGTTCGCGAACAAGGCCAGATAGCCGGTGCGTTTGTTGATCCGCGGCATTTCGCGCAAAGCCGCTTCGTCCATGGCGGCCTGCACTTCCTCGTCCGGACGATTCACCTTCACGAGACCGGCCTGCACGATGCGCGCGAGCGGCGCGTTCGCTGCCGAGCACATCTTCACTGCCTTGGCGACGTCACCAGCCAAAATGCATTTCTGCATCGTTGCCAGGAACACGTCTTTGTTGATCGACGCTCCGTACAGCAACACCGCGCGCTCAGCGATCACCGCAATCGAGCAGATCAACCAGAAAAGGATGATCCACATCGCCCATCCGCCCGCCTGATAGTGGTGCCACAGTTTAGCCATTGCTTACCTTCCGGCTGATTGCTCGTGCTCGACCCGCTCCATCGCGGCCGTCGACTTCTGGTCCCCGGCCTCGCGAGTGACATGGGTCGCCCTCGTCTGGTACGTCATTCCCCGCGCACATCGCGGATTTGGAACCGCACCATCTTGCTGAACCAGACCCCAATCAGTCAAGAAAGATTGGGTGTCTTGGCAATGTTCTCATTCGAATAGAAAATTACAAGGAATTTCATAGCATAGCGATGTTTTCCGAGGTCGTCTAGTTTCCTACTTTGTAGTTCCGAGGCCGATATACGGCGACACGTGGAGAGCCGCATTTCTCGAGCGGGGCATGCGGCGACGCGCTTTGCCGCTCCACACTCTTCAAACATGACGACATGACGACATGACGGCTCAGCCGCGATTCGCGGGCCGCCACCGCGCCCCCTCGAACAGGATGAGCGGCTCGCTAACGAGCGTCGCGCCTTGCCATCACCGAGCTCGTCAGCACTGTCGAGCGACGCGGCGCCTTCTCACTCGGGTGTCGCTCTCACGACTTCGATAAGTTCCCTCGGCTCGAGCCGCTCGCCGAGTAGGAGCCAACTCCGAAATGCGCGAGATACACTCGCCGGCGCGGCGACATCCGCTCGCCGATTTTACCGAGCCTCTTGCCGGTTCTACCAAGGGAAGACGCGACGCTCTTGGATGAAGCTCGGGCCACGTGGCGAAAAGCCCCGTTCGAACCCGCAATAATCCCGGACTGCTACGCAACCCGCAGCCCGCTTGCGCTGTCTCTTCGCAGGCGGCTATAGTCGCCGACGCTTCACCGCGGGCGTCGCGCGGGGTGCGCAGTAACGACGTCGTGAAGATCCTGAGAAAGGTATAGCGGAATGCAGCTCCTGCTTCTTGCGGCACAAGGTTCCACCGGCTCCAGCCAGCTCGTCGAGGCGTTCAAACACAACCCGACCTTCATGGTTCTGAACCTGGTGACCTCGGCCGTCGTGCTGACGATCGTGGTCGAGCGGTTCACGTTCCAGATGACGCGCTACCGGGTCAATTCCAAGGAGTTCTTTGCCCAGATTCGCAAGCTCGTGACCGCGGGGAACATCGACCGCGCCATCAAGCTCTGCGAGGCCAGCGACTATCCCATCCTGCAGCTGGTCAAGGCCGGACTGACCCACGCCAACAAGGGTCCGGACGAAATCGACGCAGCGTTGAGCGAGAAGCTCTCCGAGCTCAAGCCTCAAGCCGAGAAGCGCATCGGCGCGCTGTGGTCGCTGGCGAACATCGCGACGCTAATCGGTCTACTCGGTACGGTCAGCGGTCTGATCGCCACGTTCGCGGCCATCGCCTCGCCCGGGCTCAGCCAGTCCGACAAGCAGCGCATGCTGTCGAACGGTATCGCCGAAGCCATGTACAACACGGCTCTGGGCCTCGGTATCGCCGTGTTTTGCATGATCGCGCACATCATCCTGCACACGCGCGCCAAGGCGATTCAGCATGACCTGGAATCGACCATGGAACGCACGTTCAACCTGCTGACGATTCAGCAGCGCCCCGGGCAGTACTGACACCTCCGCTCGGGGCCATCAGGTCATGGAGCTAACTGCCGCACAGCGCAGCAAGATCCGCCGGCTCAGTCAGCCGCGGGAGCTATCGCCCGACGAAGAGGGCGGCGAGCTCAACATCGTGCCCTTCCTCGACATCATCATGAACGTGCTGATCTTCGTGCTCGCCACGATCGCCGTCACGTTCACCGCCAGCATCGAGACCACGCCGCCGGCGAGTCGCGGTTCGGGCGTGCGCCAGAACGTCGAATCGGAAGCCTTGAACCTGACCATCTTCATCGTCAACGAAGGGTTTTCGATCAAGGCGTCCGGCGGCAATATCGCGCCGGGCTGCGAAGGCTTGGGGCCCGGAATTTCGATTCCGCTTCGCAGCGGCAAGTACGACTACACGTCGCTCACGAAGTGCGCTGATCAGCTCAAGCGCTCGTCACCCGCCTTCGCAGACGAGAACCAGGTGTTCATCACGGCCAATCCAGGAACGGCGTACCAGACGATCATCAGCGTCATCGACGCCGTTCGTCGCACGCCGCAGGGCGACACGCTGTTCGAGAACGTCAACTTCAAGGTGCCACGATGATGGGCCCCGGTGTGCCCGGACAAGGTGTTGGAGGCTCTCCCGCAGGCTCCGGCCCCGGCGGTCCCGGAGACCTGCCGCCCGGCTCGATTCGACCACCGCGCGGCAAAGGCTCCGCGATCGCGTTCAAAGCCGAGCTCAGAAGATCAATTCGCCGTAACGCTCACGACCAGGAAGTGAACTTCCTCAACATCGTCGCGATGCTCGACATCATGACGATCATCCTGGTGTTTTTGCTCAAGACCTTGGGCGAATCGACCGCGGCGGTGCCGCAGAGTGATGATCTGCGACTGCCGAACTCGATCATCACCACCCAGCCCGCGCAGGAAGGCGTGGTCGTGACCGTCTCCAAGAGCCAAATTCTCGTTGGTGACGGCAAAGTGATGACGCTACCGGGCCGAGAATCCCTCGCGCAGACCGGCGTGGGCGAGCGCTACAAACGCAGCGGTCCGAACGATCTGTACATCGTCCCGCTCGGCAATGCCCTGCAGGCGGCGCGCAAGACGGACAAGGTCATCCGCCAGGCCAAGGGTCTCGACCCGGCCATGTCGGAAGCGATCATCATCGCGGACTCGTCCACGCCCTACCGGCTCTTGATCGAGGTGCTCTTTACGCTCGGGCAGAACGAGTTCGGTCGCTATCACCTGATGGTCATTCAGTCGAAGACCTTGACCGAGTAGGTCCGGGGGTGGAGCGGCTGACGCGAGACTCCCCTCGTTTCTGCTGCCTCTGGACCAAACAGTCGCTTGCGGAGGGGGCTCCGCCCGTGCTACGACCTCTCTCGTCGCTCCGGGGGAGCGTCCCGGGTCCAGCGTTCCGGCTCCTGCCGAGTCCTAAACTGATGCCCCGGATGCAATCCCGAGAAGCGGCCTGACGGTCGCCGCGTCGAGGTATCTCGCGCGTGCCGACACGCGGCCGCGCGCCGCGCTAACTGGGCCATCGTGGTAGAACTTGCGCTGATCGTTGCGCTCAATCTGGGCGGTCTTTCCTTTGCCGTCGGACTCGCGCGTTGGCTGTCTGCTAGGGACGCGGGGACGCCGGAAGTTCGCCGGCTGGGCGCTGCCGTGGCGCGGGCAACACGCGCGTTCTTATGGCGCGAGCTGCGTTCCATTGCCGTAGTCGCCGGGCTTGGCGTAGCCGCCCTCTTCGCCGCGCACGCGCTGCTCCTTCACCTCGGCAAACCGTTCGGCAGCTGGGAGACGGCGTTCTGGATGAGCCTCGGTCTCGCGCTGGGCGCGGCGTCCGCCTGGGTAGCCGCGTACTCTGGGGCACGGTTTTGCTCTCTCGGTAGCGTCCGCATGCTCCCGGCTGCAGAGTTCAGCCTGGATCGCGCATTGACGGTGTCACTGCGCGCGAGCGGCGCCGCTGCGCTCATCGCCGATACGCTGAGCATGCTGGGCGTGTGCGCGTTGTTCGGCCTGCTGTACGCCATGAAAGGCGGCTTCGCGTTGCCGGTCGAGCAAGCTTACCCGCTCGCTCTGCGAGTCGCGGTGGTGCTGCCGGGATTCGCGTTCGGCGCCGCGGCGGCGGCTCTCGTCGTACAGCGGGGCGGATCGATCTTTCACGTCTCAGGAGACGTCGGCGGCGACATAGCGGGTGAACGCGACGCAGGCCTCGAACACGACGATGCACGCAATCCCGCAGCCATCGCCGACCTGGTCGGCGATCACGTCGGCAGCGCGGCTGCGCGCGCGTGCGACCTATTCGTGTGCCTGAGCGTTACGAGCACGGCCGCGTTCATCATCGGCGCCAGCTTGCAGCAAGCCAATCGCGCTCAGCTCGGTGCACCCCTCACGTTGCTGGCGCTGCCCGCGCTGGTCCGCTCGTTCGGCGTCGTGGCCAGTTGCTGTGGTCTGATGGTGGTGCGCGCCGGGGAGCGAGACAATCCGAAGCACGCTCTCGGGCGGGGGCACCTGGCGGCGCTCGTCATATCCGCGGGCGGCCTGGCCGGCGCGTGCTTGTGGCTCGTCGGCGAAGGCCTATGGCTGAAGTTCTTCGCGGCGGGTGTGATCGGCGCCGCCGCGACGCTCGGCATCGCGTACTCGGTCCAGTACCGTATCGATCGGCGTTTTGCTCCGCTACGCGAGCTCCTCGACGCGCTCGGCGGCGGCGACGCCGTCACCGTCGCACACGGACTCGCGCTCGGCCTTCAGGCCGCTCTCCTGCCCGTCATCGGACTCGGCGTCGCGATGGCCGGGGCCTGGCAGCTCGGCGCCGCCACCGGCCTGCAAGGCGGCGGTCTGCTCGGCAGCCTGATCGCGCTCACTACGATGCTGGCCACCGCCTCGTACGTCCTGGCCGTGGGCAACTTCGGCGCCATGGCCGACAACGCGCGCGGCGTCGCCGAAATGAGCCTCTCCGTGAACTCCGGCGCGACGCGAGCTTCGCATACCGGCAAGCTCGATGAAGCGGGCTTCCTTGCAGCGTCGATGGCGCAGACCTATCTTATTTTGGTCGGCTGTTTGGCAGCCCTGACTGCCGCGGCGGCCGTGCCACTGTTGGGAGAGGGCGCTTCTCGGCTGTCCAGTATCGATCTCGCGAAGCCCGCCGTTTTCTGGAGTGGTGCGCTCGGGGCCGTGTTCGTGCTCGCGTATGCCGGTCACGCCATCTCGAGTGCTGGACGCGGTGCCCGCAGTATTGCGCTCGAAGTGGAACGTCAGCTGCACGCATTTCCGTCGCAAGGCGGGACGCGAAGCATTCCCCGTGACTACATCCCTCACTACCGGTCCTGCGTCGATCTCGTGAGCCGAATCGCCCTGCATCGAGTGCTCGTCCCGGTGGCGGTTGCATTGCTGTTTCCGGCGTTGCTTGGCATCGCGCTCCGGCTCATGTATCGCTCGTTCGACCCCGGACTCTGGGCAGAGGGACTGATGTCCTTTGTCCTGGTCGCTTCGGTGACCGGTCTCGGGGCGGCTCTTGCGGTGGACGCCGCGCGCACGACGCTGGGCGCCGCACGCCGCGCCAGCCGTCCTCGAGGCAACGCGGGATTCAACGCATCCGTGACGGGCGACGCAGTCGCGGATCTCATCGGTAACTCCGCAGGCCCCGCTGCCCACCTCGTCGTCAAGGCGGCAGCCGTCAGTTCACTCATGGTCGCCTCATTTCTCACATGATTCCTACTCCCCTATCGAGAGACACCCACTTGTCTTCACTGGCAGACGCGCTATCCACGCTTTCGGACCGCGGCCTCCGCAGGCTGCTCGGTGCGCGTACCTTCCTGCGTGGACTCGACTACGAGAAGCGCCGAGTCGTCGAGAACGTCGGTGTCAATCAGGCGAGCGCGCACGGCCGAGTCAAAGGCTCCGATCCCGATCCGTACGAAGTGACGATTCGACTCGGCGGCGAAGGCATCACGTCCAACTGCACCTGCCCGGCGTTCGCAAAGACGAACCAGCATTGCAAGCACGTGGCTGCGCTGCTCATCACCGTACGCAATCAGGCACGCGCAGCCCTTCCTCGCCGCGAGCAACAGCAGCCGCAACCGTCCGTCACGATGCACTCCACGTCGAGCGGCGCGCTCGGGAACAACGACGGGTCCAAGGCCAGCCGTCGCCGAGACCGACGGCGACGCAATCAGAACCAGCAACTGAACGCGCCGCCCGGCTTGCACCCGCCGCCGACACCGGACGCCAGCGCGCGCCCCACCGGCATCGGCGCATGGCTCGCTCCCGAAGGCGCCGTGCGGCGGCTGAAACTCGAGTTCCGCGTGCACGTCCGGCAAGGCGGTCTCACGGTGACGGTGCTCGACACGGACGCACGCTTGCCCCTCTTGCCGAGCGTCGCGCTCAGCTGGCAAACCCTCGCTCCCACCGGGGATCGCAACGCGCTGCGCGTTTTGTCGCGCTACGAAAGCGGCAATCCTCGTCATCCGGCCGTTGACATCCGCGGCGAAGACGCCTCCGAGCTGATGCCGCTGCTCAAGGAACGGCGCGTATTGCTCGAGCCGGCGCTCATGCAGCTCCGCTTCGTCGAGGAGCCGGTGCGTCCACGCTTCGATCTCGAGATGGTCGGAGCCGAGACGATCGTCGCGAAATGCACGTTCGAACGCCCTGGCGATGGACGGCGCTTCCCACTCATCAGCGGCGGCTGGTTCGAAGGCGCACCCGGTTGGCACATCGATACCAGCGAGGGTGTCGCCCGCCCCATCGACCACCGGGTTTCGCCCGCGGCGCTGCGCCGCTTGCTGCGCAGCCCGACCATCGCCGAACCGGCCTCGGAGCTGATCGGCCTCATCACCTACGGGTTGCCAAAGGTCGCGCTCGAAGTCGGCAGCCAGCTGCCTGATCTGAACCAGGTCGCCGACGTCATCGACCTGACGCCGACATTTCGTATGCGCGCCTCCGGATCGCTCACGGAAGCGCACGTCGCGCTGCGCGCCGCGTATGGCGAGGTCGAGGTCGAGGTGCGCGCCGATGGAATCTCGCCGCCCGTGCTGATCTTGCCGCCCCTCGAAGGACAGAAGCGGGCGAAATGCATCCGTTGCGACATCGCGGCTCAGCAACTAGCCGTCGAAGAGCTGCTGCGGACGGGGCTGACGCCCGACGAAAGCGGCGAGTATTTCGTGGCACACGCCGACCGCGCCATCCAGTTCTGGTCGGAAGGCGTCGGCTCACTGCCGGAGCACTGGGACTTGTACGTGCCGGAAGACCTGGTCGGCACGCACGTGCGCGGGAAACCCATCGCGATGAACGCGCGCGTCTCGAGCGGCGTCGACTGGCTGAGCGTGAAGATCTCCTACGAGAGCGAGGGCATCGGAGTCGACCGCGACGAGCTCGTGCGCTGCCTGCGCGAAGGGAAGAAGTTCGTCAGGCTCTCCGACAATTCGTTCGCACAGCTCGATCCGACGACCGTGCAGGCGATGATCGATCGCGAAATCGAGCTGATGTCCGCCGCCGGCAAGACCGGGAAGCTTCCCTTGTCGCACGCCGGTCGTGTGCAGGAGCTCCTACAACACGCCCACTCGGCGACGCTCTCCACCGGCGCCAAGGCCTTGTTCCAGAAGCTTGCCTCGATCGACGAGATCAAGGCCGTCAAAAAGCCACGCACCCTGAAGGCGACGCTGCGGCCCTACCAGGAACAAGGCCTGAGCTGGCTCTACTTCGTGCACGAGATCGGCTCCGGCGGCGTACTCGCCGACGACATGGGTCTAGGCAAGACCATTCAAACCATCGCGCTCCTCCTGATCCTGAAGGGCGAACGCAAAGAGAAGCCGCTTCGCACGTTGATCGTCGCACCGACGAGCGTCGTGACGAACTGGATTCGCGAGATCGAACGTTTCGGGCCGTCGCTATCGACGGCGCTCTGGCACGGCGCGGGCCGCCGCGAGCAGCGCGACGAGCTCGAAAACGCCAACGTGATCATCACGAGCTACGCGCTCTTGCGCCGAGACATCGATCTGCTCAAGGGGCTCCGGCTCGACTACGCGATCCTCGACGAGGCACAGAACATCAAGAATCCGCTGAGCGCGACCGCGCAGGCCGCGAAAGAGTTGAACGCCGAACGCCGCCTCGCTTTGACTGGAACTCCCATCGAGAACCGGCTCAGCGAGATCTGGTCGATCTTCGAGTTCGTGAGCCCCGGTTTGCTCGGGCCGCTCCAGAAGTTCGAAGAGCGCTTCGCGCGCCCGATCGATCAGGGCGATTCCAAGACCGCCGCACGCCTGCGCGCGACCATCCACCCGTTCATCCTGCGCCGGACCAAGAACGAGGTCGCCAAGGACCTGCCAGCGAAGCTCGAGGTGGACAAGATCATCGACTTGCCGCCCGACCAGCGCGCCATCTACCTGCAGGTGCTCCGCGAAGTGCGCGCCCAAGTCATGGGCGAAGTGGAGAAGGTGGGCCTCGCGCGCAGCCAGCTGCACATCCTGGCCGGACTCACCAAGCTCCGTCAGGCGGCCTGCGATCCGCGGCTGCTCGGCCTGCCGCGCGAGTTCAGTCACGACGACAGCGGCAAGCTCAACGCGCTGCGCGAGCTCGTGGACGAGGTGGAATCCGGCGGGCACAAGGTGCTCATTTTCAGCCAGTTCGTCTCGATGCTGAAGCTCGTCGCGAACGCGCTCGACGAAGACAAGGTGCGTTACGAGTACCTCGACGGCAGCACGATAGATCGCCCGCAGCGCATCGATCGCTTTCAGACGGACCCCACGATCCCGGTGTTTCTCATCAGCCTCAAGGCAGGCGGATCGGGCTTGAACCTGACGGCTGCCGACACGGTGATCCACTTCGATCCGTGGTGGAACCCAGCGGTCGAAGATCAGGCGTCCGATCGCGCCCACCGCATCGGCCAAAAGAAGGTCGTCACCGTGTACCGCCTGGTTGCAGCCGGCACCATCGAAGAGAAGATCCTGCAACTGAAGCAGAAGAAGAAGGACCTGGTCTCCTCCGTGCTCAGCGAAGACGCCGGCGGCGCCAAGACCCTGACGCGCGACGACCTCGACGACCTCTTCAAGCTCGAGTAACCGCACTCTGCCGGGCTGCCCCGCGGGGGCTATGTCGAGGCCAAGGCGTCCTTGGCCATCTGTCGGGTTCCTTTAACCGCCACGGCGCCAGCGGAACGCCAAGATCTCGCCAGCAGATTTTTGGGGTTACGCACTGTGCCGCGCCGCGTGTCTCTCAAACGACGCAGGGCGTTTGATCCTTGAACGCCGTTTGCTCGGCGTGCAGCGACGCCGAGCATGCAACCCCAATCCCATGGCGAGGTCTTGGCGTTCTTCGGCGCCATGGCGGCTAAAAAACGCCTGGGGCGCAGCAGGGCGTGGTGACACGGAAGACGCGGCAGGTCACTCACGCGACAGGTCACCCACGTCGCAGGTCGCCCACGTGAATGGAAACCCCCGCGCCCCCGTCAGCGGCGCATGGAGACGTTCATCAGGAGGCCGAGGCCGATCAGCATGGTGATGACGTTGGAGCCGCCGTACGAGAAGAGCGGCAGCGTGATGCCCACGACGGGAAGCAGGCCGAGCGCCATGCCGACGTTGAAGGTGACGTGCCAGAAAAATAGCGAGCCCACGCCGATAGCGACGGCGACACCGAAGCGATCCTTTGCTTGCGAAGCGATGTGAACCGCCCAAATGCACACGAAGGCGTAGAGCGAGAGCAGCACCAGCGCGCCGATCAGACCCCAGTCTTCGGCGAACACGCTGAACGGGAAGTCGGAATGCTGATCCGGCAGAAATCCGAACTGATTCTGCGTGCCCTGCATGAAGCCCTCGCCCGTCAGGCCGCCGTTGCCAATGGCGGTCTTCGATTGGAAAGCGTGCCAGCCCGTTCCGGCCTTGTCCGCTTCCGGATCGAGGAAGCTCGTGATGCGGGCCTTCTGGTACTCCTTCAGCACGTACTTCCAGGCGATTGGGATGATCCCGGCCAGGCACGCGAACAGCCAGAACAGGCTCTGTAGCCGCACCTTCGTCATGGCCAGGATGGTGGCGGCGGTCAGCGTATAGATCATGCTCGTGCCGAGGTCCGGCTGAGCCATGACGGCAACCACCGGCAGGAGCACGATCCCGCCGATCGGCGCCAGATCGACCATGGTGCGGGCTTCGGTCTTGAGATCGTTGTGCAGGTACTTGGCGATCATCAAGATCAGCGCGAGCTTCATGAACTCGCTGGGCTGAAAACTGAAGCCGAAGAGCTCGATCCAGCGTGACGAGCCGCGGATGTCCGCGCCGAGCACGAACACGAGGCCAAGCGTCCCCAAGCCCCCGGCATAGAAGACCGGCGCGAGCCGTTCGAAGTGGCGATAGTCGATGGTCGCGACGAGGATCGCGAGCAGCACGCCGACCACGATCCAGTAGATCTGAGAGACGTAGATGTCGGCGAGCCCTGCGCGCTGGCCGGCGTCCATGTACGGGCTGGTGGCGCTGTACAGGTTCACCACGCCCAGCGTGATGATGCCCACGATGCCGAGCAGGAGCGGCGTATCGACCTGGGGTCCGCCGCGGAACGAGATGCGATCGGTCCGCATCAGAAGCTGCTCCGCTTGTTCGCGGCCTGCGCCGAGACGCGCGCCGCGAGCCGCTTCTCCTTCAGCTTCTGCCACTCACCCACCACGCGGCTCGCGACGGGAACGGCGTTCTTGCCGCCGCCTCCGCCGTGCTCGACCAGCACGACGATGGCGATTTCAGGCGAGCTCGCGGGCGCGTATCCGGCGAACCAGGCGTGGTCGCGGTTGAAGTACCAGACCTTCTTCGGGTCGACGCCGCGCGGCGTGACATGGCTCACCTGCGCAGTTCCCGTCTTACCCGCCATGTCGACGTCGGGTGCGTGTTCTTTGTACGCGGTGCCCTCTTTCTCCGTCACGACGCCGCCGAGCGCGCGCTTGACGAGCTCGGCGGCGTCGCCGTTCAACTCGACGCTGCGCCGCACGCGCGGCGGAAATTCCTGAACGACGGTGCCGTCGCTCGTCTCGATGCTGCGTACTACCTGCGGTTGGTACAGCGTGCCGCCATTGGCGAGCGCCGCGTACGCGAGCGCCAGCTGCATCACCGTGACGCTCATCGCACCCTGACCGATGGCAGAGAGTAGCTTGAAGCCGCCGCGGAAGTGCCCCTTGTAGTGCCGGGTGTACCAAGCCTGCGTGGGCATGCGACCGCGCGCCTCGGGGTTGATCCCGATGCCCGTCTTCGTGCCGAAGCCGAAGTCGATGCCGATCTTGGCAAGGGCATCCAAGCGGATGTGCTCGCCCAGATAGTAGAAGTACGTGTTGCACGATTGGACCAGCGCCTCGTGCAGATTGACCGAGTCGTGCACACCGGTGCATTTGTGGAAGCGGCGGCCGTACTCGTAGGCGCCTCGACAACGGATGCGAAAGCTCGGATCGATGACCCGTTCCGTCAAACCTGCGAGCGCGCTGAAGGGCTTGTACGTCGAACCGGGCGGGTACGCGGCGGAGATGGTCTTGTCCAGGGTCGGCTTCAGCGGGTCCTGGAACAAGCGCTGGAATGCCTCGCGCACCGCGTCTTGCCCGGTCCCGCCGGAGACGACGTTGGGATCGAAGCTGGGTTTGGAAAGCGCGGCGAGCAGGCGGCCCGTGCGCACGTCGACCACCACGATGGCTCCGGCCAATTGCCCGCGCATCGCGCGCTCGACCGCCTTCTGGACCTCGATGTCGATGGTGAGCGAGACGTCTCGCCCCGGGACGGGATCGAGGTGCCGCGGGTCCTCGAGGTACTTGCGCTCGAGCTTCTCCCTATTTTTGTGCTTGAGACCACGCACGACCTTGCGCCAGCCGCGCTGTCCGCGCAGGTAGCTCTCCCAGCGGCGCTCCACGCCCACCGCGCCCAGTCGATCGCCCGCCTTGTAGCCGCGGGAGCCGAGCCGAGCGAGCGTCTCCGAGTCGACTTCGCGCATGTAGCCGATCAGCTGCGCGCCGAGCTCGCCGTACGGGTAGTAGCGCACGGGCGCGGGCGCGACCTCCACCCCGCGTAGCTCTGCCTCGTGCGTCTTCAAGGCGGCGACCACGTCGCGGTCGACATCGACCTTGATCGGCGTCTGTTGCTCGCGTTTGGGACCCGGCTTTTCGCGAGTCTCCAGGATCGTCTTCTTGAGCGCGACCGCTTCCGTCTCTTCGAGCCCCATCAGCTGCGCAACGCGCGGCCAGGTCTTGTCCATGTCGATGATGGCCGGCACGACGTAGACGTTGTAGCTGGGACGATTCGCGGCGAGCACCTTGCCGTAGGCGTCGCGAATCACGCCGCGCGTCGTGGCCAGCGGAATCTCTCCCACGATGTTGCGGCGTGCTTGCGCGCGATGCACGTCGCCATCGATGATCTGCAGCTGCACCAGGCGCCCCAAGAAGATGCAGAGCGTGACGATCACGGCCAGCACCATCCAGCGGTAGCGCCGCCGGAACTCCCCGACGTCGGAGCGCTGCACTAGAAAGCTCATGACGCGCGATCCCTCACGGCGCCGTGGCCTCGTGGCCGCCCTGCACCGGCGCGGTGCCCTGGTACAAGCGCTGCGCAAGCTTGAACACGAACGGCGCGCACAGGGCGGTAGAAATCGCGTGTGGAAACACGACGCTGCCGATTTCGATGGGCCGCTTGGTGTCGCTGCCGAAGATCGCCAAAAGCGTCAGAATGATCGCGCTCTCGACCAGCGCAAAGCCGAACCCCAGCGACATGCGCGTGAGCGCGGTCTGCGCGGTCAGACGCACGCCCGCGATGCGCGACAACCACCAGATGGTGACGCACACGAAAGTGAACAGGCCGATGGGCGCCGACGCGAACAGGTCGAGCGCGTAACCGAGGCCGGCCGCGAGCAGCGCGCCGCGCGCCATGGACGCCTCGTGCACGCCAAGAAAGATCACCAGCGGCAACACCAAGTTCGGTGTAGCGCCGTGCACACCGCTGGGCCCGAGCACCCGGTAGAGATTGCCCTGCAAGAGGAGCAGCAGTATTCCGACAGCAACGAACGCGGCGCTCTTCATGTCGCCCTTCAGCGCGGCGTTCGCGCCTTCTTGGCAGCCGTGCGCGTCGTCGCCTCGCAGTCCTTGGAATCCGACAGCGCGATCAGCACTTCCTCGAGCCGCGAGAAGTCACTGGTCGGTTTGGCTTCCACCGTCTGATAGATGCCGAATTCCCGTTTATCGACCTTGGTCACGCGCGCGACGGGGATGCCCCGTGGAAAACGACAGCCCACACCGCTAGTCAGGAGCAGGTCGCCCTCGTTCACCTCGTCGGTGCGCTGCACGTACTCGATGCGCATCGCGTAGCGCGAACGATCCCCCATGCCGCGCGCGAAGCCGCGCGCGCCGGTGCGTTCCACCACCACGTCCACACCGAAGCCGCTATCGACGCTCAGTTGGACGTCCACCTTGTCGCCGGCCACGCGCATGACGGTGCCTACCACACCATCCAGCGAGAGCACGGGCATGCTGGGCCGAACTGCTGCCCCCGGGTTGTCGAGCGTGACGTGGGCAACCCGGAAGTACTCGGTGGTGTCCTTGGACACCACGACGGCGCTCACGGTTTCGAGGGGAATCGTGTCCCTGAGACCGATCAGGCGGCGCAGCCGGCGATTTTCGCCTTCGGCGGCCTGAAGCTCCCGCACCTTGGCGGCAAGGCGCGCGTTCTCGTAGGACAGCTTGTTGTTGTCGGCTTTGACGTCCACCAGGTAGACGTACTCGCTGACCAAATTGGAGATGCCACGCGCGAGCGCGGCGGAGACGTATTGAATGGGAGCCGCCACGCGCATCAGCGCGCGATCCACGGCGCTCATTTCCTCGGGGTTCCTGATGTTCGCGCGCAAGAAAAAGAAAGGCACGGCGAGCAGCAGCACCACGATGAACGTATCGCGGTAGCGTCGAAAAGAGCCCACGGTGCGTCAACAGGCCCGTCGGCGCATCAGCCGATCGTGACCTCCTTCAAGAGCTCGATGTGGTCCAGCGTCTTGCCACTGCCGAGCACGACTGCGCTGATCGGATCGTCGCTCACCATGACCGGTAAGCCGGTCTCCTCGCGGAGCAGCACATCCATGTTCTTGAGCAGGGCGCCTCCGCCCGTCAAAACCACACCTTTGTCGACGATGTCGGCAGCCAGCTCCGGCGGCGTGCGTTCGAGCGCCAGGAGCACCGCTTCGACGATCGCGTTGATTGGCTCGACCAGAGCCTCGCGAATTTCGTCCGAGTTGACGACGACGGTCTTGGGAATGCCAGCGACCATGTCGCGACCTTTCACCTCCATCGTCATCTGCTGATCCAGGGAGTAAGCGTTGCCGATCGTCATCTTGATGCGCTCGGCAGTCTGCTCGCCGATGGCGAGGTTGTACTTGCGCTTCATGTAAGCGACGATCGCCTCGTCCATCTTGTCGCCGCCGACGCGCACGCTCTGCGAGTACACGATGCCCGCGAGCGAGATCACCGCGACTTCGGTGGTGCCGCCGCCGATGTCCACCACCATGTTGCCGCTCGGTTCGGTGATGGGAAGGCCCGCGCCGATCGCCGCCGCCATCGGCTCCTCGATCAGATACACCTCGCGCGCGCCAGCGCTCTCCGCGCTCTCTTTGACCGCGCGCTTCTCTACTTCCGTGATGCCGAACGGCACACAGATGATGATGCGCGGCTTGACCAGGGTGCGTCGGTTGTGCGCGCGCGCGATGAAGTAACGGAGCATCGCTTCGGTGATCTCGAAATCCGCGATCACACCGTCGCGCAAGGGACGAATGGCCTGGATGTTGCCAGGTGTGCGGCCGAGCATTTCCTTGGCCTCGCGTCCGACGGCCAGCACGCGTTTGTCGCCGCGTGCGTCGCGTTGAACCGCCACCACGGATGGCTCACAGCTCACGATCCCCTTGCCTTTGACGTAGATGAGCGTCGTCGCCGTACCGAGGTCTATGGCGAGGTCGTTCGAGAACAGGCCGTATAGCCAGTCGAAAATCATCCGATGGTCTCAGACGCAACAAGGTGGCCGAGCAGCGGTTCGGGCGTTGGGCGTCGCCGGAGCCTCCCGCTGTTCGGGCAGCTAAAGGGCGACCTTCGTAGCATGCCGCCTCGCGCGGACGCAATTCGCCCCGCGACGCCGCAGGCCTTTTTCGGCGATCCTTCCCGGCCGTCCGCACACGCGGACCAGATAAACCCGCGTTCTTAGGCGTTTTTCCAGTGAGCTCTGGCATCTGTCGCGACAGTGATGCCCAACGCCCCCAAGCTTCGTCAACGCCGCGATCGATTCAGTCCTTGTCCCAGTCTTCCCAGTTCCGAACGCTGCCGCCTCCGCCCCCGCCGCGCTCCTTCTTCGGCTCGGCTGCAGCGCTGGCGCCGCGCTTCTTCTTTTGCTTCTTCTTCTTGTCGTCCCACTCGCCGGCGCCGCGCTCTTTGTCCGGACCTGGCCGCGCGCGCCGACCTTCCACGGGCCGTCCGGAGTCGCCGCCGGGGCCGGGCATGGGCTCCGGAAAACCACCACCACCACCGAAGCCGCGCGGCTCGTGCGGGCCACCACCGTCAGGACGCGGACCGCGCGGGCGATCGCCGCCGGCGCCCGGAGCGCCGCGCGGATGCGCGATGTTGATCATCAAGCGCCGGCCGCGCACCTCCGCTTCGCGGAGCGCAGCGATCGCCGAGTTCGCCGCTTCGGCGCTGCCCATCGTGACGAAGCCGAACCCGCGCAGACGTCCGTCCGGTCCTACAGGCAAATGAACGCGCACGATTGGACCGGCGCCATTCTGCGTGAAGAACCCTTCGACTTCGCTCTGGCTCGTGTCGTACGGCAAATTGCCGACATAAAGCGTGCGATCTTCGGACGCGGCGGGCACAGGGCCGGTGGACTCACCGCCGCGCATATCACCGCGTTTCGGTGGCTCGGACGAAAACGGTCGCACGGAGATCGCGCGGCCAGCTTGCAACGATCCATCCAGAGATTGACGTGAGCTCTGCGCTTCTTCCGCCGAAGACATTGTGACGAAGCCGAATCCTCTCGGCCGCCCCGTCGCACGATCTCTCGGCAAGCTGACGTTGGCCACGGTTCCGCCCGTAGCCTCGAACAACTCTCGCAGTACGTCTTCTGTGATGGACTCCGGCAAGCCCGCAACGAAGAGCTTGCGTGCATCCTCGGTCGCCATTCGAATTCCTACTCTGCTCCTACCGGTCGCTCCCCGCGTTCATCTTAGAGAACCGGGGAAAGTCAAAACACGATAACTGTCGCGCGATAGGCATTCAAGTGCATCCACCTCAAAACGTACATCACCAGCGTCCCTGCGCCTGGAAGCGCGGGGTGGGTAACCGCGCTCCTGTCGCCTCTGGCGCGCCGTCACCGCCCCGGCGCCGCGTGTTTAGGCGATAGCGTGACGCCCGGTCCGCCCGGCCGCCGGGCGGGCTATGCTGGCGCGCTCAAAAATGAAACTTCGACTCATTCTGAATCCGAAAGCCGGTGGGAGCAGCGCGCGGCGCAAGCTCTCGGACGTCCAGCGCGCCCTGACCGGCGAGGGACTGGTCCACGACGTGCGGGAGACCCGTGGCCCGGGTGACGCGGCCCGTCTCGTGCGGGAAGCGCGGGAGGACGGGGTGTCCTGCATCGGCGTCGTTGGGGGGGATGGTACCCTGAACGAAGTGAGCCAGGGGTACCTCGACTCAGCAGGCAATCCCCTGCCGGGCCCTGATCTCGCCCTGATTCCGGCAGGCACCGGCGGCGACTTTCGAAGAACGTTCGGTGTCGGGGACGATGCGCGGCGCATTGCCATTGGGCTCCGTTCATCGATTCCGGTGCCGCTCGACCTGGGCATCCTCGAGCTCGAGGCGGACGACGGTCGACGCATCACGCGCGCGTTCGTCAACATCGCGAGCTTTGGTCTCGGGGGTCTCACCGACCGCATCGTCAACCAAAGTCCCAAGTGGATGGGCGGGCGTGCCGCTTTTTTTCTCGGCACGCTGCGCGCCATGGCTTCGTACCGCAACGCGCCGGTTCGCGTCCTGCTCGACGGAAAATTACACCTCGAAGCGCCCATTCTGAACGTCGCGATCGCCAACGGGCGCTACTTCGGGGGAGGCATGATGATCGCGCCGCAGGCCGAGCCGAATGACGGTTTGTTCGACGTGGTCGCGCTCAGCGATCTGAACCGTGCTCGGGCCGTTGCACTGGCAGCACACATCTACCGGGGCGCGCACATCGGCCAGCCCGGTATCAGCGTTGCGCGCGCGCAGGTGGTGGAAGCGGAGCCGCTACGGCGAGGAGAACCGGTGCTCATCGATATGGACGGCGAGACGCCGGGGCGCTTGCCGTTACGAGCTCGCATCGCCCACGGTGCACTGCGCATTCGCGCTTGAAGCGACTGCAGGGGCGGGGTGTGGCCCGGGGGCAGCCTGGCCGTTGGCGCTGGAAAGCCCCCGCCAAAACAGCCAGGCGCCGAACAGCAACAGACCGAAACACGCCCACTGGGCAGGCGTGAATCCGCCGTAGCGCGGATCAGCGGAATGGACATCGCGCGCGCGCAGGAAATCGAGCGCGAAACGGGTCGGCGCGTAGGCCACACAGGCAACGCCCGTGTAAAAGCCCCAGGGGCGTGGCTTTCTCCGCAATACGAGAAATGTCAGCGCCAACGGGATCGTCAGCAGCATCTCGTAGAGCCCCAAATCGAAGCGCCCTCCGCTCGGATACTGGACGGCAAACCAGAGCTGACTGCGCGATCCGGGATGGTCGTGCGCGATACTGCAGCCGAGCCGTCCGAACACCCAGCTCGTGGGAAAGGCGCTGCCGATCACCTCGATGTAGGGGACGACTCGCTGCTTGTAGCGCAGCTTCCAAAGGAGTGCGCCGGCGATGGCGCCGCAGAAGCCACCGAAGCTGCTGAGACCGTCCCACAGCCGCAACAAGCTGAGGGGATCGTCGAGCAGCTTACGCGGATAGTAGAAAACCAAATCGAGCACGTGAGCGCCCACGAACGCCGTCCCCACCGCCCAGAAGATCAGCGACACGAGCGCGCGCTCGTCCAGCCCCAGCCGCTTGCCCTGACGCACGGCCAGGTAGGCACCGAGATAAATGCCAGTAGCGACCAGAGCGCCGAACGGCTTGATTGAAATCATCTCCGCCGGAAACCGGCCGAACGCACCTTCGGGTACGAGCGGGATATCGGGCAGCTCGAGATACGGGATGAGGGGCGCGCTGATCATCGTGCTTCGCGCTCAGCCGGCGCAGGCGCGCTCGATCTCGGCGACGTGCTTCGGGATCGATGCGGTCAGAACGGCGTGGCCCTCGGCTGTCACCAGTACGTCGTCCTCGATACGGATGCCGATTCCCCGGTACTGCTCCGGCACGGCGGCGTTTTGGGCGATGTAGATGCCCGGCTCCACGGTGATGACCATACCCGGCCCAAGCCCGCGTGGAGCGCCAGCCTGGTGATAACGCCCGACGTCGTGCACGTCCATGCCCAGCCAGTGGCTGGTCCGGTGCATGAAGTAAGGCTTGTACCGCTGCTCCTCGAGCGCCGCCTCCGTGGGCCCCTGGATGATCCCGAGGCGAACGAGCCCCTCCGTGATGCGCTGTACGCTCCGCTGATGGACGCCGTCCAGCGTACTTCCGGGACGCGTCGCATCGATGCTCGCGAGCTGGGCCTCCAGCACGAGCTCGTAAAGCTCCTGTTGTGGGCGAGTGAACGAGCCAGAGACCGGGAAGGTGCGTGTCACGTCGCAGGCGTAGTACCGATATTCGCACCCTGCGTCGATCAGGAGCAGGTCCCCGTCCTGCATGCGGCGGTTGTTCTTGCGGTAGTGCAGCACGGTGGCATTCGGCCCGGATCCCACGATCGGCGAGTAGGCACAGCGCTCCGCGCCGCCGGCGTGGAAGCGCTCGCGGAGCACGGCCTCGATCTCGTATTCGTACTTGTCTGGGCGCGCTTCTGCCATCGCGCGCACGTGCGCGTCGTGAGTGATGACAGCAGCGTGGCGCATGAGCTCCACCTCTTCCGTGGATTTGAAGAGCCGCATTTCGTGGAGCACGGTCGCGGGATCGACGATTTGCGTCGGCCAGCTCGAGCCCAGTCTGCCCTTGGCGCGCGTGCGGTCGAGCGCACTCAGGACGAGGGCGTCGAACTGATGGTCTTTGCCGAGACGGTAGAAGAGACGCTCCTGGTCCTGGAGCAACTCTGGCAACTTCGTCTCGAGCTCTGCGATCGGAAATGCCGCGCTGGCGCCGAACTCGGCGATGGCGCCGTCCACTCCGGCACGCGCCCCGTCCCACACCTCGCGCTCGGGATCGCGCGGTCGCACGAACAGCGAGAACGGCTGCTCGCCGCGTGTCGTGAGCACGAGCACGCTCTCGGGCTCGTCGAAGCCGGTCAGGTAGTAAAAATCGGAATCCTGCCGGTACTCGTGCTCGACGTCGTTGTTGCGGATCGCGCTGGGCGCCGCGAAGACGAGCATTACCCCGGGATTCAGCGCTGCGAGCACTCGCTTGCGGCGTTCGGCGAATTCGGACATCTACCGCGCAGTGTAGCGCGGAACGTGCAGCCCGAGCCAATGGGCGCGTTACAACCGGAGCCGCCAGATCTGCAGAGCATACGCGGGAGCGTTCGTCTCCGGGCGAGCCGCGCCCGCGTCGCTCCGGGCCGGGAGCGCGACCACGACGCGGTAGCTCCCGGCTTCGGAGCTGCAGAACGGATGATCGGTGTCGATCACGAGCCAGCTCGTCCCCGAGGCGCGGGCGATCAGGCGCTGGTCACTCGCCATCACCTCCACGCTGATGCTCCCGAAACTGCGACCCGCCGCCGCCATGACGCGAAAGCAGTCCCCGGCCTTCACGTCCACCATGTGCCCTTCGGTCCCGGCGTCCGTTCCGACCACGTCCAGACCGAGCCTCATCCCGTTGACGGGACCACACAGAAGCCCGAGCCGCATGACGTCCAAGACCGGGTCGCCGCTCGCGGTGAACCCGACGTAGCATTTGCGGAACGTCCCGGCGTCCGCGAATACCGCGCGACCTGGATTGCTCACGACGGACGCGCTCGGCGCGGGCGCGGGGCTTCGCCTTTGCAGGCCGCCTCCCTCCACGTAGGCGCGCGCTCGCTGAGCCGACACACGCATGGCGGGGCCGAGCCTTTCCGGGTCCGGCGAGCAGCCGAGCGCAAGATAGCCCACAGCGAGGAGGCCCACCCGCCGCATCGCCGGCACTTTGCCATAGCCGTCACCAGTGGAGGAGCGCTTGGATTTCATGCAGACCGTCGTTGACTGACGCGACGCGCCACGCTAGGTGGCACAAGTGTGACGACTGAACGCCCACCCAACGAGGGCCGCGACGACAGACAACGCGGCCCCGGAGAGCGTGAGGAGACAGACCGCGAGCGTCGCCGCCTCGAGCGCATTCTGCCGGAGCTCATCAAGCGGATCCTCGAAGCTGGTTACGAAAAGATCAGCGAGGGGCCGGAGAACGTCCGGCATTTCATCGGCGAGATGAAGCTGCCCAAGGAGGCGCTCGCGCTGATCTTCGCGCAGATGGACGAGACCAAGAACGGGCTCTACCGGGTCGTTGCCGGTGAGATTCGCGATTTTCTCGAGCACACGAACCTGGCCGAGGAGCTCACCAAGGTGCTCACGACGCTCTCGTTCGAAGTGAAAACTGAAGTGCGTTTCATACCCAACGATTCGCGCACCGGCTTCCCGAAGCCGGACGTCCGCGCCAAAGTCAGAATGAAGAAGGATCGCCGCAGCGTAACACCTCCGCCCCCCGAGCCTACGGAAGAGCCGGGCGAACACATCGACGCCGAAGACGCGCAGGAGGAACCGAAGTGAAGCCGCTGTCGGCAGGATCCGAAATCGACGCCTACTGTACCAAATGCCGCATGGACCTGGGGCACCGCGTGATCGCGATGGTCGGCCCCGCGCCAAAGCGCGTGATTTGCCAGACCTGCAACTCGCAGCACAACTACCGAGCGCCACGCTCGGAAGCGCGCACCAAGACTCGCGCTGCGGCCGGCCCGCGAGCGGCCCCCTCGGGGCGCACCTCGCCCGCAGCAGGTCGCGGTCGCGCCGAACAGGAACGCAAGAGTGAGTGGGAGACACGCATCGCCGGCAAGGCGCTCACCGCGTTCATCCGCTACTCGATGGAGCGCCAATTTTCCGCGGGCGACCTGCTCTTGCACAGCAAGTTCGGCGAGGGCTACGTGGCCGAAGTGCTGGGCAGCAAAATCAGCGTCATGTTCCGCGACGGCGCGCGCACGCTCGCTCACAAGCCCGCGTCTTGATACGCTCGTCCCATCTCTCTGCTTCGCTATTCGGCGCTCTTCCTGCTGTGTCTGCTCTGGCCGATTGACGCAGCTGCGGAAGTGCTGCTCGCGCCGAGCGGCGACGGGTATCTCGGTGCCTGGCTCGTGGCCGGACCCCTGCCGCGGACCGCGACGCTCGATCCCGCCACAGCGCTGCCTGCCAAGGGCAGCGCCCGCGGCCTCACGTTTCAGCTCCGCGACGTGAAGGACGGCGCGCTCGACTTGCAGAAGGCGCTAGCTACGGGCCGCGAGCCCGGTCGCGTCGCGCTCGTCGGCGGCACCCTCGACCTGAGCCAGCCGCTGGACGGTTGGCTCCTGGTCGGCGTCGACGGCGGGCTAGCGGTGTACGTCGACGGGGCGCGGCTGTTTGCGCGAGCCGTGCCACAGCTGCGCGGTCGCTCCTGGGATTTCGTTCCGCTCGCGCTCGGCAAGGGTCGCCACCGCATCGTGTTCAGGCTCGAGCAGACCTCCGAGCACTGGGCGTTCATGGCGCGCGTCGTCGATCGCCAGCGATTCCTCGCACCACGCGGGTTCTCGCTGCTCCTCGAAGGCACGACGAACGCGGACGCGGATCGCCTGGCCGCATCGCTACAAAGCCGCTCGTTCTGGACGGGTCTGGACGCGCAAGGGTATCGCCCGGGGCTGGCGATCGAGTACCGCCGCGGTGTACCGCGACAGGTGGCGCTGCCGACGCGGATCCGCGCCGTGCGCGCTCTTTCCGGCGAAGCGCTGTTCGACGTCAACGCCGGGCCCGTCCATGCGGCGGAGCGCGGCGTCCACCGCTTCGAAGTGTCGCTGCCCCGAATACCTGCCGCGGCGCTCGCGTCGAAAGGCACCGAAGCCATTCGACTCGAGCTTCGCACCGGATCCGTTCGCACGAGCCGCAGCTGGTTCGTGAGCGGTAACGCGCCCGCGCTCGTCGCACGCGCCGAAGCGCTACTTTCGCGCCCGAAGGCGGCAGAGGACGCGCGGCAAGCCGTGGTGCTCGCGACCCTGCAGCAGCGGCTCGCGCGCGCGAAGCGCCTCGGCATCGGAGCGCGGGCGAACGCCGGCAGCGTGGAGCGCGCGCTCATCCGTCTGCAGGACTGGGTGACGCGCCTGGAAAGCGGCGCGGATCCGCTGCTCTCGCCGGGTTTGTCGTCCCTGGCTCGCCGCTCGGAGATCGACGGCAGCCTGCAGCGCTTTTTGCTTCACGTGCCGCGCGGCGTCCAGCAAGACGGAGCGCGACGCTACCCCCTGATCATCGTGCTCCACGGTTACGGCGGGACCCCCTCCGGCGTGCTGTCGGCGTTCTTCGATTCGCGGGCGCAGTCGCCCACGGTCTCGCACCCGAGCTTCGTGCTCGCGCCTCACGCTCACGGCAACGCTTTCTACCGCGGACCCGGTGAGCACGAGGTATTGCGCACGCTGGCTTGGGTGCGCGAGCACTATCCGATTGACGCGGACCGCGTGACCATCACCGGCGTGTCCATGGGCGGGACCGGCGCTGCCGAGCTCGGCTTGCGTCACGCCGACGAGTTCGCCGCGGCCTCGCCGCTCTGCGGCTATCATAGCTACTTCGTCCGTCGCGACATCAGAGGCCTGCCGCTACGCGCCTGGGAGCGCGATCAAATGCTGCACTACTCGCCCGCGAGCTTCGCGGAGAACGGGCGCCAGCTGCCGCTGTTCGTCGCACACGGGCTGAAGGATTTCCCGCTCGAGAACTCGCGCGTGCTGATCGGACGCTATCGCGCGCTCGGACAGCGCGTGAGCGAAGACTGGCCGGAGATCGGCCACGCCGTCTGGAAAGAGTACTGGAAGGGCGGGCGCATGTGGCCCGTGCTGGCCGCCCAGAAGCGTAACCCGGCGCCGTCCAAGGTCACGCTCAAGACGGACTCGCTGCGCACGGCGAGGCAGTACTGGGTCCGTCTCCATGCCTTCGATACTGGCGCGCGGCTCGCGCAGATCGACGCGCAGGTGCTGAGTTCCGGCGAGCTCCTCGTGCGCACGGCCGGCGCTTCTGCGTTCGAGCTTTCACCTCCGGAAACGCTCGTGCGCCCCGGCGAGACACGCCGGCTCACGATCGATGGACACGTCGTCGAGTATGCGCCCGGCGTGGCGCTGCGGGCGCAGCGCGGCACGGCGCCGGGTGTATGGGTAGCGGGGTTACCGGCACAGGACGTCGCACGCAAACGCGCCGGGCTGGAAGGACCGATTCGCGACGTCTACCTCGAGCCGCTCGTGTTCGTATTCGGCACGCTCGATCCCGCCACCTGGCGCGCCAATCGAGAGTTGGCGGACACCTGGGCGCGCTCGCGGTTCGGCCCCGACGTGCACTACCGTGTGATCGCCGACCGCGACCTCACACCGGAGCTGGAGCTTCTGCACAGCTTGTTTCTCGTGGGAAACAGCCGCGACCATGCACTGCTCCGGGCGCTGGGCACGGCGCTCCCGAGCGGCGTCGATGGAGCGTCCGTGCGCTTCGGCTCGCGGCGCTACACGGCGCACGAAGCGGGCGCGCTGTTCGTTCACCCGAATCCCCGCGCGCGGCGGCGCTACCTCGTCACGCTCAGCGCGCCGACTCTGCCGGGCGCGTTCCGCGCGTTGTCTTTGCCGGCGCTGCTGCCCGACTTCGTCATCTACGACGCACGCGTCGCGCCGGCGACAGCAGAGCAAGTGCTCGGCGCGGCCGAAGTCGTCGAAGCGGGCTACTTCAACGCCGATTGGTCCGTGCCCGCGCTTTCGACGAACCCGGGCCCCGCGAGCTCCCCGCAGCCTGCTTCGGTGCCGGCCCTGCCGGCCGTGCCGGCCCTGCCGGCCGTGCCGGCCCTGCCGCCTGCGGCGAGCGGGATGCCGGCGCCGAACGGGCGCCCGGCGCTGAACGAGTCGCCTGAGCGGGTCGCCCCGGTCTCACGACCGCCTGCGACGCGCGCGTCGGCTTCGGCGTTCTCACCACCCCGCGCGCGCCAGTCTTCGGCCGCTCCTTCCCCCGGGGTGGCTCCGGCGCCGGCCGGACGCGACGGGGCACCCCCCACGCCTTTTTCAGATCCGTGAGCTCGTCGCTCGTCAGGTAGCGCCACTCACCAGGCCGCAGGCGTTCACTCGAGATACCAGCGTGAGACAGTCGAGCCAGGCGCATGACAGGAAATCCCGACTGCTCGCCGAGGCGGCGGACCTGGCGATTGCGACCTTCCTGCAACGTGATTTCGAGCCACGTCTTGTCGCCTTCGTAGCGTAGCCGCTTCACCGCCGCGGGGCGGGTGGCCCGTCCTTCGATGGTGATGCTCTCCGTCCAACGCTGCAGGTCGGCGTCGTTCACCTGCCCCTTCACCTTGGCGACGTAGACCTTCGGTACGCCGGAGCGCGGATGCGCGATCTGGCTGGCAAACTCGCCGTCGTTGGTCATCAGCAGCGCGCCGCTGGTGTGGTAGTCGAGCCGTCCGACCGGAGCGACTCGCGCCGGTACTGCGCGCACCAAATCCGCGACGGTGCTCCTGCCTTCCGGATCGCTCAGCGTGGACACGACGGCGCGCGGTTTGTGGAGCACCACGTAAACCAATGGCTCCGCCACCAAGCGGCGGCCATCCACGTCGATGCGCGATCGACGCGGGTCCGCCTTGGCGCCAAGCTCGGTCACTTTGTGACCGTCCACGCTGACCCTGCCCGCGCTGATCAGCTCCTCTGCACGTCGTCGCGAAGCGATGCCGGCGCGCGCTAAAATCTTCTGAAGTCGTTCTTCGGCCATGAAGGTGGCGGCCGCATGGGCGCGCCCCGAGTTCTTGCGACCTTGTCAGCGGTTGCGCGTGCCCACGTACGCATCCGTCACCGCGCCGCCCGCGCCGGCGTCGAGATCCTCGCTGGGCTGCTCGCGGCGTTTTTGTGCTTCTTCGCGTTCCATCTCGGCGCGCTCGCGCTCGGCGGCAGCGTGCATGGCGACCTCGTCACGATCCCAGCGGTCGACGTGGCCGTCGAAATCCAGATCCATGCCCATGCGCTGCAGGGAGCCTTGATCGTAGATCTCCCAGACGTCCGCGCGCCCGTCGTGGTTCGTGTCGCGCTGCGCGCGCGACAGCTTGCCACCGACGTAGAACCGGGTCTGATCCGGGCGCCCATCTTTGTTGCGATCGGTCTGCACCTTGTTGATGCGACCGCGCGCGAAGGTCACCCACGTGTCGACCGTCCCGTCGTAGTTGCTGTCGGCGAGCTCGTTGAGCGCCTCACCCTTGTCCGTGTAGGTGCGCACCACGTCCTTCTTGCCGTCGAGGTTCGTGTCGATCTCGCGGCACAGGAGCACCTTACGACGGTCGTCCCCTTCACCGACGATCGCGAACACGCGGCGTACGTTCGGCTGAATGGCACCGAATGCTGCCGTCTCGCTGACCTCACGATCGACGCGGCCTCTGAAGTCGCAGCGCGATCGATCGTCGCCTTCGATGCCCTTGATGTCGCCTCCGATCCGAGGAGCCGAGCGCGTCGACTCCGAACCACCGCAACCGTATGCGACGGCGGCCGCGACGAGGCAGACGAGCCCCGAAGCGCCGAGCGTACGTCGAAAGCGAAGCATCACTTGGTTCCTTTCTTATCGGCGGGGGCGGTCGGGGCCGGAGTCGCCTGCGCTGGAGTCGTCTGTGCCGGTGCCGCTCCGGTCGCGGGTGCGGGCGTGCCGCTTCCCATTTCCTTGTTCTCGACCTCCGTCGGGAGTGAACCGGGCCGCTGAAAGTCCGGACTCGTCGGTGTGCGATACGGCAAGCGCTCCGGTGGGACGTAGCCGGTTTCCTTGCAATAATCGACGGTGGCACCGGGATCCGGGCGCCCGTCGTTGTCCACGTCGGAGTGGATCAGCGGGCAACCCGCCTTCGGGTACTCCCACCATTGATCCACGACCTCGTCCCCGTCTGCATCGCGCTCGGTGCGCGCGAGCGCGCCGCTGGTGAAGAAGTGCCAGGTGTCGAGCTTGTTCGTGAGCGTCGTCGCGCGATGCTTTTCGACGATGACACCGCCGCGGTAGAGCGCGATTTCGTCGACGCGCCCATCGCGGTCGTAGTCCGTCTCGCGCCGCCGGACCTGGCCGCCGTCATCGCGGTACACCCAAGTGTCGGGGACGCCGTCGAAGTTCAGATCCACCTCCCGACACACCTCGCGACCGCCTGATTTGACGACGATCACGTCCGGGCGGCCGTCCGCGTTAGCATCCACTTTGTCTCCCGAACCCGTGCTGCAGGACTCGTGCACGATGCGTGTGTCGCGACGCGTTACGCCATCGCGCGCCGACTTCGCGTCCCTTCCACCACACGCCATCTGCAGCAGAGCTGCCGTGACGACGACCACTCCCGCACGCGCACTCCGCCACCTCATCCGCCGCTTCGTTGTCATCCCGCTCGCCTTGTTAGGTGAAGTAAGGCCGGCGTGGCCGGGCCACGCTTCCCATTCTCCAACCGATCTAAACAGTTGGGCCGCATCCTAGGCATGCGCCGTGGGCGTGACAAGCGCGCTTACGGCCGGGCGGCCCGGCGGCGCATCCGCGGAGTACCCCAGGCGCGCGCTCACGGCGCTCCCCGCAGCAAGACTCATAAATACTTAAAAACGCAGCATAAATCCAGATTTGGCGCCGAGGTTCTCGTTGACATCATACGTATGGGAATCTATTGTAACGGCTGGCAGTCGCGCTCCGAGCAGCTCCGAGCAGGAACGATGTCACGCAAAAAAATCTCGACCACGGTTTACATCACTCCGGAGCAGAACGAGCGCCTGCATTTGCTGCACAACCGCACCAAAGTGCCCGTGGCCGTCTACATCCGCGAAGGCATCGACCTTGTCCTCAAGCGCTACGAGCACGCTTTGCCGGGGCAGATGAGCCTGACTGACGCGGCAGCACCGGTGAAGGCCGTCAAAAAGTAGCCGCGCGTCGCCTGCTGCTTTTGCGAACGACGTAGCGATTGCGCCGGGAGCCGAGGGCACACCGCGCCGCAGCCGCTGGTCGCACGCGCCTTCACGCGCTAGAGACGCGGCCCGATCCCGCGCCACAGCGGCTCGCCCGTTCATCCACACAGTCAGACGTCAGCCGCCCATGCCGACCGACCCGTCCAAGATTCGGAATTTCTCGATCATCGCCCATGTCGACCACGGCAAGAGCACGCTGGCCGACCGCATCCTCGACGTCACGGGGGCGATCACGGCTCGCGAGCGGGTCGATCAGTTCCTCGACAAGCTGGAGCTCGAGCGGGAGCGTGGCATCACCATCAAGGCGCAATCAGTCCGCCTGCGCTATCGCGCGAAGGACGGCGAGACCTACCAGCTTCAGCTGATCGACACGCCTGGACACGTGGATTTCAGCTACGAGGTCACGAGCAGCCTCAGAGCCTGTGAAGGCGCGCTGCTCGTGGTCGATGCGACGCAAGGCGTTCAGGCGCAAACCGTCGCGAACGCCTACCTGGCCCTGGAAAACGACCTCGAAATCGTGCCCGTCTTGAACAAGGTCGATCTGCCGTCGGCAGACGTCGATCGCGCCGCGCAAATGATCGAGGAGGTCATCGGGCTCGATTGCAGCGGCGCCATCATGTGCAGCGGCAAGACGGGCGTGGGTGTGCCCGAGCTCCTGGAAGCCGTGGTCGAGCGCATCCCGCCTCCCAAGGGTGCTGCGGACGCGCCGCTGCGGGCGCTGGTGTTCGACGCCTGGTACGACAGCTACCGCGGCGCCGTCGTGATGGTGCGCGTGATGGACGGCACCTTGCGCAAGGGCGACCGGGTGATGCTGATGTCTACCGGCCGCAGCTACGACGTCACGGAAATGGGCTGCTTTGCGCCCCACGCCGTGCTGATCGAGGAGCTCGGGCCGGGCGAGGTCGGCTTCATCGCCGCCGCGATCAAGAGCACGGAAGACACCAAGATCGGCGACACCCTCACGCACGAGCGCCGCCGCGCCAGCGGTCCCTTGCCTGGCTTCAAGGAGGTGAAGCCCATGGTCTTCGCCGGCGTGTTTCCGACGGACTCCGCGGACTACGAAGATCTGCGCGATGCGCTCAGCAAGCTGCACATGAACGACGCCTCGTTCCAGTTCGAGCCGGACACCTCGGACGCGCTCGGCTTCGGCTTCCGCTGCGGATTTCTGGGGCTCTTGCACATGGAAATCATCCAGGAGCGTCTGGAGCGCGAGTACGACCTCGACTTGATCACCACGGCACCCAGCGTCGTCTACATGGCGCACAACAAGACCGGTGAGGTCGTGCGCGTGGACAACCCGTCCAAGATGCCGAGCGTGGGCGAGCTCGACCACATCGAAGAGCCGGTCGTGAAGATCACGGTCCACGTCCCCGCCGAACACGTCGGTGCGGTAGTGGCGCTGTGCGAGGACCGGCGCGGTATTCAGCAGGGCATCCAGTACGCCACGCAAGAGCACGTCATCGTCACCTACGAGCTGCCGCTGGCCGAGGTCATCCTCGACTTCCACGATCGGTTGAAGAGCGTTTCCCGTGGCTACGCGAGCATGGACTACGAGGTCGTCGGCTACCGGCGCGACGAGCTCGTCAAGCTCGACATGCTGTTGAACGGTGAGCCTCTGGACGCGCTCAGCGTCATCGTTCATCGCGACACGGCGTATTATCGCGGGCGCGCGCTGGCCTCCAAGCTCAAGGAGCTCGTGCCGCGCCAGCAGTACGAGGTCGCGATTCAGGCCGCCATCGGCTCGAAGATCATCAGCCGCGAAACCGTGCGCGCCATGCGCAAGGACGTGACCGCGAAGTGTTACGGCGGCGACATCTCACGCAAGCGCAAGCTGCTCGAGAAGCAAAAAGAGGGCAAGAAGCGCATGAAGGCCGTGGGCAGCGTGGAAGTGCCGCAGGACGCGTTTCTGGCTATCCTCAAGATCGATTGATCGGCCCGCTTCGGCCGAAAGCACGCTTCGAAAACGCTTTTCGATTGCGTCTTCAGTGGGAACCGCTAATCCCCGAGCTATGCGCTCGAGCAGCCGCGCGACCGGCAAATTGAACCCATACGAGAAGCAGCTCGCCAAGCTGAACGCCACCGCGCCGCCATTCGGAGCGATTCATTACGTCGGATCCGTGTCCTTCGGCGCGGCGCTGCAGATCCATCGCTTCCGGCTGGCGAACGGGCTCACGCTGTTGACTTGCGAAGATCACTCCGCGCCCGTCGTCGCCTACCACACCTGGTATCGCGTCGGCTCCCGGCACGAACAGGAGGGAAAGACCGGCCTGGCTCACCTGTTCGAGCACCTCATGTTCAACGAGATCGAGGGCCGCAAGGCCGGCGAGTTCGATCGCAAGCTCGAAGAAGCCGGCGCCGAGAGCAACGCTTCGACCTGGCTCGATTGGACGCAGTACAACATCGCGATCCCGAAGGATCAGCTCGGGCTCGTCATCGGTCTCGAGGCGGAGCGCATGTCGAAGCTGGTGCTTCGGGATCCGCAAGTGACGACCGAAAAGGGCGTGGTCGCCAACGAACGCCGCTACCGCGTCGATGACGACGTGGAGGGTGCAGTCAGTGAGTTGCTCTGGGCAACCGCCTTCACGCGCCACTCGTACCGCTGGCCGACGATCGGCTGGATGCAAGACATCGAAGGGTTCACCACCGAGGACTGCGACTCCTTCTATCGAACCTATTACGCCCCCAACAACGCCATCATCGTCGCGGTCGGTGACGTCTCGACGCCGTTCGTGCTCGGCAAGATCGCCAAGGCCTACGGCGATCTGCCGTCCTCCGCGCTACCTGTCGAAGACGTCGTTCCCGAGCCGCCCCAGACCGAGGAACGCGACGTGGAAGTGACCAAGCCGACCAGCACGCAGAAGCTCGCCGTCGGCTATCACAGCCCTGCGATGGGCGATTTCGATCACCCTGCGCTGTCACTGCTCGCCGAAGTGCTGTTCGGGGGGCGCGCGAGCCGGCTGCACCAGAAGCTCGTGCGAGAGCTGGAGATCGCGACCGAGGTGCGCATCTTCGTGGGACCGTTTCGCGACCCGGGGCTCGTCGAGATTTATGCCTCGGCGCGCGGCGAGCACACCGCCGAAGAGCTGCTCGCGGCAATCGACGAGGAGCTCACTCGAGCGCAGAGCGAACCCATCGCCAGCGAAGAGATCGAACGCGCGCGCGCCCGGCTCGAGCTCGGCCTTCTGGCTGGCCTCGAAACGGTGGATGGGAAAGCCTCGACGATCGGCTTCTACGAGACGCTGCTCGGCCGACCCGCCGCCGCGTTCGAGCGCATGGAGGTCACAGCAAGGCTCACCGCCAGCGATCTGCTCCGTGTGGCGCGACGTTACCTCAGGAAGGAAGCGCGCAGCATCGTGCGCGTACGAGCGCAAATGGAAACCGAAGCGGAGGCAGCAGAATGAACCAGGCCGTGGCCACGGCGACGACCAGCGCTGGCAGCAACGTGCTCGTCGAGACCAGTCCAGCGCTGCCTTTGGTGTCCATGACCGTAGCTCTGCGCACCGGCTCGCAGGAGGATCCAGCAGGCAAGGAAGGACTATCGCGCTTCGCCGCACGGCTCATGCGCCGCACGGGTGGCGGGCTATCGGCACAGGCGATCGACACGAAAGTCGACTCGCTCGGTGCCTCGCTGGGTGCGGACGTCGGCGTGAGCAGCGCTTCGTTTCACGCGACGGTGATCGAGCGCTCACTCGAGGAATTCACGGAGCTGCTCATCACGGTGCTGGCCCGTCCAAGCTTCGCAGCAGAGGAGCTCGAGTTGCTACGTCGCGAGAGCGAAGGCGAGCTCATCGAGAGCCGCGACAACGATCGCGCTCTAGTGCAGCGCTGGTTTCGGCGGACGCTGTTCAAAGGTCATCCGTACGGTCGACCGTTGAGCGGCACGGTCAAGACGTTGCCGGGCTTCAGCGTCGAGGACGTACGCGCGCTGTACGGGCGGAGCTGGGTCGCCGGTAATCTGCAGTTCGCCTTCGCGGGCGACATCGAGGCCGACCGCGCCCAGGCGATCGCCGAGCGCATCACGGCCGCGCTGCCGAGCGGCTCCGCGCGCGCGGACACGGTACCCGAACCGGCGCTGCGTCCCGGCCGGCACCTGGTGGTGGTCGACAAGCCGGAGCGCACGCAAACGCAGATCCTGATCGGCACGCTCGGGACTCACGCTCACGATCCGGATCACACGGCGCTGCACGTCGCGAACACGGTATTCGGCGGCACGTTCACGGCGCGCATGACGCAACGCATTCGCTCCGAGCGGGGCTGGTCGTACGGCGCTTACTCGGACCTGTCTTACGATCGGCGTCGCCAGGCGTTCAGCATGTGGACGTTCCCGAAGGCGAGCGACGCCGCGCCCTGTATTCAGCTCCAGCTGGAGATGCTCGACCAGTGGTGCAGCGAGGGCATCACCCTCAAAGAGCTCACCTGGGCCAAGCGCTACCTGGTGCGCTCCCATGCGTTCGCGATCGACACGGCCACCAAGCGCGTGGGGCTCGCGCTCGACGCAGCGCTCTTCGATTTGCCACCGGGCTACCACGAGCAATACGTGGAGCGCTTGCACGCGGTGACCCTCGACGAGGCGAACGCGGCGATCCGCGCGCGCATCTCAGCGCGCGACCTGCTCGTCGCCGTCGTCGGGACGGACGCGGAAATCGGCGCTCAGATCCGCGACGCGATCCCGAACCTCGAGTCCTCCGAAGTGGTGCCCTTCGACACGGAAGACTGACAGCGCGACGATGCGCGGGCTCGCCGTCGGCCGAGCCCGCACGTCGCGATGAACCGAATCAGAACCAGACGATCAAGCCGGCGCGGACGATGCCGAAGCTCGTGTAGCCGACGTCCACGTCGTTGCCGCCGACTTCACGCTCACCAGTCAACGCCAAGTCCATCGTCGGCCCGAGCACGAAGCCCCAGTGCGTGCTCGGCGAGAGCACGAACGTCGGCTCGACCGTCAGGGCGAACCCGTGCTCCTCGACCTCGTCATCTTCTCCGATGCTCGTGGAGTGATAGGTGAAGCCACCGCGGATCCAGAACGATGCCCAATCGTTGAAGTTGAACACGTAGCCCACGCGCGGCGCAAAAATGAACGTGCTCCCCTCGCCCTCGTCCCCGGGTTCATCTTCGAACGATACGTTCGCATAGCCAATCGATCCGCCGATCGACAGGCTGTCGATGATGAAATAGTCGAATGCCAGGCGCGGGACGTCGTACGGGCTGGGCACGGCCGTTCCTTGCCATCCCAGTCCAAAAACCGTCGTATCGCGTTCCACCTCGCCGCCCGGATCCGGATCCACCGTCCGGTTCGTAATGCTAATTCCGAACAGGCGATCCGCGGAAATCGCGGGTGTGCCCTTCGCGCCGAACTCCTGCGCGGAGGCCCCGCTTGCGCCGAGAACCAGCGCTGCACCCAGCATACAACTTGCCATTTTTCGCATAGGGAACTGCTCCTGTCGTTTCTTGCTGTCGCGTTTTCGCAGATTCGTGGCTCACTGAAAACCCAGAACCGCCGCTACCTGTTCGGCGATGCTCTTGGCCTCGAGCAGCGCGTGTTCCTTGCGCGACACGATCGTCTCGTTCGGCCGCACGGGTACGCACAAGTCCACGTAGATCTTCAACTTCGGTTCGGTACCGCTGGGACGCACCAGGACGCGGGCGCCGCCATCCAGCGTAAGTGCCGCGAGCGGCGTCTCCGGTAACCAGCGCGGGCGCGCCTCCCCGTTTCGCGAGTAGTCCGTGACCGAGACGACAGCGCGGCCCGACAGCGTCGGGGGCGGATTTCGCAGGAGCGCCGCGAGCGCGCCTGCGATTTCCTCGGCGCCGCTATTTCCGGGCCGCACGATGCTCTTCTGAACGCTCACCCACAAGCCGTGCTCGCGGTACAGCTCGGCGAGTCGATCGAGCAGGTTCTGGCCCTTCTCCTTGCACTGCGCGGCCAGCTCGCAGAGCAGCACGGCGGCGCTCACCCCGTCCTTGTCGCGCACCAGGTGACCCAGCGAGTAGCCGAGGGCTTCCTCGTAGCCGAACACGAAGCGCATGCCGCGTGATTGCTCGAGCTCGAGCGCAGCGCTCCAGATCCATTTGAAGCCCGTCAGCGTTTGCTCGAAGTGTGCGGCGTGACGTGCGGCGATGCTGGCCCGCATCGGCGACGACACGATCGTCGAAACGACCAGCGGCAATGCCACGTGCCCTGCGCGCGAGAGCGCGAAATCGGCGAGCAGTATGCCGATCTCGTTGCCTGTCAGCACCTGCCAGCGGCCCGTCGCGGTGGGCACGCACGCCGCGAGACGATCGGCGTCGGGATCGTTCGCGATCACGAGCTCCGCTCCGCTCTCTCGTGCGAGCGCGAGCGCCAGGTCCAGCGCGCCGGGCTCTTCGGGGTTCGGGAAGCGCACGGTGGGGAAGCGGCCATCCGGCTCCGCCTGCGCAGGCACGACCGCGAGCTCCGTGAAGCCGAAATACAGAAGCGCCCGCTGCACCCAGACGCCCCCCACACCGTGGAGCGGCGTGTAGACGATCTTCAGGTCCCGCTGCGCTTTGCCGGGCGAGATCAGCGCCGAAAGCTCCGCCAGGTAGCGCTCCGCGAGCGACGCGGGCACTGGGGAGGTCGCCGGATGGGCGCCGGCGAGCGCGCCCTCGGCGCGGGGCACGCGGGCAGCGCTTTCGATGCGCGCGCTCCGGAGCGCGACGTCGGCATCGACGGGCGCGGTGATCTGCACCCCGTTCGGCCCGAAGATTTTGTAACCGTTGTACTCGGGAGGGTTGTGACTCGCCGTGATCACGACGCCTGCACTACAGCCCAGCTGGCGCACGGCATACGCCACGAGCGGCGTCGGCACGGACTCCTCGAAATAACGCACCAAAAGCCCCGCAGCCACGAGCACTCCCGCAGCGTCTTCCGCGAAGCGCCGGCTCGAAAGCCGCGCGTCGTAGCCGACGACGACGCCCAGCGCGCGTGAGTCGGGGACACGCTCGAGCAGGTGATCGGCGAGCGCCCGCGTCGTGCGAATCACGACCGCCCGGTTCATGCGATTGGGGCCCGCCCCGACCACCCCACGCAAGCCCGCGGTGCCGAACTCGAGGCTCTTGCCCACGCGTTCCGCGAGCTCTCTGCGATCTCCGGATGCAAGGAGCTGCTCGAGCTCGGCCTGGGTATCCGGGTCCGGATCGCCAGCGATCCAGGAGCGCGCGGCTCGCTCCTGCTCGTCTGGGATCAGCAACTCGGGCATTGGAGGAAAGGAGCAGCAGGTTGGAATCGGCTAGCCGGCCGGCCTACAGCGACCGCTACATCCGGCTCTAACGAGTTCCGACGCTGATCACAACCCGAAGCTTGCCTCTCCTCCTCGGAGCGTCACCCACGGGCTAGAGTTTCTGCGAGCCCGGTGTCGTACTGACCGGATGTGAAACGAGAATCCCGCAAGATTGCGATTAGAAAGTCTTTATTGGTGCGGCGCGGGCCTTTTGGTCCAACCAGTTCCAATTGCGTCGCGTTCAGCGCGCCGAGCAGGCGCGAGAGGGCCTCCTGTCGCGTCGAGCCGTGCGCGATGAGCTTGGCGAGCAGCGGATCGTAGTACGGCGTGACCTCTGAACCCTCCAGGATACCAGCGTCGATCCGCACGCCGGGGAGGCCCTCGGGCCAGCTCAGCCGACTCACGATGCCCGGCTGGGGAACGAACTGCCTGGCTGGATCCTCGGCGTACAGGCGCACCTCGACAGCATGCCCGGTGAAGGTCGGCGACAACACCGCTCTTGGCAGCGCCTCGCCGGCTGCGATGCGGAGCTGGAGCTCCACGAGATCCAGGCCCGTGCACAGCTCGGTGACCGGATGCTCGACTTGCAGCCGCGCATTCACTTCGAGAAAGAACGAGTCACCGCTGCGATCGGCGACGAACTCCACGGTACCCGCGCCGACGTAGCCGGCCTTGCGCACGATGCGGAGCGCGCGCTCCCAGAGCTCCCGACGGCGCGCCTCGCCCTGCTCTGCTTCGAAGAAGTCCGCAGGTGACGGCGATTCCTCGATGATTTTCTGATGCCTGCGCTGAACGCTGCATTCGCGCTCACCGAGCGCGACGGCTCCGCCGTGCGAGTCGCACAGGATCTGAACTTCGATGTGGCGCGGCGAATCGAGGTAACGCTCGAGATAGACGCGTTCGTCGGCGAAGGCGGCGCGTCCGCGATCCGAGCAGGTCTTCGCGGCTTTCGGCAGCTCGGACCAATCACGAACGATTTGCATCCCGATGCCTCCGCCGCCCCCCGCGGCTTTGACGAGCAGCGGCAGCCCGACGCGTTCCGCTTCGACGCGCAGCCGCTCGAGATCCGTGACGTCCACGGGCCCGTCCGATCCGGGTGGCGGCGGGGCGCCCGCGGAACGAGCCAGGGACCGCGCCGCGATCTTGTCCCCGAACGTCGCCAGGGCGGCCGGAGTCGGCCCCACGAACGTCGCTCCGGCAGCAGCGACGGCGCTGGCAAAATCGGCATTCTCGCTGAGCAGGCCGTAGCCCGGATGAACGGCATCCGCCCCGGTAGCCTCGATCGCAGCGACCAGCGCAGGCACGTTGAGATAGCTGTCCTTCACGGGGGCAGCGCCGAGGCGCACGGCCTGATCCGCCAAGGTCACGTGGAGCGCGCTGGCGTCCGCATCCGAGAACACGGCCACGGTTTCGAGACCGAGCCGCTCGCAGGTCTTCAGAATGCGGCAAGCGATTTCGCCACGGTTTGCTACGAGGACGCGTCGAAACATGGGCACCGGCGTTTTCGCCGTGCCCGCGCCGCGCGTCAACGCGTTCGCGGCGACACGCGCGTCACGTCAACCGGCCGCCGGCGCGAGCTGCAGCCGGCGCCGCGCCACGAGCTCGTCGGCCATGGCGAGCTGCCCGCACGCCGCCGCCACGTCGTCGCCACGACGCAGCCGTAGAAAGCAAGACAACCCGGCGCCCACCAGGTGATCGCGGAATGCTTGCACCCGATCTTCCTCGGGCGCGCCGAGCTCGGAGTTCGGGATCGAGTTCATCGGGATCAAGTTCACTTTGACGCGCAAACCTCGCAGCAGCCGGACGAGCTGTTCGGCGTGCGCCACGCTGTCGTTGATCCCGTCGATGACCGTGTATTCGATGGTGATGCGCCGGCGCTTGGGCAACGGGTAGTCGCGCAGCGCTTGCAGGAGCTCCGTCAACGGATAGCGCCGGTTCATCGGAATGATGCGATCCCGCGTGGCGTCGTCGGGTGCGTGCAGCGAGATCGCGAGTCCGATTTTTCCGGCGAAATCCGCGCCCAATTTGCGGATACCGGGGACGAGGCCGACGCTGCTCACGGTGATGCGCCGCGGACTCATGCCAAAGCCTTCGGGATGCGTGAGCAGCCGCAGAGCGCGCACGGTCTGGTCGTAGTGGTGCAGGGGTTCACCCATGCCCATGAAGACGAGGTTCTTCAGATCCTCCTGTGGCTCGAGATACTCGCGCGCCATCAGGACCTGCGCCACGATCTCGTGCGCGCCGAGGCCCCGCATCAAGCCGGCTTGTCCGCTCGCGCAGAACACGCAACCCATGGCGCAGCCGAATTGCGTCGAAACGCACAAGGTGACGCGCTCGCGACCGACCGCCGCGTCTTCGTCTTCGTTGTCTTCTTCACCGTCGGGGGCCAGCGCGTCGCCCTTGGCGCGTGTCATGGGAATGACCACGCACTCGACGCGTGCTCCCTCGTTCATCTCGAGCAAGAGCTTGCGCGTGCCGTCGCTCGAACGGTACACATCGGCGACGCGAGCCGGAGGCGTCAGCCCGAGCTCGGCCAAGCGCTCGCGCAACGTCTTGCCCAGATCGGTCATCTGCGCGGGGTCCATCACTCCGCGCTTGTGGATCCACTGGAAAATCTGGCGCGCGCGATACGGCCGCTCCCCCCACTCGGAGAGCAACGCCGACCATTCTTCCGGCAGGCGCGCAACGGGGTGATCGGAGGTGGCGAGGCTCATTCCTGCTCTTTCGCTTCGTTCCAGTACTCGTCGAGCTCCGCCAGCGCGACGCCTTTGCCGGGCTTGCCGTCCTCGGCGACCGGCCAAGCGCCGTGGCGCTCTCGAACCCGGGCCTCGACGTGGCCGAAGCGTCGGGCAAACCGATCCCCGGTTTTGCGCAGCGCCATCTCCGCGTCCACCCCATGGTGACGTGCCCAGTTCACCAGTGCAAACAGCACGTCTCCGAGCTCGTGCTCGACGGCCACGGGGTCCGCAGCGGCCGCCGCCTCGTCGAGCTCCGCGAGCTCCTCGCTGACCTTCGCGCGCGAACCCTGGGCGTTCGGCCAGTCGAAGCCGACACGGCTGACCTTGTCGCTCATCCGCTGCGCACGATAGAGCGCCGGCAGTGAGCGCGGCACGCCTTCGAGGAGGCCCCTACCCTGCTTTTCGCGCGCCTTGATGGCCTCCCAGTTCTGCAGCACTTCTTCGGCGCCGCTGACCTGCACGTCGCCGAATACGTGCGGGTGGCGGCGCACGAGCTTCTCGATGATCGAGCGGATCACGTCGTCTGGACCGAAGCTCCGCTCGCGTCGCGCCAGCTCCCCCAGGAACACGACCTGGAGCGCCAAGTCACCGAGCTCGTCCTTCAGCTCCGCGGGGTCGCCGCCGTCGATCGCGTCGATGACCTCGCACGCCTCCTCGAGCACGTAGCGGCGGAGCGATGCAAAATTCTGCTCCCGGTCCCAGGGACAGCCGTCCTCTGCCAGGAGCCGCTGCATCAACGAGACCAGACTGGGGTAGGTCGCACCGCTCTGCTCGGCGAGCGGGCGGGGCTCGGGAATCTCGAAAGATCGTGTCACGCGGCCGTCTCTAGCACGCGCGCGCGCTCAGAACAGGTAGCGCTCACCCGAGTCGCAGAGCACCGTCACCACGTTGCCCTGCAGGCGTGCGGCGACTTCACACGCCGCGTGCACGTTGGCCCCCGAGGACGGCCCGACCAAGAGCCCCTCTTCGCGTGCCAGCCGGCGCGCCATGCGCTCAGCCGCGACATCGCTGACCTCGACCACCTGGTCGACGAGGTCGCGTTCGAGGATCCTGGGGACGAAGCCAGCGCCAAGTCCCTGGATGCCGTGCATACCCGGCTGCTTGCCGGCCAGCACGGCGCTACCCGACGGCTCCACTGCCACGATTTTCACGCTAGAGCCGGCGCGCGCACGCAGCACCCGGCCGACACCGGTGATGGTGCCGCCCGTGCCGACGCCGGCCACGAACGCGGCCAGGTCTCCGTTCACCTGGTCGAGGATTTCCAGGGCCGTGCCGTGCTCGTGGCTGTGAGGATTCGCCGGATTGTCGAACTGACTCGGCATGAACGCATCGGGCGTCTCCTCGAGCAGGCGCAGCGCCTTGCTGACGGCGCCGGACATGCCTTCGTGCGCGGGCGTCAACACGATTTCGGCGCCGTAAGCGCGCAGGATGTAACGCCGCTCGAGGCTCATGTCCTCGGGCATGACCAGCACGCAGCGATAACCGCGCACGGCCGCGATCATGGCCAGGCTGATGCCGGTATTGCCGCTCGTGGCCTCCACGAGCGTCGAGCCAGACTGGATCCGACCCTGCTCCTCGGCAGCCGTAATCATCGCGAGCGCGGGCCGATCCTTGACGCTACCGGCCGGGTTCATGAACTCCGCCTTGCCCCACACCACGGCGCCACCAGCCGGGCTGACACGGCCGAGCCGTACCAGCGGCGTTGAGCCGATCAAGCCGAGCACCCCATCGGCAACGCGCAAGCCGTGTTGCGTGCGCCGAACTTCGCTGCGTTGCGGCGGTTTGGGCGGAGCGTTTTCCTCGCGAGCCATGCCTCAACCTAGTCGTTCGACCAGCACTTTTGTACTGCTTTTGCGAAAAATGCCGCGCGGGCGCCGTCACTCGCCGGCGCGGGCGGGTCTGAGCGAGCGGCCGGCAGCGCTGAGCGCTCCGGCTTCGAGCGCTTTCGTGGAGACCCGCGCCAGCGTCATGGCGCGCGCGCCATCGGGTGAAAGACAGCTGCTGGTGATCTCGCCCGCGCTTTCGCCGTTCGACGTGACGGGGGTCGAGACAGCAACGGCCGGCGGGCCGTCGGCGTCGAGACGAACCACCCGGCGCTTCACTCTCCCGCGCATATCCTGCATGCACACGACCTCTTGACCCAGGTAGCAGCCTTTGGTCCAGGACACCGCACGGCGGTCTAGCGACGCTTCGTGAGGATTGTCCTGCGGGCCGAAGTCGGTACCGAATTCCGGGAGCTCGTACGCGATGCGCACACAGCGCCATGCTTCGGCTGATCCCTGCACCACGGCCGGGTTCTCGAGCAGGGCCCGCACGAGCGGTTCTAGCCCCGAGCGCTGAACCGTGAGCAGCGCTCCGCCGCAGCCCGTCCAGTCGATCGGCGCGAGGTGCGCCCGGGTGTCCGCTGCCACGGCCTGCGCTGCGTTCAGCGCAAGTGGACCATGTAACGCGACCCAGGCGTACTCGGCCGAGCCGTCTGCGAGCTCGGCATCCTCCATGATCAGGAACTCTTCGAGGGCCGCCAGCAGCGCGCTCTGCGTCCCGCGCGCAGTGCTCGCCCAGATCCCCTCGCTCGTGAGGACGACGTTGAGCTCACTCAGGATCTTGCCCTGCTTGCTGAGCGAAAGGCCCCACGCGCCCTGACCCACCGCGAGCCCCTTCACGTCGCACGTCACGAGGCCGTTGAGCCAGCTCTTCGCATCCGGGCCCCGCACCAGCACCGTGCCGAGCTCCGGCTGCTGGACGAGGAGCGCACCATGACGTACGGCCTGCAGCGCCGCCTGCGTGGTCATGCCGACGTCGTAGCACTTTCTGCGAACGGCTTCTCGACTGGGCTCGCCAGGCCGCTGCGAGCCGGATCAGAACTGGAGGCCCTCGTCGAGCGTCGGATACATCGGGCCCTCTTTGAGCAGCACCCGACGGGCAGGGCCATCCGCGCGCTGGAGCTGCAGCTGCAGGCCGGTGCGCGAATGCGCGTTGATGAGGCTCTGAGCCTCGCCCTCTTCCATGCCTTTGACAGGGCGGCCCTGAATGGAGAGGATCAAGTCGCCTTTGCGAATGTCCGCCCAGGCTGCAGGGGAATGGCGAATGACGCGCGTGACGCCGATCTCCGTGGTGCGTAGCTCGTAGTGTAGCCCAAGGCCCATTTTCGGCCGCGCCGGCGCTACCGTAAGCCGGATGCGAGCGCCGCTGGCGCACTCGATGTCGAGCGTGTCCTGGATGACCTGCTCATCGAGGTCCTTGATGGACTTCAAGCAGATCGGATCATGATGGATGGGGTTCGAGTCCCAGAGCTCGATGGTGAGCTCTGCATCCTTCGGGAGCGCGTAGTTCGCCCGCTTTTGGCCAGGCCACGTCGGCGTTAGCGTGTTGGACTGCACCGGCGTCAGGATCAGCTCTTTGCCGTTCACGAGCAGCTTCGCGAACGGGTCGGGCGCGCTGCCGCCATACTTGTCCCAGCGCCGTCCATCGCGCGTGCGCTCCGGGATCTGTGCGCTCTGAAAAGCGATGTAACGCAGCGCCTTGGGCGGCGGCGGAGCGAGCTCCTTGCCGTCCGGCACCGCGCGGACCGGCGCTGCAAGCTCGGGGTAAACGGCACCACAAGCGCTGCTCGCGAGCGCAGCCGGAACCCAGCCGATCGCGGCGAGGGCCGCGCATTTCGCGCGGAACCCAGCAGCGTACCCGAGCACGAACTGTCGCATCATGGAAAGCTTCCGGGACGCTATCATAGGCCCCTCACATTGGGGTATCGCGAGACATGGCCCGCACCACGATCGACCGACTTTCCGCTTCCGTTGGCCAGACGGTGACGCTGAGCGGCTGGCTCTATCACAAGCGCTCCAGCAAAAAGCTGCACTTCCTCGAGCTCCGCGACGGCACCGGCATCGTGCAGTGCATCGTCGCCCAGGCAGACGTGTCGCCCGACTTGTTCGACGAAGCCGGCAAGCTGACGCAAGAGAGCTCGGTCGAGGTCGAGGGACGGGTGCAAGCGCACCCCAAACACGCAGGCGAGCACGAGCTCCTCGTCACGGGCCTCCGCCTCCTGAGTGGTGCTCACGAGTATCCGATCACGCCCAAGGAGCACGGCACCGACTTCTTGATGGATCACCGGCACCTCTGGCTCCGCAGCAAACGACAGCATGCGATCTTGCGCGTGCGGCACGCCATCGTGCAGGCCGTCCGTAACTTCTTCGACGAGCGCGGCTTCACCCTGATCGACGCGCCGATCTTCACGCCCAATGCCTGCGAAGGCACGAGCACCTTGTTCGAGACCGATTTTCACGGCCAACCCGCGTACCTCACGCAGTCAGGTCAGCTCTACATGGAGGCGGCCGCAGCCGCTTTCGGCAAGGTGTACTGCTTCGGCCCCACGTTCCGCGCCGAGAAGAGCAAGACACGCCGCCACCTCGCCGAATTTTGGATGGTGGAGCCAGAGGTCGCGTTCATGACTCTGGCCGAGGACATGAGCCTGGCCGAGGACTTCTTGTGCGCCATCGTGGAGCACGTGCTCCGCACGCGGCGTCCAGAGCTCGTGACACTCGAGCGCGACATCGCCAAGCTCGAGGCCGTGCGCGCGCCGTTTCCGCGCATCACCTACCACGACGCCATCGAGATTTTGCGCGGCGCAGGGCACGAGGCCAAACCCGGGGACGACTTCGGCGGCGACGAAGAGACCGTGATCAGCTCGCACTTCGATCGCCCGGTGATCGTGCACCGTTATCCGTCGAAGTTGAAGGCGTTTTACATGAAGCGGGACCCGGAAAACCCCGATCTCGCGCTGTGCATGGACGTGCTCGCGCCGGACGGCTACGGCGAAATCATCGGCGGTGGCCAGCGTGAGGACGATCTGGCCACGCTAGAGGCCGGCATCAACGCACACGGCCTGCCGCGCCCCCCCTTCGAGTGGTACCTGGACTTGCGACGCTACGGCAGCTTTCCGCACGCCGGTTTCGGACTCGGCATCGAGCGTAGCGTGGCGTGGATTTGCGGCCTGCCGCACGTCCGCGAGACCATCCCGTTCGCGCGCATGCTCAATCGCTTGGCGCCGTAACCGCTCACGCTCGGCGCGAGCTCGTCGGCTTCGACGATGCAGTCCCGTCGCGCCTGCTACGAATTGCCCCACTCATGGCGACCGTGTGAGCCGAGGTGCCCCATCTTCGCCGCGCTCGAGCCCGCATGCCCGAGCGACGTCATCACGGTAGGCGAGCCAGCGGGCCAGGGCCTCTTCCATGGCATCGCCGACGAGCGGTCGTGCGGACTCGGACACGTATTCGAGCACGACGCGCCACGCGGCCTGGCGGTGATCGCCTTCGACCTGACGATGAGCGCGGGTCAGGCTGAGATGTTCCAGCGAAAGGCCGTAGTATTTCACGAGCGGGTGCTCCGTCAGTGGGGGGATCGGGCGCCGGGGTACGTTCGCATCGAGCTCGCCGCGTTCGTATCGGGTGCCCTCGACGAACAGGGTACTGACCGCAGCGGCCACTTCCCAGCCACGCCCCGCCGTCGCCTCGTCGAGGAAGTTACGGTACCGCGCCGCATTGGGCAGCAGCTCCACCCGAGTGAAGCGCGCCAGATCCATACCCAGCCCGCGCGGGTACTCGAGAAAGAGCTCAGGATGAGGCCGACCAGCATGCAGGCCGCCTGTTTCCTCCTCGTAAACGTTCTCGATCAACTCGCGACGCACCTCGGCAATCGGGCACTGGACGTAAGCACGCGCCACCAGGACTGGGAAGTCGCGGACGTAGGTGGCGTACTCCTGCTCCAGATGAACATGCAGGAGCTCGCGTGGAACCATGCCGGAGCCGAAAGCCGGCCAGGCCCAGTGCTCCTTGCGTTCCATGGTCTGGAGCAGGCGCTCACGGAACGCAGCCGTTTCCATGGTGAAGTCGTAGCTCGGCCCGCGTCCAGCGCCGAAAAAATGACGAACTTTGTTCATGAACACGGCCACCGACGCCCGGCGTCGGCAAAATCCTCGTCCTCCCCAGCGCCGTGTGAGTTGCGCATGCAAACGCGCAGGGTTGCGAGCTTTTCTCGGAACTCCGCATAGGACGTAGCGAAATTGCGCTAAGCTGGAGTCACAGCGCGCCCATCGAACGAGCCCTGGCCCAGGTAGCTCGTCATGTCAGCGCCCTCGCGTGTAGTGCGTCGTGCGCGAGGCTCGCGGTGGTGCAGCTTGCCGCTCAGTGGCAGGGGTGCCACACGTCGGCGTAAGGCCCGGACGTGTGCGATGCGTTTGTGCGAAACGCGTCAGCATGTGACAATCTCGCGCGGACGAAGCATGCTTGTAGGAATGACGCGAGCCGAGTTTCGTTTGGCACGCTGGAGCTGACCATGGCGCGAATGTTTGGCTTCATCGGCAACCGCTCCGATCTGGGTGCTCGAGTGCTCGAGCTGAACGCGAACGTGCTGCGCGTGCGACGCGAGCCGAACGAGCCGCTCGGTTGGGGGATCGGGTTTTATCAAGCGGGCGAAGTGCTGCTCAGGCGGCGGCCCATCGACGAGCGTCCGGTCATCGATCTGGCGGAGGCTGCTGAAAACGTCCGCACCGACGTACTCGTCGGTCACGTTCGTCGTGCCAGCGTCGGTACGCTGCGCACCGAGAACACGCATCCCTTCCGCTACCGAACCTGGCTGTTCGCGCAGACGGGAACGATCGTAGGCTTCGAAGAGCTGCGCGAGCGCCTGCTGGCGTCCATGCCGGAGTTCCTGCGCCGCAACGTGCGCGGAGAGACCGACAGCGAGCTGTTTTTCTACCTGTTCCTGTCGTTTTTGCACGACGCCGGTCACCTCAACGAAACGAACATCACGAGCGAGCACGTCGCGGCCTCACTGCGCGCCTCCATTTCGCTGGTCGATCGCCTGAGCGCCGAGGAAGGTCACCCGGAGAATCGCGGCAACATCCTGGTCACGAACGGCGAGCTCTTCGTGGCCGTGCACCGCGACGCGCTGATGGCGTATCGTGTGCTCAAGGGCCGTCACGACGTCGAGGAGTTGCTCGGAGAAGAGGGTCTGCGCAAGACGCGCATTCCCAGCATCGACAGCACGCGCTTCTCGCTGATTGCCTCGGAGCTGGAGGACATCCCGGCGGGATGGACGAAGGTCGACGGTCGCTGCATCGTGACCTTGACGCGTAGCGACGATCCGCACACTGAAGCCTTGTGAGCGGGGCCGCGCTCGCCTTCGGAAACGGCCGATGACTCGTGTGCCATCCCGCGCTCACTGCATCGTCCTTGCCCTGAGTCTGCTGCCCAGCGCTTGCGGGCTCGGCGCGGGATCACACGTCGAGACCGTGACCGAGCTACCCGAAGAGCCGCGACGTCCTCCCGGTGTCGCCGTCGATCCGCTGGCCCGCTTGCCAGGGCCGCAGGCCTCGGGCGACACGGCGGAGCGCGTGCTCGTGCTGCGCACGCCGCTCGACTCGGCGCTGCCCAGGGACACGGTGAAACGCTTCTTCGACGCGGTCATTCACGAAGACGACGCGCGCCTGCACGCCGTGCTCGCCGAGGACGCGAGCTTTCAGCCCGGAGCTCAAGGCGCGCGTCAAAGCGCGCGCAGCGTGTGGCAGGCGCGGTTTGCGCGCCTTTCGTATCAGGGGTTGTTTGGATACACCGTCGTGCGCGAAGCGAGCTTCGAAACGCATGCCGCCAGCGATGCACCTCGCCTGCTCGGACAGCACAGCCCGCCCGCGAACACTTCGGCGGCTGACGTGCTGGTACGAGCGCGGATCTTGCGCACGCACCTCGCCAAATCCCGTCTGTTCGGCGACGAGATCTGGTTTTTCCTGAGTCCCCGTGATGCAAGCTTCGAGATCCGCGCGATCATCGAAGAGTTTACGCTTCAATGAGCGTGCGCGCTCAATTCAGTGGCTCGCCGCTCGCAGGTCCGGAAAGCGAGAACACGCCCCGCTCCTTCGCCTCGGCGAGGCCGCGCAAGCCGGCGCGGTAACCGCGCATCACGAGCGAACGCGCGGCGAAGCGATTCAGGTAGCCGAACATGCCGATCTCGGGCGCGATGTCGATGAACGCTTTGTGAGGGTTCGCGCGCGCATACAGATCCACGCCGCGGCGCTCTTTTTCGGACAAGAGCACGTTGAGCGCCTGATGAATCGGCGCTAAGGGACCGCGGCGCGCCAGGCTGCGCTCGCTCTTGGCGGGGTGCTCGGGTCGATACACGTTCGAGATGATGACGATGTCCGCGCCGGCCTCGAGCGCCAGATCCGCAGACAACGTGCGCGCGATCTCGCCGTCGATGTGATAGCGGCCGTTGATTTCGTAGGGACGGAACAGGAGCGGCAGGCAGCAAGAAGCCGCGACGGCACGGCTGACCGGCGTGTCCGCATCGTAGCCCTTGCCGAACACGACGCGCTCCGCGCGATCGATGTCGACCGCGGTGATCAGCACGCGGTTCTTGATCTCGCGAAAATCGTTGCACGGCAAGTGAGCGCGCAGATAGCGCTCGAATGCGTCGATCGAAAACAGACCCGACAGGAAATAGCCGGGGTCGAGCACGTCACGCAGCGCCGGCCCGCCGAGCACGGTGCTCATGTGGAACTTCGGCCCCTGAAAGCGCCGCTTCCAGGGCAAGCGGTAGCCATCCAGGAGCACGTCCAGCGGCACGCCCTGACCGTACGCGGCCGCGACGATGGCCCCCGTGCTGGTGCCCACGAAAATGTCGGGACAGACGCCGAGCTCCTGGCAGGCGCGCAGCACACCCAGGTGTGCGATGCCGCGCGCCGCGCCGCCCGTCGCGACGAACGCGACCTTGGGCTTTCCTCTCACTGCCATGACGCCCCGGGCCCGCCCCGCACGCTGGTTAGTACCTCGGCCCACTGGTGCGTTCCGGGTTTGCGGCGCCCC
>DATDJP010000104.1:0-5315 GCA_036520475.1 Polyangiaceae bacterium | reverse complement strand
TTGCCGAGCTCGACGATGGCGGCGTGATCCATGTACGTCACGTCGTCCAGATGAACGTGGAGCTCGGAGTCGAGTGGCACGCTGGCCAGCGCCGCCGTGAGCTTCGGCAGACGCAGGAATGTGACGGACCCCGCAAGGCGGAGCTCATAGTGTCCCTGAGCCGCTGAGCGCACCGTGACGTCCAGGTGCGAGAACGCGTAGACGAGGCGCAGGCTGGACGCGATGAGCCCTGTGACGACTCCGGTGAGCAGGTCCGTGATTACGATGGTGGCGAGCGTGACGGCGAACACCGCGAACTCGCCGCGATTGTACGCCCAGAGCGACTTCATCTGCGCCGGGTTGACCAGCTTGTACCCCGTGTAGACCAGCAGGGCGGCGAGGGCGGCGACGGGGATTTTGCCGAGCAAGAACGGCGCTAGAGCGACGAGCACCAGGATCCAGGTTCCGTGAAGGATCGTTGACCAGCGCGTCTTCGCGCCTGCATCCAGGTTGGCAGTGCTGCGCACGATGACTCCGGTCATGGGCAGCGCGCCGATCGCCCCGCAAATCAGGTTGCCGATGCCCTGCGCGCGCAGCTCTTTGTCGTAGTCGGTGCGAGGGCCGTCGTGCTTCTGGTCGACGGCGGTCGCGCACAGCAGCGTTTCGGCGCTGGCGACGGCGCCGATGGCCAGCGATTCCAGGAGCAGCTCGTGCCATGCGAGCGCGGCGAACGATCCCGCGGAAACCCAGCTGATGGCGCCGATCAAGCTATCGGGCACCTGGACGAGCTTCACGTTCAAGGATGCGAGCCACGCGACGACGACGCCAATCAGCACGGCGACGAGCGGCGCCGGCAGGAGAGACAAGCGCTTGGGCGCAAACTTCGACCAGAGGACGATCGCGACGATGGTCACGAGGCCGACGAGGGCCGCCTGATGGTGGGATGAGCCGTCGATGGGGAAGATGCCCTTGGAGAGCGTCGCGGGAATGTCCACGAGGTTCTGGATCCCGGAACCCTTGGGCGCATCGTCGAGCATGACGTGGAACTGGCTGGCAAAGATCAGCACGCCGATGCCAGCGAGCATGCCGTGGATCACCGCCGGGGATACCGCGCGAAAGTACTGGCCGAGGCGCAGACCGCCTGCCGCGAGTTGCAGCAGGCCGGCGATGAGCACGACGGGCCCGAGGGCGAGCGCCCCATGTCTCTGAACGATGTCCCACACCATGACGGTGAGGCCCGCAGCAGGTCCGCTGACCTGGAGCGGTGCACCGGCGAGCGCACCCACCACGATACCGCCGACGATGCCGGTCATGAGACCCGCCGCGGGCGGCATGCCGGACGCAATGGCGACGCCCATGCAGAGCGGCAACGCCACGAGGAACACCACTACGGAGGCCAGCACCTCTCGCCCGTAGTGAACCCTGGAGCGGCTGAGAGTCGCTGCTTCGCTCATTGCTGGAAGTGATGAATGCCGTTGAGGAGCTGTTCCATGCCGGGCACCGTTTAAAGCCGCATTGCGGGGCGCCCGCGAGCGGCGCTGGACGTACCGTCAGCCTGATAAATCCCACGGCGCGCGCGTCAATACCCAGCCGTTTGGAAAGTGGTGTTTTGCGCCGGGACGCGGCCCCAGGCGTGCGCAGCGAGGGCGCTCGGAGACGTTCGCGTCCGCGTCAGTCCCGTTCGACCTCGACGGCGCCGATGTCGCACCCTGAACCCTGCGGGCGGCTGACGCCGCGGGCGTCCGTGGGCACACCGCACGCGCCACTGGGAATCGGATCGACCAGGACGCTGCTCGGTCCAGGCAGGCTCGTGGGGACGGGACCGCCGTTGTCCACGACCGTGCCCAGCGCGAAGTCCGCGGGGCCCTGGTGATCGCCCGTGCCGGCGAGCGCGCAGCTCGTGTCGCTGAACCAGTTGTACGAGGACGCTTGCACGGTCATGCCCGGGTTGCAGATCGCCTGCCCTGCTGGAGCGCTCACGACCGAACGATGGCTCGTGAGCAGGCTGACGCTCAGCACGTCTTCTGGAAGGGTTCCGCTGTGGAGGATCGTGACGTGGTCGAGCTCGAGGACGTTCGCGCTGATGGCTCGGCTCTGGCCGCTGAAGGTGGTGTTCACGAGGCGATTCGGTTCGCCATTCAATGCAGTGAGCGCCGAGCTGCCGTCGGACGGCGCGTTGTCGTTGAAGGTGACGTTCCGCGCATCGAGGTTGCCGGCGAAAACGCCTGCCGTGTTGCGCGCGATCTGCGTGTCTTCGATGGCGAGGTGTCCCTGGATGTTGAGCACCTGCGCGCCGTTCGAACCATTGCCGAGAAAGCGCGCTCGGCGGATGCTGGCTTCGCCGCCCGCGCGCACGCCGCCACCGATGTTATCCAGATAGTCTCCGCGCTCGATCGAGAGGTTGGCTTCGCTGACCAGCGCCGTTCCACCGTCGGTCGTGTTCTCTGAGAACTCACCACCGAACAGCGCCAGGTCGCTGCCCGCCCACACTGCGCCGCCCTGTGCCGGCACAGGCGTCTGTTGCGAGCAGTTGACAATAGTTACGGGCGTTTCGAGGCGCCGGCAGCACTCAATCGCCGCCACCAGCTGGGCGCAGTTAGGTGGATTGGAGGCGCACGCCTGCTCGGGAGTCAGGCCTCGAATCGTGAAGCAAAAGTATGCGCTGCAACCGCCATAGCCCGGGGGGCCGGTGTAAACAGTGCAAACGGTTCGACCGCCACTCGTCGCGTTGTTCTGAGAGAAGGTGCTTTGCGCGATGGACACGGGACCTTCCGTGGCGACGGCGCCGCCGCGCGCGGCGCTCGCTGAGCAGCCGATGCAGCCCACACTGGAGCCGCCGAGCGCCTGGTTGCCCGTGGCGGTGACGTGTCGCGCGTCGATTGCAGAGCTAGCGGCGATGCCACCTCCCGTGGCGTCTGCCTGGCCACCCTGCTGACCGGTGGGGCTCGTGATGAGTGTGGTGGATCCCCCGGTCCCGGACGCGCCGCCGCGGGCCAGGTTATTGGACAACGTGAGGCGCGATAGGCTGATGGGACTGATGGCGCTGTCGCTCTCTACCGCTTGCGCGATGCCGCCGCCACGCCCCGAACCGCCCGGGGCTGGCCGTTGATCGCCACTTCCCCCGGCACCCCCGAGCGCTTGATTGTCCGAGATGGCGCCGCCCGTCACGTCGATGGCGCCAACGACGTAGGCGCCGCCGCCTTCGGCAAGACCACCGAGTGTGGAAGCTGCGTATCCGTTGGCACCGACTCCGCCTGTTGCCACGTTGGCTGAGACAGTCGAGTTGAATGCTCGGAGTGTTCCGCCCACGAATAGGCCTCCGCCCTGCGCGACTCCGCCGTTCGCGAGCGTGGCGGCCGGCTCACCAATACCGGGCGCACCCGTGACTGAATTGCCCGTGAGTGTTGCGTTCGTGAGGTTGACGTCACCGATGGCACGCAGGCCGCCGCCTCTCGAGTCCTCGCTCGGATCAGTACCGATGACCGAACCGCCGGTGAGGGTCACGCCGATCAGGCTCAAAGCGCTGTCGCTGTGATCGTCAATCACGCGCTCGCCGGGACAAGTCTGGCGAATCACGACCGAAGACCCCGCGGCGACGAGAGTGACGGGCAGTAGTCCGTTGATGTCGAGGTCACCGGCGACATTGCTATCGTCCGGGGCGCACGCGGTCAGGGCGTACGTGCCGGATGCGAGTTGGATGGTGACGGACTGGTGGGTGTCGCTAGAGGTCTCGTTTGCGGTGTCGATCGCAGCGCGCAGGGAGCCTGGCCCCGAATCCGCTGTGCTGGTGACTTTCAACACCCGGCGGTCGTGACACGAGCTCACGGCGACGGCGCTCGCGAACACCGCGCCAAACACGACGAATCGTGAAAGACGCTTCGCCCGATGCCCCCTCGCCAACCCGTGTATTCCGCGCTCGCGCATGGTCGTTCAGCCTTTCTGGACGCAGAGCGGTGCCAACCGCCGCGACCGTGGCGACCCTTCCCCCGAAGTCGCACCGAAACACGCAGCAAGCAACGTACCATTCATCAATTGCCAGTGAAGGCTGCAGTTGTCGTGCACAACGCCGTCTCTGTGACGTTCGGTGCGTAAAAAAACGATGTGCGCACGCGTGCGCACGAACACGACGCACGCTCTGCGTCTCCCGCAAAGCTTGCACGAACGTGAAAGCGACATCCGTCGAATTGTGGCCTTATCCGTTGGGGCACGAACTCTGCACTCTGCGGCGCAGGATCGGAGCGTCCGCCGATCGCGGAGGGAAGCGGCCATGCAAACGGAAATGACGAGGTCACTGCGGCAAGTGACGGCTCTGGCACTGCTCGCAGCCGTTGGTTGCGGCGGAGCCGTGGAGACGGAACAAGATCAAAGCAATCTCGAATCAAGCGAGGTCAAAGAGCATCACCGCAAAGAGCATCACCGCAAACACCAGCGCGGCAAAAAGAAGCACCGCCCTCACGAGGAATGCGACAGCGGCGCGCCCGCACCGGCGATTCAGGTCTCCGCCGTGCTGGAAATGACTTCTTGCGACCGAAGCCTCAGTTACGAGGTGATCGACGTCCAAACACCCGCGGGCGAGCCAATCTCGTACCTGGACTACGAGTGTCTGTGGACGTTCGATGACGGTGAAACGTCCACGGCCTGCGCCGGCAAACATGCGTGGGCCGTGGCTGGCGAGCATACGGCCACTGTGCGCGTGCGGCAGCGCAGCACGGGCGGCGTGGGGGAAGACACTCCGCGTCCGACGCGGGTCTTCGATCCGCTGCAGGTCGTGGTGGAGGCGCGAGCGCCGGATTGTGGCTTGAGTTTCGAGTATGTGGCCACGCGCGTGGGAGGGCGTGACCTCGGCTTTCTGGGCGGCAGTGTCACGCCCTGGGAAACGGTACTGACGCCGGGTCCCTACCCTGCGAGTGGCGCGATCGAGGTGTCCGCGCCTGGCACGTACCTGGTGACGTTCATGGCCGAGGACGAGCACCCGGTTGGCCCGATCTGCAGCGCTACTGGCAGCGCAGAAGTGACGGTTCGCGCGTGCCCACCGCCGGATGACTGCGGCGAAGATGCGGGCGCGGACGGATCGCCTCCGTGAAGTGCGTCACACTTCTTTCGCGAATACTTCCGTGAGCGTCGCGGCCGAGATGATGCGCCGGGCATAACGCCTGAGCGCTGACTCGTCTGCCGCGTCGAGCAGCTGGGCTACGTGCTCGTCGACATTGCCGAACTTGACTCGGAGCTGCTCTATCAACAGGGCGCGTTGACTTTGCAGCGCCTGCTGCAGGCCTTGCTCCAGGCCTTGCTTCAGGCCCAATTGTCGCATTTCTTCGGCGATGGTTCGCGCCTCC
>DATDJP010000103.1:0-13021 GCA_036520475.1 Polyangiaceae bacterium | reverse complement strand
TTGGGCTCGATCGCGCGCGCTCGAAGCTTGCCAACGGCTTGCGCAACTTCGTGCTTACGAAACCCCATCTTGCACAGCGCCGAGGAGACCGTGGTCTCGATAGGCTCGCGTGAATCGGACTGCGCCGCGTCCGTGGGCCGAACCTCGGCCTGCTTCGCCGGCACGTCACCCGGTTTGCGCTCACGACGCTTCTTCTCGATGTGCGCCTCGCCGAAGACCTGGCGTGCAGTATGGGCGTTATGGCTTCGACAGAGCAGGGAAAGATTATCCACGGTCGCGGGACCACCGCATGCGTACGGCTGCACGTGCTCAATCGTCAGAAAGCGCCGCGCGCTGCAGCGCCGGCCTTCTTCGTCCACGAACGTGCACTGGCTCCCGTCACGCCGCCACACCTCGGCTTTCACCTCGACCGGCACGTGCCGCGAACCCGGCTTCTGCTCACGCCGCTTCCGCTTTCGGCCCGCGCCGCGACGGCGCCGGACCTCCTTCTCGATGAGCGCCTTGATTGCCCGCGAGAACAAGGCTGGGAGGTCGCCACGGCGCAGGACGTGGCTCAGCAGCTCTTGAGCCTGCTCGATCTCGGCGTAGAGCTCCTGGCTCGCGGTGAACTCCACTCGGTAGCGGGACGCCGACAGCGGCTCGAGTTTGGCCCGCGTCGAAGCGCTGTCTGCTCCAGGACCGATCGACGCTACGGGCCGGCCGGATCCTGCCTGTCCGAGCGGTAAGGCCGACTGACTGGCGATGGGGTCGATACGGCTCTGGACATCGGGCCGTGGGAACCAGCGGGCGATCAGCTGCTCGATGGCGCGCCGCGACAAGCCTCGTGCTTCACCGAGCAACGCGTCGGCGTTCTGCTGTGTGAGATAGGGCGCGAGCAAGAACAACCCGGTCAGGTGGATACCTCCACTGCGTAGCTGGTCGAGCACCGACGGCAGCGCTCTCGCCAGGTGCGCGACCCGGACGCGCTTCGACGCCTCGTCCTCGCTGTAACCGAGACGCTCGATGCAAAAGCTGCGAAGCGACGAGCACGCTTGCTCGAGGTACAAGCGACGGCGTTCGATCTCCGCCAGGTACTCGATGAGCTCGGCAGTCGCGGCTCGCTCGCGCGTGAGCAAAACGGGTACGTGAGCGAGAAGCTCTGAATCGGAAACGGTCGACAAATACGCCATTTCTCCGACATAACACGGCCGTTTTGTCGCTCACTGGCGGCGCGCCGAGCGCGCTTCACGGCGATCTTCGAAATCAAAGTCGTCGGCACCTCGAAAGCTCATGAGCGTGCGTTCTCGGGAGCGCGCGGCATCGTTCGTGTGTACGCGTCGCAATTGAGTCGCGCGCTCGTCTGCGCGTCGTCAACGAAATTGTGAACGGTCGCCATTTTTCTTGCCGCAGAGGCTAGCGCGCGACGTCGTGTGGCGACACGCTTCGAGCTCGCCGTTAATCCAGATGGCGAGCCGGCAACCACCTCCGCAGTCTCGGCCGCGGCAGCGCTTTCGGGAGATTCGGTGTTCGAGCTTCCCGCGTGCCCTGGCCGGCCCGCGCGTACTGCTCGCGTCGCACCAGGAGTGAGCCTCCTCGTCGTTCCATATTCAGGTGCGCGCCAACACGTGGCCGACGACCGAGGTCAACGCGGGGTCTGCAGAAGACGTCAAACATTGCGGCAAGGACCGCCTACGTTCGTACCTACTAACCCAGCGCTATTCGGAAGCTCCCGACAGACCCGCTGTCGTCCGCGGGTGCACGCTTCGATGGCGGCTCGAGGATTTTCGAGCATGGCGGCACGCTGATTCCGCGTCGAAAGAAAGGCGAGCTCAGAGCCGCTGCCCTGATCTAGCAACCGCGTCATCTTCACCCGGTTCAGGCGCCCTTTCTGCGAGCGGAGTGAGAGCCACTTTCGCCAAATGAGCACCGTCTCGTGCCAGAGCCTTGCGACCGCGTCGTGATTCGACGTTGCGCCGTAGCAGGCGTAGTGGCCGTTTTAGCTTCCGTGCGAGAGTTCCGCTCAGGCTTCTCCTGGCGCACTATTCCGCTCAGGCTTCTCCTGGCGCACTGTGACGAATGATCAGACGTTCACGGGGACGGCCGGAAGGAATTCAGAACGCGCCGGCGTGCCCCGTTGCTCGCCCGCAACGGGCGTGTCAGCTTGGGCGCCAGGAGGTCGCGCTGTGCCCGCTGAGTTCGACGTCGTCGTGCGCCAAGGCCTGTTTTTCGACGGCACCGGTGCGCCCGGCGCCGTACGCGACGTCGGGATCCGAGACGGACGCGTCGCGGAGCTCAGCGCCGGGCCGCTCCGCGCCGGCCCGAACACGCGCGTGGTCGAGGCCGCGGGCGCCTGGGTCATGCCCGGCTTCCTCGACGTGCACACGCACTACGACGCAGAAGTGCTGGTGGCGCCGGGGCTCGGGGAATCGGTGCGACACGGCGTCACCACCGTGTTCATTGGCAGCTGCTCGCTTTCCACGATTTACTCGGACGCGCTCGATGCAGCGGACATGTTCAGCCGCGTCGAGGCGTTGCCACGAGAGCACGTGCTCGCGGCTTTGGAACGCAGCAAGAACTGGTCGAACCCCGCCGAGTACGTCGCTGCGCTCGAGCGCCTGCCGCTCGGCCCGAACGTGGCCGCCTTCATTGGTCACTCCGACATTCGCGCTTCGGTGATGGGCCTCGGCCGTGCGACGGATCCGGAGGTGAGGCCCACCCCGGACGAGCTCTCTGCGATGGAGCGCGCGGTCGAAGAGGCGCTCGACGCGGGGTTCGTCGGCTTATCGACCATGACCAATCCCTGGGACAAGCTCGACGGCGACCGCTATCGCTCGCGCTGTCTGCCCTCCAGTTACGCCTCCCTTCGCGAGTTTCGGCGACTGGGTCGAATCCTCCGTCGTCGTGGTCGCGTGCTCCAGGGCATTCCGAACCTCAATACCAAGCTCGATATGTTCTTTTTTCTCGGCTTGAGCACCGGCCTCGGACGCCAGCCGCTGAAAGTCTCGCTGCTCGCGGCAGCGGACCCCAAAGCCGATCGCTGGGTGCATCGCGTGTTCGGTCCCCTCGCCTGGCTCGCGAATGGTCCGGGGCGTGGCGCGTTCCGCTGGCAGCACCTGCCGGTGAAGTTCGAGGTGTACGCCGACGGCATCGATCTGGTCGTGTTCGAAGAGTTCGGCTCCGGTCGCGCAGCGCTCCACTTGCGCGACGAGGCGGAACGTAACACGCTGATGCGAGACGAAGCCTATCGCCGCTGGTTCCGCGCGGACTTCGAGAAGCGGTTTGCGCCTCGCGTCTGGCACCGCGATTTTCACGACGCGGAAATCGTGGCGTGCCCGGACTCCTCTCTGGTCGGGAAGACCGTCGCTGCCGTCGCCGAGCTCCGAGGCACGCACCCGGCCGACACGTTCCTCGACCTGCTCGTGGAGCACGGCAAAGCGCTGCGCTGGCGCACGACCATCGCCAACGATCGACCCGAGCAGCTCGACGAGCTGATTCAGCAAGCTGGCGTTACTATCGGCTTTTCGGACTCCGGCGCGCACCTGCGCAACATGGCGTTTTACAACTTCGGCATCCACCTGCTCGGCCGCGTCCAGCGCGCCATCGAGCAGGGCAAGCCGTTCTTGTCCGTCGAACGCGCCGTCTACAAGCTCACGCGTGAGCTGGCGGAATTCTACGAGCTCGACGCCGGCCGCCTCCACGTGGGCGATCGCGCGGACCTCGTGGTGATCGATCCCAAAGGGCTCATGGCCGACGCAGACCACTATGCGGAGGCGCCGATGCCGGAGTTCGGCGGTCTGTCGCGCATGGTCAACCGCAACGACGGCGCCGTCTTGGCCACGCTCATTGGCGGAGAAATCGTCTTTCGCTGCGGGAATTTCCTCGATGGCTATCCGGCCGAGCTCGGACGTGGCCGCTTCCTGCGCGCCGGTACGACGGGGGACGCGCAAGACGGCCAGCGCCACGAGGACCGAAACCCTGCACGACCGTCCACAGCCGGCTTGGCGCGCGCGGCTTTCTGACGCGCTCTTCGATGCACACCGCGGCGAGCCTGACCGAACAGCTCCGGGATCTCGGAGTGCGCGCGGGCAGCGTGCTGCTCGTGCACACGTCCTTCAGAGCCGTCGCTCCGGTGGCGGGCGGACCGCTGGCGCTGATCGCCGCGCTTCGCAGCGCGCTCGGTCCGCGCGGAACGCTCGTGATGCCGACCATGACGTCCGGAGAAGATGTGTTCGATCCCGCGTCGACCCCGTCCGTACAGATGGGCATCACCGCCGAGCTCTTTTGGCGACAACCCGGCGTTCTGCGCAGTACGCATCCTGGCGGCTCTTTTGCGGCAGAAGGTCCAGAGGCCGCGTTCATCTGCAAGCCGCAGCCCTTGTCCCCACCGCACGGAGCGGACAGCCCCGTGGGACGCGTCCACGACCTCGGGGGACAGGTCCTGCTGCTGGGAGTTACTCACAGTGAAAATACGACACTGCACCTGGCCGAGGCGCTGGCCCGTGTGCCTTATTCGGTGTCGCACCCGTGCGTCGTGGTGGACGACGCCGGCGTCGCTCGCAATGTGCTGATTGCGGAAACCGACCACTGCTGCGCAAACTTCCGCCGCACGGGCGACTGGCTGAAACAACGCGACCTGCAGCGTGATGGAAAAGTCGGCAACGCCGACGCGCGATTGTGTAACTCACGCGACATCGTCGCGATCGCCGTCGAACACCTCGCGGAAAATCCTCTCGTGTTCTTGTGCCTGCACGAGAGCACGTGCGACGAGTGTGCAAGAGCGCGAGGGAGCGTGCGTGCTTGACTCAGAATCCAAGGTATTTATAAGTTCGAAATCAACCCCCGGCGCAGCGTTTAGCGCGACGGGCGATGAAGGAGGGTCAATCATGCAGGCCGCCACTGACTTGAAGGGACGCACACAGAGCCTGGCCAAAAACTTTACGGCGCGTTCGCGCGAGCTGACCGATAAGACGGAGGCAGCCGTTCACAATCTGGAGCTGACGTTCTGGCGCAACGTCAAGAACCTCTGTGCGGAATCGCGGAGCGTGCCAGTGAAGCTGAACGAGCTCATCACGAAGGTGGAGACTCGCGCGGAGACGGCGCTCGCTGGAAACGGCGTCGCCGCGGCTCCGGACAACGGCGCGCCGCGGCCGCAGGCCGGGAAGATGCAGGCGAACATCTCTCCGCCGCCCTGACGCGGAGCTCAGCCGTCGCTGGTGGCGCTCTTCTTGCCGCGAACGAGTCGCTTGACGCCGTTCACGAGCAAGAGCGCCACCGCGCCGGCGGCCACGCCGACGGCGAGGTCGAGCGCTACGGGACCCAGCACCGCGAGCACGCCGCCCACGCCAGGCACGTTCTTCGCGGCTTCTGCCATGTGCTCGCTGGCATGGTGCACGGGCGGCACACCGTGCGTGAGAATGCCGCCGCCGACGAGAAACATCGCGACGGTGCCCGCGATCGAGAGCGTCTTCATCAAGTACGGCGCGGTCTTCAAAATGGCGCGGCCCACGTTGCGACGTACCGTGGACGCGCCTTCTCGCGCCAGGTGCTGCCCGAGATCGTCGATTTTGACGATGCCTGCGACCAGACCGTAGACGCCAATCGTCATCACCGCCGCTATCGCCACCAGCACGGAGATGCGCGTCACGAACGGGGCGGCGGCGACGGTGCCCAGCGTTATCGTGACGATCTCGGCGGACAGAATGAAGTCCGTGCGCACGGCGCCTTTGATTTTTTCCTTTTCCAGCGCCACCAGATCCACATTCGGATCGGCGACCGCCTGGAGCAGCTCGCTGTGGCGCGCCGCTTTTTCAGCGGGGCTGTGCAAGAACTTGTGGGCGACCTTCTCGACGCCCTCGAAGCAGAGAAACGCACCGCCAAACATGAGCAGTGGCGTCACCGCCCAGGGCGCGAGCGCGCTGATACCGAGCGCGGCCGGCACCAAGATCGCCTTGTTCACGGCCGACCCTTTGGCGACCGCCCACACCACGGGCAGCTCGCGGTCCGCTCGTAGGCCCGTCACCTGCTCAGCGTTCAGCGCCAAGTCGTCCCCGAGCACGCCCGCCGTTTTCTTGGTGGCGATTTTGGTCAGCACCGCGACGTCATCGAGAATGGTGGCGATGTCGTCGATGAGCGCGAGGAGGCTGCTAGGCATCGTAGAGGCCGCTTTTTACTCGCACTCGGCGGCGCGTGCAGCAACGGCGTTGACAAATTGTTCGCTCGCCGTCACCCTTTACGAATCATGCGTTTCGTTCAGCTCATGATGCGGCAAGCGATGCGACCGTGCTCTGTGCGCGGCGCGATCCTGCCGGAATCTGTCTGACGAACGCCTGTAGACAGCTCCGAAGGACGCCGCGAGGCGCCTTCGACGTATTTGTCATTCGACGATCGCAGGGTGCCCGCGGGTTCTTCGGCTGAGCCCGAGGAGCCTGCATCATGAAAAGCCCTGCCGCCGCCCATTTCGTCACCACCGCCATCGCTTACGTCAACGGACCGCCGCACATCGGGCACGCTCAGGAATACGTGCTCGCCGACGCCATCGTCCGCTACCGACGGCGCTCGGGCCACGACGTTCGCTTCCAGTCGGGCACGGACGACAACAGCCTCAAGAGCGTGCGCGCCGCGGCGCTCGCCGGCACCACGCCGGCCGATCTCGTGGCGCGCAACGCCGGCCACTTCCAAGCGCTCGCTGCTGCGCTGAACGTGAGCTTCGACGACTTCGTGAAAACCAGCGCCGATCCGCGTCACTTCGTGGCAGTGCACGCGTTGTGGCAGGCCTGCGAGCGCGCCGGCGACATCTATCGGCGCCACTACCGGGGGCTGTACTGCGTCGGGTGCGAGCAGTTCTTCGGCGACGGCGAGCTGACCGACAACGTGTGCCCGGAGCACGCTCTGCCGCTGGAGACCGTCGAAGAAGAGAACTACTTCTTCCGCGCATCGCGCTACGGCGCGCGCATCCGCGAGCTCATAGCGGGCGACGCGCTCTGCATCCGCCCGCAGACTCGGAAAAACGAAATCCTGGCGCTGCTCGGACGCGGTCTGAACGACTTCAGCATCTCGCGCTCGCGTGCGCGGGCACACGGCTGGGGTGTGCCGGTGCCCGGTGACCCCGAGCAAGTGATCTATGTGTGGTTCGACGCGCTCGCGAACTACGTGTCCGGACTCGGCTACGCGACCGGGGGTTCACTGTTCGAACGTTACTGGCATGGCGCCGCGCGGCGAACTCACCTGATTGGAAAAGGTATCCTGCGCTTTCACGCTGCTTATTGGCCGGCCATCTTGCTCTCGGCCGGACTGCCCTTGCCGAACGAGCTGCTCGTGCACGGCTACGTCACCGAGAACGGTAAGAAAGTCAGCAAATCGTCCGGGACCGCGGGCGACGTGCTGGAGTCGATCCGCGCAAGCGGCACCGACGCGTTTCGCTACTACGTGATCCGCCAGCTGCACACGACCAGCGACGCGGACTTCTCGGCTTCTCGCCTGACAGCACTGCACGACGCAGAGCTCGCCGACCAGCTCGGCAACCTGCTCTGTCGCACGCAGGCTCTGGTACGCAAGCGCTGCGCCGGCGTCATCCCGGTGCCAGGAACGCTACAGGTCGGCGATGCCGAGCTTCTGGCTCGGGGCGACCACGCGCGGTCCCGGCAAGACGCCGCATTCGACGCCTTCGACTTGAACGCCGCGGCCGCGGAAGCCGCTGCATTCGTGGCGGATGCGAACCGTTACATCGCGGCCCAGGCGCCGTGGCGCGAAGCCGTCACGGCACGACGGCGCGTCGATACCGTGCTGTACGTCGTGCTGGACGCTCTTCGGCACGCGGCGTGGTTACTGGCGCCGATCATTCCGGCGAGCGCCGAGCGGATCTGCGATCAGCTCGGCGTACCTCGCTCGCTGCGCGGCTCGACGCCGAACTGGGGACGACTGGTATCCGGCGCGCCGATCGCCCTTCAGCCGCCCCTGTTTCCCAAGGAGGTCAGAGTGAGTGAGCCCGGCGCCGCTACTGCGCCTTCGCGCCCGGCGTGAGCTTCAGCAGCTTTCCGCCGTCGTCCGTCAGCACGTACAGAGCGCCTTCGGGACCCTGCACCACGTCGCGAATGCGATCCCCGCGATCGGCGAGGAGCCGCTCTTCGCCGACGACGCGATCATTGGCGATCACCAGCCGAACCACCGCCTCGCCGGACAGCGCACCGATGAAGAAATTGCCCTTCCACTCCGGGAACAAATCCCCCGAGTAAATGGTGAGGCCGCTCGGCGAAATCACCGGGTCCCAGTAGTACACGGGCTGCTCGAGCCCAGCTTCTTGCGTCTTTTGGTGAATCCGCTCGCCCGAGTACTCCTCGCCGTAACCGATCGTCGGCCAGCCGTAGTCCTTGGCGCGCTCGACCAGGTTCAGCTCGTCGCCCCCCTTCGGGCCCATCTCGACGATCCACAGCCGATTGCGCTCGTCGAGCGCCGCCGACAGGATGTTGCGATGGCCGAGTGACCAGATTTCCGGTCGCGCTCCGGCAGTTCCGACGAAGGGGTTGTCGCTCGGAACGCTGCCATCGGGCAGAATGCGCACGACTTTACCGAAGTGGCTTCCCAGATTGCGCGCCTGCACGCGTCCGGCCCGCACCGAGCGCTCGCCGAGCACCACGAACAGCTTTTGATCGGGCGTGAACACGAGCCGTCCGCCGGCGTGCTTCGTGGAGTCGAGGGTCGGCAGCATGCGAAAGATGACTTGGGTCGCCTCGACGCGTGGCTTGTCGCCGTCCACGAGCCGCGCTCGCGCGACCGCGAGCCCGTTTCCGCCGTCTCGCGGCTCGTAATACGTCCAGTAGACGAGCCCGCTCGTCGCGAAATCGGGGCCGAGCTCCACGTCGAGCAACCCGCCTTGATCGCGGCCATCCACGGGCGGCAAGCCCGCCACAGGTGGCGACTTTTTGCCATCACTCGTGACGATGTAGAGCTTGCCGGTGGGCTTCTCCGTCACGAGCATGCGCTGGTCGGGCAAGAACGCGATCGCCCACGGTTTGTCGAATCCGCCGGCGACCTCGCTCACCGAGATGGCCGTTTGGGTGCGCACCCCGGGTGCCCGCGTTTGACCCGGAAATGCCGGTTTGAATTCGGGCACGTTGGGCGGTCCCGTCTCGACCGGGGCCCCCGCCCCGTCGGCCCCTTTGGGACCAGCGGCGGCACTGCCCGCTTGGTCGCTCTTGCGCTGGCAGCCGCTGAGCGCCGCCGCAAGCGCGAATCCGCATACGAACAGGGAGTAGCGCAGCCGATTGGTCATCGTGCGTGACGTAATCACGAACCGTGCCCAATGCCCGCTCAGGAGCGGACGCCCCAGGGTTGCCTCTCGATGAGCGACTCCCCGCGGGCCCGGACCGGAGGGGCGAGCTGCCCGGCTGCAGCGTCGCGCAGTGCGGCGCTCAGCTCGCCAGCGCTCGCGAAGCGTTGCTCCGGATCCTTTGCCAGCGCGATCGCCAGCACCGCGTCCACGTCCGCCGGCAGGGACGGCACGATCAGCGTGGGGCGCGGCGGCATACGGTGCACGATCTGAAAGAGAATTTGTGGTGTATCGGGACCGGAGAACGGCGGGCGTCCCGTCAGAGCGCGATACAACACCGCGCCCAGCGAGAACACGTCGCTGCGCGGTCCGGCGTCCAGACTTTCCGCCTGCTCGGGCGACATGTAGCCAGGCGTCCCGACAATCGCCAAACGCGTCAGCGTGCTCGACGAGCCGGCGAGCTTGCTCACGCCGAAGTCGAGCACCTTCCAGCACACACCGTCATTTTCAGAGCGGAACAGGTTCTGCGGCTTGATGTCGCGATGCACGATGCCGGCGCGGTGCGCGGCGTCGATGCCCGCGCCGGCCTGTTCGGCCAAGCGCACGCACTCCGCAAGCTCGACCCGTTGCACGTGCCGGAGCTTCGCCGAGAGATCTTGCCCACGCAGCAGCTCCATCGCGATGAACGGTGAGCCGTCCGTGGTTTCGCCGAAGCCGAGCGCACGCACCACGTTCGGCACCTGCAGCCGCGACGTCACTTCCACTTCACGCCAGAAGCGCTCGATCGTGCTCGCTTGCCGCTGTGACGCCGCGTTCAAGAGTTTGACGGCTGCGGGCTCTTCGGTCACCACGTGTTTCGCGGCGTACACCTCGCCCATGCCGCCCCGGCCGATCACCTCCGCGAGCTCGTAATCTCCGACGCGCTCTCCCGTGTAACGTCCTTCGCGACCAGCGGCGGCGCGCACCATCTGCTCCAAGTTCTGATTCGCCTCGTCACGCTGCGCCGTCCGCCGATTCGCCTCCACTTGCGCGGCGCGCGCCTTCTCCAGGGCTTCGAGCGTCGTACGCCGGCTGAGCAAGGCCTGCCAGCATGTCACCGCGTACGCGAACGGCACCATCACCAGCATGAACACGCGCGCGCCGATCGGAGATCCGGCAGGGGAAATCACGCCGGCATCCGGGATCACACCCAGCAGCATCAGCGCCCCGCACGTGACGTAGATGATGGACACGGCGGCGGCGAGCGCAACGGCCAAGCGCCGGTCGTCCGTCAGACAAAAGAACGCGACTCCCAGCGTGACGCCGACCGGCGTCGGTGAGAACACGCCGAGGTGCAGCTGAATGACGCTCGAGGTGGCGACCGCAACCCAGGCGAAGCGACGAAACACCTTGGGCGAGTAACACTCATCCGTCGCGCCGCGCCGCCACACCCAGGCCGCCGTCAGCCCGAGCACGAGCAGGCCGAGCGCCGCTCCGCTCCCCAACACCGGCTCGCCGCCGATGAACGGGAGGAGCACCAGTGCGAGCGCCGTCAACAGGGCGATCACGCGCCCGAAGCCACGCGTGCGCGCCGCCTCTTCGAGGCGAAGGGTCTCCTCGAGATTCGAGCGCAGAGCGCTCGGTGTGCTCGACCCGCTATGCCCCGTCACGCCGCGTGTCAGCGACGGTCGCCGCACCGGCGGCAGCGACGAACGGATCGCCGCTGGGGAGCTGGCGATCGTGCACGCCACGTCACTAGTCGTGGCCTCGTCTTCCAGAGGTTTCACGGCACTGCCGCCGTCGCTCGCGAGCACGATGAAACGTGTTCAATAGAGTACGTAGCGCCCACCGTCCGCCAGGGTCCCGGAGCCCGCACCATTCTAGCAGAGGCGGCCCGCCGAAGTCCGCACGCCGTTCACGACGCGGCGGACATGCGGACAGAGCTGTCACGGGGGTTCTACTTGCGCGGGTGGCCAGCCGACACGTCCAGCCAACTTCCGTGCCGCGCGCCCGACATGCCCGAACCTCCGGCGCGACAAGCAGCCTGAACCGCCATTTCAGCGCGCCTCTGTGCGGGCGCTCGCGAGTGAGCTCGACCGCAGCGGTGCGCGCGTCTCGACACGCGAGCAAGGGCAGTTGATGTCCGATCTTCTCGACGAGCTCGAGCAGTCGCCTTGACGCGACTACACCCACAACCGGTGAAGCGGAACGGCGATGGCATCGAAGGGCGGCATGCGTGCGTCGCGTTCGTCCGAAAAGACCGCATCCACCACCCACTTGCCCCGATCGAGCCGGCGCACCTCGATGAGGTGGCTGCGTGTGTCCACCATCCACAGCCACGGCACACCCACACTCGCGTAGAACGGCGCCTTGGTCTGCTGATCGTACCGCGCGTTGCTGGTCGACAGCACCTCGCACACCCAGTCGGGCACCGTCCGGAACGGTTCGCCTTCCGGCGGAAGAGACGGTAGCGTTTCGCGTCTCCACCCCGCTAAATCCGGCGAGACCTCTGGTGCGCGAGGAAGCTCGGTGCCCGGCTCCGGGACGATCCACCATCCGCCGGGCCCATCCTCGTCGTAGTCGAAGCCGCCACCCAAAAAGCGACCGAGAAAGCCAATGCCGCGTGCATGGCGCGGTCGCGGCCGCGCTTGCACGTACAGCTGCCCGTCGATGATCTCGCCTTTCAGATGCTCCGGCAACGCCTCCAGGCGCGCCCAAAGCTCCGCGGGGCTAGACTCGCTCAGGCGGGTGACCATCGCAAAACGATAGCACAACCCGCCTCGGACACGGCCGCGCCGCGCCTAGCGCACCTTGACGAACATGTAGGACCAGCCGGGCGTGGACGCCCTCCTTGAAGTCGAACAGGTACGCACCGGATCACGCTCGGAGGCCGGCACTGGCACCCTGCGAGATGCATCGAGTATGCCTCGAATCGCCGGGTGCTCACGCGGATTGAACCGTTCGGGCTAGGGTGAGTCAACCCGCAGCTCTGCCTGGAGGTTTGATGACGCGCTCCGATTCCACCCGCAAGGCGCGCCGCTGGCGCACGCTGATTCGCATCGACGAATGGCTCGAGCCGACGATGGTGCTGCTCGGCATCGTGTGGCTGCTGTTGCTGGTCGTCGAATTCGTTTGGGGCCTGACACAGTGGATGACCTGGGTCGGAAACGTGATCTGGATCGTGTTCATCGCCGAGTTCCTGTTCCGCTTCAACGTCGCTCCGGGCAAGCGCACTTTCCTCCGACACAACTGGCTGACGCTCATCGCGCTGGCGCTGCCGGCGCTGCGAGTGTTGCGGCTCGCACGTGCATTGCGCCTGCTGCGGTTCACGCGCGGACTGAGGCTGGTTCGCTTGCTCACGTCCATGAACCGAGGATTGCAATCGCTGGGGCGGGCGATGCAGCAGCGCGGTGCCGGTTACGTCGGCGCGCTCACGCTTGCCGTCACGGCGACCGGCGCTGCCGGTATGCTCGTCTTCGAGGGTCGGGGCACGGACGCGCCGTTCAGCGGATACGCGGAGGCCCTGTGGTGGACGGCGATGGTGATCACGACGCTGGGCTCGGACTACTGGCCACAGACCGCCGAAGGACGGGCGTTGACGCTGCTGTTGTCGATCTACGCCGTGGGCGTGTTCGGCTACCTAGCCGGCAGCCTGGCTTCGGCGTTCATCGGCAGGGAAGCCAAACGGCAGATGGCCGCTCCAGAGCACGAGGAGTTGAGGGCCTTGCGGAAAGAAATTCAGGCACTGCGGGAGGACCTCATCAAGCACCGCGCACCTTCATGAACCCGCGCGCGTCG
>DATDJP010000102.1:0-13542 GCA_036520475.1 Polyangiaceae bacterium | reverse complement strand
CTTCCCCCGTGGCCGCGTCCCCGTACGGCTATGGCGCTCCCCCGCCGGCCTATCCGCCGCCGCAACCCAACTATGGTGCGCCGCAGCCCAACTACGGTGCGCCCCCTGCCCCGCCCGCACCCGTGAACCCCGAGTTCATGTACGGCTCCGGTGCCGGACCGCAATTCGGTGGCGGGGCCGCGCCCCCTCCGCCGAACCCCTACGCCGCGGCCGTGCACGCGTCGCGCGCGACGCTGCAGGGCTCCGCGGGCGTCTTCACGGTTGCCGCTGGCACCGAGCTCCGGGCCGGCCGCGACAGCGCGCAATGCGGCATCCTGCTGAACGAGCCGCGGGTGTCTGGCGTGCACGCCACGGTGAAGATCGAGGGCGGGCAGCTGCTGGTACGCGACGAAAACAGCAACAACGGCACGACCGTCAATGGCAACCGCATTCCGCCGGGCATCTGGGCGCCGGTCCCGAACGGTTCGCTGCTGCGCTTCGGGCCCATCGAGTTCAGCGTACGCTTGGAGTAATTCGCAGCGCTCGCCGATTTCGTAAGACTCGTGCAGCATGGCCGCGCTCACCAGCAATGACGGAGTCGTGCTCGATGCCGCTCAGCTGAGCGACGCCGGACGTGATCCCGAAAAGCAGATCAACGAAGACAGCGCGGACGTGATCGTCGCCGCGCTGGGTCACCTGGGCGTGGTGTGCGACGGCATGGGCGGTCATGCCGGTGGACAGAAGGCGAGTCAGCTGGCCGTCTCGACGATCCGCGAAATCGTCGAGCAGGCGCCGGCGAGTGCGCGCGCGGCAGACGTGTTACGCGGCGCCGTTCAGCAGGCGGGTGCCGCTGTGTTCGCCTTCGGCGGCGCCGCACCGCCCGAGCTGCGTCCGGGCTCGACGTGTGTCGCGGTCCTGGTGACGGCGCGCGACGCCCACGTCGCGCACGTGGGAGACTCGCGAGCATTCTTGTGTCGCGAGGGCCAGCTGCAGCGCCTCACGCGCGACCACTCGCTGGTCGAAGAAATGGTGGACGCTGGCGTGCTGTCACGAGCAGAAGCCGCGCATCACCCGGACGCCAACAAGATCACGCGCGCGCTCGGCATTCGCGCGGAGGTGGCCGTCGAGCTCAGCTCGCTGTTGATCGGCGCGGGTGACACGTTCGTGCTGGCCAGCGACGGGCTCACCGATCTGATCAAGGACGGGGAAATTGCCGCGCACTGCGACAGCGCCAAGGCGCCGGAAGTGATCTGCCAGGAGCTGGTCGCGCTCGCGAATCAGCGCGGCGGCCACGATAACATCACCGTGCAGGTGCTGCGTGTCGTCGAGCTGCCCAATCGCGACAAGCTTCCGTCTCCGACTCTCACGGACGTGCGCGGGGAGCAGGGCCCGGCCCGTACGCTCGTCGACGTCGCGTACGCGCCGGCAGCGACTCCGGACAGCAGCCCAGAGGCGAGCGCGCCCGGCACGCGCCCCACCACGCTCACCGAAGAGCTGCCGCACGGCGCCGAAGCACGGCACACGGTCGTCGATGCGCGGGGCGGGGAACGCCTCACGGAGCCGGGGCTGTCTTCGCTCGGTGCAGCCGGCCCTGGCCCGAACGGAGCCCAAGCGCGAAGCGCGCGCCCGTCATCCATCGTGGTGGCGGTGAGCGCCGCTCTGGCGATCCTCGTGCTCGGCGCGGTCGTGGTGTGGTGGCTGATTGGGGCACTGCGCTCGCGCGATCCGGAGGACGCGCCTCCGCCGCCCGAGCCACATGGAACGCTACTGGTTCCCAGGGCAACGCGGGTGGGGTACGCGTTGAACCTCGATGATACCCGGTTTCGGCAAACAGACCCTCGTCATCGGTAGTGCTCCGCACGCCGACATTCGACTCGGCGGCCCCTCCGTCCAACCGGAGCACGCCCGGATCGTGCATCAGGGCAACGGCACGCTCGTGTTCGTGGATGCCGGGACGGGGCCGAGCACCGCCAACGGCGTGCAGCTGGCGCCCGGCGGTCAGGCTCCATTCGACTTCCGCACGCAGTTCGCGGTCGGACAAGTACCGGTGCCGAATACTCATCCGGCCATCGCGCTGATGCTCATGCAGCGCGGCAACGCGCCGCCGACCCCGGGGAGCCTCACCTTCGGCCGAGACGCCGAGAAGGCGCACGTCGTGGTGACGCATCCGAACGTCTCGGCACAGCACGGAAGCTTCACGCTCAATCCCCTGAGCGTCATCGATCACGGTTCGACCAGCGGGACCTGGATCGGGCAAGTACGCCTGGATCCGCACCAGGCTCGCGCCCTCGACGCGCAAGCGTTGGTTTCGCTCGGCCCCATACCCATCACCGCGCAGCTCGTGCTGCAGCTCGCGCAAGCTCTCGGCGCGCTCTCCCCCGTGCCGGCGGGCGGCTCCGCACAGCAGCCACAGCTTCAGAGCGGCGGTAGCGGCAACGCGACCAGACCCAAGCACAAGACCGTCATCGGTCAGGTTCACCTGGGCGGCGCTGGACAGGCGAGCTTCAAGAGCATCGGCCGCACCGCAGAGAACGACATCCAGATTTCGCATCCGCAAGTCTCGAGCAAGCACGCGATCTTGCACCAGGTCGGCGGACAGCTCTTCCTCGAGGATCGGGGCAGCGCGAACGGCACGTACGTGCGCGGACAGCGCATCGCGCCGTCCCAGAAGGTGCCGGTCCAGAACGGCGAAAAGGTCTACATCGGCCCGATGCCCCTGCTCTTGCAGGTGCAAAACCAGGAAGTCGCCGTGGTCGTCGAAGACGCGGCGCAGTGGGCGGGCCGCCCGCTCTACGAGATCGAATCCTGGGATCTCGTGATGCAGGTCCCCGATCGCGACAACCCGCGCGAAATGAAGACGCTGCTCGATCACGTCAGCTTCAAGGCGCTGCCGGGTGACTTCATCGCGCTCATGGGTCCGAGCGGCGCCGGCAAGACCACGCTCCTGCTCGCGCTCAACGGGTATCTGCCCCCCACGGCGGGCCAGGTGCGGATCAACGGCGAAGACCTGTACGCGATCTACGACGCTCTGCGCGGTTCGATCGGTTACGTGCCACAGGACGACATCGTGCACCCGGAGCTGACGGTCTTCGAAGCCGTGCGCTACAGCGCCAAATTCCGGCTACCGCCAGACTACTCGGAAGAAGAGATCGATCGCCGCGTGGAGACCACGCTCGCTCAGCTCGGCCTCGAGAGCGTCGCGCACCTGCAAATCGGCAGGCCCGAAAAGAAGATCTTGTCCGGCGGCCAACGCAAGCGCGTCAACATCGCCATGGAGCTCGTCACCGACCCGGTGCTCATGTTCCTGGACGAGCCCACGAGCGGTCTGGCCGCCGATGACACGTCCGCGCTGGTGCAACTGCTCGCGGATCTGGCCAGGCAAACGGGCAAAACTATCATCTGCACCATTCACCAGCCCGCCAAAGACGAGTTCGAAAAATTCAACCTCGCGCTGATCCTCGGCCAGGGCGGCATCCCGATGTTTTACGGCCCCACGAAGGATGGCTACCGCTTCTTCGGCAGCTGGCTCGAACGGCAGGGCAAGGCCAACGATATCGACAACCCGCGCGACATGTTCGACATGCTCAACCGGCGCGAGCGGCCGATTTTGGAGGCGATGCGCGCGCAGAATCCACAGGTGCCGCGCTTCGTCACGCGCCAGCAGGCCGCGCGCGAGTGGAACGCCGAGTTTTTCAATCCTCAGAACCCGATCTTCCAGCGCATGTTCTCGGGCCGGCGGGCCGTCGGTGCCGGGTCCCAGGTGCAGGGCGTGCAACGCACGCGGCCGCCGAGCTCCGGGCAATTCGGGCTGCTCTTGAGCCGCTATTTCCGCGTCAAGGTGCGCGACGTCGCGGGTACCTTGATCATGCTGCTGCAGGCGCCAATCATCGGCCTGCTCCTGGCCCTGGTGTTCGCGGGCCAGAAGGATGCCATCCCCTATTGGTGCCTGGGCGCGCTCCAGGAGCTCTCTCGCAAGTCGGATGGCCTGGGCAGCGGCACCGACGACATGTTGAAGAACATGTCGACGACGACCGACCATTCGGGCGCGTTGTTCTTCATCGTGATCGCGGCGGTCTGGTTCGGCACGAGCAACGCCGCGCGCGAGATCGTCAGCGAGCGCGGGATCTACATGCGCGAGCGCATGGTCAATCTGAAGCTCTTCAACTACGTCTCATCGAAATTTTTCCTGCTCAGCTTGTTCTGCGTCATTCAATGCACGGTGCTCCTGGCGATCGTGTTCTTCGCGCTGGGCTTTCACGGTGGTCCAAAGGCGTTTCTGATCGAGCTGGTGACGCTGATCGTGGTGGCCATGAACTCCGTGGCGCTCGGCTTGTGGCTCAGCACCGTGGTGCAGAGCACTGAAGCTGCCATGGCGCTCACGCCGATCGCGCTCATTCCGCAGGTCGTGCTGGCCGGCCTGATCGTGCCGATGACCACGAACCCGATGTTGCAGGTGCCGATGTACCTGATCCCGGCGCGCTGGGGCTTCCAGGGTGTGATCGCTCAAGAGCGTGTCGCCATCGCGGACGATCCCGCCTGGATCATCGACATCCGCCGGCCGGAGACGACGAGCCCCGACAACTTCGTGGTCGCCGGAAAGTTCAAGTGCGCCGAGGCGCAGATGGCCTCGACCGACTTCAACGGCGCTTGGGGCTTCACGGACTATGCCCAGACCTGGCTCCCTCCCCTCGTACTGATCTCGATGATGGTCGCCAGCCTGTTCGCGATTCTGTTCATACTGAAACGCCGCGACCCGATTTGAGCGCCGCGGCGCACCCGCCGTTTCCCGGCGGTTTCGACAGCACGCGAATCCGCCCCGAGTGTGGCGCCTGCGGCCGCGGTTTCAGCCGGTACGACCATCGAAATGCGACGTTTAGGGGGACGGCGTCACGCGGCACGGTCCGTGCTCTCTAGTCAGGTATGCCCCCCCTGATCAAATCCCACTACCGAGTCACGCGGCATGTGGTGTCGAGCGTGTACGAGCTGGCCTGCACGTTGATGGTCACGCACCGGCGGGCGCGTCGACTGGCTATGTATCGCCCGGCCATGATTCCCAACTTGAACCCTGCGCGCGCAGTCGCCATTCCGTTCTGAGAGTCCGGAGATCCAATATCCAAACCGCGGCACCGTACGACGAGCGCTGCTCGGTCGCGGTTTGGATATCGGATCTCCTCAGCCGGGCCGCTCGCGGGCGAGCGCGTGCTTCACCCAGACCAGCGCTTCGCCTCGCCGTGCGAACATCCGATACGGGTACACCGGTGGCTTCAACCAATACACGGCCGTGACGAAGCCGCGTACTACGGCGTTGGAGATGACCAGCGCGGCAGCACGCGTGTAGCGCCGATCGAACGCGCTGAGACGTTCCTGATACTCGGCGAACAGCGCGCGCTGCCGCGCCGTACCGCCCTTGACGCGCGACAGGTCCATCACCCAGCCGACCGGAGACGTGACTCGCTTCGACCACTCCTCGCACGCATCGAAATAAGCGAGGAGCTCGTTGTCCGTCGCGCTCGCTGGAAGGGTCACCTGGTAAATAGGCGACTCCGACGAATCGACCCAGCCATGCGGGATCTCAGGAGCAATCAGGTCGGTACTCCCCAGATGTCACGCGCGTAGCCCACGATCGTGGCATCGCTCGAGAAGCGGCCCATGTTTGCCACGTTCAAGATGGCGCGGCGCGTCCAGCTGCTCTGGTCTCGGTAGGCGGCCTCGACCGAACGCTGACAGCTCGCGTAGCTCAGAAAATCAGCCAGGACGAGGTACGGATCGCCCTGTAGGAGCGCGTCCACTATCGGCCGAAAACGGCTCGGCTCATCGGGCGAGAAGGTTCCGCTCATGATGGCGTCGAGCACGCGGCGCAGCTCCGGCTCCGCATAGTAGAGCTCGCGCGGGTGCGCGCCGGACCTGCGGTAAGCCTCGACCCCTTCGGTGGTGAGCCCGAAGATGAACATGTTCTCCGAGCCGACAGCCTCCAGAATCTCGACGTTGGCGCCGTCGAGCGTGCCCACCGTGAGCGCGCCGTTGAGCGCGAACTTCATGTTTCCGGTGCCGGAAGCCTCCGTACCGGCTGTGGATATCTGCTCCGAGACGTCGGTCGCGGGGATGATGTGCTCGGCGGTGGTCACGCCGTAGTTCGGGACGAACAAGACGCGCAGCACCTGGTTCGCCCGCGGGTCGGAGTTGATGACCTCTCCGACCGCGTTGATGAGCTGCACGATGCGCTTGGCCATGTCGTAACCAGGCGCTGCCTTGCCGCTGAAGATGAACGTGCGCGGCGTGAACTCCGCACGACCGTCGTTGCGCAGGCGCAGATACAACGAAATGACGTGCAGGATGTTCAACGTCTGGCGTTTGTATTCGTGGATGCGCTTGACGTGTGAGTCGATGAGGTGGCTCGGATCGAGCGCGAGCTTGTGGTGGCGCATCAGATACGCGGCGAGGCGTTCCTTGTTGCCGCGCTTCACGGCACGCCACTGCTCCTGAAAGTCCGGATCCGATGCCAGGGGTGCCAGCGCGCTCAGCCGCTCGAGGTTCGTGACCCAATCCGGGCCGATGCGCGCCGTGATCAGCTCGGCGAGCTGCGGGTTGCATTTGAGCAGCCAGCGGCGCGGCGTGACGCCGTTCGTCTCGTTCGTGATCCGGCCGGGGTACAGGTCGTCGAAATCGCGGAAGATGTGCTCCCGGATCAGGCGGCTGTGTAGCGCGGAGACGCCGTTCACGCGCGCCGACCCGACGATCGCCAAGTGTGCCATGCGCACGCGCTTTTCCGGGCCCTCTTCGATCAGCGACATGCGCCGGGCGCGCTCTTCGTCACCTGGATAGCGACGGCGCACCTCCGCCAGAAACTGCGTGTTGATGTCGTAGATGATCTGCAGGTGGCGCGGCAGCAGGCGCTCCATCAACCACACCGGCCAGCGCTCGAGGGCCTCGGGCAGGATGGTGTGGTTCGTGTACGCCAGCGATCGCCGCGTGATGGACCAGGCGTGATCCCAGGCGATGCCGTAACCGTCGACCATCAACCGCATGAGCTCTGCGACGGCCAGCGCGGGGTGCGTGTCGTTGAGCTGGAAGATCGCGTGCTCGTGCAGATTGTACAGATCCGGGTGCGCGGAGAGGTGGCGGTGAAACGCGTCTTGCAGCGTCGCGGAGACGAGCAGGTACTCCTGCTGCAAGCGCAGCTCCTTGCCCGCGAGCTGGTCGTCGTTCGGGTAGAGCACGCGTGTGATGTTCTCGCTCGCGCTCTTGTTCTCCACCGACTTGACGTAGTCGCCGCGATTGAACTCGGAGATGTCGAACTCGCGCGTGCCTTTCGCCGACCACAGGCGCAGCGTGTTGACCACGCCGTTGCGATAGCCCGGCACCGGGATGTCGTAGGCCATGGCGAGCACGTCGTGCGTGTCGACCCATTCGTGGATCAGGCGCCCGGTGCTGCCGGTGTATTGAATCACGCGGCCGCCGAATTGCACCGTGTACATGCGCTCCGGGCGGGCCACTTCCCAGGGGTTGCCATGACGCAGCCAGTTGTCGGGCTTTTCGACCTGGCTACCGTCCGCGATGTCTTGCCGGAAGATGCCGTATTCGTAGCGAATGCCGTAGCCGAGGCCGGCGATGCCGAGCGTCGCCATGGAGTCCAGAAAGCACGCCGCGAGGCGACCCAGACCGCCGTTGCCGAGACCAGCGTCTTCCTCTTGCTCGATCACCTCGTTCAGATCGATGCCGAGCTCCTCGAGCGCTTTCCGCATGGGCTCGGCGACGCCCAGGTTGACGAGGGCGTCCTCCAGGAGCCTGCCTAGCAGAAACTCCATGGACAAGTAATACACGCGCTTCGGCTGCTTGAGCGAGTAACGCTGCCAGGTACGGGTCCAGCGGTCGAACATCCGATCGCGCGCGGTGCGCGCCACGCTGACGAACTCGTCGAGGCGGCTGGCGGCGCTCGGGTGTTTACCCTGCGTGTGCTGGATGTGATTGAGAAAGCTATTTTGGAGGGAATCCGCGTCGAGCGGCAGCTCGTCCGGCACCACGACGAGCTTCGGTGCGTTCTCGATTTTCACGTTCTACGCCGCCTCAGATCTGACCGGCGTTCGCCTTGGCGATCCACTTCTTGATTTCTTCCTCGATGACGCCAAGCGCCGTCCCCTTGAACGGCTTCAGCAAGAACGGAACATCGAGATCCATCTCGATGTCGTTCGCGCTCACCTGCAGGGTGCCGTTCAAGGTCATGCCTTTCACCTTGAAGGAGATGTTGGCGCGCTGTTCATCCAACCACGTGGCGGTGGGGTTGTACTTGGCGAAACGCTCACTGTACGACCGGATGGCGGCTTCGGCGACTAGCTTCGCCTTCTGCTGGCCCAGGTTATGCGGCACGCTGTGTTTCATGAGCTCCTCGCTTCAATGGAAACAATCCCGCTAACCTAGTGCCAGCGCGCGAGCGCCGCAATCGCCGCGATCTTCAGCGAAGAGCTCGGCCCCGCGCATCGACCGCGGGAGCGACGCCGGAGCCGGCCCGCCGCCACGCTCGTCAGACGGAGAGCTCGGTCACCAAACCGAAATGATCCGATGGCCAGACGTCCTCGCCGCCCTGCGTGGCATTGGCCGTGAAGGCGAGCTCGGTCTTTCGAGGTTCGCCGCGGAATTTGCGGTCCGGGCCCCGCACGAAGATGTAGTCGATACGCCGCGGCGGCTCGTGCGCCAGTGCGGCAAAGCGGTTCCGGCGGTCGAAGGTGGCGCCCTGGGAACCATCTCCCGCATACACCCAGGCGTCGGTGAAGTAGACGGTACTGCCGCCCAGGCCGGTGTAGCCGCGCAGGTAGCGAATTTCGTCCGCCTCGGGCTCCGCGTTGAAGTCGCCCATCAGCACCGGCGGCAAACACGTGTCGCCCTTGGGAGCCAGGTCGAAGACGTGACCCACGACTGCCTTGATCTGAGCCGTGCGCACCGAGCCGTGGTGCAGCTTCCAGTTCAGGTGCGTCACGAAGACCGGCAACGCGCCGTCCGGCGTCTGAACTCGCGCGTACAAGAGCGCGCGCGTCTCACCGCTCTCGGCGCCGGGCAGCACGAAGTTCTGATGGTCGAGGATCGGATAACGAGAGCACAGCGCGTTGCCCAACGTGAGGCCGCCGTGCCAGTCGCTGGCCGGGCCGTACACGACCTGATAGCCGAGGCCCTCGGCGATTTCGCTTGCCTGACAGGTCTCGGGGCCGGGGTGAGATTCCGCGCCGTCACTGGGCGAGAGCCGGAGAATTTCTTGTAGTCCGAGCACGTCGGGCTGCGCGCGCGCGAGCTCGGCACGGATCAGCTCGAGCCGCGCTGGCCAGGGGCCGGACTTGTTCCACACGTTCAGAGTAGCAATCCGAAGACACCGCACCGCGTGTTCCTACTTTCTCCCGCTCTCGCCCTGCTCGGTCTTACCGCGTCAGCGCCGACGGGTTATGTGAAAGTGGTGATCGTTCCCGAAAAAGACATTCCGGCAGCGCTCATTCATCTGTACCGAGCAGAAGTCGGGCGGATGACGGCCTATCGCGCGCGGCTCGATACCACGACCAACTGGGCCGTTGGCACCACGGCGGCGGTCGTCACGTTCGTCCTCAGTAACACCACTCTTCCGCACTACGTGTCTGCGCTCGCGTTCTTCTTGGATCTAATTTTTCTGTGGATGGAGGCGCGCCGTTTCGGCAGTTACGAGCTGATACGCAAGCGCGTCCGGCTGCTGGAACAGGGCTTCTTCGTCGCGGCGCTGAACGGGGAGCCGATCGAAAATTGGCGCCGTGCGCTCACCGAGAGCCTGCGCAGGCCAACGCCGGCAGTCAGCTTGCTCCAGGCGATGTCCGTACGCACGCGGCGCAACTATCTGTGGCTCTTCATCGTCGTCTACTTGTCCTGGATGGTCAAAATCGACCTCAACGGCCCGTTTCCCGAAGCCGGCGCGATGGGCCCGATCCCCGGCTCGGTCGTCGTGCTGGGGGGGCTCGCGCTGTTTCTGCCCTTCTTGCTGCTCGCCGCGCACTACCGTCCGGCCGAAGAGGGATGATGCGCGGCCACGCCTTGTCAGCACCCACGAACCGGTAAACCATGGATGCCCTGATTCAGACCCAGACCTCGCCAGAGACGCACGTGTCGCGTGTCACCGTGGCCGACGGCGTCGCGCTGCACTGCGTGAGCACCGGCAAGGGCACACCGGTGCTCCTGCTCCACGGGTTCCCGGAGACGCATCGCTCCTGGGATCTGCAGGTGCCGGCGCTCGTCGCCAGCGGTTACCGCGCGCTGAGGTGCGATTTGCGCGGGTATGCCCGGAGCGACAAGCCGGCTAGCGGCTACGATTTGCCGACGCTCGCGCGCGACGTCGAACGTCTCATCGATCAGCTCGGCGCGGGCCCCGTGCGCGTCGTGGGCCACGACTGGGGCGGCGCCATCGCCTGGCAACTGCTGGAAACGTGCCCGGAGAAACTGCTCAACGTGACGATCCTGAACTGTCCGCATCCGCGCGCGATGACGCGAGCGCTGCTCAGGAACCCGCGCCAGCGCAGGCGCAGCTGGTACATGTTTTTCTTCCAGCTGCCGTCCTTGCCCGAACGCTGGCTGCGGGCGCACGGCGGCAAGAACCTTTCACGCTTGTTCCGCGCCGGCTCGCCCGGGGAAAGCCGCGTGCCCGAAGCGCTGATCGAAGCGCAGGCGCGCGCGCTGATCGGCCCCGACGGTCTGCGCGGACCGCTCGCGTACTACCGGACTCTGTTTCAGGTGAACAGGAGCGCGCTCGCCGCCCTGCGTGCGCCATTGCGGCGGAGCGCGCGCCCCGTCACGTTGATCTGGGGCGAAGCCGACAGTTGCCTCGGCATCGAGCTCACTTTTCAGAGCGATCGCTACGCGCCGAACCTGCGCATGCAGCTCGTGCCGAGCGCAGGGCACTTCGCGCACCAGGAACGGCCCGAGCTCGTCAATGAGCTCCTGCTCGCAGCGCTCGCCCGCACGGAGGCTCCGGCATGAACGCCATTCGCACCAGCCGCCGGACGCGGACGCTGCGTCACTCCGAAATCCGCAACATGACGCTCGAATGCACGCGCGTGTCGGGCATCAACTTGTCGCAGGGCGTGTGTGACACTCCGGTTCCCGAAATCGTGCGCCGCGCCGCGCAGGCCGCCATCGATGACGGCGTCAACATCTACACGCGCTACGACGGGCTGCCGGAGCTGCGCCGCGCCATCGCCGACAATCTGCGGCGCGCGCACGGCCTCGACTACGACCCCGAGACGCAGATCGTCGTCACGAACGGCGCCACGGGAGCGTTCTACTGCGCCTGCTCCGCGCTCCTGGATCCCGGCGACGAGGTCATCCTGTTCGAGCCGTTCTACGGCTATCACGCTGACACCTTGCGCGCGCTCGAGGTCGTCCCGAAGTGCGTCACGCTGCAGCCTCCAGACTGGACGTTCGCGAGCCGCGATCTCGAAGCCCAGGTGACCGGTCGCACGCGCGCGCTCGTGGTCAACACGCCCGGCAACCCCTCCGGAAAGGTGTTCCAGCGCGCGGAGCTCGAGGCGATCGCCGAATTCGCGGCGCGGCACGCGCTCGTCGTCATCACGGACGAAATCTACGATCGCTTCGTGTACGACGGCCGCGAGCACGTGAGCCCGGCGGTCCTCCCCGGCCTGTTCGAGCGCACCGTGACCATCGGCGGGTTCAGCAAGACATTCTCGATCACCGGCTGGCGCATCGGCTTCAGCGCCTGCGAAAACCGCGAGCTTGTGCGCATGCTCGGGCACTTGAACGATCTGGCCTACGTGTGCGCGCCCGCGCCCCTGCAAATGGGCGTCGCGCGCGGGCTCGAGCGCGTGGGCCCCGAGTTCTACGAGCTCATTCGCCGCGAGTACACGTGCAAGCGCGACAAGCTGTGCGCTGCCCTGAGCCGCGCCGGCCTCTCGCCCCACGTGCCGCAGGGCTCGTATTATGTCCTTGCGGACGTGTCCCGGCTGCCAGGTAAGAGCAGCAAGGAGCGCGCCATGTTCCTGCTCGAACGCACGGGGGTAGCCAGCGTCCCGGGCTCGGCCTTCTATTCGGGTGCCGGCGGCGAAGACCTGGTGCGTTTCTGTTTCGCCAAGACGGACGCCGAGCTCGACGAAGCGTGTCGCCGCTTCGAGCGCCTTCTCTGAACGGGAGAGTCACCGGCCATGCAACTGAACCTGGACGAATCACACGAACTGTATCGGCAAACGTGCCTGCGTTTCGCGCGCGAGAAGATCGCGCCGTTTGCGTTCGAGTGGGAGGAGGCCGGCCTGTTTCCGCGGGAGCTGTACAAAGAAGCCGCCGCTGCCGGCATTCTCGGCGTGAGCGCTCCGGAAGAGCTCGGCGGCGCAGGCGGCGACATGCTCCACGGCCTGCTCACCATCGAAGCGCTGCTCACGGGCGGCTCGACCGGCGTGGTTTCCGGTCTGGGTTCGCTCGGCATCGCGCTACCGCCCGTACTCCTTTTGGGCACGGCCGAGCAGAAGCAACGCTTCATACCACCCGTGATCGCCGGCGATCGGATCGCGGCGCTGGGCGTCACCGAAGCCGCGGCTGGCAGCGACGTGGCCGGCATCGCCACCCGCGCGGAGCGCGACGGCGACGGCTACCGGCTCACGGGCTCCAAGCTGTACATCACGAGCGGCACGCGCGCCGACTTGGTGACGGTGCTCGCACGCACCGGTCCGGAGCGCCACACGGGGCTCACGTTCTTCGTCGTCGAACGCGACATGCCGGGGTTCAGCGTCTCCCGTGCGCTCAAGAAGACGGGCTGGTGGGCCAGCGACACGGCGGAGCTCGTGTTCGAGGACGTGCGCGTACCGCTGGAGAATCGTCTCGGTGAAGAGGGTTCGGCGTTCGTGGCGCTGATGCAAAACTTCCAGAACGAGCGTCTGGCACTCGCGTTCTACGGACACGCCACCGCCGAAATCGTGCTGCAAGACGCGCTCGCGTACGTGCAGGAGCGGCGCGCCTTCGGGCGCCCTCTCAGCGGCTTTCAGGTGACGCGGCACAAGCTCGCGCAGATGGCGACTTTGGTGAACGTCAGCAAGACGTTCAACTACTCGCTCGCTCAGCGCGTGCTGGCCGGTGAATACCTCGTGACCGAGGTGAGCATGGCGAAAAACTTCGCGAGCGACGTCGCGCAAAAGGTTTGTTACGACGCCGTGCAGCTCCTGGGCGGCATGGGCTACATGCGTGAGAGCCGCGTCGAGCGCCTGAGCCGTGATGCGCGCCTGCTCCCCATCGGGGGCGGCACCACGGAGATCATGAACGAGATCATCGCGAAGGGTCTGGGCCTGTAGCGTGCGTCCCCAAATATCAGATCTCCCCGTAAACGTGCCCGTCTGAGCATTCATCGCATCGCGTCCATGTTTTAGGGCGATGACCTGCACTTTCTGCATGCGCGCCGAGCACCGTGGGGCGTGAAGCCCGCCGGAGCACTTGTTGGCATAGCCGCCGAGGTCTGCCACGTGGTCCGCAACGTCCTTCGCGCAGCGAGGCACCGTCGAGGTCACCTACCGCGAAAGCGGCGGCGATTTCGTAGCGGTGTGTGAGTTCGATGCATCTCGG
>DATDJP010000101.1:0-70922 GCA_036520475.1 Polyangiaceae bacterium | reverse complement strand
CCGCGATGCGGTAGTAATAGTCGCGCGCCAGCGGCCGCTTGCTCCGGGCGCGCTCCAGCACGGCCGAATGCGCCTGAGGCGCGCTCCGGCGTAGCACCCACGCCGCCATGCCCGAACAATCGAACTCGTAGCTGCCCGCGCGCTCGTTCACGCGCGTGACGTGGGAATAACTCGAATGGCGCAGGGAGTTGTCGATGCGCCGGAGGACGCGCATCACCTTATTTTCGTCGACGGGCGCGGGGGCCGGCTCGAGGCGAACCTTGGGCGAGTCAGCGGGGACCGCGGGTCCGCTTCCCGTCGTGGCTCGAGCGTGGCCGGCTCCGAACAGCGCGACGCACAGCGAAAACCCGAACAGGGCGGGGGAGAAGCGGAGCACTCGCAAACCATGACCCAGCGCGCAAGGGCGCGCCATCTCACGCCGAAGATGCTACGACGCGCGCATGGCGAGACGGCGTTTGTGTGCGGCCCTGGGCGCTCTGCTCGTGAACGGCTGTACTTTGGAAGCCACCGAGGAGCCGGAGTCGTTCAAAGACTGCCACTTCGGCGAGCTCAGCGGCACGTGGCGTATCGAGTACCAGGACCAGCGACCACCCGGGCAAGGTTGCGGTCAGATCCCAACGCAAACGGGCCTGCTCGACGAGGACTCGCTCGGACCCGGCTGCCAGATCGACCAGAGCAACGTCTCGCCGGACAAGTGCCAGCTCGACATGCAGGCCCGCTGTCCAACGAGCGATCAGCTGGGGACGCAGACCTGGATCGTGCGGATTCGTCACGTTGCCGTGGACGAGCTGCAAGGGACCGGCCAGCTGGCTATCAACTATCCGACCGGCGCTTGCCAGAGCACGTACGCGATCAAAGCCACCAAGAAGGAATGACCGCACGAACTTGACCGGTGCGCGCCCGGCGGGGAACACTTCCTCGCATGCCGGATGCGCTCGAGCCCGCTCCCAGCGGTCGCGCCAAGTGCCGCGGTTGTGGGCGCGCGATTGCCAAGGGCGACCTGCGCTTCGGCGAGGCGCTGCCGAGCTCCTATCGCGAAGGCGAGAGCGTCTTCTGGTTTCACCTCTTCTGCGCCGCCTGCATGCGTCCGGAAAAGGTGCTCGCCCTGTTCGAGTCACGAACGGACGAAATCGCGGGACGCGCCGAGCTCGAAGCCGTCGCTCGACTCGGCGTGGCGCACGAGCGCCTGACGCGCCTGCGCGGGGCCGAGCGGTCGCCATCAGGCCGCGCCGCTTGCCGGCATTGCCGCGAGCTCATCGAAAAAGGCGCGTGGCGGCTGGCGCTGCAGATGTTCGAGGAAGGCCGCTTTCAGCCGAGCGGCTTCGTGCACGTCGCGTGTGCGGCGGACTACTTCGGCACGGCCGAGCTGATCGAACGCGTTCGACGCCTGAGTGCGGATCTGAATGAAGCGGATCTGACGCAGCTGACCGAGCAGCTCCGAGCGCGTCCAAGCCTTGCCAAGACGGTCCCAGAGCTCGACGAGCACGAAGCCGGCTCTGGCTGACCGTTACTAACTCGGCTCCACGCGCCCGCACCGCCGCAGTTGCTGACGCGTCGTCAACGGCCACCCGCGCTCCACTGCCAAACGGCCTGCGCCCCTTGTTTTTCGCACGCTATCCGACCTTTGTGAAAAGTTGAAGGGAGCCTCGATCGATGCCCTCGCGGCAGAAACGCATCTTGACGGGCGGAACGGACAATACGAGCCTCGCGCCGATGTCTGGAGCCCCCCTACGCACCGTTGCGCCTGCCTTGTTCGTCATTTCTGCCGTGACGTTTCTGCTCCAAATCGGTCTGACGCGCGTGTTCGCGTACACTATTTGGCATCACTTTGCGTTCCTGGTGATTGCTGCAGCGCTGCTGGGCTTCGGGGCGAGCGGCAGCGTGCTGATGCTCCGAAAACGCAGCAACGATATGCCGATCGGGGACTTGCTGGGCCGACTTGCGATCAGCACGGGCGTCGCAACCGCAGTTGCCTGCGTATGGATTACGCACGTCCCCCTCGACCCGTTCCGAATCGCGCAGGACGCTTCGGAAGGCCTCCGCCTGGTGTCGTACCTCATCGTAATCACGGTTCCCTTCTTCTTTGCCGGCAGCACGGTGATCGTTGCATTGTCGAGATATCCGGCCGCAGCGGGGCGGCTCTACTTCGCCGATCTCGCCGGTGCAGCGATTGCCTGCGCCCTCGTGGTCGTGCTGATGAATACGCTCGGACCGCGCCGCTTGCTGGTGGCGTGCGTGCTGCTGAGCACGGTGGCGGCGGTCATCACGTCCGAAATCAAGCGCCGCCGTTACGCGCTGATTGGCGGTTTGGCGGTGCTGGCCTCGGTCATCAACGCGGAGGTGGGGGACTTCACTCCCGCAGCGAGCAAGCTTGCCGCCAAGTATGCCGCCAAGGGCGGCGAAATCATTTACAGCCGCTGGTCGGCCGTGTTTCGCACGGATCTCTACGATTTTGGCGACAAGATCCCATTCCACGCGGACCCGAGCCTAACGACTTACGGCCACGCCGTGGGCGGCGTAGGCAAGACCTTCAGCGGACAGATGCCGCCGTATCGGATCATCGCGCACGACGGCGACGCCTGTGCAGTGATGGTGCGAAACCGCCCCGAAGATCAGACTCAGGAGCTCCTGCGGCATCATCTGCTAGGTCTGTCTTACCGCATGAAGCCGGGCGCGCGAGTGTTCATGGGCGGCGTGGGCGGCGGCATCGATCTGGTCTCTGCCGTGGCGGGTGGAGTCAAGAGCGTGCACGGAGTGGAGCTCGATCCGAATACGGTAGATGTCGTTTGTCGAGCGCATTCCGACTATCTCAGCAACGTCTGCAATAGGCCCAACATCCACATCGAAGCCGGCGACGGACGCAGCGTCATTCGCCGCAGCAGCGAGCGCTTCGACATCGTCAACTTCACCAGCGTAGACACCATCACGTCGGCAGCGACGGGCGCCTATCTGCTGTCCGAGGGCTACCTGTACACCGTCGAAGCGATGTCGGACTACCTCGACCACCTGGCACCGAGTGGCATCGTCTCGATCATCAGCGGCGACGTCGGCCACCCGTGGGGCCTGCCGCGCTGGACTCCTCGAATCGCCAATGTCGCGGCCACGACGCTCGAACGGCGAGGGATTCAAAATCCCAGTGATCACATCGTGATCGTGGCATCGTTCCTGCCGGAAGACTCGTTCATGCCGCACACGGCCATGTTCGTGAAAAACGAGCCCTTCACGGCGCCGGAGCTCGCGCGGCTGGACGGCATTCTGCAAGAAGAGGGCTTCGTGTTCTGGCACCGGCCGGGCAAGGAGATCGAGACTTCGGCATCGCAGCTCATCCGCTCGGCTCCGGACGAGCGGCAACGTCGGCTGGACGCGTTCCATCTCGACTACTCTGCCCCGACCGACGATCAGCCGTTTTTCATGCACTTCTACAAGTGGGAGAACCTGCTGTCGTATTCGAAGTTCGACGCGCGCTACATCGAAGCGACGGGCAACGTCGTGCTACTTGCAGGGCTCGCGTTCGCCGTGCTCGGTGCAATCGGACTGATCGCCGTGCCCGCGATGATTGCTGCGAGACGCAAGCCGCCGAAGGTGGGACGGGGCGGGGTCATCGGCTACTTCGCGGCTCTGGGCGTGGCGTTCATGTTCATCGAGATCGCGCTCGTGCAGCGGCTGGTTCTGCTGCTGGGTTATCCGACGTACTCATTGACGGTCACCCTGTTCGCGCTCCTCGCCTTCGCCGCGCTCGGCAGCTTCTTGACGAGAAATCTGCCGGCCACCCGGCGCAACGTCGTGTTGCTCGTGGTCGGGCTCAGCGTGCTCTCGGGAGCCCACTACCTGCTCGGCGACATCGTGGAGCGCGCACTGCTCCCTTCGCCGCTGCCGCTGCGCGTGTTTGCGGCCATCGTGCTGCTGGTGCCGCTCGGAACGCTGCTCGGTGCCTTCCTTCCACTCGGGATTCGGGCCGTCGGCGAACGCGATCCGGACGCGGTTCCTTTGGCGTGGGCGGCCAATGGTACGACTTCCGTCATCGGCACCGTGCTGTCCGTTATTCTGGCGACCGTAATCGGGTTTCGCGGCGTTCTACTGATAGCGCTCGCAATCTATTGGTTCGCCATCTTCGTCTTTCCTGCGCCGCGCCGCCGCACCGCAGGAGTCAACGAGACCACCGAGCCGCCGCCAGACGTAGCCGACGCGATCACCACCGCGCGCACGTAGCTCGAAGCTTCACTCGGTCCGAAGGGAGCTGCCCCTTGCCCTCATGCGAGGAGCGATGTCGCTCCACGACGCGACTCGAAAAAACGGCGTTCGCGTATCGTATCGGGTACGCACCGTCGAATTCGAAATAGTCGCGTCGTGAGGCTGCTCCTCCGTCGCGTGGCTCCGAGTCAGCTCAAGCAGCTGTTGATGGCGGTTAGGATCAGATCGTTTCTCCGCTCATCGCCCGCCCCCACGAGGTGAAGCTGATCGCTCGAGAACCAATCGCAGGTTTGGCTCGGATTCGTCAGCCAGCTCGCGCCGCAATGCGCGCGCGTTTCCGCAGCCCAATTCACGATTTTGATTTTGCCAGCGAATTCTGCCAGGTTCGACGTCTGAACCATGAGGTTGTTTACCCAACCGGCCTCATTCGTGTAACCAGCCGTGGCGTGCTTCTCCGAAGCCGTCACGAGCACCACACAAGTATTTCGGCCTGCTGGTGGTGGTGAGAGCATCGCTCGCACGCCTGCGAGCATAGAATTCGTCGTTTCCGCGCGTCGCGCGTCGCGCGCTGCTGATGATCCCGCGGTTGCCTGGCGCATGGCGTCGTTCGTGCCCAGAGCAACGACTGCGACCCGGGGCACCGTCGTTGCGTGCTCGCGGATGACGTTCAACCACGAATAGAAGCTCATGCTGTGAATTGCCTGCACCCAGGCGCGCCGGCCGGCGTTGTTGAGGCGCACATCGATGTGCTCCGCGCAGTTCGTGCCCCCGAAAAACTCGCACAGCTGTGCGTACCAGATCAGGCTATCCCCGATGACGCTCACCTTCCATCCCGTTGGATTGGTGAAGTCGTACGTCGGGCGGCAGCCGTTTACGGGCGAAATCACACACTCGCCGTTCGGACACGTGACTGTGGCCAGAGCTGCGGGATTTTGGGGAAGAGTAGCCGTAAGAACCGCATATGGGATCAAACCGCCCCAAATTGAATGATTGATGACGGAGGCGTCTCTGACGATTGTCAGAGGATCGTAGAAGTTATTGGGAAATCCAGCGACGGGTCGGTGGTAGCTCTGCCAGCCGACAGGCGAAGTCGAGCCTGTACGATCGCGTACTGCCTTTACGCTATATACGAAATCGCCGAGATAGGGCACCTTGCTCCATTGAACCTGGGCGTTCGTCAGGTTTGCAAACGCAGAGCACGACTTCGTGAAATCTTGCGCGGCTGCCGGGCTCGCAGCAATGCTGATCGAGCTCGCGATTGCTAATGTGAGAATGGATTTCATTTGCCGAGATGACATAATATTATCTTTCCTTTCAATAACCGTATCTGAGTATCACGAGTACGAGTTTGGACTCGGTCGCTCGATTGGGCCTGCGCAATCTCTGGGCTTGCGCGACTTGCCCGGAGGCGGCTGCTTTCTCCAACGGAGCTTTGCGTCCCGGTTTTGCGGCGTGGCGCTTGCTCTCCGAACCTTCGAGCCAACCGCCAGGGCGATCCAGAACGGGTCCGGCTTCGAAGCTCGTACCAGCACAGCGGGACGGGATGCGAGGCGTTCTCGGCGTCGAACGCTCAGAGAAGTCATCCCATCCTTGCATGAAGCTAATTCCCCTTTGAGCGCGCGCTGCACCGAGCCTCGGGTTGCCCGACATGCGGCAGTTCCCCGGTAGGGCAAAGATAGCCCACTCACAATCGAAACGCGAGCCTAGCAACGGACAAGACGTTTCCTAACGGCCCATTCACGAGATGTTTTCCTAACGGCCCATTGCTTGCCAGTTCAAGAAGTTTAGACGCGCTACTTGTTGTTTTAAAATGCCACCACTCCGTGTTATCAGTACGTGTGTTGCTGTCTGCGGGGCCTATCTGAAAGCGCGTGGATCGAGTTCAGTCAGACAGCCAGCTATGGTTGCAGGAAAGGGGAGGGTTGCAGGAAAGGGGAGATCTCTGGCTTCGGCAATGAAGCGGTATCTAAACAGCTCAAAGGGGCATGCTCCTCGCGCTCTCTGAGGGGCCGAGGCGGAATCGGGAGGCTAATCATGAAGTATTCACGTTTGAGACTCGCGGGCATCAGCGTCGCGCTGGTGGCGGCGGTGCATTGCGACAATTGGACCGTCTGGGACGCCGTTTTCGACAGAAAGCCACCATCGGGCACGCGCGGATGGACCGGAGGCGACGGCGGGGTGGCCGTGCCCATGCCGGGCAATCGTACGCTGTGGATTTTCGGCGATTCGAAGATCAGCGGTTACGATTCTGCGACGGGCGAGCGAACGTGGTCGCCGCCAGCAGTTTCGTTGCTGGACACCGTTTTCGGAAACACGATCGGTTACCAAACGAATTCGAGCACACCCAGTGCGTCGAATATCCAATTCTACGCGCGAACTGCAGCGAGCGGCGCTGTAGCGCAGATCACGAGCAATGTCACCGTGCACCACGGGGCGTATTTCAACTACGCCACGCTGAACCTTTCGCCTCCGCCACCCCCTCAGGGGCATGCCAACATAGGGCTATGGCCCGCTGGTGGCACGTGCCTGAACTGCTCGAATCCGCAGCAGAGCGCGTTGGTGCTCGCGTTCATGGACACCATCACATGCTCCGTAAGCCAGGCCGACCCCGAATGTCTGCCACTCTGCGGACCCCCGGGTTGCACTTGCGCAGGCCAGGCCTGCCCAGGTGGATTCAAAGTGGTCTCGACGGCGCTCACGAAAGTGACGAACATGACCACGGCTAACGGCAATCCGATCGATCCGACCGTCACCGGTGCGGGCGGTTGGCAAGTGGCCAACGGCGTTCGAATCGCATCGGACGTGCTGTGGGGCGTCTCGTTCGTCGAAGCCGTCGTCAACGGCACGAACTGGATTTACATTTACGGCCAGGAGCGGAACTTTGGGACGCCGCAAGGCCTGCCGCAGAACCTGTATCTCGCGCGCGCCACGGCGGCTTCGATTCTCACCCCGTCGCAATGGCAATTTTACAAGACCGGTGGCACCTTTCAAACGTCCACGCCGCCGCCAAATAAGAGTCAGCTGCAAGTCGTGGCTGCGAACATTGGGCCCTTCCCCTCGGTGTCCACAATCACGCGGCGTGGGATCACAAAACATGTCTTGACCTATGACGACTGGGCTAAAGACCACTTCTTGTACGTCCGCACGAGCAACTCGCTCACGTCGTGGGGTGCGGTCGATAAATTCACGCCGAAGGCGGATCTCGCCGCAATGGACAGCTCGATCCAAACAATGCAAGCAGTGCGTTACTTGCGGTACGTCACGGATGGCGACACCGTGGTCGAGCCCCTTGAGTGTAAGCCGTGGACGCACAATGGCGAAGACGACTTTCGCGGCTGCGGGGTCAGCTATCACGGAACTGCGCATCCGCACATTTCCACGACGGACGCGCACGGCATCTCTGCTCTGAATTTCAGCTACATCGTGCCGAATGGTCATGATGACACCAACGACAGCCAGGCTTACTACCGGCCGAAGTTCGGATTCCTCCCGATGGACAATCTGCCGGACTGGTGTGGCGCTGCCAGTCAAACCTGTTGGCGCGGTATTGGCCGCTGGTACAACGAGCGCCCGGTTGGTGCGAGCGCCGAGGTCCACTACACATACGACGTCAGCGCTGCGGCGGGCTTGTCGTTTCCGACACACGCGTTCTCTGCCGAGATCGTGGGCGGCTCTGGTAACCCCGATCTGTACGTGAGGTTCGGCTCGAGCCCACCGACTACTACGACGTTCAATTGTCGCTCCAACACGGCGACGACCCCACCAACCGAGAGCTGCAGGCTGGCAGTGCCAAGCGGCACCACGACTGCCCGCGTCATGGTGCGCGGTGCAACTGCGGGCAACTACAGTCTGCGGGTTGCCTACGCTGGAAATTGATCGCGGTCCCCAGCGGACCTGCCATCCCGTAGATTAGCTGCGGCGCCGGTCGCCGAAAGCTCCGGCTCCTCCCGCCCCCGAGGCGCTTTTCGATCGCCGCGATCGGAACTGCCGCCTCGGGCGTTCGGGAGCGGAGTGACGCCGGCGAGCAAGCGCTGCGCACAGTGTTGCCGCACAGACTGGCTCCGCGAGGCCCCGGATTTGGTCCTGAGAGGACGAAGGTCCGTGACGCGACGCCGACGGCCTGGACAAGCGCCGCGCTTTGGGCTTAGTCGTTCGCCTTCCAACGAAGAAGGGGTGTCCTCCATGCGCGCGCTCAGCTCTCGCGTTCGTCTCATACTGCCGCTCGTCCTCCTCGGTGCATTGGCCCCGGTATCTCCGGCGAGCGCGGCTCCGCCGACCTTGACCGTGACCGGAGCGCTCGTCGGCGCAAACGGCGTGAAGATCTCGTGGACGATCAGCGGCGGCGACTCCAGCAACCTGCTGTACGTCTACTCGGACAACGCCGGCTTCGTGGATCCTGGCTTCAAAGCGCAGGTCTGCAGTCCGACGCCGAATGGCTGCTCGATGACGATCAACGTGAGCAAGGGCGGCGTGTACCGCTTCACGGTCTCGGTCAAGAACAACGCGGGTGAGTTCAGCAATCGCAGCGCCGAAGTCGTGGTTTCAGGCCTGGCGCCTCCCGTGGTGCCGGCAAGCCAGCTCCCCACGTTTGTCGACATGTTCAACACCGGGCCTCGAAGCTTCTCCTGGTCACGCAGCGGGGCCGGCTATGTGGAGATCAAGAAGCCAGGAGCGTGGTCTTTCCTGCCCACCGCGTTCCCTGCCAGCGGGAGCTATACGGTCCCGGCAAGTGACCTCGCGAAGCCCGGCGCGTCGAGCTGGTCGATTCAATACTGTGAAGGCACGGGTACGAGCAAGATCTGCAGTGATCAAGCGGCAGCGCACTTTATCGTGGGTCCGGCGCGCTTCAACGGGGATGAGCGGCGCTTCGTGGGGCAGGGCCAGACGCTGGGCCTCTCATGGTCCGGCTCGGGAAATGCGTGGTTCGTGAGCACGGACCCGCCGCTCGGGTCGGGCGTGTGGCTGGCCGCTCCGTCCTGGACGTTTCCGGCGACGGCCGCGCCGGGCGTGTATGACGTCACGCTGGTCAGCTGCAACTTCTCGGGCTCGGGCGGCGTGTGCTCGAACCGCGTGGATATCGCGGCGGCTGCCTCCGGCGTCGTGAATTTCACGGTGGCAACGAACACGCCGGTAGCCGAAGGCACGCAGGTCGGCAGCATCACTCCTGCAGGGGGATCGCCCATCGCAATCACCGCGCCACGCACGGGCACCTTCGTGCACCTGGTTGCTCCGGGCAGCACCGTCACGCAAGCAGGAGCGATCGCCGCAGTCATGGTCGACGACGTGGACCGCGTGCAGGTCGTCGTCGGCAGTGCAAGCACGGCGGCGTGGACCACGCGCACGTGGAGCACCGATTTCACCAGCCAGACCTGGAGCATGAGCAGCCGCAGCACGACCGGAGACGCGCTCGACCTGGCGTTCGACACGGCAGGCGGCCTGTGGGCAATCGGAGAGTTCGGCATGGGTGCCGCCTATCAGTCGGGCGCGCTGTTTACCCACGTGAACGCGCCGCTAGCCCGCGTGGGATCCCCCAATCCGTACCCGGCTACGAAGCCGCACATCAGCTCTCTGAACCACGCCCCGTCGACGCACTCGACCCTGGCCGAGAAGGTCGTCACCGGTCGAAACGCCGTGTGGTACACGCACGGCGGCGGCCTGTTCGAGCCTGGACCCAAGAACCACAGCCGTATCATCCGCGTAGCGCTCGACATCGCCGATTCGCCTGCGACTCCGTACGACGATCGTGTCTGCGCTATTCACGTCCCGGGCGACAACAACGAGGTCGTTGGCGCCGCGTGGGACCCAGCCCGCAACCGGCTCTGGTTCAGCGCCATGAACATGGCCGGCCCCGCCGGTGGACAGAGCACGCCGGCCCTGTACTGGTTCAGCGACGACGGCACCGCAGCCACGCTGAGCTCGCCCAATTTTCCCGGCTGCGACAACATGCTCGATTACGGCAACGCGGCGGCAGTCGCAGCCGCGGCGACGGCCAACCTGTGCTCGAGCACCGTCACGAGCGGGTGCATCACGCGCATCGGTCTGCCCGCCGCTGCAGGGCTCCTCGCTCACATCGAGGTCGACACGAACGGCACGAGCAGCCTCGCAGATGACGCCATCTGGTGGGTCGACTTCACCGGCGTCGTGTTGGGCAGGCACGCCATCGGCGGAGGCTTCACCTGCCACGGCATGCCGACCGCGACCAACAAGCGCTCGTTCTTCGGCGGATTCCCCTGGCAGCTGCGCGTCTCCGGCGGCTTCGTGTACATCGGCGAGTACGGCGACAACGATCTCGTGCGTTTCGCGAAGGGCTCGCCCGGCGGCAGCGCAGGTTGCGCGACCGTCCCGGCGCCCTCGAGCGGCATGTCCGAGATCCACGTGCCCGTGCTCTCCGAGAACAACAACGTGCACTCCATCGAGATCGCGGGCGACCGACTCTGGTTCACTCTCGCAAACGAGGCGCACGTCCCCGTACGTCGCGACGCTTCGACCTTCGGTTACGTCAGCCTATCGTCCTGGGCCGCGGGCGCGCCGACCGGCGTCCTGTACACCGGTCTCAATACACTCGGACAGCAATCCGGCTCTCGGCACCACTCGTTCCGCGGCATCGACGTCGCGCCAAACGGCGCGATTGGTCTTGCGGACATGCACTATGACGAGCTCGTGCGACTGACGCCGCGCTGACGCCTGTGCGCCTCCCCGAGGGGCGTCGCTTCAAGATGCGGGCGCTCTACCCATCCGGCTTCGCTGCGGCAAGCGGCGGACGGGCTTTGCCTTGACCGATCACCCGCGGGTCTGCAGAAGCCGGGCTTCAACTCTTCACCAGTTCGTCATCGAGTTGCCATTGTAACGCCCCGAAGCCCGACTGTCGCGCGGGCGTCCCGAGACATTTACGTGGATGTCATCCAATCGTCACGGGCCGGCGATTATAGAACGCGAGCTCTCGTGAGAGTTTCCTCAGAGCAACGGGCAATCCGCCCGGCTCGTAGCCAGGTTGCTCTCCAGCAGAAGTTCACCGATGAACCGTACAAACACTGCCTCTCCAAGGCCCCGACTGAAGCGGGTAGCGGCCGTCGCGACGCTCCTGGGCGTCGCTGCGATTGCCGCGCCTGCGCTGGGCGATCCCGTTGCCGATCTCGCTCGGCGTCTGGCCGGCCTGCGGGGGGAGGTCGAGAAGCTGTCCGCAGAGCTTTCGCGCAAGGACACGGACCTGCGGGATCAGCTGCGCGGCCTCGCGCGCCAGAAGGCCGAGCTCAAGCTCGATCTGCAGAAAGAGCAAGCGCGTCTGCAGAAGACCCAGCTCGCGATTTCCCAAAAGAAAACGCTGATTGAGTCCGAGAAGCAGGGTGACCACGCGCTCAGGCCCGTGTTCGAGAACGCGCTCGTGTCGCTCCGCGCGTACGTGAAGGGCGGCTTGCCGTTTCGAACGGCCGAACGGATCGCCGAGATCGACAAGATCGAAGAGCAGTACAAGGCGGGCCTCCTGACTCCACCGAGGGCGCTCTCTCGGCTCTGGACATTCATGGAGGACGAGTTTCGGCTCACTCGTGAGACCGGCATGTACCGCCAGGCCATCAAGCTGGACGGCAAAGAGGAGCTCAGCGACGTCGTGCGCGTCGGCACCGTCATGCTCTTCTTCAAGACGAGCGACGACGTAGTCGGCTACGCGACCCGCGGCGGCTCGGGTTGGGAGTATCGAAAGCTCGAGGAACCAGCAGACAAGCGCCTGGTCGTGACGCTCTTCGATAGCCTGAAGAAACAGATCCGGGTGGGCTTGTTCGAGCTACCCAATGCGCTCGCAGCGGAGCGAAAGTGATGCGGCGTCGAGCGCTGTTGATACTCCTGGGCTGCTGGTTCGTCTTGTTCGGGCAGCGCGCGACGGCAGCTCCCGCTCCTGCTCCGGCCAAGCCGGCTTCCGCTCCGGCCAAGCCGGGAGTGTCGCTCGAAACCGCGTACCGTCGCGAGTTTGCGTTCCTCGAGGCCGAGCGCAGCTCACTGCAGCAGCGGGTCTCCGAGCTCGACGCAGACGCACAGAAGAAGATTGCCGCAGCCGAGGGGGAGGTCAGCGCGCTGCAGTCCCAGGTCATGGCGACGTCCCTGGAAGCGGATCGCTTGAATGACGTGCTGAACCGAACGGCGTCGGAGGTCGAGACGGCTTCCGAAGGGGACGACGTGCTCGGCGGCCTCGTGTCCCAGGCAGCGGCGGCCCTCGAGAAGGGCGGCATCAAATTGCCGGCGGTCCAGGAAGGCGACGAGAAAGCTCAGATTTCGCAGGTCGAGTTCGTGTTCGGACAGGGCCTGTCGCTCCTGCAGCGCTACGGTTCCATTCGCAAGGAGTCCGGCGCGTTCTTCGACGCGCAGGGCAAGAAGGTGACGGGCGAGATCCTGCGCATTGGCAGCATCGCCAGCTACGGCGTGGCTGGGCAGGCGGCCGGCGCGCTCGCTCCCGCAGGCGAGGATGGCATGAAGGTGTGGCCGGAAGTGCCCAGCGCGGAAACCGCGCGCGCGCTGGCCCAGGGCCAATCCCCCGAGCGTCTCCAGATCTTCCTGTACGAGAACCTGGACAAGCCGATCGAGGCCAAGCTCGAAAAGACGTTCTTGGAATACGTGAACAGTGGCGGCCCGATCGCATGGGTCATCGTGGTGCTCGGAGTGGTGTGTCTGCTGTTGATCCTGCTGCGCGCCGCCTTCCTGTGGCTGGCCGCCAGCAACACGGACAAGTTGATCGAAGAGATTACCCCGCTCATCGAGAGCGGGAAGATAGAGCAAGCCATCGAGACCTGTGGCAAGAAGCGCGGCGCCGCAGGGCGCGTGCTCACGGCCACACTGAAGCACCTGGATAGTCCGCGGGACCACCTCGAAGACGTGATCTCCGAGAGCATCCTCCACGAAACTCCGTTCCTCGATCGCTTTGGTTCGACGATCCTCGTGCTCGCGGCGGTGGCTCCCTTGCTCGGCTTGCTGGGCACCGTAACCGGCATGATCGCCACGTTCGACGTCATCACCGAGTTCGGGACCGGCAACCCGAAGCTTCTGTCGGGCGGCATCTCGGAAGCTCTGATCACCACGGAGTTCGGCTTGATGGTGGCGATTCCGGCGCTCCTCGCGGGCAACCTGCTGGGCGGCTGGGCCGGGAACATCAAGGACGCTCTGGACAAAGGCGCGCTGCGCGTCTCCAACATCGCCGCGGGGATTCGGGTCAGCGTTCGGCCGGCACCGGCCCCGGCCTTTCAGCCCGAGCCGCGGCTTCATGAAGCAACATGATCTCCGCGTTCACTTCGCTGCTCGAATACATTCGTAGCGGCGGCTTCATCATGGTGCCGCTGACGATCGGCACCTTCGTTCTCTGGTACACGCTCGGGTACCGCTACTTCATCCTACGCCGCGGCAGCGTGCGCAGTGTGCGCGTGTTGTTCGAACGCTATCGCGCCGGCCTCGCGCGCGAACCTCAGGGCGTCGTCGACGCGGCGGTCGTGCGCGGTCTTGCGCTCGCGCGTGCGCACCGGGGACACCCGCGTCGCGTGCTCGATGATGCCTTCGGTGACATCGAGCGCGAGCTGCGAACGGGTCGGGTTCTCATCCGCAGCGTCGTGGCCGTTGCGCCGCTCGCCGGTCTCCTGGGCACCGTGACCGGCATGATCGAAACCTTCGACTCGCTCGCCGACATGTCGCTGTTCTCCCAATCCGGCGGCGTCGCCGGTGGCATTTCTCAGGCGCTGTTCACCACGCAAATGGGGCTGAGCATCGCGGTGCCAGGGCTGCTCCTGGGCCAGTTCTTGGACCGGCGGCAGGCCCTAATCCAGCAGGAGCTCGATCAGTTGAAGGACATGTTGGCCACCGAACCGCTGACGGCACCTGCCTCTGACGCCGCTTCCGGGAGGGCATGAGGCCATGCGACGCCGTCCGAGGTCCGAAGAGACGATGGGCATCGATGTGTCGCCGCTCATCGACATGGTGTTCATCCTCCTCATTTTCTTCATGGTGTCGACCACGTTCGTCAAAGACATGAAGATCGACATCGAACGTCCCGGCGCGGCGAGTTCCCAGCGGGCGTCGAGCAAGGCGCTGCGCGTCAATATCGACTCGAGCTCGAACATCTACATCGACGGCGCGCCCGTGCGGCCGTGGATGGTGCAGAGCCGGGTGCGCGAGTTTCTCGAGAGCGCCGGCTCGAAACAGGTCTTGGTGATCACCGATCGCCGGGTCGCCGCCGAACGGCTGGTCGAAGTCGTCGATCAGTGCCGCCTGGCGGGAGCCACCGAAGTCGGTGTCGCAACGGAGAAGGAAGCGGGTTGAGGGCATGAAGAAGCTCAAACGTCAGTTGTTCGCCATGGGCAGCATGCTCGTGGGAGGCAGCGCGTCGCTGGCCGTCGTATTCGCGATGAACAGCGATGCGGGCCCGCCGCCGCTCAAGGACAAGGAGGCCACGGCCGAATTCACGGTCGAGAAGCGCAAGCCGCCGCCGAAGCCGCGCGAGCGCCCGCGCCAGCAGACCAAGACGGTCAAGAACACGAGCGCGCCGCGGGCCCCAGCGCCCGATGTCGCCAGCGCCATCAGCGGCGTGGATTTTCAGTTGCCCGGCTTCGAGGGTGCGGCCTTCGCCGGCGCCAGCGACGAGCTGCTCGGCGAAACCAGCAAGCAGAACACGATGACCGCGGACGTGGTCGACGACCCCCCGAAGCCTCGCCATCGTGTCCAGCCGAGCTATCCGGATCAAGCGCGCCAGCGCGGCATAACCGGCTACGTCACGTTGAAGCTCAAGGTGACGTCGCAAGGCAGCGTGGACGCCGTGCGCGTGGTCGAGGCCAGCCCGCGCGGCATCTTCGAAGAGTCGGCGATCGCGTCGATCCGGCAGTGGCAGTTCGATCCGGGCGTGTATCAAGGTAGCCCCGTGGACACGTGGGTCAAGCAAACGCTCCGCTACGAGCTGAACTAGCGGCGCGCATGACGAACGCTGCACAGCCACGGCGAGCCAGCTCGGTGCGGTCGCGTTACCGGAGCGTCTGGCCGCTGCTCGCGGTGAGCGCGGCGCTCTTCGTGGCCGCGCCCGAGCCCGCGCAGGCGAAGGACGAAGCCAAGGACAGCAAGAGCGCCGAAGACGACATCGACTACGTCGCCCTCTCCGCGCGTATGATCAAGGACGGTCACTTCGATCGAGCGCGCCTGCTCCTGGATCAGGTCGACGTGAAGAAGCCCGGACTCGACTTGCCGCGCTTTCACACGCTGCGCGGGCTCGCGCTCCTCGAGCAGAAGAACTACTCCGCGGCCGAGAGGAGCCTGAAGAGCGCCATCGCGGCGGGTCAAAAGGAAGCTATCGTCTACGTCTACCTGGCGCAGGCCCACTTCGGTCTCAAGGACTACCAGAACGCGATCTCGGCCGTGCAGAAGGCGGGTGACGCCGGCCGCGACACTCCGGGCCTCTTCTTGCTGCGCTCGCAGGCTCACTGGGAGCTGAAAGAATACGCTGCGGCGATCCGCGCGCTGGACGAGGGCGCGGCCGCGTTCCCGCAACAGCCCGACTTCGCGCGCACGAAGCTCTTCTACCTGATCGATCTCGGCTTGTTTCAGGAGGTGGCTCAGCTCGGCGACCGGTACCTGTCGCGGGCCGATGCCACTGCGGAGGACTACGCTGCAGTCGGTGAAGGGCTGCGGCGCAGCAGGCAGTTTCGTAAAGCGCGCGACGTTCTGGAGAGCGCGCGGCTACGCTTTCCGAGCGACGAGAAACTGCTCGTACTGCTCGCCCACACCTATCTGGACGACGAGCATCCCCTGATCGCCGCCATGATCTTCGAGGAAGCGGCGCGGCTGTATCCCCAATACGCGCTCGAGGCGGCCGAGCTCTATTCGCGTGCCGGCCGTCACGAACGCGCGCTCACTCTGAACGCCGCGGTCGGGGACCAGAAGGCGAAGATGAAACAGCGGCTCAGCATTCTGCTCAAGCTCGAGCGGAGCGAAGCGATCGCTTCGATGGCGCCACGCCTGTCGCGCCTGGGACTGCTCGAGGATGATCAAATCCGCTACGCGCTCGCCTACGGCTTGTTCAAGTCGGGCGACTTCGAGCAAGCCGAACGACAGCTCAAGCACATCACGGATGGCACTCTCTTCGAGAACGCGCTGCAGCTCCGGCGTGCGATGCAGGCGTGCAAGGAAGCCGGCTGGGAGTGTTAGTGTTGCGAGCTCGTGATCGATCGGTGGCGATGATTCACGGCGATCTAACGAGTGGGTCACGCAGTCGTCACCGGATGGGCGCATACGTGTGCATCCCCAAGGAGTTAAAACTATGCGCACTACGATTAAGCTTTTCGCGATTATGGCAGCAACAGGGCTGACGCTCGGAGCGGCTGCCTGCGGTGATGACGAGGACGACGATGGCGCGGGCGGCACCGGCGGCAGCGCAGGGACCGGCGGCAGCGCAGGGACCGGCGGCAGCGCAGGGACCGGCGGTGATTCGTCGTCACCCGCGTGCGACCTCTCCGCTGGCTCGAAGGCCGTGGAGATACTGCCCACGAGGCCCGGGACCCGCACGCTGACGAGCGACAAGGTCTGGCAAATCAAGGGCCAGACGTACATCGGCAACGGCGAAGTGTTGACGATCGACCCGTGCACGCGCATCGAGGGTTTGCCGGAAGACACGACGCTCGGAGCCAGCGTGCTCGTGATCCAGCGCGGCGGGCAGATCCGCGCGGAAGGCGAGGCCGACCGGCCGATCCTGTTCACGAGCTGGAACCGCAATCCGGGCGATCGGCAGCCCGGCGACTGGGGCGGTGTGATCCTGCTCGGTCGCGCGCCCAGCAACGCGGGCACGAACGTGAGCATCGAAGGTCTGGCGCCCGGTGAGGAGAATCAGTTCGGAGGCAACGCACCCGACGACAACAGCGGCGTCATGAAGTACGTCCGCATCGAGTACCCGGGCGTCGTGATCGGTCAGGGCAACGAAGTCAACGGGCTCACGATGGGCGGCGTCGGCTCGGGCACCGAGATCCATCACATCATGGTGAGCAACACGCTCGACGATTGCTTCGAGTGGTTCGGCGGCCGCGTCGCTGCACACCACCTGGTCGCCAATAGCTGCGGCGACGACATGTTCGACGCCGATCAGGGCTACCAGGCCGAGTGGCACACGCTGTTCGGCCGGCAGGTCAACGTGGACTCCGACGATCCCAACGGCTACGAAATCGACAACAACAACGGCAATCCCGATCTCGAGCCTGTCACCACCGTGACGGCGAGCAAGGTCACTCTGTGCGGCGCCGGCGAGGGCGCGGTCACTGTGTCCGTCAACGGTATGGTTCTGCGCCGGGGTATGAAGGGCACGCTCAGCGACCACGTGGTGACAGGGTTCAACAGCGCCGTCAGCCTTCGCGATCCGTTCGGGACTGCCGCCGCGCCGCGGGTCACACTGACGGGGTCCGCGTTCTTCGGCAACTTCGCCAGCAACATCGGTACCGCACACAGCAGCAATAGCTTCGACCCGGTACCGTGGTTCGAGTTCGCGGGCAGAAACAACACCGTACCGGCCCCCGCGCCCTTCACCGTGGATCAGTGCAAGGAGGCGGCCGGTCCCGCTGCAGCCGTGACCGGATCGGCCAGCGGAGCGTTCAAGGACGAGGCCAACTGGGCTCAGGGCCTGTGGATCAACTGGGAGACCGAGTAAAAACCGACTCCATAGGGACGGGCGCGAAACGATCGCGTAGCGCGCGGAACCAGGCGGTTCACGCGCTGCGCGTCGTCTCTCCCTGTCGCCCTGGCGAGTGGTTTTGCGACGGCCTCCTTCAATTGCTTAGCGGAACCGTTCGTGCCAAGAGCAACCTGTCGATATACACGTCGCCGTCGTTCGAATGTAGGACTCGCCTTCGGCAGGGCCGAGGCAAAGCTCCGCCGGCTTTGCTTCCTTGCCAGGTTCGCCGCTCCACTATTGGGGACGAGTCTGCTGGCAGCGAGCGCGATCGCTCAAGAGGCGGACCCCGAGCCGCCTCCTTCCGAGGAGTCGCCTCCAGAATCTTCGCGCGAGGACCCCGGCGACGACGAAGCGGACGAACCCACGAGCGATGTTCACGTGGTCGTGTTCGTGGGGAGCGCTCCGGCAGCCGGGGTTCGAGTGGAGCTCGCCGGTGCCGAGCCGACCCTGACGAATGAGCAGGGAAGTGCTGTTCTGGTTTCTCGGGTCGAGGGCAAGCGCCGCGTTCGCCTGGTGGTTCCACGCGACCGGGTGCCGGAGGCGCCCGGCCAGGGGTCGTGGGTCGTGGAGCTGCGCGAGGTGCAGTTCGCGGCCGGTGCGACGGCAGAGATCATAGTCACGCTCACGCGTCGCGGAGGGATTCAGAGCGTCGACGTGGAGGGCGTCGAAGCGGAAGCCGCCGGAGCCGCGCGCGCGCGCGCCGAGCGCGAGGCCCAGATGGGCAAGCCGAAGGGGACGGTGGCCGGTACCGTCTTCGCGCAGGAAGGTGAACGCCCGGTGGCCGGTGCGCGGGTTTTCGCCCGCGGTATCCAGGCCGAAGCCACGACCGACGGCGAAGGCCGCTTCACGTTGAGTCTGCCGCAGGGAGAGTGGACCCTCTCGGTCATCCATAGCGACTACTCGACGGAGACCTCGAACGTGAAGGTCGCCGCCGGACAGACGGCTCAGCTTCGGATGCAGCTCACACCGGCGTCCGTGACGCTCGACGACTTCGTCGTGGTCGCGCCGCACGTCGAGGGCACCGTAGCTTCGATCCTGGACGCTCGACGCGACTCGGCGTCGCTGACCGATGCGATCAGCGCGCAGGACATCGCCCGCACGCCCGCTGGGGACGCGGCCGGCGCCGCGCAGCGCATCGTCGGTGTCACCGTCGTCGATGGACGCTTCGTCTACGTGCGCGGTCTCGGAGAACGGTACACGAACGCGCTCGTGAACGGCGCGCCGCTGCCGAGCCCCGAGCCCGACAAGGCCACGGTACCCCTGGATCTGTTCCCCACGCAGGTGATCCGGGTCATCGACATCGCCAAGACGTTCACCCCGGACGTGCCGGCCGACTTCGCCGGTGGCTCGGTGCGCATCGAGACCATCACCGTGCCCGAAAAGAGGATCCTCGCTGCGAGCGTCTCGGGCGGCTGGAACAGCCAGGCGACGTTTAAAAAGCGTCTTTCCTACCCGGGTGACTCCGGCGATTGGCTCGGCTTGAAGAGCGACGCGCGCCAGCTTCCCGGACAGATCCCCGATGACTACCCGCTGAAGCGCGGTCAAGCGCGGCCGGACGGCAGCCTGCTCGGCCAGACCGACATCAACGCCTTCGCCGACCGCTTGAATACGCCGCTGGCGACGACGCGGAGCGACACTCTGCCGAACCACGGCGCGAGCCTGATGCTCGGAGACGGCTTCGGCCTCGGTGGGAACGCGCGCCTGGGCGCCCTGGCGGCCCTGACCTACAGCCGCAAGTTCGCCGTGCGCGACGAGGTGATTCGCGAGTTCAAGGTGGCCGGCGCCGGCGCGGAGGACGACGTGAGCCGCTGGATCGACAGCAAGGCCAACGTCGCGCGCGACTCGATCCGCTGGGGGGCATTCGGGAGCATCGCGCTCGAGCTGGGCAAGGCGCACGAAATCAGCCTGATCGGGCTGCGCTCTCAGCTCGCGGACAACACGACCTCGGTGTTCGACACCTTCTATGCGAACAACGACACGGACTACGGGAGCAGCCGCTTCGAATACATAACTCGCTCGCTCGAGTTTGCGCAGCTGGCCGGACGACACGACTTTGCGGCGCTCTACGACGCCCGCCTCGAATGGAGAGCATCCTTGTCGCGAGCGGGTCGCAACGAGCCCGATACGCGCGACGTGGTGTACACCTTGAATCCATCCACGGGCGTCTACAGCTTTTTGCCCGATCCGGGCAGCGGCCGTCACTTCTTCTCGGACATGACGGAAAATGCTCGCGGGGCAGGCATCGACTGGACACAGCCGTTCGAGCGGGGCGACCGAGAGAAGAAGGTCAAGCTGGGCGCGGCGCTGAACAGCAAGGATCGTCTGTTCGATGCGCGGCGCTTCAGGTTCGCGGGTCGCACGTCTCAAGGTGGAGCGCTGGAGTGCGGACCCGAGTTCGATCCGTCCAGGTGTCCTCGAGAGTTGTTCACGTCGGAGAACGTGAACGGCTCGCTCCTGCAGCTCCAGGAGGACACGGCCAACACTGACGCCTACAAAGCCACGTCGGACATTCATGCCGGGTACCTGATGGGCGACGTCAAGCTCACGAACAACCTGCGCGTGATCGCCGGAGCGCGGGTCGAGCGCACCGAGCTGGCGCTCGTCCCGTTCGATCAGTTCACGAAGCAGGACATCGACGACAGCTCCGCCAATCTGGAGAGCACCGACGTCCTGCCGAGCCTTTCCGCCGTGTACAGTTTCGGCGAGTCGCTCGAGGTGCGCGCCGCCGCGTCGCGCACGCTGGCTCGGCCCCAGCTGCGCGAGCTCGCTCCCTTTACTTTCACCGATTACTTCGCCGGCGCTCAGGTTTATGGCAACCCAGAGCTGACGCTCACGACCATCACGAACGCCGACTTACGTCTCGACTTTTTCACGTCGCCCCGAGAGGTGATTTCGTTCTCGGTGTTCGCGAAGGACTTCGAGGCGCCCATCGAGCCGGTGCTGCAGCCTTCGGGAACGTCGAACGTGAGGACCTATCAAAACGCCGACGGCGCGTTCCTCATGGGTGCCGAGCTGGAGGCGCGGCAGGGGCTCGGCTTCATCACCGATGTGCTCGAAGACGTCAGCCTCATGGGTAACATCACGCTGGCGCGCTCCAGAATTCGTGTGCAACAGACCGGCGGAGACGAGTCCGGAGTCGGGTTCATCACGAACACGGAGCGACCCATGGTCAACCAATCTCCGTACGTCATCAACCTGGCGCTCGACTACGAGGGACCCACCAAGACCTCCCTGCGACTCCTGTACAACGTGGCCGGCAGGCAAATCTTCGAAGTGGGCACGGTCGGTCTCGATGACTCGTACCTGCAGCCCCGTCACGTCGTTGACTTTACGGCCGCGCAGAGCGTGGCTGAGCATTTCCTCGTGAAGTTTACGGCGGAGAACATCCTCAACGCACCTTACATGGTGACACTGGGCCGCGAGCGGCGCGAAGAACGGAGCGTGCGCAGCTACAAGAGCGGCACCGTGCTTTCGATGTCATTCGGCTATCGTCTTTAGTTCGTTCCTGGGGCCGTAGCGCGCTGACCAGCGACCGGCACTTCGCGCCGGCGGGAAACCGAGACGTTCACCACGGCGCTCGTGTGCCGCCCCAAGACGGACTTCGCGGACGCGTCCGCCGAGCTCATCGACCGCGTTCGCTGATCCGACGCGACGACGTGGCACCGGCGTCCGACAGCATTCTCTAGCGCGGCGTTGAGGTGGTTGCATGAGCGAGCCGGCGCAACGGCTGCGTCTCGCTTCGCCGAACGTGCAGCCTTCGCGCCTGCATCACGGCTTCACGGCGCGCTCTTCGACCAGCGTGCGGCCCAAAGCCTGAGTACCGTCGGAGCGAGGTGTGGGAGAAGGGAGGGTACCGCTCCTGCCGTGCACGCTGCTCATCACTCACGAGCAGGGCAGCATGGTGCTGGACTTTCGCGCGCAGCGCAGCACTGCACCGCGCATTCGCCAGCAAACGCAGGAGCTCGGGTTCTACCTGAACCAGAACCGAGAGGACGAACAGGCCGCGCGCATGCCGAACGGTCGGCCTGACCCCGCCTCGTTTCCTCTACGCGAAATTCTGCGCGCGAGGCCCATCGCGACAGTCCAATATTTGCCCGACGGCGCTCGCCTGACGCTCTCGCCCGACAAGCGAGGGCGCGGCGAGCGCTTGCGAGCCGAAGTGCTGTGGCACGCAGGCGACTTGCTGCCGGGTCTGCCGTTCGACGGCAAGACCTGCCCTGAGCTGCCCGCCGGATTGCAGGCGAGCGCAGAATCGCCTGAGAGCCAGTAGGAACGGCGGGGGCCAGCGTTACCAGGTACACGGCCCGCTTGCGCCATCCGGGCAAATCGTGGCCGGATCCGTGACGACGCCGGTCAGGTTGGCGGAGTAGGGGAACTCATCCGGACCAAGCCCTGTCCAGCGGAGGTCCGCGAGGTTAGCGCCGGACAAATCGGCGAAGCTCAAGTCCACGCGGCGGAGCTCCACGGACGCCAGCGTCGCGCCTCTAAGGCTCGCACCCGAGAAGCTCACGTCGTGGAAGATGGATCCGGACAAATCGACGCCCGACAGGTCGTCTCCGGCGAACGAGAGCACGTCCGGATGCGGCCCGATCAGGCGCAGACCAGGTCCGAACAGGGTCAGGCCATTTTGCGTCGGCGAGCAGCGCCAGCGCGCGTTGGGCAGCAGCGCCGGGCAGGAGGCGACGCCGACCGTATTCACGAGCGACAGGTGCGCGTGCGTCATGTCGGCTCCCGCCAGCCGGACACCGGCAAAGCGCGTCCAGACAATCTGGGCGTAGCGCAAGTCAGTGTTCTCGAGGTTTGCGTCCAAAAGCGCCGTGTTGTCGAAGGCGGCGTAGCTCAAATCAGTGCCGCTCAAATTCGCGCCACTCAGATCGGTGTTGAGCAGGCGGGAGCGGCTCAGGTTGTAACCTGCCAGAGTCAATTCCGAGAGCCGGGCATCGCGCAGGTTGGCTTCGGGTCCCACGAGGACGAAGCCGTCTGGGGCTGCGATGCAGAACCATTGCGGTGGGAGGGTCACCGGACAACCTTGGAGCTGAACCGCCCTTACGTCGTTGAGCCGAACCGTCCCGAGGTCGGCCGCAGTCAGATCTGCGCCGCTCAGATCGGAGACCCACAGCCTGCCGCCATCGAAGCGCGCGCCGTTGAGATTGGCCTGGCGCAGGTTGACCCCATACGCGTTGATGTTGATGAATTGCGTGCCCGCAAGGACTGCTGAGTCGAGGTTAGCGCCCGTGAGATCCACGTTCGCGAGCGTGGCGCCACTCAGGTCCGAGCGCGTGAAGCGCGTTTCGAAGAGGTTCGCGTCGCTGAAGTCGGCGCCTCTCACATCGGCGTCACTCACGTCCGCAAGCTGGAAATTCGCGCCTGTGGCGTTCACGCTCCGGAGGGACGCTCCTTGCAGGTTCGCGCCGACCAGGATTGCCTGCTGCAGGCTGGCGCCGCTCAAATCAGCACGCCTCAGCACGGCGAATGCCAGCACCGTTCCATCCAAGGTCGCATTGCGAAGATCGGCCTTCGTGAAGTCGGCGTTCCGCAGATCGAGGCCGTCGAGCGCCGCACCGGAGAGAAAACAACCGATGAGCTCGGGGCTGAAGACTCGCCAGTTGGATGTATTGCAGGCCGGCGCGGCACACACGTAGGAAGAACTCGTCCGCTCAGCGTCGTCCAGAACGCCGTTGCCGTTCGTGTCGAGCCCACTGTCGATGCGCGTGCCGCCGATCGCGCAGTTCACCCCAGGAGGTTCGGGTTTGGTCGTGATGAGCGCTTGGATGGGAGCGGCGCTCATGCCGTTGCAGACGAAGCTCACCTCATCGACTTCTTCGGGCTCCAAGCTGCCGTTGGCGTTGTCGTCGGGCCCCGTGGAGATCTTCTGGCCGTCTGCCGCGCAGGGATTGTCTGGATCCGTGCTCGCGGCTGCCATGCGAATCAAACTCGACAGCCCGTTCCTGCCATCGCGGCCGTCGCGGCCGTTACACAGAATGAGTGAGCCCTTGACCTCACCCATCAAGGAGCCGTCGCCATCACGGTCGTAGCCCCACACGAGTTGGACGCCGCCTGCCGCGCAAATTGCCCCCGGGGCGACCCGCAATTGCTTGAACAGGAGCAGCTTCTGTCCGGTCTTGTCCTTCGCATCCCGGCACACGTAGCGCCGGTGTGCGGTCTCGCGCGGACTCAAAACACCATCGCCGTCCGCGTCGGGACCGAAAAAAATCACCGCTCCTCCTGCGCTGCACTGCGTGCCCGCTGGCTCGTCCTTGACGTCAACGGCGATGGCTCCCACCGGGTCTCGGGAGCTATTCGAAGACCCTGATTCCCCGGGGTGCGCCGGATCGTGACCGCCACACCCAATCGCGAACAGACCGCCGAAACACGCCGCCGAAAGACGACAACAGAAGAGCCCCCATTGCTTACAGCGCATCACTTCCCGCCTCCTCACGCCACTCACGTCGAGCCGCGCGTGAGCGAGCGCCATGCAAATTGCGTGCGATCCCTGCCGCATCTCGGGCCGGTAGATCTCATGGTGCGCGCATCGCGACACGACGAACCGCGAGCGCAAAGCCTGCGCGGCGCGGCGCAAAGCCAGCGCTGAAGCCGAGCGACGCTTCTCGCGACCGTCCAGACCCCCTGCGCCCTACGTGAAGCTCTCGCCCAGCGCGGACCGCTGACCACTCCCGTGGCAGCCATTCCGCGCCTGCTTCAAAGGGATCCGACGCTTCCTTTTGCCCTCCGGGCGGCGAACGTAAGTGCTGGTGACCCCAACGAGAATCGAACTCGTGTTACCGGCGTGAGAGGCCGATGTCCTAACCGCTAGACGATGGGGCCGTGGCCGGAGTTCCGGCCGATTCTAAGAGAATTTGCTGGGGGACTAGGATTCGAACCTAGATAGCAAGAGTCAGAGTCTTGCGTCCTGCCGTTAGACGATCCCCCAAGGGGGTGAGAAAAGGTTGAAGCGACTGCACACTAGCGTCCGACCGGCCCCCGTTCAAGGAAGTGGTCAGGCGAGGGCGCCGGTAACTATCCCCAAACGCGGGCTTCCGCAAGGGCGAAGCGTTGCGAATTTGTGGAGTGCGGGGTTGACCTGGCCACAGATTGGCCTAATTTCCCGGCCGCCAGGCGCGTTCGTGTGCCGACTTGGGTCGGCTAGCTCCGAGAGCGAGAGCTCCGGACGGGCCCCATGGAGGATAGTCGATGAGCAGCAAAGAAATTCTGTACCGCCGCGATGCACGCAAGACGATCCAGCGAGGCGTCGATGCATTGGCGAACGCGGTGAAAGTCACGCTCGGGCCCAAGGGGCGCAACGTGGCCATCGAGAAGAGCTGGGGCGCGCCGGTCGTCACGAAAGACGGCGTGAGCGTTGCCAAGGAGATCGAGCTCGAGGGCAGGGTCGAAAACATGGGCGCACAGATGGTGCGCGAAGTCGCGTCACGGACGAACGACGACACGGGAGACGGCACGACGACGGCGACCGTGCTCGCTCAGGCGCTGTTCGCGGGTGGGCTCAAGCTCGTCGAAGCCGGCGTTTCGGTGATGGAGCTGAAGCGTGGCATCGACAAGGCCACCGAGGCGCTGATCGCGGACCTGAAGCAGCAGAGCAAGAGCATCAGCGGCCGCGAAGAGATCAAGCGTGTCGCGCTGGTCAGCTCGAACTGGGACGAGCAAATCGGCGAGATGCTCGCCGACGCGATGGAGAAGGTGACCAAGGACGGCGTCATCACCGTCGAAGAGGCCCGCGGGACCGAAACCGAGGTCGACATCGTCGAAGGCATGCAGTTCGACCGCGGTTACCTGTCGCCGTACTTCGTGACCAATCAGCAGGAGATGAGCGTCGAGCTCGAGAAGCCGTACATCCTGCTCACGGACAAGAAGATCAGCGCGATGGTCGATCTGGTTCCGCTGCTCGAGGCCACTGCGAAGCAGGGCGCACCGCTCTTGATCATCGCCGAAGAGGTCGATGGAGAAGCGCTGGCGACGCTGGTGGTGAACAAGCTGCGCGGCGTGCTCAAAGTCGCGGCCGTGAAGGCTCCGGGCTTCGGCGATCGTCGCAAGGAGATGATCAAGGACATCGCCGTGCTCACGGGTGCGACGCCGTTCATGGAAGACCTGGGACGCAGCCTCGATAGCGCCAAGCTCGAGGATCTCGGACGCGCTGGCCGCATCACCATCGACAAGGACACCACCACGATCGTCGAAGGGCAGGGCGACAAGGCCGGAATCAACGGTCGCATCGAGCAGATCCGGCGGCAGGTCGCAGACACGACGAGCGACTACGACCGTGAGAAGCTCGAAGAGCGGCTCGCCAAGCTGAGCGGTGGCGTGGCGGTGATTCGCGTCGGTGCGCCGTCCGAAACGGAGATGAAGGAGCGCAAGTTCCGCGTGGAAGACGCGCTGGCCGCGACGCGTGCGGCGGTTCAAGAAGGCATCGTGCCGGGCGGCGGGGTCGCGCTCTTGCGCGCGGCGACCGCGGTCGCGAAGCTCACGGGTCTGACGGACGAGCAGCGTCTCGGCGCGGACCTCCTGGCGCGCATCGTGGAAGCACCGCTCGCGCAGATCGCGAAGAACGCTGGCCGCGAGCCGCGCGTGATCGTCGAGAAGGTCAAGGAAGGAAAGGGCGCGTACGGTTACGACGCGCGGAACGACGAGTTCGTGGACCTCGTGAAGGCCGGCGTCATCGACCCCATGAAGGTCGTTCGCGTGGCGCTCGAAAACGCGGCCAGCATCGCCGGCCTCATGCTCACGACCGAGTGCACGGTCTCGGAGCGGCCGAAGCCCGCCAAAGCCGCGCCCGCAGGGGGCGGGGGTGGCATGGGTGGCATGGGTGGCATGGGTGGCATGGGCGGCATGGGCGGCATGGGCATGGGTGGCATGGGCGGCATGGGCATGGGTGGCATGGGTGGCATGGGCGGCATGGGCGGCATGGGCGGCATGGGCGGCATGGACGACTTCGGGATGGATTGAGAAGAGCCGCTTTGAAAACCCGCTCTGTGTGAGAACCGAGGGCCTGCGTGAGCGGGCCCTTTGTGTTTTGTCGGACGCGGAGCTTTTGACCGGGTTGGGGCTTGAGGCTTAAGATGAAAGGTGTCCGCGGGGCTCGGCCGCCTGGACGTACTTTCGGCGAGCTGGATGAGATGGAGCTGCGGGTCATAGGCTGTCACGGTGGCGAAACACCGCGACACCGCACGAGCGCGTTCGTCGTCGACGACGCGCTGGCCATCGACGCGGGCTCGCTGACCAGCGGCCTGGATTTGCGTGCGCAGTTTCGGTTGACGAGCTGCATCGTGAGTCATGCGCACCTCGACCACATCCGGGATCTGGCTACGATCGCCGACAATCGCTGCCAGGCCGCGTGCGAACCGCTGCTGGTCGGGGCGACGCGCGCGACGATTGCGGCTCTCAAGAAACACTTCTTCAACAACCTGATCTGGCCGGATTTCACGGAAATCCCCAGCAAGGCCAGACCTACGCTGCGCTTCGTGGAGCTCAAGCCCGAGCGGCGCACGCAGCTGGGCGACTATTGGGTTCGCAGCGTGCTCGTCACGCACACCATCGAATCCGCGGGCTTCATCGTCGAGGGCCCGGACGCTACCATCGCGTATAGCGGCGACACCGGTCCCACGGACCACTTTTGGGAGGTCTTGCGTGAAGAGCCCAACCTCAAGGCGCTGCTCATGGAAGTGAGCTTTCCGAACCGGCAGCAGCGGTTAGCCACCGTCAGCGGGCATCACACGCCGCGCACTCTCGAAAAAGATCTAAAAAAGTTCGGCGATCCGCGCGATCTGCCGACCTTGCTCTATCACATCAAACCCGTGTTCCAGAGCGAGGTCGAGCAGGAGTGTGCTCGGCTCAAGAAGGTGAATCTCACCGTGCTCGGTCTGGGCGATCAATTCGTGCTCTGAGCGCGCGCGTGCTCTACGGGATCGTGCCCGGGTCGTCGGGGATCGGCGGGCGGTCCGCGAGCAGCCAGGACCAGAACAGCGCGCCGGTCTTCTGCAGCTCGTCGAGCGTGTAGCCGAACTGCGCGGCGAAGCCCGTGTAGAGCAGGTAGTCGGCTCTCGAGTAGCGCGAGGCGTGCGTCGTGGCGCCCTCGCGTGGCAAGTGAAGCTCCGTCACCGAACCGGCCGCGGTCATTGTCCACAGCAGCACCGCCGCGCCGCTTTTTTGAACTTCCGCGTCGGAACGCCCGGATCGGGTGATGCCCTGCTGCAACAGGCTCTCCCAGGTCGGGCCGTACTGGGTTTGGACTTCGATCTGCGCGGCGTCGGAGAAGGACAGCGGGATGGCGGGTGCGGCCGATTGACCATCCACGAACACCAGCTGGCAAGTCGTGGTTTGGCAGTCCACGACTCCGGGCGCGCCGAACGTGAAGTACTGGAACGTGCCCGGCACGGTGGCGTACGTGCGGAAGCTGCCCGCAGTGTCGCTCTCGAACAGAGCCCGGCCGTTGCAGAAGCGGAAGCCCTCCGGAAAGCCGCCGAGATCGACGGCGCTGCCGCACACCCACGCTGAAATCGGCAGAGCCGTGCTCCAACCGCTGCCCAGAAAACGCACCGCCAGATCGCTGATCAGCGGCGCGCGCAGATCGCTGCTGGCTTTGCGGTTCAGATCCGGCATCGGTGAGTACAGGGCGCGGATGGCCGCCGTCTCGGGCTCGCTGGCTTCGCGCACCTCGATGGTGCAAGCGTCGGGAGCCGCGCTGCAGTCGAGCATGAGCTCGCTGCCGAAGGCGGTCGCGCCGTAGTCCACGGGAAAGAAGCTGCGCGGCTGAAACTGAGCGGCGAAGGTGCCGTCGGCCCCGGCCGCCAGAGTGTGCGTCCAGGGGCACGAGCGGGCGACGTTGGGCACCACCGAGGGCGCGCAGAAGCGCAGGTCCAACGTCGCTTGCGCCGGCCATCCCGCGCCGTTCACGACCAGGGCCTCGCCGGCTCGCGCGGGACACGGCGAGACGCGCACCTTGCGACCGCGGTTGTCGCCAATCTCCGGGCAATCGGGCGGGACGCCCGAGTCGCCAGGGTTCCAGCTGGTGCCACCGCCGCCGTCGGGCAACGGGTTCTGGCCGCCGTCGGGCACAGGCCGGCGCGGATCGTTGCCTTCGTCGTCACCAGCGGTGGCGCAGCCATTCGCCGTCCACAGCGCCCCCAGCAACGTGGCACCTACAACCGCGAGCCGACCCAATGCTTCTGCCATGCAAGTTTCTCCCAAGGCGGCCGAGTGTAACGCGCTCGGCGACCGATTGCGTCGGCTGAGGCTCTGCGGCCGGGGATTCAGAGCTCTACCGAGAAAGTTAACATAATGTATCTTATGCGATCTTTGTGAAGGCTCGAGAAAAGGGCTGCGCCAGCCCGCGCTCGGGCCGACCCGCGTGTCCGGTGCGCGCCTGTCTCAGCGCGGCGGCGCGACGGCCAGGCTCATGAGCCGTCCGCCGTTGGTGACGACGAAGGCCCGGGTTCCGTGGGCCGCGGGCGTCATGGCGGATCCGTCGGTCAAATGCAGGCCGTCGATGATGCCGCCGTCCAGCGGCGACACCAGGAACACGCCGAGCCGCGTGGTCGAGATCAGGAGCGCGCCCAGGATCGGAACCGGCGCCGAGACTCCGCCATCCGGCAGGTTCTGGCGCCACACTTCACGACCGGTTTCTGGATCCAGAGCCCACAGTCCGGTCGTCCCGGTGGCCGCGATCAAGAGCTTGCGGGCGCGGTGTGGCGGACCCTTGCCGCCCTGGCGCGGGCGCTCGGGCTCTGACCAGAGCAAGAGCTCGCTCACGCCGCCCACCGCCGGGTTCGACCAGATCTGGGTGCCGTTGTCGGCGTCGAGCGCGAACACGCCGCCCGCGTAGTTACCCACGTAGACCACCGGGCCCCCCGCGAGCGTATCCGGGACCGGCGTCGTATCGACGTCGAGGTACTGCGGCACCTCGCCGAGACTCTGCTCGGCCTCGGCCGACAGGTCCACTGGCTGCCAGCGCTCTTCGCCGCTCAGCGCGTCGTACGCCACCACGTTGCCGTCGGAGAAGCCGGCATAAATCTTACCGCGCCAGAGCAGCGGACCGGCGTAGCCGGCGACCTCCATGCCGAGCGCCGGCGCGCGGTGCTGGTGCCACCGCAGCTTGCCGTTCGCGGCTTCGATCGCGAGCACCGTGTCGTTCGCGTTGACGACGTAGAGCAGCCCGTTCGAAAGGATTGGCCGCCGCGCGACCTCGGCGTTGGTGGCAAAGCGCCAGATGAGCTCGCCGTCCTGAGCCTTGACCTTGTAGAGCGCGCCGTCGTTCGAGCCGAAGTAGACGACGTCCTCGACCGGATCGTAGAGCGGCGCGCCCTGCACGAACCCCAGCGTCTCGAAGCGCCAGAGCGTGGTGCCGTCTTGAACACGCACCGAGTACAAGCCACGGTCGCTCGAGCCGACGAACAACCGGCGCCCGCGGATATCGAGCTCGGGCTGGCCGCGCTCGTACGGCTCGCCCTGAACCCGGGACCGCGCGACGACGTTGCGCTGATACACTACGGACAGCGATCCGCTCGGCCGATGTCGCCAGAGCGGCGCTTCGGGGTTGGCTCCCGAGCGCACGGACTCGCAACCGAGGCCGAGCAGCGCGCACGCCAAGAGCAGCGGACGACTTCGCCAGCGCGAGCTCATGGTGCGGTGCCGGAACCAGCCGGAGGCGCGGGCGGCGTGCCGGAGGTAGGCGCTGCAGGCACCGGAACCGGCACCGGATTGCCGCCGCTCTGGCCGAGATTCTTGAGCATGTCCTTCAGCTTCGCCGGGTCCTCCATAATTTGCTTTTGGAGGGCCTCGAGCTGCGCGGGTGTGTACTGCGAGCTCGGCTGCGCGGTCTTGGCGTACTCCGCCGGGTCGAGCACTCGGAGGAGCTGACCCGTGGCGTAGTCCAGGTACTGCTCCTTCTCTTCCTCGGGCACCTTCGCGAGCTTGGCGCGCACGCGCACGATGGCGTCCTTGGCCTTGTCGCGTTCGCCCTGGGCAAACCAGATGCGCGCCTGATGATACAGCCCGAGCATGCCGAAGCCCGGGACGTCCGAGTTCTCGAGCGCGCGAAACACCTTGAGCGCGGCGTCGCGTTCGCCTTTGGCTTCGAGGGCCAGGCCGACCCCTTCGGTCGCCCGCGCCTTCACGTCGGAGTCCTCGCTCGCTAGCTTCGAGCCTTTGACTTCCTCGTAGAGCTTCTTGGCTTCGTCGTGCTTGCCGGTGTCGTATGCGATGCCCGCCAGGCCGAGTTTGGCGAGCAGCGCCGGATTCGAGGTGGCGTCGGCCTTCTCGAGGAACTCCTTGTAGGCCGTCGTCGCGGCTTTCGCGCGCTCGGCTTCGCTAGCGTACTCGGGCAGCGGATTGACCAGCTCTTTGAGCTCCTTGGGCTCCGAGCTGCGGTCGACACCGACTAGCCCCAAGCTGGCCCGGACACCTTTCATCAAACCGTCCGAGGCCTGCGCCGTCTGGCGGTCGTGCCGGTAAGTGTAAATCTGCCAGGCCACGCCCCCTGCGATCCCCAGGACGATCACCCACTGAATGACGCCGAAGTAGCGCTTGAGGAAGCCGACCGTGGCCTGCGTGGATCGCGCCAGAGCGTCGTCCACCATCTCCCCGGCGTCGAGACCGCGGGCGGGAGCGGCGCGGTCTCGCGCGCGCCGTTCACGACGGCTCTCTGCTCCCTGTTCGCGCAAGCGCCGGTTGCGATCGCGGATGTCTTCCGTCTTGGCGGGCTTGGCCTTGCGCTTCTTGCCCTCCGTGGTGCCGGCGCTCGCGGCTTCCCCCTCGCTGGGTTCGGCTGCCGGCTCGGACGCGGGCGGAGCGACCGCGTCTTCCCCCTGCTCCGCGCGGCGTTTGGCCCGGCGCGATCGTTTGACTTGGTCCTGGTCTGACACCGCGGCCTCTATACCACCGCTTCCCTATTTCGGGTCCACCACGGCGCTCGTCTCGCCGACTTTCACCCACGGTTCGCGCGGTGGCGGGGGCAGCTCGTCTGCCAGCGGAACCAGCGCGACCGCTTCGATTTCCACGTTGCGGTCAGCGAACAGCACGAGCTCGACGGATCGGCGCGGGCGGGCACCGAGCGACTTTGGCAAGAGCGCGTGCAGCTCGCTCGGCGTATTCCCTGGAGGAACTCGGAATTGAAGCTGTCGCTCCGTGTCGATTCTCGGGATATTTCGCTCTTTTACGGGCATACCCTTGCGGTCGTACTGGATGGGGTCCCGGCGGGCGCCGAGGCGCACCACGGCCGGCTCGCTGCCGAAGTTCTTGGCGCGCACGATCGCCCGCACTCCACTGCCGTTGCCGCCGCGAGGCACGAACAAGTTCAGCGCGACTCCGAGCGAGCTCTCTTTGGCCAGGCGCTCCAGCATTTTCGGGGTGGGTCCTCCCACGTACTCCAGCACCTTGGCCCGGCGCGCGAACAAAAGGCCGTCGGGGAGCGGATCGGGCACCCCGAGAAAGCGCACCAGCGGGTCGATCAGCTCGCCTTCGGCCTTTAGCTCCACGAGCGCGCGAGCGAGCGCCACGCGCGCGCTCTGATACCGTTCCTGCTTGAGCGCGCTCGCGAGCGGACCACGCGCGGCTTCTTCGCCGATCGCGGCGAGCGTCTCGGCGATGTACGGGCGGAGCCTCACGTCGTCGAGGCTCTGCGTGAGCGGATACACGGCGTCCTTGGCGCGAATCGCGGCGAAGGCGGCCAGGATTTCGCGGGATCGCGCGTAGTCCCGGCTGCGCTCGTCTTTCCACCAGGCGATCAGCGTCTCTTCGCCGCGTTTGTCACCGACTTGTCCGAGCGCCAGCGCGGCCAGCCGTCGCCACTTCGGATCGTCGCCTTTGACGAGCTCGTACGCGAGCGGCGCCCCTTGCCCGAGACGGGTCAGCGCCAGCGCGCACCAGCGCCGCACCTCGACATCTTCGTCGCGACTGAGCGCGAGGCGCAGCGCGGGCGCGCTTTCGTTGCGACCGAGCTCGAACAGCAACTCGGCCGACTTGCGGCGGATCTTGAGGTCCGCATCGTCGAGCAGGGCCGCAATTTCCTCTGCGGCGTCGCCGTCTCCAGCGGCGCCGCGCAGGATCGGCGCCGGCCACCCCTTGCCCTCGGCCCGGAGGCCGTGCTCCTCGTAGCGACCGTGAGAAGCGCTGAGCTCGCGCTGCCGCTCGCGCATTTCTCGAAAGCGCGCGGCGTGCTGACCGGACGCGTCCACGAGCTGACGCGGATCGTCTTTCAGGTCGAAGAGCTTGCAGGCGCCCACCTTGCGCGCGCACACGAGCCGCAAGCTGCCCTCAGCGAGCAGGGATTGTTCCTCGGTCTCGGCCAGCGCCAGGCCCTGACCCTGCTCGGCACCACCGGCGAGGAGCGGTCCCAGATCGCGGCCGCGGAGCCGCGGTGGTCGAGGAATTTCCAGCGCGGCGAGCACGGTGGGCAACAGATCGATAGTCTGCACGGGCTGCCGAACGCGACGGCTCCCGATCGCGCCGCGCGCGGCGACCACCAGCGGCACGCGCACCTGTTCTTCGTAGACCGTCGTGCCGTGATAGCGGCCGCCGTGATCGCCGAACTCTTCGCCGTGATCCGCGCTGATCATCACGGCGTTGTTGGGGCGAAGCTCGTCGAAGAGCGCGACCAGCTTGCCGACGCTGGCGTCGGCGGCCGCGAGCTCGGAGTCGTAGCGATCGATGTCGCGCGCCCCGAAGTCGTGGCCCGGCTGCACTTCGTACGGCTCGTGCGGCCCGAACAAGTGCACCCACACGAACACGCGCTCGGCGCTCTTCTGGGCCTCGAGGTACTTGCGGACTTGATCGACGCGCCCCTGCCCCTCCAGAAACTCCACTTTTCGGTACTCGAAGCCCAGGAAGCTCTTACTGAAGCTGTCGAAGCGCGCCGCGTCGATGAAGAACACGGCCGGTGGATAGAAACCCGCGGTGCGATAGGCGTACGTGCGGAGCAGCCCGGCCCAGGTCGCGGAGTCGTGCCCCGCGCCCTGCAGCAAGAGCGGGCGCATGTACTTGCCCGTCATGATCGACGTGATCGAGTACGAGGTGTGCGGCGTCGCAGCGTAGGCGTGCTCGAACAGCACCCCGCGTTTGGCCAGAGCGTCGATGTGCGGCGTCGTGCGCCGCCCATAGCCGTAGCTCCCGACGTGATCCGCGCGTAGCGCGTCGACGGTGATCAGCAGCAAATCGCGGCCGACGAGCTCGACGCCTTTGCGGGTGCCCGCCGGGACGTCCGGCGCGCCGCAGGGCGCTCGAGGGTCGGCGCAATCGACGTCGGCCCGCACCGGTGGGGGCGGTGACAGCTCGGCGGCGAGGCGCACCGCGTGACCTGAAAGCGGCGCTTGCTCGAGGAGCAGCAGCCGAAAATTGTCGAACAGTGCCAGCCGCTCCGCAGCGGGCTTCGCCAGCACGGCCGCTGCGAGCACCAGCACCGGCACGGACAAGACCGCGTACCCTCGCACGAACGGACGGCGGGCGGGCTCGGGACGCGGCGGCAGGCCGAGCAACGTCCCCGGCACGAGCAGCAGCGTGAGCAGCGAGAGACCGAGATGAAACGCCGGATAGAGCCGCACGAGAATGAATCGATTCGCCAGCTCGAGCGAGACGATCGCGGCCAGGCTGAGCCAGGCGACGCGCGCCGGAGCCCGCCGGATGCGCGCCGCCAGCCACGGCGAGCCCACGTAGGCGATCGCCGCAGCGACGGCAGCGACGAGCAGCGCAAAGCCGGCGCGGACGAGCGGCTCCGACAAATGCCGTCCCCCGCCGACACCCCACCCCACCCCAAACGCGATCCCCGCGGCCGAGATCGCCATGAAAACGCGGATCCAGCGCACCTGTGCGTGCTGCGCGAGCGCCCACGCAAATCCGGCGACGGTCGCCAGGGTCGCGCTGGCCACCAGCAAGACGGGAGTGAGCCAGAGCGTTCCGTACTGCACTTCCCAAACCGACGTGACCTGCCGCGAATTCAGGAGGAGCACGACGGCGAGCTCGACGGCGAGAAAACCCCAGGTCGCCGCCACTGCCCGCAGCAGCCAGCGGGCGATGCCGCCGCGAGCAGGCCTTTCGCTCTCGCGCGGCGATTTCACGCGCGTAGTCACATTCGAGCGCAGGCTGGTGCGGGGCTAAGCAACACGTCTCAACCGAAATCCACGCTGACGATCTCGTAACGACGGGTCCCTGCCGGCAATTTGACGACGACCTCGTCGCCCACGGCCTTGGCGATCAGCGCGCGCGCGAGGGGAGCGGATACCGAGATTGTCCCCTGGTCGAGATCCGCTTCATCGGCGCCGACGATGCGGTAGACGATCTCTTCTTCGGTATCGATGTTCATCAGCCCGACGCTCGCACCGAATTTGACGCGGTCGCCGCTCAGCTTGCTCGGATCGATGACCTCGGCGCGGGACAGTTTGTCCTCGATGTCCTTGATGCGCGCCTCCATCATGCCCTGGCGCTCCTTGGCGGCGTGATACTCGGCGTTTTCGCTGAGTTCCCCGTGCTCCCGGGCCACGCCGATCTCACGGGAGACTTTGGGGCGCTCTTCTTTGAGGCGCGCCAGCTCGTCTCGGAGCTTCTGCGAGCCCTGCGGCGTCATGGGGACTTTCTCGGCACTCATCGCCTTCGACTTCTACCGCAGCCCGGCTTTTGATCAAGAAAGCATGCGGCCGAGCGGCCCCGACGGGGCCTTGCAATCGAGAATATTAACAGCTACCACGCGGGCCGATATGCGATGGCTGCTCGGCTTGGCGCTTGCCTGCTCGCTCTGCCTGGCCATTTTGGGCTGCCGCTCGGAACGGCCGGCAGATAGCCCCCTTCGCTACGCGGAGAACGCCCGGCGCGAGTACGAGGAGGCGCTAAAAGTCTACTTCGATCGGGATTGGGAGGAAGCGGTCACCCTGATGCAGGAGGTGAAGCGCAAGTACGGCTACAGCCGCTATGCGCGCCTCGCCGAGCTCCGGATCGCGGACGCGTCCTTCCACCAGGAGAAGTATCCGGAAGCGGTCACGGGGTACAAGGCGTTCATCCACGACTATGCGAACGATCCGGAAGTGCCGTATGCGCGCTACAAGGTCGCCCGCTCGCTGTACGAGGAGTCGAGCCAGTCGCTCTTGATGCCGCCCCTCGAAGAGCGCGATCTGGCGTCAGTGAACGACGCGCACGCGACGATCCGCGAGTTTTTGGCGGATTACCCGAACTACAAGCGCATGCGTGAGATGCAGCACATGCTCGAGGTGGTGACCGGCATGCTCGTCCGCCACGAGCTCTATGTCGCGCGCTTCTACCTGGCGCGGGACAACTTCAAAGCGGCCGTCGCGCGCTGCCAGTACGCCCTGCGCAACTTCGAGGACTCGGGCCTCGAGGCGGAAGCCATGCTGCTGCTCGGCGAGACGTACCTGAAAATGAAGCAGCGCAAAAAAGCGCGCGCGGTGTTCGAGCATGTCCTCGCTCGTTATCCGGAAAGTCCTTTTTCTCTGCCGGCGCGCCGCTTTCTGAGCTCGCTCGGCCCGCGCGCTGCTGCAAAAATAGACGCCCGACCGAACTGAAGGCACGCTGGTCGTCATGACGTCCGGCGCTGAATCCCCTGCTCTGGCGACGGTTGCGCCCACCGTTCTCGTCGTAGACGACGAAAAAAACATCCGCCGCACACTGGAGATGGTGCTGAGCGGCGAAGGCTATCGGGTGATCGAGGCGGACTCCGCCGAGAAGGCCCTCGCCGTGCTGAGCAACCCCAACGAACCGGTGGACCTCGGCATCTTCGACCTGAAGCTGCCGGGCATGAGCGGCCTCGAGGCGCTGGCACGGCTGCGCGCTGACGAAGCGACGCGCGACATGCCGGTGATCGTCATCAGCGGACACGCGACGGTGCACGACGCCGTGAACGCCATCAAGCTCGGGGCCAGCGACTTCTTCGAGAAGCCACTGAACCGCGAGCGCGTGCTGGTGAGCGTGCAGAACTGCATCCGGACCGCGCGCCTGAGTCGCACGGTCGAGCAGATGCGCGGCGAGCTCGAGGCGCGCTACGAGATGATCGGGACGAGCCCTGCGATGCAGAAGCTCTTTCAGGACATCGACAAGGTGGCGCCCACGAAGGCCAGCGTGCTCATCACGGGCGAGAGCGGTACGGGCAAGGAGCTCGTGAGCCGTGCCATTCACCGCCTGAGCCCGCGCAAGGATGCCCCGTTCATCAAGGTGAACTGCGCCGCGATTCCGCGTGAGCTCATCGAGAGCGAGCTCTTTGGCCACGAACGCGGGTCGTTCACCGGTGCACAGGCGCGCAAGCGCGGGTTCTTCGAGCAGGCCCACGGTGGCACGCTGTTCCTGGACGAGATCGGCGACATGGATCTCACCGCGCAGGCCAAGGTGCTCCGCGCGCTGCAGAACGGCGAAGTGATTCGTGTCGGCTCCGAGCACATCATCCACGTCGACGTGCGCGTTTTGGCCGCGACCAACAAGGACCTATCACGCGAAGTATCGTCCGGAAACTTCCGTGAAGACTTGTTTTTTAGGTTAGACGTATTCCCGATTCGCGTGCCCGCCCTACGCGAGCGGCGCGAAGACATTCGGCTCATGGCCGATGCCTTCGTCAGCTCCTTCTGCAAGGAGAACGGCCTTCGGACCAAGGCGATCGACAACGTCGTGCTGGAGGCGCTCGCCAGCCGCAAGTGGCCGGGCAACGTGCGCGAGCTGAAGAATGTCGTGGAGCGTGCGGCCATCCTCTCCGGCGACGTGCTGACCATCGCCGACTTGCCGGAGGACCCGCACGTCAGCCCCTTCGAGGAGGACAACGACGAGTCGCTGGCCGACGAAGCCGACGTCCCCGCGCCCGCAGCGCGCAAGAGCAGCGGCGAACGCCTCACCTTGCGGGAGTACCGCGAGGCTGCCGAGCGCAACTACATCGTCGAGACGTTGAAAGAGCTCGAGTGGAACATCTCCAAGGCCGCGGTGACCTTGGGCGTAGAGCGCACGAACTTACACAAGAAAATCCGCGCCTACGGCATCAAGCGCGGTGCGGGCTAAACGCGGCGGCTTGATCGGCGAGGGCAATCCCGCCGCAATCGTGCGCGCGGGTAACTCGCCCGCCGTGCTGGCGCTGCACGGATTTACGGGCACGCCGCTCGAAGTCGAGCTCGTCGTGGAAGTCGCGGAGGAGCTGGGCCTCGCAGCCAGCGCGCCGCTCTTGCCCGGCCATGGAACGCATGCGCGCGATCTGGCGAGCCGCACATTCCGTGACTGGATCGCGCACGCCGAGGAGGCGTTCGATGCGCTGTCTCGGCAGCACGAGCGCGTGATCGTAGCCGGCCTTTCGATGGGCGCGCTGCTCGCCGTGCACCTGGCCGCGACACGACCCGAGCGAGTCACAGCGCTCGTGATGATGGCCAATGCGTGCTGGCTCCGCGCGCCGTTTCCGAGCTGGGCGCTTCTGGCTGTGGCGGCCTTGAAGCTGCCGGACTTTGCGTTTCCCAAGGTCGCGTCCGACATCGGCGATGCCGCAGCACGCGCCAAGAACCTCACGTACAGCGCGCAGCCCGTTCACGCGGCGATCGAGGTGCTCAAGGGCGGCCAGCTGATGCGCCGCGAGCTCGGGCGCGTGCGCTGCCCCACGCTGATCCTTCACGGCGCCCGCGACCGAGTGTGTCCCGTCGCGAACGCGCACCGGGTGGCGAAGCTGCTCGGCTCCGACGACAAGCGCGTCGTGGTGTTCCCTCGGTCGCATCATATTTTGACGCGCGACGCCGACCACCCCCAGGTGCGCGCGGAAATGTTACGTTTCTTGCGTGGCTCGCGGCGGCGTGCAAACGAATAGTCTCATCGCCCAAATCGAACATCGATGTCAGGCAAAGTGTCGGGGGTTGAATTGACCGACTGTTCGACCAAGTGCTATTGACCGCATAACTGACGTTCTGCTGATAATGGGTGATCGAATCGGTATTGCGACCCTGAAGCGGATTCCAATGGCTCGGTTTTAGGGCGTTTTGCGCGATTCTGCGCAAAACGCGGGGTGGCAGAATCGTGCAGTCGCGCTGTTGACCATTCATCGGATGAACCGTCATCGGAGGTTATATGCGCACATCGATTACAGCCTGTTTAACGATCGTAATGGGCGTCCTTTCGGGCGCCTGTGGTCCCGCGCCTGCACCAGGCGTCGGTGGGGCCGGTGGCGTCGGTGGGGCCGGCGGTTCACCGTCGACACGACCCCCGTGTTCGACGGCTGCCAGTCAGACCGTCGTGATAGGCGATTCGTACATCAGCTGGGGCTCCCACGCGCTGCCGACAGACTTGGCGCGCGAGGCTGGAGAGACCTGGCGAATGTACGCAGTTGGCGGCGCGTCGCTGGCGAGCGGAGGCATCGCCGGTTTCATCCCGGATCAGTTCGAAGCTGCTCTCCGGGCGGACCCGAGGATCAACGCGGTGGTCATGGACGGCGGCGGTAACGACGTGCTCATCTGCGACGCACTCCGTTTCCCGGGCTGCGGCGAGTGCAAGAACAGCGCAAATTCGCCGAATCTGCCGGTGTGCCGTGCTGTCGTTCAGGCAGCGGTGGACCGGGCCAGGGTCCTGATGAACCGCGCCGCGGACGTGGGCGTCAAAGACGTCATCTACTTCTTCTACCCTCGCGTACCAGAGGGCACGATTATCGGTGGCGCGAAGCCCAATGCGATCCTCGACTACGCGCTGCCGCTCGCCCGTGACCTCTGCAACAGCGCTGCGCAAACTACCGGCGGGCGCCTGCGCTGCCACTTCGTGGACATGATCCCCGTGTTCCAGGGTCATTCGGAGTACTTCGCCCCGTTGGATATCCACCCGAACGGTCTCGGCTCTGCGGCGATGGCGAAAGCGATCTGGGCACAAATGCGCTCTTCTTGCGTTGCGCAGAAGAGCGCCAGCGGATGCTGCGGATGAACCTCACCGCAGAATCATCGACATAGCGAGAGGGCTGCACACGGGCACGCGAAGTCGTTTTCGGCTTCGCGTGTTCGCGCCTCATACCCCGGTCGACCCGTAGCCGCCGCTGCCGCGCTCGGTTTGCGGCAACTCCGTGCACAGCTCGAGCTCGACGCGGAGCACGGGACAAATCACGAGCTGCGCGATCCGCGCCAGGGGTTCGATGACGAAGGGCTCGCGGCCGGTGTTCAGCAGCACCACGCCGAGCTCGCCGCGAAAATCCGGGTCGATCGTGCCCGGGGAGTTGACGATGGTGATGCCGAAGCGATGCGCCAGGCCGGAGCGGGGCCGTACCTGCCCTTCGTATCCTTCGGGTATCGCGAGCGCGAGACCCGTCGGGACCAACCGGCGTTCGCCGGGATCGAGCACGCAGGGCTCGGCGATGGCTGCGCACAGGTCGAGGCCGACGGCGCCGCTGGTCTGGTAGGCAGGCAGCGGCACCTCGATGCTGCCGACGCGGCGCACGGGCAACTTCAATCCGCTCAAGGGACCCGCTCAATCCGCCCGCCGGCCGCGAGCGTCAAGCTGACTCAGCTGCCGAAGAGCGCGCGCGCCAGCGCTACCAGCGCGATCAGCACGATGATCCCGCCGATCACCAGCGCCATCATGCGAGCCCGTTGTCTGCGCGGATCCGCCTCTTGCTCGGGCGCAGAGGCCGGCCGGAGTGACGCGGCCGGCGTCAGCAGGCGAGCGGCGGCCGGCGTCAGCAGGCGAGCGACGGGCGGAGGCGTGACGCTCGGGCTCGGAAATGCCGCGGTGGCCTCCGGCTGCGCCAGCTCCGTTTGGCGTGCGGCTTCGAACGCAGCGCGCAGCGCATCCGGTTCCACGGGCTGTGGGGGCGTGAAGGCGTCGAGGGGCGGCGGTGGCGTTTCAGAACGCGCGCGCACCGGCGGTTTCGAGCCGATGGCCACCACGCGCGCCGGCTTCAGCGCGGAATACGACTCGCTCGGCGGTTCGCTCGCGCCCGCATCCGTCGCTGCCGGTGGCTCCGCTTTGGTGGCGATCACTGGCGCGGCCCCCGCGGCGGGCTTCACGGCCGGCATGCCCTTGATCGTCATCTTGCGGGCGTCACGCGAAACGCGTCCGAGCTCTTCACCCGGCCGCGTCGGGACTTCTTGCTCACTGAAGCCGAGCAGCCGTGACTCATCCGCGACGTGGCTGAAGGCCGTGCTGCTCGGCGGCTTCAGCGCCGGAATCGGCACGTTGTGCGCTGGAGTCGCGGCCGGCGCGGGACGTCGCGTCGGCCTGCCGGATTCGGGCGGCCCGCTCTCCGGTCGCATCGAGCGGACGTAGCAGTCCATCACGCGCCGGCGCTCTTCGCTGCTGGAGCGAGCCAGGCGCTCGATGGCCAGACTCAGCTGCTCGGGACTGACCACTGCGTCCCGCGGCAAGCCCGCGAGCGCCGACTGCATTTCGGACAAGGTTTGAAAGCGTCGCGCCGGGTCGCGTTCGAGCGCGCGCGCGACGAGGTCGGCGATCTGCGCGCTGACCCGGATACCTTGCCGTCCGGGCGCATCGAGCCGGGGCACGCTGTGCGTCGCGAGCTTCGCCTGGATTTCGTCGATCTCCGCGCGCATGGTCGCGTCTGGCGCATCGGCGAACGGACCCAGGTGTCTGGGCGCCCGCGACACCGACCCGAATAGACCCTGATTCGTCAGGAGCTCCCAGATCAGAACTCCGATGCTGAACACATCGGCGCGCTCGTCCGCCGGGCCTTTGCCCGCGACGAGCTCGGGCGCGCGATACGGCAACAGATCCGGATGCTGGACGAATGCTTCGAATTCAGCGGCGGCGCCGGAGACGCACAGATCGACCAGCATCACGTCGCCGTAGCCAGCCACCAGAACGCTGTCGGGCGACAGGCCTCCGTGCAGGCGCTGAGCAAAGGAGTCGCCCGGCGAGGAGCTTCGCTCCTGCCACATCGAGCGAGCCGCGCCCAGCGCCGACAACAGGTCGAACGCGATGCGGAGCGCCATCGCCGGCGCCAGTGGTGCGCGCCGCGCGAAGGCCAGGCGCTGGAGTGTGTGCAGACTCTCCCCTTCCACGAACTCACTGACGACGCACAGCTCTTGCCCGATCAGGGCCACGTCGAGCACGGCCAGGATGTTCGGATGCCGCACTTCCATGGCGGCGAGCGCGGCTTCGGTCAGCCGAGACGACACGTCGTGACGGTCGCTTCCGACGCGTATGCGGCGCACGCACACGATGCGGCCCTCTTCCGCGCCGGTCGCGACGCGTGCCGCCCAGAACGATCCCAGCGCGCCACGGCTCAACTCGACGATGAGGTCGTACCGCCCCACGCGCTCGAACCGGGTCTCTGGCTCTTCCGAAGACACGCTTGACGGGGACACGCTTTCCGAATGGCTACGCTACCGCAATTGTCTGCCCACTCGCGTAGATTCGCCCATAAGGCGCGAGCTTGCGGCCGCTTTTATCCCGGGGCGGGTTCGGGGGCCGCTTGCTTCGGAGAGATGCGGTGGCGCGAGAAGATCTCGTCCGCCATGGTGCTCAATGTCTGTGCTTCGCGCTGGATGTCGGCGTTCGCCTTGTAGTGCGGTGATTCGCTGACATAGCTCGAGAAAGCTTTGTAACTCTTGGCGACCTCGAGCTCATTGCCGATTTCCTTGCAGATCGCGATGGAGCGCATGAAGTAGTCCACGGCCCTGCCTTCGTGTCCGCGGCCCCACGCACCGGCGGCCGTCACCTCTCCGAGCGTGCGCAGCGCCGTAGCGAGGTGGGACTTGCTGCGCACCTGCCCGAACACATCGACCGCCTGCTTGATGGCCTCACGCGCCTTCCGCAGGTCGTCGATTTTCAGGTAGGCCTTGGCGAGACCGCATTTGGCCTGGCCCAAGGTCAGACGGTCTCCGAGCTCGTCGCACAGCTCCTCGGCCTGCTCGAGGATCGTGATCGCTTCGGAGGTCGCACCGAGCTGGTAGTGGCAGTCCCCCATGTAGGTGAGCACCGCGGCGATACGGTAGTTTTCACCGACGTCTTTGGCGACTTCGAGCGCCTCGCGAAAAAGCTCCAGGGCGCGCGTCTGGTCATCCTGGCCCTGTGCCAGGCGGCCGAGGTTCGTCAAGCTCTCGACGATACCGAGCGGATCGACGATGTCGCGGCGGATCTTGAGCGCTGCCTCGAGCGCTTCGGCCGCTTGCGCGGCGCGACCATGATCCATCCAGACCAGCCCGATGTTGTTGAGGCTCAGGGCGATCGAGCGCCGGTCCGCGATTTTTTTGCGGATCTCGAGCGCGATCATCAGCTGCTCCAGCGCTTGGTCGTACTCCCCCCGGGTCCAGAGCAGCTTGCCGATGTCGTCGTGGCACGCGGCGATGCCGCGTTCGTCCTTGACGGATCGGAACAGCTCGAGCGCCGTGTCGAGGTGCTGGCGCCCCGCCAAAAGGGAGCCAGTGTCCCGGTACAAACGACCGATGCGGTTGTGTGCCGCGCCGCCCTTGGCGAGCAAACCGAAGCGATAAGCCAAGATCCGCATTTCCCGGAACGCGTGCAACGCTTCGTCGGTCTTGCCGATCACGAGCAGCACGTCGCCGTGGTTGTGGAGCGCCTCGATGCGGCGCGGCGCGTCCCCGTCCCCGAGCAGCGAGAGCCCGCGCGCGTAGTGCTCGTGCGCCCGCTTGGCGGCGAAGGCCTGGCGCGCGAGATCTCCGGCTTCCAGGTACGTGAGCCCGGCGCGAAGCGTCGCCCCGGCCCTCTCGAGGTGGTTCGCGAGCATCGCGCAGTATTCTTGCTGCGAGCGCACGCCGTCCTTCTGCGCGAGCCAGTCGGCGACGATCTGGTGATAGCGGCGGCTCTTGGTGTTGCTCGTGAGCACGGCCAGGCGCTCGCGCTCGAGATTGTGTTTGAACACGAACTCGGTTTCGTCCGAGAAGCTCGAGTCGGGCAGCTGGAGCACGTAGTCGCGCGCCACGAGATCCGAGAGGGCGCTCGCGATTTCGTCGATATCGCGCAGATCGCGCGGGTTCCAGAGCTCGGGAGTGTCCCCGTCGGAGCGGCTCAGGGCAGCGATGCCGCCGAGCCAGAACACACTGCCGATCGCGGCCGCATACTCGAGCACGCTCCGGCTTTCGGCGGTCAGCGCCGCGATGCGCGCCGCCACGGCGTCTTCGACGGTGAGCGGCAAGTGCGCGCTCGACAGGCGGTCGAGGTCCACCTCCCAGCGGGCGCCGCTGGTCGGATCGGCGGCTTGCAACACGCCGGAGTCCTGAAACAGGTGCAGCATCTGCTCGAGCAGCGCGGGTGTGCCGGTCGCCATGCTCAGGGCGGCGCGGATGAGCGGCTCCGGTACACCGCCGCTACAGCCATCCAGCAACGACCCGAGCAGCTCGCTTGCCTGCTCGTCGGAGAGCGGGCCGAGGTCGATGCGCAGGTGCCGCTCGCGGCCGCATTCGAACAGGCGCTCGGAGCGCGTGACCAGCTCCGGACGCGCGCCGCAGAGCAGCAGAATCGGGCCGGAAAGGTGCTCGACCAGGTGGCACAGCAGGTCGAGCGACTCCTGATCGGCCGCGTGCAAATCGTCGAGCAAGAGACAGAGCGGCCCGGCTTCGGCGTCCCGCTCGAAGAACTGTTTGGTGACGGCGCGCGGCAGCGATCCCGTCTGCGCCGGATCGTCGGTCAGCGCGCGCGTGATCGGGCTCTCGGGGAAGCGCAGGCCCAGTATCTGCCCGAACACGTAGCAGACGTCGCCGACCTTGCGGTCCTCGAGCACGTTGGCCACTTCGCGGCGCAGCTTCGCGGCATCGAACTCCGCGTCGCCGCCATCGGACAAGCCGAAGCGCGCCCGCAGCACGCGCGCGAAGACACCGTAACTCTGATCGACGGCACGGGCCCGGCCGCGGTAAATGCGCGACGCGATCTTGAAGTCCCGGCTCAACTCCCAGAGGAAGTCCTCGAGCAGGCGCGTCTTCCCGATCCCGGGAGCGCCCACCAGCGTCACGGTGCGGGCCTTGCCGCTGCTCAGGCAGTCCCGCGCCGCTTTCCTGAGCAGCGCCATTTCGTGCGCGCGACCCACGAGCGGGGCGCGCCACTCGCCAGAGGGCGTCGCCATGCCGGACGTGCCTGCGGTCATCCCCGGATTGTGGCCCGGATCAACGCGGCTTCACAAGCGCGAGCGCCCCAGCGCGGTCTCCGGCAATTCTGGCGATACTTTGTGAGGGCTTAGCCTGGCGCTTCTTGCGCCTGGGGCGCTCGGGCTCCGGCTGACACACGTTGCGCTGCCCGCGCGGACAACCGATACGCACATGGAAGTGATCGTCGTGCGACAGCCCGCGCGACGGTTGCTTCAGCGCGATCGACGCGCGGTGCAGCACCGGCACGTACACGCCGCGCGCGCGTGCGTACGCGAGCAGGCGAGTCCTGAGGGCCTTGGATACGAAGATGTGCTGTACGCGCGCCTTCGGATCCGTCAGCCAGGCCTGTACGAGCGCCCAGTTGCGGCGTTCGTCGAACGCGAGCCCAGGTTCTTCTTTGGCGCGTCCGTTCGCGAGCACGGTCAGGAAACGCGGTGTGGCGGCAGCCCGGCCGCGCCGGTCGACGAAGTAGAAGCCCACGTCCGCGTCCCGCCCGCTCTCGTGGGATCGATGGCCCTGGATCGGTCCTCCGAGCTTGCGTGACAGATCTCCCACCAGCAGCACCGAGCCGGGGTAGCGCTTACGAACCCGCTCGGCGCCGCGAGTCAGCATACCGACCAGGTCGGGAAGGCCCCAGCGGGCGCGACCGGGGCGTCGCACCTGGAGCGCGTCCCGGCTCTCGAGCTCGTCTGCACCCGTGAGTCGGCCGCGCGTCGGCGAGCCCACGCTGAGGGCGGCTTCCGGGCCACCCGAAGACCCCTGTAAACCGAGCGCCAGCGCCGGAGAAAGAAGAATGGCGACGCTCGAGCCCAGGGCGTAAAGCCATGCCCGCATGTTCCCGCCGTACCTGGCGGCGGCGCTTTAGGCCAAAATCCTGCAACTCTGCGCGCGAGAAATTCCGTTCGCGCCCGCAAAGCGCTAGGCTCGACCAAACGTGCCCTTCCCCGCCAAGAACCCCGCACAGCGCCTCGCCTCCGACAAACGCTCGGTCGGTCGGGGCGTTTTCTGCAAGTGCGAGGGCTGCGGTACGGTCTACACGGCCGAGCAGTTTGCGGAATCCTGGCAGGTCTGCCCGGGCTGCAACTATCATCACCCCCAGCGGCCGGAGGAATGGCGCGCGCTGCTGCTCGACGGCGGTCAGCTCGAACGTTGGGACGAGCACATCAGCCCGATCGACTCGCTGGAATTTTTCGATGGAAAGCCTTATGGCGACCGCCTCGAGCGCGCCAAACGAAACACCACCCACTCCGAAGCCATCGAGGTCGGTCGCGCGCGCATCGACGGGCGGCTAATTGCGTATGGCTGCTTCGTTTTCGGTTTCATGGGGGGCAGCATGGGGTCCGTGGTCGGCGAACGCATTACGCGCCTGTTCGAGCGTGCGGCAGCAGACCGCTTGCCCGTCGCCCTGCTGCACGCCTCGGGTGGAGCCCGGATGCAGGAAGGAATCCTGAGCCTGATGCAGATGGCGAAGACCGTCGCGGCGCTCGGCCGCTATCGAGCCGCGCGCCGGCCTTTCATCAGCGTGCTCTTGCATCCGACGACCGGCGGAGTGGCAGCCAGCACGGCCATGCTCGGAGACGTCAATCTGGTCGAACCCAACGCGCTGATCGGGTTCGCGGGGCCCCGGGTCATCGAGAGCACGCTGCGCACGAAACTCCCCGAAGGGTTTCAGCGATCGGAGTTTTTGATGAGCCACGGTATGGTCGATGCGATCGTGTCGCGCAGCGACATGAAGCGCACCCTCGGCATTCTTTTCGACCACCTGGCGGGCGAGGACAAGTGAGCGACATCAAGGCCACACTCGAGCGGCTCTACACGCTGACTCCACGCGGCAAGAAACTGGGCCTCGAGCGCATACAGGCCGCGTGTGCGCACTTCGGAAACCCGGAAAAATCATGCGAGGCCGTGCACGTAGCCGGCACGAACGGCAAGGGTACGGTGGCCGCGTTCGTCGCTTCCATGGCTCGCGCCTCGGGACGCCGGGTCGGGCTCTACACGTCACCGCACCTGACGCGTTTCGCCGAGCGCATTCAGATCGATGGCTCGCCCATCGACGACGCCGAGCTCGTGCCGATCCTGAAGCGCGTCCTCGACGAGGCCCCGGATCTCACGTTCTTCGAGGCTGCCACCATGGCGGCCTTCCTCGCATTCAAGCAGGCCGACGTGGACTTTGCCGTCTACGAGGTGGGCCTGGGCGGGCGGCTCGATGCCACCAACGTGATCCCCCCGCCCCGCGTGGCGGCCATCACGCGCATCGCCTTCGATCACATGACCGATCTCGGCGACACGCTCGCCAAGATCGCGCATGAAAAAGCCGGCATCGTCAAGGCCGGCTCCGCCGTCGTGCTCGGCAAGCTGCACCCCGAGGCGCGCGCGGTGATCGAGGAGCGTGCTCAAGAAGTCGGGGCGCGCATCGTTCCCCTGGGAAGCCCGGAGCCAATTCCCGGTGCCGCGCTCGCTTACCCGCGCGTGGCCATGATCGGCTCGAACCTGGCTGTCGCGACGACGGTGGGGCGAGAGCTCGGCTTCACTCCCGAAGCCATGGCAGAAGGCATCGAGAGCATGAGCTGGCCCGGCCGGAACGAGCTGCTCCACCGCAACGGGCAGGAGCTCACGCTGCTCGATTGCGCGCACAATCCGGATGGCGCAGTCGCGCTGTCGCACGTGCTCGATCCGAGCGTGCTCGGTGAGGTGGAGTCGCGCCGCGAAATTGCGCTCGTGTTCGGGGCTTTGCAGACCAAGAATTGGCGGGCCATGTTACGCCGCCTCGAGCAGGTGGCCGGACATCGCGTGTTCGTCGCGCCGCCGGTACAGAACGCCGCGGATCCCCGCGAGATGGCCAAGACCGTCCCGGGCGAGGTGGCGACCGGTGTGGCGGAAGCGCTGACGCGCGCGCGCAACATCGTCGGGCCGCGCGGAGTCGTGGTCGTTACGGGTTCGACGTTTCTGGTCGGCGCCGCTCGCGCGCTGCTGCTCGGCGCGCCCGCGGATCCCGCCGTCGATCTGTGAGGGAGTGAGGAGCCGTGCCGTCGTTCGACGTGGTTTCGAAGGTGGATTGGGCGGAGGTCAGCAACGCGCTCGGTCAGGCGCAGCGCGAGGTCGGGCAGCGCTTCGACTTCAAGGGTACGGAGGCCGAGCTGGAAAAGAACGAGCCAGGCATCGTGATCCGAGCCAACAGTGAGGAACGCTGTAAGGCCGTGCTGACGGTGCTCCAGGAGAAGCTCGTGCGCCGGAAGGTCAGCCTGAAGCACCTGGACGTCGGTAAGCCCGAGAAAGGGCCGAAAGGCTCGTTCCGCATACAGGTCACCGTCAAGGAAGGCATCGAGACCGAGAAGGCCAAGCAAATCATCAATCTTATCAAAGGCTCAAAGCTCAAAGCTCAGGCGTCGATTCACGAGCAAAGCTTGCGCGTCAGCGGCAAAAAGAGGGACGATCTGCAGGAGGTGATTGCGCTACTCAAGGGCGCGACGGACCTCGACCTCGACCTGCAGTTCACTAACTTTCGTGAGTGAGCGCGTAGCCGCCGGCGGCGGCAGTGATTATTCCCCGGTGCTTCTGGATTTTTTCCATTCGCCGCTTTAACGGAACTCTTTTCTAACATGACCGAACGACAGCTTTTCGGGACGGATGGCATTCGTGGGCGCGCCAACGTCGAACCGATGACTCCAGAGCTCACGCTTCGACTGGGCCGCGCCATCGCGCTCGTGGCGCGACGCGGCAAGACGCGCCCGCCCCGCATCGTGATCGGCAAGGACACCCGGCTCTCGGGCTACATGCTGGAGACGGCGCTCGCGGCCGGCATCTGCGCCATGGGCGGCCGTGTCATGTTGTCGGGCCCAATCCCGACGCCGGGCGTCGCCAACCTCACACAAAGCATGCGCGCCGACGCCGGCGTCGTGATCAGCGCCAGCCACAATCCCTACGCGGACAACGGCATCAAGATCTTCGGGCCGGACGGCTTCAAGCTCCCGGACTCCGAGGAGCTCGAGATCGAAAAGCTGATGCAGGACGAGAGCCTGGTGAACGGCAGCGACTTCACGGGCGCCGAGATCGGCCGGGCCGATCGCGTGGACGACGCGACGGGCCGCTACGTCGTCTACATCAAGAACACTTTTCCCCGGGAGCTGACCCTGGACGGTTTGCGCGTGGTCGTGGACGCTGCGAATGGTGCCGCCTACCGCGTCGCCCCCAAGGTCTTCGCGGAGCTCGGCGCGGAGGTGATCTGCCTCGGCGTGCGCCCGAACGGCCGCAACATCAACAAGCGCTGTGGTGCATTGCACCCCGAGCACGTGGTCCACGAGGTGCGCAAGCGCCGCGCGGACATCGGGATCGCGCTGGATGGCGACGCGGATCGGGTGATCATCATCGACGACCGCGGCGACATCGTGGACGGCGACGCGATCATGGCCCTGTGCGGCACGCGCATGATGAAAGCCGGACGCTTGCGGCACAACACGCTGGTGGCGACCGTCATGAGCAACATGGGGCTCGAGCGCGCCATGTCCGCGGTGGGTGGCAAGCTGTGCCGCACGGCAGTTGGCGACCGCTACGTCGTGGAGGCGATGCGGCGCGAGGGCTACACGTTCGGCGGCGAGCAGTCCGGACACCTGATCTTCCTCGAGCATGCGACGACGGGCGACGGGCTCGTGGCCGCGCTGCAGGTGCTGTCGATCATGGTGAGCGAGGGCCGTCCGCTGAGCGAGCTGGCCCAGGTCATGACGCGCGTGCCGCAGCTCACGGAGAGCGTGAAGCTCCCCACGCGCAGGCCGCTGCAAGACATGCCCCTGTTGTCGAAGCAGATCCAGCGGACGGAGCAGTCGCTGGGCGACGAGGGACGCGTGCTCGTGCGCTGGAGCGGCACCGAAGCGAAGCTCCGTTTCATGGTCGAAGGGCCGGACGAGTCGGCGCTGACGCGCATCGTCGCGGAGATGGCCGAAGCGGCGAAAAAGGACCTGGGAGTACCGGCCTAGGCCGCGCGGATGCATCCGTCATGAACACGGCCGAGCTGTGCGGCCAGCTCCTCGTCGTGGGCTTCGACGGGCCTACCCTGCCCTCGGCAATCGCCGAGCAGCTCTCACGGCGCGAGCTCGGCGGCGTGATTCTATTCAAACGCAACCTGCCGTCGCTGACGCAGATTCACGAGCTCACCAGCGCCGTCGTGGACGTGTCGCCCGACGACTTGCCGCCCTTCATCGGCATCGATCAGGAGGGCGGCCGGGTCGCGCGCTTGCCGGAGCCGTGTCTGCGACTGCCGGCCATGCGTGTCCTGGGCAGGATCGCTGACGTTGAGCTCGTCCGCCGAGCCGCGTCCGTGCTCGGACGCGAGCTGTCGGCGCTCGGCATCAACCTCGACTTCGCTCCGGTGCTCGACGTCGACTCGAACCCGGACAACCCCATCATCGGCGATCGGGCGTTTTCGTCGGATACGGACACGGTGGCACGCCTTGGTCGCGCGTTCATCGAGGGGCTCCAGGAGCAGGGCGTGCTCGCCTGTGGCAAGCACTTCCCCGGCCACGGCGACACCAACAAGGACAGCCACCTCGACCTGCCACGAGTGAAACACGACAAGGCGCGGCTCGATCACGTGGAGCTACCCCCGTTCCGCACGGCGTGCCTGCGGGAGGTCGCCGCCCTGATGACCGCGCACGTGGTGTACGACGAGCTCGACCCGGAGACTCCGGCCACGCTCAGCCGCCGCATCTGCACGACCTTGCTCAGGAGCGAGATCGGCTTTCGCGGCGTGCTGTTCTCGGACGACCTCGAAATGCGTGCCCTCAGCGATCGCTTTTCGATCGAACAGACCGCGGTGGGCGCGGTGCGCGCCGGTTGCGACGCGCTGCTCGTCTGCAGCAATCGTGAGCTCGCGCAGCGCGCCCACACCGCGCTCGTCGACAAGGCCGAGACCGACCCTGCCTTCCAGAAGCGCTGCGAAGAAGCCGTGAACCGCGGCCTCGTAGCGCGCCGTAAATCCCCTCCCCGTCCCGTGCCGACCTTCGCCGAGCTCGAACAGCGCATCGCGACCAACGAAGCTCGCGCTCTGTTGGCGGAAATCGAATCGCGCAGCACCGCACTCTAGCGGGCGCCCTTAAGGGCCCCTCTAAACGTTGCGGCGCCGTGTGCGGTGTCCGTTCAGTGCCGCTCCCGGTGCCGGTGCAGTGTCGTCCGTTGCACAGCCGCTCAGCAGGTTCGCCGAGTGGGGACGCCAGAGCCGTGGGCACAAAAGACAGAAACGGCCCCACGCGGTGCGCGAGGGCCGTTCCGGTAATTCGACTCTAAGCTAACTAAGAGAAACTCGTATCAGCCGCCCGCGCCGGCCTCGGCGCTCGCCGAAGCGCTCGCCTTGACGGACACGTTGATGGAGGCAGAGGCCTTGGCCTGAGCCTGCAGCGATGCAGCGAAGCAGCCGGCGACCTTGAGAGCCGCGGCGCCGCCACCCTTGACCGCAGCCGAGGCACCCTCGACCGAAGCCTTCACGTTGTCAGCAACGCCTTCGAGCTTGCCCTTCATGCCCAGCGTGACCTTGAGGATCGCCGGGAGGTTCGCCTCGATCGCGCTACGCAGCTTGGCAGCCGCCTGAGCGTCCGCCGCACCCGCGACGTTCACCGTCACGCGCGCCGGCACGCACTCGACCTTGCCCGTGACCTTGGCGTCGCAGTTGGCCTTGCACTCCGCGCTCATCTCCGGCGGCTTGATGTTGCCGCTGCACTTCGGCTCCTTGATCTCGACGCTGCAGCCGCCCGAGCAGGTGCCTCCGCACTCGGCCTTGCCGTTCATGGTGCAGGACGCGCTGCACTCGCCCTTGCAGGCGCCGCCGCACGAACCATTGCCGCCGCCTTCACACTTGCCTTCGCAGGTGCCCGCGCACTTGCCCTTGGTGTCCTTGCCGTCGCACTTGCCCTGGCAGTTGCCGTCGCACTTGCCGCTGAAGTTGGCTTCGCAGGTGCCCTTGCAGGTGCCGCCGCAGGTGCCTTCGCACTTGGCGCCGGCTTCCACCGTACAGGTGCCCTTGCACTGGCCTTCACACTTGCCGCTGATCTCGCCGCCTTCGCACTCGACCTTGGCTTCGCCCGGCTTGATGGTGGCGTCGCACGAGGCGGCGCAATCGGCCATCGCGCTCATGGACGCGGAGCACTTCGGCGGCACCACGTCGACCTTGAGCGTGCCCTTGGCCTTGGCCTTGGCTTCGCCGACGAACTTCACCGCGGCGTTACAGGCGGCTTCCGCCTTCTTGCCGGGGCCGTCCTCTTGCGGCTTGATGTCGTCGTCGCTCGCGCCGAGATCCTTGGCGAGGTTTCCACACGCGGTGGCCACTTCGCCTTCGACTTCAGCAGCCAATTCCTGAAGGTTTGCGCCGGCTGCGAGCGCGGCTTTCACCTTGCCCTCGAGCTCGCCCTGCAGGCCGAAGTTCGCGTCCATGACTGCGTCGGCGCTGGCGATGTCAGCGGGACAGCCGCCAGGCATTCCACCGGGCATTCCCGGCATGCCTTTGCCGCCGCAATCCACGAGCGCCACGGGCACGAGTGCCAACGTCACGACTCCAAGAACCGGTCCAGAAATCTTCCGCCACTTAGCGACCATCACCATACCTCCATCGAATCCAGCTCCCGCATTCACCGTCTGCCCGCACCATTCGCGCGAGCCCTGACTCGAGATACTTCCGGATTCCTCGCACCCTTGCGCTCGTGCCACGCCGCTCCAGCGGAGCTCGCGGCAATGCGGCCTCGGCAACCATTACCGAACCCGTCAGCGCTGGCGTAAATCGCTCTATTTGCCGCACTTGTAAAGGAATTTGCGGAACTTACCCGGCCTGACAGCGCTGAGCCGTTCAGGATTCGGCCCTGAAATCAGTGCATTAGCCTACAACAGTGCAGGTAGATGGCGATGCTAACGCCGGTTTTTCGGCGGATCCGAGATTCGGGACGCTTTGCATTCGAACCCTTCACTCGCAAACGGCAATGCCATCTGCTGTGTTTGATTAGGCTTTTGCGCGGATGCCGGACCACTGCGTTGCAAGAGCTCACGCTCGCGGCTCAGATCCGCTTCGATGACCTCTTCGTTATCGAACGCAAAGGCGAGCGCGTCGAAGATCTTCGCCGGGCCTAGTTGCGGGAAACGCCGAACTAGTTTCTCGACGGACGTTCCGGCGCGGTAAAATGCCCAGAGCCGTCGCACAGGAACGCGCGAGCCGATCACGTGCGGGCTACCGGCGAGAACTTTCGGATCGACCCGCACGTGGGGATGCGGGACGAGGACGATCGGCAAGGCCATGGGCGCGCTCCGGGTGGCACGTTAACGCGCAATCAGGCCAAGTGCGAGGTTGCTCTCACGTTCCGAGAAACGCGAGCAGTCGCTCCGCGACCAACGCGCCTGTGAAGCCCCACTCTTCGGCGATGCGCTCCCAGGGCGCGGAAGCACCGAAGTGATCGATACCAATCACGATACCGTCGAGGCCCGCCACGCCGCGCCAGAGGCCGGTGCTGCCGGCTTCGATCACCGCGCGCCGCGCCGGGGTCGCGAGCACGGCGTTCTGCTTCTCGACCGGCAGGCGCTCGAAGGCTTGCCAGCATGGGGCGGAGACGACCCGGACTCGCTTGCCCTTCTTCTCGAGAATCAGCCGCGCTTCCAGGGCGAGGTGCACCTCGCTCCCGGTCGCGATGATCACGAGATCGGGCCGCTCGCTGTCGGCAAGGACATAGGCGCCGTCGCGCATGCGCGCTGGGTCGAAGCCCGCAGCGCGTTCCAGCGCGGGGATTTTGTGGCGCGTCAGCACGAGCGCCGTGGGGCCTTCTCTGCGCTCGAGGGCGTGCGACCACGCCGCCGCGCACTCGAACGCGTCGGCTGGGCGCACCACGTCCAGGTTCGGGATCAGGCGCAGCGACGACAGCTGCTCTACGGGCTGATGCGTCGGCCCGTCTTCACCCAGGAACACCGAGTCATGGGAGTAAACGAACAGCGACTGCGTCTTCATGAGCCCAGCGAGCCGGATCGCCGGCCGCATGTAGTCGCTGAAGATGAGGAACGTCGAGCCATATGGGATGAAGAAGCCGCTCAGCGCGAGAGCGTTCACGATCGCGCCCATCGCGTGCTCGCGAATACCGAAGTGCAGGTTGCGACCGGCAAACTCCCCCGGGCCGACGTCGCCCCCGCCCTTGATCGTGGTCTTCACGGACTCGGCGAGGTCGGCGGAGCCGCCCGCGAGCGCCGGCACGAGCTCGGCCGCCTTCTGTTGAATCTTGCTGGAGTGCGAGCGCGTGGCGTCGGCTTTGTTGTCGGTCGCGGCGAGCAGCGTCTCGAAGATGTTCTTCGGCACCTGGCGTTCGCTGAGCGCCTTCCACAGCGCGGCGCGCTCACCTTTGAGGCCCGCGACGGTTTTCTTCCACGCGTCGTACTCGGGCGCGAGAGCGCTGGTGCGCTCGCGGAAGGGCTCGTAGGCTTCCGGCGGCACGAGAAAGGTGGGCGTGAGCGGCCAGCCTGCGGCCTTCTTCGTGGCCTCGACCTCCGCCTTGCCCAGCGGCGCGCCGTGAGCGGCCGGGGTGTCTTGCTTCGTGGGGGCGCCGATCGCGATGTGGGTGCGCGCCACGATCAGCGACGGACGCTGACCCTCGGCGACCGCCGCATCGAGCGCGCGCGCGACCTGCGCCGGATTGTGCCCGTCCACCTTCTGAACGAACCAGCCGTACGCTTCGAAACGCTTGCCGACGTCCTCGCTGAACGTGATCTCGGTCTTCCCGTCGATCGTAATGTGGTTGTCGTCGTAGACCACGACCAGGTTATCGAGCTTCAAGTGGCCGGCGATGCTGGAGGCCTCGCTCGCGATGCCCTCCATGAGGTCACCGTCGGACGCCAGCACGAACACGCGATAGTCGATGATCTTGGAGTCCGCAGTGTTGAGGCGCGCGCCGGCCATCTTCGACGCGAGCGCGAACCCCACGGCGTTGCTGATACCCTGTCCGAGCGGCCCGGTCGTCGTTTCCACTCCCGGCGTGTGATAGCCGCACTCCGGGTGGCCCGGCGTCAGCGATCCCCACTGTCGAAAGTGCTTGAGCTCGTCGAGCGAGAGCTCGTAGCCGGCCAGGTGCAGCAGCGAATAGAGCAACATCGAAGCGTGCCCGCACGAGAGCACGAAGCGATCCCGGTTCGGCCACACCGGATCCTGCGGCTGATAACGCAGGTGCCGCGTGAAGATTTCCACGCCGATGCCGGCGAGCGCCATGGGCGTGCCGGGGTGGCCGGCGTTGGCCTGCTCCACCGCATCCACTGAGAGGAACTGAACCGTGCGCACAGCCTGGTCGAAGGCCTTCATGGGCCGGCCTCCTAGCGCCGCAGGCCGTCCGCGGAAAGCGCTTCCAGCGCGACCGCGAAATCGCGTCGTTTACGGGCCTGCGGCCGCGCCGCCCTGAAGCGCCCGCACGCCGCGCGAGTGTTCCTCGAAAGTGCGGCTGAACGAGTGACGGCCCGGGCCAGTGCGTACGAAAAACAGGTAGTCCGTCTGCGCCGGCGCCAGCACGGCCTCGATCGAGCTTTCTCCCGGGTTCGCGATCGGTCCGGGCGGCAGTCCGGGGTGCCGATACGTGTTGTACCGGTTCAGCGGGTCGCGCAGCATGCCCGGCGTTACCCGGCCGCGAAAGTCAGCGCAGCTGGGCGCGGCCTGCGCGGCAATCAGACAGCCGTACACCGCAGTGGGATCGGACTGCAGCATGCGCCGTGGCGAGAAGCTCGGGTCGCGCAGGCGATTGAAGAAAACGCTCGCGATCAGCGGGCGCTCTTCCGGTCGCGCCGCTTCCTTCTCGACCATCGACGCCAAGGTCAGGACTTCGCTCACGCCGAAACCGAGCTCCTGCCCCAGCCGCTCCAGCGCACCCGGATGTCGCGCCTGGATCCGCCCGACGCGCTTGCGCATCTCGCGGATCAGCCCCTCCACGACGCTTCTCGGGTCGCTGTCCGAGTGCCAGTCGTAGCTCGCTGGAAACAGATGTCCCTCGGCGGAGTCTGCGCTGATGCCGAAGGCGCGCAGGAGTTCGGGATCGCGCGCGCTGTGCTCGAACCCGCGCGCGCTGCACACCTCCACTTCCTCGAGGCGTTGGGCCATTTGTGCGATCGTGAACCCCTCGGGCAAGTTGGCGCGGACCGAGGGTCGCGATCGGTCGTCTCCGAGGCGGCGCGCGAGCTCACGCGGCGAGAGCGCGTCGTTCAGCACGTGCTCTCCCGATCGCACGGACAGGGTCGGGTGGAGCACGCGCGCGTACCAGGCGAACAGCATCGGGCTCTGGATCAAGCCCTGCTCGTGCAGCAGAGGACCGAGCGCGGCGAGCGCGCCGGGCTCCGCCCGCACGACGACGCGGCGGCCGGGACCGGGTCCCGCCAAGCTGGACCAGGCGAGCAGAATGCAGGCCATCGTGGCCAACCACGCGCCGATAGCGCCTGCGACGAGGGCCGCGATCATGCGCAGCCTGCGCCGACTGCGTGAACGGGGGCGCCGGGCCGGAGCGGTCTTGCGCGCCGACTTGCGTTTCGGGGCTGCCGCGTGAGCTGGTCGCGGGCTCATGGCTCCCGGCGTCGCGCGTCGAGCCAGCTCTGCAGCAGCAGGGCCGCCGCGGCGCTGTCGATCCGCGCCCGCGCTGCGCGGCTGTCGAGACCCTGTTCGCGCAGCCGCCCGGCGGCTTCCACCGTCGTGAGCCGCTCGTCCTGGAGCTCGACGGGCAACCCCGTGGCGCGTGACAGCTCCTCGGCGAACCGGCGTGCGCGCCGTGCCGCAGTGCCCTCGCGCCCGTCCAGATGCCGCGGCAGGCCGACGACGAACACGCCGATCTGCTCGCTTTCGGCCAGCTCACGGAGGCGGCGCAAGAGCAGCTTGGGATTTTTGCCATCCAGGTACGGCCGCGGGTGAGCCATCAGGGAAAGCTCGTCGGCCACCGCCACTCCGACGCGCACTCTGCCCAGATCGATGCCGGCCGCGCGCATGACTCTCGCGTCGCTCTACCACGCGTCGGCGGCCAAGCGACCTACCGGCGTTTCCCAAGCTTGACCGGGCTCGCTCATCCGAGCATAAGCGCCCGGTCGGCGCGCCAGCGAGCCAACCGGAGACATTGGGAAAAAATCATGCAGTTTCGGGCCGTCAAGGGGATGAACGACATCCTCCCCGACGAGGTGGGGCGCTGGCAACGCCTGGAGCAGAGCTTTCGCCGCTCTGCCGAGCTGTACGGATTTCAGGAGCTGCGCACGCCGCTGCTCGAGAACACCGAGCTGTTCGTACGCTCGATCGGCGAGACCACCGACGTGGTCGAAAAAGAGATGTACACGCTCGAGCGCGGCAAAGAGTCGCTCACCTTGCGCCCCGAAGGCACGGCCAGCGCGGCGCGCGCCTACGTGGAGCACTCCGTGCACGCGAAGGAGCCGGTGAGCCGCTGGTACTACCTCGGGGCGATGTTTCGGGCAGAGCGGCCCCAGCGCGGTCGCTACCGTCAGTTCTACCAGGCGGGGTGCGAGATTTTCGGTGATCCAGGCCCCGCGGCGGACGCAGAGCTCATCGACATGCTGGTCGGATTGTTCACGGACCTCGGCATCGGTGAGCTGGAAGTGGCCGTGAACTCAATCGGTGGCGCCGAAACGCGGGCGCGTTACCGCGCGGCGCTGCTCGACTATTTCCGCCCGCAGCAAGGCGCGCTCAGCGAGCACGCGCAGGCCCGGCTCGACAGCAACCCGCTCCGCATTTTGGACTCCAAGGATCCTCGCGACAAGGCCGCCAGCGCCGGTGCGCCCGCCCTGATCGATCAGCTCTCGGACGAAGATCGTGCGCACTGGGACGGTCTCCGTCGCGCGCTCGACGCGCTCGAGACTCCGTACAAGGTCGAAGCCGGCCTGGTGCGCGGCCTCGACTACTACACGCGTACGCTGTTCGAAGTGCGCTCGAATCAGGGCGAGCTCGGCACCCAGAACACGCTGGCCGGTGGCGGTCGCTACGACGGCATGATCCAGAGTCTCGGCGGCCCGGACGTGCCGGCCATCGGTTTTGCCATGGGTCTCGAGCGAATCTTGCTCGCCATGCCCAAGCGCGAGACCGCGCCGCTGCCGTTTTGCTTCATCGCCCCGATCGGAGAGGGCGCGCTGCTCGACGCGCTGAAGCTGGCGCGCGACATTCGCCGGCTTGGCTGCCGCAGCGACGTCGACGGGCGCGGCGGTTCGCTGAAAGGCATGTTGCGCCGCGCCGACGCCTGCGGCGCGCGCCTGTGCGTCGTACTCGGTGAATCAGAGCTCGCGCGGGGCGTGGTTCAGCTGAAAGATCTCGCGGAGCGCTCGCAGCACGAGCTTCCGCGCGACAGCGCCGCGGCCATGGTGGTCGAGCGCCTACGCGCCGTGGATCCCCGAGCCGAGCGCGTCGCCGCCGTCGATCGGAGCGACGCTTGAGCTTTCGCTCCCTCATCGGCAGACACGCCTGGCTGACTCTGGTTGTGCTTTTGACGAGCGCGGGCGCGCGTGCTCAAGGGCGTGCACAGGATCCATATGGCCCGGGCGTCGCGCCGATGACCCCGGGCGGCATGCCGGGCGGCGCGCGGCCGCCGTCGCCTGCTCCGGGGAGCCCACCCCCCGGGGCCCCGGAAATGCACGCGGCGCCCGGCGCGAGCGACAGCCTGGTGCCACCCGGCAGTGAGCCGTCGCTCCCGGAAAAGCCGCTCAAGGTGCGGCGCAGCGTACGCGCCCGCATCGGCAGCGATGCCACGGTGGACGAAGTGCCGCAAGGCACGACGCGCAAGGTCACGCGCAAGTTCTACGGGCCGTATTACGAGGAGACCAGCGGCCAGTATCGTTTCCGCAGCGTGTTCCCGCTCTGGGCGGAGCGCTATCAGCCGTCGCGAACGGATCCCAAGCGCGGCGATCGCGCCTCGCTGTTCGGCGGGCTCTACTACAACCGGCGCAGCGCCGAACGCGCGGACGACGTACTGTTCCCGCTGTTCTGGAACCTGAACGATCGCACGGACGGCTCACGCACGACCATCGTCGGTCCGCTCGTCAATCGCGTGGCTCCGAACGAGCGCGACAACTGGCTCGCGCCGCTCTACTTCACGGGCAAAAGAAAGCACGGCGGCTACACGCTGATCCCGCCGCTGCTCACGTACACGAATACGCACGGGCGCGGCGGCTTCAAGCTCGTGGGGCCGATGTTCTGCAGCTGGCGCGGTGGCCCGAACTGCGACACCCGCAGCGCGGAGGACATCGATTTCGGCGTCGCGCCGTTCTACTTCTACGGCCAGAACGAGCTCTCCAAGTACGAGGTGATCCCTCCCCTTCTCCATTACTATCGCTACAACGACCGCGATCTGTCGTGGACCAACATCTGGGGGCCGATCTACCGCGAGCACACCCAGAAGCGCGAGATGCTCCACCTGCTCCCGCTGTACTGGAGCATCTGGGGTGAAAACGAGCGGCACACCACGGTGCTGCCGTTCTTTCACTACGGCTGGCAGGGCAATTCCTGGCTGTTCGTGAACCCGCTCTACCTGCAGGCGCGCGGTCACAAAGGTGAGAGCACGTTCGTGACGTGGGGCTACGCGCGCTACCGCGGGCGCACCGAGCTCGACATGATCACGCCGTTTTACTGGAACTACCGCGATCCGGACATCGGGCTCGAACAGGAGCTCTTGTTCCCGTTTCTGTACTCGAGCACGAGCCCGCGCGAGTCGAACCAGGTGTTCTTCCCGTTCTGGGCGCACTTCGAGCGCTACGGCATCAGCGAAAGCACCTGGATCACCCCGTTCTTCAACCACAGCCACGATCTGCGCGGCTGGCAGACGAACATCCATCCGATCCTGTACACGGGCCGGCGCGGTTACGATTCACACCTGGTCGTGGCGCCGTTCTTTTGGGACTTTGCCACGCGCACCTCGCGCGCGACCGTGGGTTTCCCCGTCTACTGGCGCTTCAGCAATCTGAACGAAGTGAATCAGCTCGTGGGCAACGTCTATTATCACGAGAAGAAAGTGCACAACGGCCTCGACTGGGAGGTGCACCTGTTCCCCGCGTTCTCGTACGGCGAGACGCCGGATGGGCACTGGTGGAACGTGCTGTTCGGATTGGCCGGCTACACGCGTCGCGGCGATCTCACGAAGGTGCGCGCCCTCTACATCCCGTTTCGGCTGAGCGGCCAGGAAAAGGACTGAGGGCGGCGTTTTTACGTGTCCGGATCGGGCACGTTCACGTTCAGGGGCACGGCCTGACACGGAGCCCGCGCGGACTTACACATTGACGGCATGAAGCGGTTCAAGGCGGCTGTGCTCGGGGGATCTGGCTTCGCGGGGGCGGAGCTCGTGCGGAGGCTGCTGCAGCACCCGGAGGTCGAGCTCCTGAGGGTGTGCTCGCTCGATCACGTCGGTGAGCCGCTCGCGTCGGCGCACCCCCACCTCGAGGGGCAGACGGAGCTCGTGTTCGAGAACCTGCCGCCGCTGCAAGCGACCGAGGGAGTCGATATCGTGCTGATGGGGCTGCCGCATCAGGCGAGCTTCGAGGCCGTAGAGGCAGTGCTCGAGAGCGACGTGCGCATCCTCGACATGTCGGGCGCCTATCGGCTCAAGCGTCGCGATGCCTACACTCAATTCTACGGCGCCGCGCACCCGCGTCCGGATCTGCTCGAACGCTTCGTGTACGGCTTGCCGGAGCTGAACCGCGAGCGCATCCGCGGAGCGCGCTTCGTGGCCTCCCCTGGCTGCTTTGCCACGACGGTCGAGCTCAGCATGTTACCGCTCGCGCGGCTCGGGCTCCTGGCCGGCGAGGTTCAAACCGTGGCCATCACCGGCTCGAGCGGCAGCGGTGTGGTGCCTTCCGCCACGACGCACCATCCGACGCGCTCGGTGAACCTGCGGACCTACCGCCCGCTGCAGCATCAGCATGTTCCGGAGATCGAAGACACGTTGTCGGCGGCGGGGGCGAGCGATCTGCACCTGTCCTTCGTGCCCGTATCGGCGCCGCTCAGCCGCGGCATCTTCGCGACCTCGTTCGTGCACCTGCCTGCGAGCGTCAGCGACGAGGATTTGCGCGTACTCTTCGCGGACAGCTACCGGCACGAGCCGTTCGTGCGCATCCCCCGCGCCCGACTACCGGAGGTGGTAGCCGTGGCGGGCTCGAACTACGTGGAAGTCGGCTTTGCGCTCGGCGCGGTCACGCGCGAGACGCGCCTGGTGACGTGTTTTGCGGCGCTCGACAACCTCGTCAAAGGCGGCGCGGGCCAAGCGATTCAGAACATGAACCTGATGCTCGGCCTCGACGAACGCCTCACTTTGACGGACCCCGGGGGGTACCCCTGACGCGCCGTCAGCGTGGGGACGCCGCACAACGGAAGCCGAGATCGTGACGGCGCGCTTCGGGAGCCTCGGCGCTGCGCTCCCGGTGTCCGAGCTCGCGCGGGTCACCCGTCGTCCAGTTGCTGCCGCGCACGACGCGCCGGTCGCCCTGCTCCGGACCCTTGGGATCCGTGACGGGCTCCGCGGTATACGCGCCGTACCAGTCGCCCGTCCACTCGCGGACGTTGCCTTCCAGGTCCATCGGGCCGAAGCGCGAGCGCCCCTCCGGAAAAGAACCGACGGGTGCCGTGTTCGGCCATTCGTCGCTAGTGTGGTAGAGCAAGCGGTAGCTGGCGTCGTTCTTGTGGCTCCACTTCAGGCACTCCGTGCCGCACGCGTTGAGCCACTTGGCGGCTGGAGCTTCCTCTCCCCAGGTGTAGCGCTGCACCTTCGGTCCGCGCGCCACGTATTCCCACTCCGCTTCCGTGGGCAGCCGAAAGCCGTGTGCGGCGCAGTAGGCCTGCGCGGTGTCCCACGACACGCAGTTCATCGGATGGCTGCGTCGGTCCGGGTGGCGTGCGTTGCACACGTTGCTGAAAATCAGCCGATCGCGGCCGATGATGCCCGGCCAGGACACCTCGAGCGGCGCCTCGCGGCAGTGTCCCGCGTCTCGGCAGGTCTCGAAATCACCGAGGGTGACCTCGTGCTCGTGAAAACAGAACGCGCTCAGCCGGACTTGATGCGCGGGACGCTGGTTTTTCGGGGTTCCCGTGCGATCCGTGCCCGCAAAGAAGAGTCCCGCATCGATGTGCGCCATGCCCTTCGGGCAACTCGGCGCCGCGGCTTCGACCGGGACGGCGGCTGCCGCCTGGCTGATCGAAGCTGGCCTGGATGCGACGATGGGCGTCGCGCGCCGCGCGTCGCGCAGGCCCCAGAACACGCCGCCCGCGGCGCAGACCGCCGCAAGCAGCGCGATGCCGATCGCTCCGCCGTAGCGGCGCGGGGGTTTGCCCGTCACGACGGCGCGCGCCTCCAGGGCCGCGGGCGTAGCGCTGGGCGGCACGGAATCGGCCTTCGCAATGCCGGAAGCGTTCTCGAACGCTGTCCAGAAGTGGCCCGCGTCTGCGTAGCGATCCTGGGGCTTCAACGCCAAAGCCTTCTCGAGCACTTGCTCGAGAGCCGGCGGCACGCTCACGCCGAAGGCGCGCGGCGTGGGCCGGCGCGTCGCGTTGGTGCTCTGTGCGGACAGCTCCGCGACGTCGCGGCCGTCGAACGCCGGACGTCCGCACAGCATTTCGACGGCAATCAACGCCAGGGCGTACACGTCGGTCCAGGGCCCGGTCGCGCCGAAGCGTTGGCTGAATTGCTCGGGCGCGCCGTAGTGCGGCGTGAACGCCGTGAACGTGCGGCCCGTGGCGGTGAGCGCCGCCTGGAACTCGGCATGGTCGAGCATCAGCTTGGCGACGCCAAAGTCGAGGATCTTCACCTTGACGTCGTCGTGACGCGGATCGCCGCCAACCACGAGGATATTGCCGGGCTTGAGGTCGCGGTGCGCCACCCCGTGGCGGTGCACGATCGCGACCGCCCGCACGATGTGGCCGAGAAAGCGCTGCACTTGCTCGAGCGACCAGGGCTCTCTGGCCTCTACCTGCTCGGTTTCCAGGATCTCGTCGAGCGCCTTACCGTCCACCCACTCGAGCACCAGGTACGGCAGCCATTGCCGGTTGGCCATGGTGATCGAGCCGCCGTCCCAGGCCTGGACGATCGCGTTGGTTTCCGTGCTGAGCCGCGTGAGTAGCGCGCCCTCGTTGATGAAGGCGCGCTCGAGCACCTGGCGTTGATTGCCGGAGGTCAGCGAGAGCGCAGAAAAGAATTTGATCGCGACCGGCCGATTCCAGAGCACGTGTGTCGCGCGGTACACGACGGAGAAGCCGCCTTCGGCCACGAAGCGCTCGACGCGGTATTTCTCGGAAACGATCTTTCCGAGGATGCCAATCGGATCCAGGCTCATCGATCAGTACGGCTGGCACGAGCGCGGCGGAGCACGGCGACCCTTTTCAGCGAACCGGCTCGGCGCAGCAACGGAAACCGGTCTCCGTGCCGTTATAGAAGCGATCGTGCGCCGTCTGGGCGGCGCGGCAGTGGTTCCTGCTCGGTTGCCAGTACGCACCTTTCATGGCGGGGGCGGGGCCTCGCGTGCCGTCGATGCTCACGAACTCTTCGAGGTTGCCCGCCAGATTGCGCACACCGAACGAGCTCACGCAGCGCGGGTACGCATCGCCGGGCGCGCGCAGATCGCGCAGCTTGCCCGACGGATCGAGGATCGCCGTGCGGTCGGCGTTGCACGCGCTCGGATCGCGTTTGAACCCGTACGGATACGGGCGCATCTCTTCCCCTTCACAAGCGAAGTTCCACTCGCTCTCCGCGCACACGCGTTTGCCGAGGCTCTGACAGACCTGACCCGCGCGAGTAAAACTTTGATAATTGTCAGGAAGACCGCCGGGATCGCTGGAATATTCGTCGCGGTCGATGCAGAAACGCAGGCGTTTTCGCGAGCGTGACGCGCACTCAGCCGGCTGGGCGTACTCGGCGCAGCGAAAGAACTCGTAGCGGCCCGGAGGGTCGAGGTAGCGCAGGCACTGATGGCGCACCTCGGGACAGTAGTTCCCCTCGACCAGCAGCATGTGCTCGGGGCACGCGCTGATCTGTGGACGCGCAGGATCGCGGGCCCCTGCGCGAATCGCGACGAGCGCTGGTGGCGCGGCGCGAGCCGGCGCTTCGTCGGCTGATTCCGTTAGCGCACGCTGGACGCTCTGTCCCTCGCGGGAACAGGCACTCGAGGCTCCGCAGCAGAGCACCACACCCAACGCAAACGCACGCACCGCCTGGAGTTATCGATGTAGTCAGCGCATAGTCAAGCCAAACCCAAGCGAGAGCGCGCGCGGGGTCCTGACCGTGCGCACTGCTGGGCCGGGCGCGAGTCGCCGATACGCTTTCGTTTCCACCACTTGGCGTGTGGTGGCCGCGGAGTGCACCGCGCCGCCACGGGGCCGGGTCAGTGGCGCTGGCACAATCCTTGTTGCGCAGCGCGCCCTGTCTGCCGCGGCAGCATTCACTCGGTTCGGGGCTCATCGCCTGCGGTGTCCCCACAACAGCGCACGCCGACCTGCACGTCTTCGTAGTAATCGTCGTGCGCGGTCGTTGCCGGACGGCAGCGGTTGCGCCCGCTCATCCACCAGCCGCCCTTGAGCGCGTTCCGGTACGGATGATTGTAGCGTGCCGCTTCGCGCAGCACGGGTTCGTCCATGTTGCCCACCATGTCGTGAACGCCGAACGGGCTGATGCATTCGGGATGCGCGTTCGCCGGCGCGCGCAGATCCTTGAGGTAGACCTTCTTCGGCGAGCGCTCGAAGAGCTCGGCCTGATCCTGGTTGCACTTGGGCTCGCGCGCCCAGCCGTACGGATAGGGGCGCATCTCTTCCCCTTCGCAGGCGAAGTTCCACTCGCTCTCGGTGCACACGCGCTTACCCAAGCTCTTACAGATCTTGGTCGCCGTCACGAAGCTGCCGTAGTTCTTGGGACGCTCGTCGCCGGGCGGCGTGTATTCGTGACGATCGATGCAGTAGCGCAGCGTTACTCGAGCTCCGACGCACTCGGCGCGCGGCTCGTACACGCCGCAGCGTGCATACGACAGCTTCTGGTCGTCGAGCCAGCTCCGGCACACGTGTTTCACCTCGGTGCAGTAGCTGCCGTCCACGAGCACCATGTCCGAAGGACACGCGGCGGGCGCGCTCGACGACTCACTCGCTGCCATTGCTGGCTGCGGCGCCGGTCGCGCGCTTTCAACGTAAGGCGCGGGGCTGACCCCAAAGTGCGCGCGCAGCGGAGCTTTCGGCACGGACGCGAGCATGGGCTCGCTGCGCCCAGCGCACAGCGTCAATGCGCCGAGCCCTGCGAGCATCACAGCGAGCCCGCGACGCGTCATACGACTTTTCCTTACAGCGCGAGTGTCGCGCGTCGCCCCGGCACGGTACACATTTTCGGCGAACCGAAGAGACGGCAGAGCCATGGGCAGTTGTGGTGAAGCAACAACGATGCCCGCGTGCGCGCTCAGGTTCAGGGGCGGCGATCACCCAGGAACGGTACGAACCGTACCGACAGCAAGCGCTCGCGCCGAAAGGCCTGCTTGGTCGTGCCCTCGCTCGTGCGGGTCCAGCGCAGAAGCTCCTGAGTTCCGGCGTGTTCGCCCACTGGGATCAGCATGCGACCGCCCGGCGCCAGCTGCTTCAAGAGGGGCTCGGGCACGTGATCTGGCGCTGCCGTGACGACGATCACGTTGAACGGTGCCGCTTCCGGCCAGCCCGCGTAGCCGTCGCCGACGCGCAGACTAACGCGCTCTGGTGCGTAACCGAGCGCGCGCAGGTTGCGCGCACCGAAGCTCGCGACCTCGGGCAGATACTCGATACTGTGAACGTGCTGACAGAGCTCCGCAAGAACTGCGGCCTGGTACCCGCTGCCCGTCCCGATCTCGAGGCAGCGGTCGTCGCTCCTGGGTGCGACGGCCTGCGTCATGAAAGCGACGATGTAGGGCTGGCTGATCGTCTGGCCGTAACCAATCGGAAGCGGGCGATCCGTGTACGCCTCGTCGCGGTTCTCCGCGGGCACGAAGCGGTGTCGCGGGACGCGCTTCATCGCGGCGAGCACGCGCGCGTCGCGGATGTCGCGATCGGCCAGCTGCGTTTCGACCATGCGCGCGCGTTCCGCCGCTCGCGAGACGTCCGCGGCGCCTGGGTCCGCGCGGACGCTCGGGGCTGCGTCGAGCAATCCTGGATCCGTACGGTCCGCGCGCGCCGCGGGTCCGCCGCGTGTGCAGCCCGCGCAAAGCCCGAGCACGAGAGCGGCCACAGCCGACCAAACCATGGCGTCCTCGTGGCGGCGCTCAGCGGCGCGCCCGCTCCGCGCTGGCCACCGCGACCACCCCCAAGCGCCGTGGCCGCGGCTCTTCGCGAGCGGCTGGGGTGGTGGCAGGGCGTTCGCGCCAGAGACGCAGCATCGTCTCGAGCTCGCTGAGCAGGACCTGGTTCGACTCGACCCAGTAGCTGGCGAGCGCGCTGCGGTGACCGACCCAGCACGTGATGCTGCGCTCTCGAAATGACTCGGGGATGGCTTCGAACAGGTCTTCGTCCGTGCGGTCGTCGCCCGCGCAGAACACCAGATCCGCATCCGCGTGTTGCTCCAGGATGGTGAGCAAAGCCCGTCCCTTGTTCACCTTGTGGTGGCGCACTTCGATAACCCGGTTGCCTCGCAGCACGGCGTACGGCTTTCTGTGCAACGTGTCTTCGAGCAGTGGCAACAGCTCATTGGCCTGAAGCGTCCCGAATTCGGGATCCGCGGCTCGGTAGTGCCAGGCAATGGCGGCTTGTTTGTATTCGATGGAGCTGCCCGGCGTGCGCTGCACGAAATTCTTGAAGAGCGGTTCGACGATGCGCTTGAGCGCGGTGCCATTGACCGCCGCGGCGTCCTGCCAGCCCTGGCTCGGGTGCTTGATGGACAGGCCATGCTCACACACCAGACCGACGGGGAGCCGCCCGAACCAATTCTCGAGCGTCTGCGCGCTCCGGCCGCTCACGATGTACACACGTGCCTGCTCGGCCAGACCGGAGAGTAGCGCGAGCAGGCGCGCATCCGGCACCGCGTCGCGCGGATCGGCGACGAAAGCGCGCAAAGTTCCGTCGTAGTCGAGCAGCACCAGCGGGCGTTTGGCGCGACGGACCCGATCCGCGAGCGGCGGCTTGTCGACCGCGAGCACCTCCGCTTGGGGAGCGACCTCGGCGACGGCCCCCTCCAGGCTATCGAGGAAACGATTCGCCCAGCGCATCGAGGTATTCTCGTTCACGAAGTTCATCATGTGTCGGAACGTTTCCGCGTCCGGACGCGGCGCTTCGAGCGCCTCCAGAATGGCGTTCGCGAGATCGGCGGTGTTGTACGGGTTGACCAGCCGCGCTCCGGGCAGCCACTGAGCCGCGCCCGCGAACTCGCTCAGGATCAAGGTGCCGCCGAGCTCCCCGCGTGACGCCACGTACTCGAGGGCGACCAAGTTCATGCCATCGCGCAAGGGCGTAACCAGGGCGATATCCGCTGCTTGATACAAGCCGACCAGGCGCTCGCGACCGACGTTCTGGTTCACGTACACGACGGGCATGGCGCTCGGCGAGCCGAAGCGCCCGTTGATACGGCCGACGAGCTCGTCCACGTCTCGCTTCAAGCGCTGGTACTCTTCCACTCCGGTACGAGACGGGGCCGCGATCTGAATGAACACGGCGCGCTGCCGCCACTTCGGATTGCTCTTCAGCACCTCCTCGAACGCCAGGAGCTTCTCGGGGATGCCCTTCGTGTAGTCGAGGCGATCAACGCCCACGAGCACCTTCTTGCCAGCGTACGTGCTCTGAATCGTCGCCAGCTCCTGCCGCGCCGGCCGGCCCTGGAGCATGGCGCGCACCTCGCCCGGATCGATGCCGATCGGCAGGACGGAAAGGCTCACACGGCGCGAACCGACGCGCACGGCCTCCGTGTCCGACTCGATGCCGAGCACGCGCAGGCAGGCGCTGCGGAAGTGATTCGCATACTCGTACGCATGAAAGCCGAGCAGGTCCGCTCCCAGCATGCCCTGCAGAATGGCCTCGCGGACCGGCAGCGTGCGGTAAGTCTCCGCGGAAGGAAACGGAATGTGCAGAAAGAAACCGATCGCGCAGGTCAGACCGCGGCGCCGGAGCAGCGCGGGGACGAGCGCCAGCTGATAGTCGTGGACCCACACGACATCGCCGGGTTCCGCCTGCGCGGCGATGGCCTCGGCGAACATCTCGTTGACGATCTGGTACGACTTCCAGCCCGACAGATCGAACCGCGAGCGCTCCGCCAGGTTGTGGAACAAGGGCCACAGCACGCCGTTCGAGAAGCTCTGGTAGAAGCCTTCGACGTGCGCCTTGCTGATGTACACCGGGTGCGACCCGCGCTCCTCGAGCGCGCGCGTGACCTCTGGGCGGTCCTCCTCCGGAACATACGCACCCGGCCAGCCCAGCCAGGTGAACGAGCGTCGTTCTGCGACCGCTTGCAAGGCCGTGACCAGCCCGCCCGCGCTGGGCGTCACTTCCCAGGCGTCCTGCCGATGCGAAACGGTCACCGGCAAGCGCGCCGAGGCGACGATCAGCCGGCCTTGGCGCATTTTCGAACCTCTACCCGGCGACGGATCACGAGCATGTTCCTTTTTTCGGCACGCTTTCAGGTGCGCGCAACACGAAAAGCGCCATTGGAGCCGCACGGGCCGAAGCCCGTCACTCGCGTATAATCACGGCGGTGCCTTCACCCATGTCGGGCCCGACGTTGATGCCATGCCATCCCGCCGGCACGGGCGGGTCCGTCCAGTTGAACACGATCCGCGCATCGATGGGGCTCAAGTTCACGCAGCCGTGACTGCGCGGGATGCCGAACACGTCGTGCCAGTAAGCGCCGTGTAAGGCATAACCGGCCGCGAAGTACTGAATCCAGGGCACGTCGCGGAGCTCGAAATTCTCGGAGCCCCGGCGCTTGGTGACGCCATACTCGGGATCCCGACCCTTTTCGATGTTCAAGAGCCGCCGGCGGTCGTCTTCGTCGAGCGTCTGGCCACTGGTTTGCGCCTTTTTCAGGCGCGCGATCGTGTCGGCAGCGCTCCCCTCCGAGGTCGCGTTGGTGTTGGCCCGGGTGCCGCCGGAGACCGCCGAGTTCTCGTACGAATCCATGGCGGCCGCGATGTGTTTGCTGCGCAGCCGAAAGTCGCCTTGCGGCGTGGCGAGGCTGGTCTTCGGGTCCCCGAGCCGGTCGCGCCCCGTCGCGACCAGGGTCGCGTAAAAGGGACGTTTGCCTTCGTAGAGCACCAGCGTCTGCTGGCGCAGCGAGATGCTGATCCATTTCTCGCCTTTGCTCGCCGGCGCCGGCCATTCCGGCGGCTCGGCCACGATCCCGAGATCGTCCGCGCGCAGCCAGCGCGTCTGGTCCTTGGTGCTCTGGTAGTAGCGCACCCCGCCCTTGATGCGCGCCTTGCCGGTGAGCGGGATGAGCGCGCGGCGGGGTACGTCTTCGGCCGGGCGCGCCTCGTCCTTGTCTTTGATGAGCTTGTACGTCTTGCTGTCCCGCTTGATCACCCAGGCGAATGGCATGCGCAGCGCGGAGCCGAGCTCTACGCCGTGAAAGGGCGAGCCGGTATCCGGTTTGACCTTGGACGTCGGGATCAGCCGTAAGTCGACCGTGACGGCAAACCGCCGCGAAAACTCGCCGTCCCGCGCTTCGAACGAGCCCACGAAGGACAGACCCGTTTTACGCCGCACGCGGTCGGCGAAGAGCGCGTAGTCGGGCACCTCGTAGCCGGACACGTTCGGAATTTTTCGGCCCCCGTCGAGCCAGAACGGGCGCGGATCGTCCGCGGTCTTCCCGCCGAACAGCTCTCCTGTGCTGAGCTCGGTGGAAGGCTTGCCCGCCCGCCCGTTCGGCTTCAGCGCCGGCAGGCCGCGTGGATCGAGCGCGACGTCGTTGGCACCGATGACGACCCGCTGCACCTCGTCGTGGTTCTGCTTGAACCAGTCCAGGTGCTCATCGAGCTTGAACTCGCTCTTGTCCTGCTCGGCGCGCGTCGGCACTCGGAGGTACTGCGGCGCCGTCGCGCGCACGAACCCGTAGCGGTAAGGCAGCGGCTTGGACAGATCCGGGCGCACGCTGGCGGCCCGCACCAGCGGATCGTTCACGTCGAGCGTGGCTTCGTCGGTGCAGACGTAGCCCATCGGGTAGATGCGGTACCAAGCGCCCTTGCAGCCCTTGCCGGGTACGGCATCGGCGTCCCGCTGCACCACGGCCCCCAGCCGCAGATAACCGAGCTTGCGCGCGTTCAGGTCCGGCAGCTTGTAGATCGTCGTGGCGATGATGGTCGCGGCTAGCCGGGGCGCGTCCGTCGGCGCGCGCGTGTCGAGCTCGCCGTGGTCCACGTGCAGCGACGAAATCGGAGCCGTGACCGCCGTCGGCTCGGCGCTCGCGACGCCCGTGGCGGCCGTCTTCGCGGTCCCGTCGGCCTTGGCGCGCTTTCGGCATCCCGGAGCGGCGACGAAGGCAGCGAGGCCCAGGAGCAGCGCGGCCCGCGCACGCAATCGAGGTGCGGCCCAGTGCGGGCGACGGGATTCGAAGGCTACGGGGTTCACCGCGCGTGCGGGTTTAGCACGAGCGGGGCTTGACTCGCTCGGCGCGGTTCGTCACGTTTCGCGGCATGCAGCTCACCGTGAACGGCGCTCCGCACGACGTGCCCGACGGGCTCACCGTGCGCGGCCTCATCGAGCACCTCGGTCTCACCGAGGGGCCGGTCGCCGTGGAGTGCAATCGCGAGGTCGTGCCACGGGCCACCCACGCCGAACACCGCCTGAACCCGGGCGATGTGCTCGAAATAGTGCACTTCGTCGGCGGCGGCTGAGGGTCTGCCGCGCCCGTTAGCGGTGCGCCTTCATCAGCTCCAGATAAACGCGCGCGCCGACTCGGCCCTGGATCCACTCGTCCTCGCGGAGCGGCCGGATCACCTTGGCGGGTTGGCCGCGGACCATCGAACGCGGGGGGATCTGCATGCGCGGTGGGACGACGGAACCGGCGGCGACCAGCGATTCCGCGCCGATCTCGCAGTTATCGAGCAGGACCGAGCCCATGCCGATGAGCGCGCCATCCCCGATGAGCGCGCCGTGCACGATCACGCCGTGGCCGACGGTCACCTCCGAG
>DATDJP010000100.1:0-20086 GCA_036520475.1 Polyangiaceae bacterium | reverse complement strand
CAATCGATACATCGCCTCGGCCTCAGCCGTCGAGCGGGCGGCTGCCAGGATGCTCGCCGACGGCTTGCGCGCCAGTGCCTCGACCGTCTTCAGAACCCGTAACTCGAGCCGTCGGTCGCCAAGTCGCACTCCGTTGAACTCGGGGCTAACCCGCCGCAGCAATCGCTCGTTTTGCATTCCGCCCTAATGAAAGCTCGGACCGCGAATCGCCAGCCCGTATTTTTACGGCGAAATTGATCGTGGGACTGGAAGCGATGGAACGTTAGACGGGCACGTTTACGGGGAGAGCTGCAATTCAGGGACGCACCCTAGTCTTGGTGCATGCTAGAGCCGAGGACATGGCAGTGTGTAAAGGCTGTGGTGAAGAAGCGGAGGAGCTCGTTGCCGTTACCGTCAACGGGCGGACCAAGAAGCTGTGTGAGGACTGCGCAGACCGCCTGAAAGAAGAGCACGACATCGCGGAGGCGAGCGAGTCGGCGGTTCAAGACATGATGGGCTTCAAGGGCCGGCGCTGACCGTCTGACGCTCGAAACGCCAGACGGGACCGCGCAGCTCGCCGGCCTCGCGTGTCACCGCGCCCGGCAGCGTGGGGTCCGCCACGCTGAACTCATCGGTCGTCGCATCGACCAGATACGTCCAACCGAAATGCGCTTCGGCTCCCGCGCACTCTGAGTCCGGCGTCTCGAAGTGAAGCCGGGGCGCTTCGATGTGCAGCTGCCCCCCGAGCTGACAGGCGCGCTCGGGACCGGTCTGGACCTGAACGTCAAAGCGGCCGCCCGCCGAGACCTCGAGGGCCGCGAACGCTTGCGTGCCCAGATATTCGCCCTGCCAGCGGCCCGTGAAGTACTCGAGCGTGGCGCGCGGCGCCCGCGCCGGCGCTGAAAAGCGCGAGAGCCCCTGATCGACGTCGAAGTCCTGGGATGTGTAGCGCTGGCTCCACTTCACGGATGCCGCCGCCAAACGTCCCTCGGGCGTGGCCAGCGCCGGTTTTTCCACGGCGAAGCACGTGAACACCAGGAACGGATCGACGCGACGCGCGCGCTGCACCTGACCGGATCCCGGCGCAAACGTGTGCGGATCCAGGCAGGTTCGGGCGAGCCGGCTCAGAAACGTCGCGACCGCCCAGCTCGAGGACTGAATCAGGCCGGAATGCGTCTCGTCGCGGGCGGCGCGCTCGTCGTCCGCGATCACGACCTCCAGGTGCAGATGAGGCTCCACGCTGGGTCCCGCCGCGTTGCCGGTCTTGCCCACTCGCCCGAGCACGCGCGCCCGCGGCACGGACGTCCATGAATCTGCCACCTCGGCGTCCAGCAGGTGGGCATAGAATAGCGACACGGAGCCGGCGCCGCTGCCGCCAAACGCAGCGGGAAGCGGACAGACGAGCTGCACCCAGTTGCCGAACGCGCCCGTCGTTCCAGAGCGCGCCTCACCGGCACACGCCGCCAGCACGGGCGTACCGAGCGGCGCCAGCAGATCCAGCCCGTTATGCTCCCCGTGCGTGCGCCGCGCGCGAAAGGCTCCCTCACCGGCCGCGTCGCTGCGGATGCCGAAGTCGAGCGGCAGGACGTACGACCATTGCGGCGGCCCAGGCGGACGCTCGGGCGGCGGCACGCTGACGCGGGGAGCTCCAGACGGCGGTGTCTCACCGTGCGGGTCGCGCGCCGCTCCCTCGCTCGAGCGAGCCCCACACGCGCTGACGACGACGCAGCACGCACCGACCGCGGCCATGGCCCGAACAGCGGGACGAGCCGGACGCATCACTCGGCGTGACGCGCGCGCTCGGCCACACTGTCTGCGATCAAGGCGTTGAGGCGCGACAGTTCCAGCGGTTTGGCGATGCAAGCATTGTCCACGGCGTTCAGGAAGTCCTTGGCCCGATCGGTGAACACTCCACCGGTCATGAACACGAAGCGGCGCTCGATCCCCGGGTAGTTCGTGCGTACTGCCTCGTACAGATCGGATCCGGACAACGTCGGCATCATCAAATCGCAAAGAATGAGATCGAAGTCGCGATCTTCGCGCAGGCGCTCGAGGGCGTCGTGTCCGCTCTCTTCTGTCACGACGTCGTGCTCCCGTTTCAGGCTGCGCGCGACGGCGCGCAATATCGCGGGCTCATCGTCGATCACGAGCAGGCGCGCGCGCCGGGACGGCGGCAGCACCTCGTGCGGTCGATCCGGGACGTGGCTGGCGTGGGCGCCTGCCGACGGCAAGGTAACGCGGAAGGTACTGCCGCGGCCGAGCTCACTCTGCACCGTGATTTCTCCGCCACAAGAGTGGATGATTCCGTAGCAGATGGACAGCCCTAGCCCGGTACCCGAGCCGGGGCGCTTGGTCGTGAAGAACGGCTCGAAGATGCGCCCCACGAGCTGCGGCGGGATGCCGGATCCGGTGTCGGTGATCTCGATGACGGCCCGTCCGTCCTCGTCCGCCGTGCGCGTGCTGACGCGGATGGCGTGGCTCGCCGCGTTGCCCTCGGGAATGGCCTGTGCGGCGTTCACCAGCAGATTGGTGAACACCTGCGTCAGCCGTCCCTCGCTGGCGAGCACGAATGGCACGTCGTGATAGTCGCGCACCAGTCTGGCTCGATGCCGGATCTCGTTGAACGCGATCTTCACCGCCGATTCGATGGCCACACGCAAATCGAGGGGCCTCCGCTCCTCGGAGTCGTCCGCCGAGAATACGTTGACTTGCTGAATCACGGAGCGAATGCGCTCCGCGCCATCCGTGGCCTCCGACAGGACGTTATTCACCTCCTCGCGGCGCTCCGGCAGCACGAAATCGGTCGCGTGGTTGTTCAGGTACTCGAGGTTCGCGAGCACGTACGCGAGCGGATTGTTGATTTCGTGCGCGATGCCCGCCGCGAGCGTGCCGAGCGACACCATGCGCTCTGCCTGCGCGACGCGTCGTGCCTGGGAGTCGCGCAGCGTGTGCTCGATGTTGCTGAGCAGCACGCTCAGGTCGATCGGCTTCTTGACGTACAGATCGGCGTCGATGGCTGCCGCTTGCGGGCTGTCATCGGCCGAGAGCACGACCACGGGCGTGCCACAAATCGCCGGGTTCTTCTTTTGCTCGATGCGAAACTGCCAGCCGTTCATCTCCGGCATCATCAGGTCGAGCAGGATGAGTGACGGAACGTTCGATGTGCTCAAGTAGTCGAGCGCCTTCTTACCGTTCTCCACGCCCACAGAGCGGTAGCCATTGGCGCGCAGAAGCTCGACGAGCGTTTCGCGCAGATCGGCGTCGTCCTCGACGACCAGAATGTCGTCCTCGGGTCGTACGCCCTGATACATAACGGGGATAGTAGTGCACGCGGCCGTCACGGCATATATTCAGCGCTTGTACGGCGAAGTCTCCACCGGTGGATGTGCGACTTTCGGCTCGATGGTCCCTGTGAGGGGCTCCACTCGAATGCGCCCGGACGCTTTGTCGCATCTCAGTATGAGACGCCGCGCCCTCGGCCAGACGGGGCTCGGCCGCGAACCGAACACGAGTCTTTGATGGTCACGCCCCACTCCCCGCGCAAGTCCGCCGGCGCAGCACCCGTCACAGGTGTCGTACATGCACCCATCCAGGCTCTTGCCGTGCCGCGTTTCGCAAGGGCCAGAGCGCCCGTAAATTGGCGCTTGGGCGCCGATAACTTGCCTTCGCGAGCCTGCCAGGGATCTGATTCGGGATGCCGACGCATGACCAGGTAGACAGCGCAATTTCGCCACAGGAGCCGGCTCGAGGGCCTTCCAAGGCTAAACGGATTTTACTCGGTATGGCAGCCTTCATCGTGGCCGTCGGCGCAGCCTACGGAATCGGCCGCTTCCAGCTGGCCACGCAGCTGCGTGACGCAGAAGGTCGCACCCAAGAAGTCGAGCAGAAGCTGCGCACGGAGCAGCAGAGGATCACGGCGCTCGAGGCGCGGCGGCACCTGCATCTGTCACTGCTGGCGCTGGACGAACGCAATTTCGGGATCGGCCAGAAGGAGCTCGAAGAGGCGGCTCGCCTTCTGGGTCAACCCACGAACCAGCCCGAGCATTCGAAGCTTGCCGCCGAGATCCAGCGCCATAGAATCATTGCGTCGGAAGACCTGGGTGCACAGCGCCAGAAGCTGCTGGCGTGGACGCGCGCGCTGGACGCGCTTCTGTAGCTCGGAATTTTCCGTCGCCGTCGGCGTCCACGAAAATCGGGTTCGTGAAGGCCAGCGGCGCGGCGCGCGTCCCCGTCAGCACCGCGTCGAGCAGCTTCTCGCCGCGCACGATGACGACGACCCAGGCATCTTGTTTGAAGGCAAGCTCGCCTTGCCAATCGATGCGCGTTGCGCCCTTGCCGGGCGTGGCCGCTGCAGTGGCCGCGCGCACGCCATTCACGTAAATCTCGGCTCGCCGCACGTCGATCCAATCGGGAGCGCTAGCTACGACGGAAACCTTGGCGCGCCTTTTTGGCACCGTCAGCAAGTCGCCGGGTTCGGCATCGTTCACCAACACCCGCACGAACGGGCCCGTCGACACCAGGGCACGGCCCTCGCGGAGCGCGCGCGCTACCTGGGCGGCGGTGATGCGCTTTGGATCGTCTTCGTCCACTTTCACGTAGGTGCGCGGGTAGCCAGGCCATTGGTATACGAGCCGATGAGAGTCGGAATTGCCGACCGCGGTGTGACGGCGGCCTGAGCTGAGCAGCGAGAACCACTCACGAATATTCGCCTCGATCGTCTTCGGCTCCGCCAACTCGAAGCCGTTCACGACCTCGATCGTGTCGAACTCGAACGAGAAGCCTTCGGTGGCCGCCGCGCCATCCTCGTCGAGCTCGATGCGGTTGAAGTAGCCGACGCCACGCATGCGAGGATGGTTGACCTGAATGATCGCACCCGGCGACACCCGGCGCACAGCCGGAAATATCTCGTCCGGATCCGCCGCCTCGGCAACGGGCGGGGGAGCGCCGACCGGGTATGGGAAGGCGTTGAAATGGCCCCAGGTCTTGGTCGTGATCTCGACACCGCTGGTGGCCGCCAGCCGGCCCGTGAGCCCCTCGCGTTCGATGGCCGGCCCGTAGTCGGTGACGTGGTTGTGGTCCGTCGCGACAGCGAACTCCACGCCTTCGGCGACCAAGCTGAGCACGCGATCGTCGAGCGTTACGCTGGAGTCGTGGCTCGGCTCCGCGTGGAGATGGAAGTCGCACGCGATGTACCCCGTCGTGTCCACCACGCGCACCAGCTGTCCTTGCAGACTCATGCGCGCGCCGGGCGTGATCTTCAGCTCCGTCGTGTAAATCGTGTACTCGGGGCCATGCGTCGCCAGGATGCGATAGCGCCCGGCCGGGATTCCCACCACGGCGCGCCCCTCACGGGCGTACACGATGTTCTTCGCGCCATCTGCACGTTCCAGCGCGCCGAAATCGGGATCCTTGGTCGGAGCCAAGCCGCGGATCACCCAGCGTGTCGGCAGCGGGTTCAGCCATTCGTCAGTCGCCTCCAGCGTCAGGCGCGCGGGCTCCGGTGGCAAAAGCGCGGATTCGAGCTGGGCATTGCTCACGATGTGCACGTTCTCCGTCTGCTCTCCACCTGGAGAGCGCAAGAGCAGCCGGTAGTCCCCTGCCGGCAGTGCCAGATCGAACCTGCCGTCGAGCGCCGCGTTCACGGTCAAGATCACGCGCTGCGAGGCGTCCAGCGCCTCCACGCTCGCCCACGCCGGCGGTGGGCGCAGCACGCCTCCAACGCCGCCCACCGGCACACCCATGCTGTGCCATGCAGCAGCCGCCGCCTGGTGCAACCCCCCGGGAGTGACCAGCAGCGCGCGGCGATGCTCTCGCTCCTCGTTGGGCGGCAAATCGCGAGCGCGGCGCATCGATGTTTGGCCGGTGGAGCCCACGCGATCGAAGCGAAACGCCGTGTCCAGCGACTCACCGAGGAACGACAGTGCATAGGACACATCGCGCCCTTCGCGACCCAGCCAGGTCGTCTTCGCGCGCGAAGCGTACTTCACGTACCCGACGCGCGGAGCGAACGTCGCCGCTCCCGGCCAGCGCGAGCGATCACCGACGCTGAGCGCCGTCACGGTCGCGTTCGTCGCGTTCACGACGCGTGTGATCAGACCGACGCGCGGCTCCCCGGGGTGCACGGTGATATCGGTCGTCGCTGTCAGGCGTCCGTCGCGGGAGGTCTGCACGAGCCGCAGGTAGGGGCGTTCGCCGTCGAGCACCGGGCGCACTGACTGCGTCCGCAGCGCCACTTCAGCGCCGGCAATTTCGAGGCGCGGCCGGAGGTCGGTAAGATTGTCGTGAGCGAAATCGCGAGCCGTCGCGTCCAGGATGGCACCGAAGCGCACCTGGCGCTCCGCACCGGGCGCATCCGCCCCGACCACGATGCGCACACGATCCGACTCGAGCAGCCAGTCCCCTTCCCGGGCCTCGATCATCGCACCCTGGCCCACACCCCCTCGAGGCACCTGCGACAGGGTCACGCCACCTGCGCTCACGGGCAGCTTGGGTGGAGCTGCCGTCAAGCGGCTGCCGAACAGCAAGAGCAGCCCCGTGACGGCCACGGCCACGCCCCCCAACATGGCGAAATGTTTGTGTCTGAAGCGTCCCACGCGTTTCGCCCGAACAATCCAGAATAGCTGGCCGCTCGGTCCTTCTCAAGTCACAGGGCTTTTGGCCCGACAACGCGCTTTTCGTCCGGCCGCGTCATGCCCAGCGGCCGCCTACGGGATCACGAAAGCAGGTGAGCTCGATCCTTCAACTCTTCCAGGCGATCGTCGAGCAGCGCCAGCCGCGCGCGGGAGGCTTCGAGCTCCTCGCCGATCCGGCTCGCGAGATTCACGGGGAGGTCAGCCTTGCGCGCCGTCTTCTCGAGCAGCTTGCACAGGCTGCTCTCGTTCGATTTGAGTGCACCGAGCACGCCGCGATCTCCGGCGATCTCTCCGATCGCGACCTTGGCGTCGCTGACGACGCGCCGCAGATCACCGTGGGTCGGCGGCTCGCCCCCGAGCTCGAACGACAGCTCGGTCAGGTAGCGCACGCTCTCCTCGTACTCGCTCTTGAGCCGCAGCGCGAGGTCGCGGTCGCTGCTCGATTCCAGGCGGTCGACCGCGATCGAGTTGGCTTCCAGAACGTCGAAGTAACGCTCGAGCAAGAGAGAGCACGCGGCGACGCCTGCTCGGTCACGATCGCCGGCGCTCGAACCTGTGCGGGACATGGCGGCCCGAGTGTACTCCCGAAACGCGCCAGTGTGGCAGAGCACGGCGATTTCGTTCATATTCCGCGCCTCGTCATGCCAAGTCTCAAAGAAAACGTCGCGCGACGCCGCACGTTCGCCATCATTTCTCACCCCGACGCGGGCAAGACCACCCTCACGGAAAAGCTACTCTTGTTCGGCGGAGCCATCCAGCTCGCCGGCGCCGTCAAAGCGCGAGGCGAACAGCGACGCGCTCATTCCGACTGGATGAAGGTCGAGCGCGAGCGGGGCATCTCGGTGACTGCGTCGGCCATGACCTTCGACTACGCCGGCTGTACGTTCAATCTACTGGATACGCCCGGCCACCAGGACTTCAGCGAGGACACCTATCGCACACTCACGGCGGTCGATTCCGCGGTGATGGTGCTGGATGCGGCGCGCGGCATCGAGACACAGACGCGCAAGCTGTTCGAGGTGTGCCGACTCCGCGACGTACCAATCGTCACGTTCGTGAACAAGCTGGACCGCGAAGGCCGCGACCCCTTCGACCTGATGGACGAGATCGAGCAAACACTCGCGCTGAACGTGACACCGGCGAGCTGGCCGATCGGCATGGGGCGGAGCTTCCTAGGTTGCTACGACTTGTTCCGCGAGCGCCTGCTGCTCGTCGAAAAGAGCCGGGATCGCATCGGCGCCGAAGGCGAGCTGTGTGAAGGCCTCGACGACCCGAAGCTCGACGCGCTGCTGCCGGAGAGCGCCGCCCGCCAGCTGCGTGAAGAGGTGAACATGGCGCGCGGATTGTGCCCCACGTTCGATCTGACGGCGTACCGGGAAGGGCACCTCACGCCCGTGTTCTTCGGTAGCGCGATCAACAACTTCGGCGTGCGCGAGCTGCTCCACGGCCTGGCCGAGCTTGCGCCACCGCCACGCCCGCAGCCCACGAAAGGCCGAGTCGTCCAGCCCGAGGAGGACGCGGTCACGGGCTTCGTGTTCAAGGTTCAAGCGAACATGGACCCCAAACATCGCGATCGCATCGCGTTCCTGCGCCTGTGCTCCGGCCATTTCCGGCGCGGCATGAAGCTCACCCACGTGCGCAGCGGCAACGTGCTCACGCTCCACAATCCGGTGATGTTTTTGGCGCAGGATCGCGAGCTGGTCGAGGACGCTTTCGCGGGCGACATCATCGGCGTGCCCAATCACGGCAAGCTACGCATCGGCGACGCGCTCACGGAAGGTGAAGCGCTGGCCTTCACCGGTATCCCGAGCTTCGCCCCCGAGCTCCTGCAGCGCGTGCGTCCTGCCGATCCCATGCGCGCCAAACATCTCGGTCGTGCGCTCGAGCAACTCGCAGAAGAAGGCGCTGCCCGCGTGTTCAAGCCTCACATCGGCGGCAACTGGGTGGTCGGCGTGGTGGGCGCGCTGCAATTCGACGTGCTCGCGGACCGAATCCGAACGGAATACGACGTACCCGTTCATTTCGAAGCGTCGGGCCTGTTCACGGCGCGCTGGGTGGAGACCGAAGACGCGCAGCTCCTCAAAAAATTCACGGTCGACAACGAGTCGTACATGGCCGAGGACCACACCGGGTCGCCGGTTTTCCTGGCCCGCAACGCGTGGCACCTCGAAACGGCGATGAAGGACTGGCCGGCGATGCACTTCCTGAAGACCAAGGAAGCCGTCTGATGGCCGGCGAAACTCCGCCCCACTGCGGCCCGCGCTAACCTGAAAAATCAAGCCGTCCCAAGTATCAAGCTTCCGTCCCAGGGCTGCGGCGAACTTTCGTTGCTCGATACGTCAAAACGACCGCAAACAGCAACGTCCCTCAGGAGCGAATCGCCAGCAGGCAGAACCCGTTGCCGAAAGGGTCGGCACAGAACGCCGCCGCTCCCCACTCACCTCGCTTGAGGCCCTCGACCGTCCCCCCCAGACGCTTCACCTCAGCCACGGCCGCATCTACGTCGTCTACGTCGAAGTCGAGATGGACTGGCGTCCAATGGCGCTCGTAGGTCCGAGTGCAAGACCCCGTTCCGGTTGCATCCGTTCCCCCTTCCTTGAGCGAAAGATGCAACGTCGTCCCCCCCACCAAAAGCGTGTTGTGGGACGCTTGCTCCTTGTCGATCGAACACCCGAGCGCGTTACAGTAGAACGTCGTCGCAGCTTTCAAGTCAGGAACATCGATGCAGATTGAGACTCCTGGCATCCGGTCAGCGTACCAGCTTTCGCCCCGTTGCTCTGGATCGGGACCGTTCACCTTGCGGCGTGGGTCCGCACACGTAGTTGAAAGCGGCTGCACGCGCCGCGCTACGTGGTGCGCAGGCGCCGCTCCCTCACGAACTCACCTGACGCGGCGGCATCCCGCACGAACCACTCACAAGATCCGTGGCTTCCTCCCACAGACCGCGTTGACAAATTCCGAGCGGGGCACAGGCGGCCGGAGCCGCACCTCTGGGACGGAAGCTGGATACTTCAGGCGGCTTGATCTTGGGGTTCGCGCGGGGCGATGCGGGCGGCAGTGAGGCGCCCTTTTGACCCAGCCTGCGAGTCGAGAGCGGCGAACCGCCTAAATCGCGCCAGCCGGCGCCAGAAAGGCAGAACGTTGTGCTGCGGATCAAAGGGCGAAGTTGCGGCAACTCGCTCGGTAGTCCGTATATACGCGGACGCATCGGGCACGGCTCGTCCGCGACGAAAATGGCCGAGGCGGCAATTGAGAGCGTGGCAGTAGGCACTGAGAGAGCACACTGCGAAACGTCGCACCGCACCGCGAAGATGCGCGCGTGAGATCGCGAGACCACGACGCCATCCGGCGCCACCCCGAGTTGTGGGGTCCCCGCGTCGTCGACTACGGCGAAACGCCTGGCGGCACCAACAGGGCCAACGCGGCGCGCAGCAGGGATTCGGGTTTGGGCTCGATCGCGCGCGCTCGAAGCTTGCCAACCGCTTTTACGACTTCGTGCTTGCGAAATCCCATCTTGCACAGCGCCGAGCAGACCTTGGTCTCGATAAGCTCGCGTGAATCGGACTGCGCCGCGTCCGTGGGCCGAACCTCGGCCTGCTTTGCCGGCACGTCACGCGGTTTGCGCTCACGACGCTTCTTCTCGATGTGCGCCTCGCCGAAGACCTGGCGTGCAGTATGAGCGTTATGACTCGAACACAGCAGCGAAAGATTCTCCAGGGTCGAGGGACCGCCGCATGCATGAGGCTGCACGTGCTCAATGGTCAGAAAGCGCCGCGCGCTGCAGCGCCGGCCTTCTTCGTCCACGAACGTGCACTGGCTCCCGTCACGCCGCCAAACCTCGGCTTTCACCTCGACCGGCACGTGCCGCGAACCGGGCTTCTGCACACGACGTTTGCGCTTTCGGTCCGCGCCGCGACGGCGCCGGACCTCCTTCTCGATGAGCGCCTTGATTGCGCGAGAGAACAAGGCTGGGAGGTCGGCACGGGGCAGGACGTGGCTCAGGAGCTCTTGAGCCTGCTCGATCTCGGCGTAGAGCTCCTGGCTCGCGGTGAACTCCACTCGATAGCGGGATGCCGACAGGGGCTCGAGTTTGGCCCGCGTGGGAAAACGTTCTGCTCCAGGACCGATCGGCGCTGCGGGCCGGCCGGATCCTGCCTGTCCGAGCGGCAAGGCCGACTGACTGGCGACGGGGTCGATACGGCTCTCGACATCGGGCCGTGGGAACCAACGTGCGATCAGCTGCTCGATGGCGCGCCGCGATAAACCGCGCGCCTCGCCGAGCAGCGCGTCGGCGTTGTGCACGGTCAGATACGGTGCGAGCAAGAACAACCCGGTCAGGTGGATGGCTCCGCTGCGCAGCTCGTCGAGCACCGACGCCAGCTGTCCGGCCAAGCGTGCGACGCGGACGCGCTTGGACGCCTCGTCCTCGCTGTAGCCGAGACGCTCGATGCAAAAGCTACGAAGCGAAGCGCATGCTTGCTCGAGGTACAGGCGCCGACGATCGATCTCTGCCAAATACTCGATGAGCTCGGCAGTGACGGCTCGCTCGCGCGTGAGCAAAACAGGCACGTGAGCGAGCAGCTCGGAATCGGAAACGGTCGATAGTGAGGCCATTTCTCCGGCATATCATGGCTCTTTTGTCGCTCACTGGCGGGGTGGAGAGCGCGTTCGCGGCTGCTTTTGAAATCAAAGTCGTCGGCTGTGTGAACGCTCGTGTACGTGCTTACTCTCGCGCGCACGGCGGCGTTCGCTTGTCGGCGACGCACTCGAGCCGAGCTCGCGGCTGGGCGTCGTCAATCAAATTCGAAACGGTTCGACATTTACTTGCGTGCTGCAGAGCCGAGCGCGCCACGTCGTTTAGCAATACGCTTCGAGCTCGCCACCAATCAGTGGCGAGCCGGCAACCACCTCCGCAGTCTTGGCCGCGGCAGCGCTTGCGGGCGATTCGGGGGTCGAGCTTCCCGCGTGCCCTGGCCGGCCCGCGCGTACTGCTCGCGTCGCGTCAGGAGTGAGCCTCGCCGTCACCCTAGCTCGGGGCGAACCAACACGTGACCGACGATCGAGGTCAACGCCATTCGGACTTTCCGACAGGCCCGGGCTCTCGTCCCGCGGGTACACGCTTCGATGGCGGCTCGACGAGTCGAGCATGGCAGCACGCTGATTCCGCGTCGAAGACGCGAGCTGCAAAGCCACGCTGCCCCGAGCAGGGGGCTACCAGTCTTGCCGGCTGTGGCAGCCCGCGCCCCCCGAATAGCTCAGGTCTTGCACATTCGCCTGATATCCCCCGCCAGCGAAGACGACTTGTGATGAATGGTCGAGACGGGCACGTTCACGGTCCGGAAGGAATTCACGGACAGCCCCCCTCGTCGCGCCCAGGAAAAACGGCTGACGCGAAGCCGGGCGCGGCTCGCGCTGACCCGGGCACTGGACGCGCGCTGGGCTAGGGCGCCATAACTCACGACGCGAGTGATGCACCTCCGCCCCGCCTTTCCAGCGAACGGCCGACCGTCGGGCCAGTGCCAAGCGCTGACGCGAGCGCCTTCATGCCACGCCGCTGTGGGGTGCGTGTGCTGAACCTGGGTCAGCGCCGCATCCGCGCCAGCGAACGACGCCCCGCCGGTGCCGCCTTCGCGACCTTGCTCCTGGCCATGGCAGCGCACGCGCTCCTGGAAACGGCGCGCGATGCGCTGTTCCTCGCGAGCGTGCCGGCGGCAGAGTTACCCTGGGTCTACTTCGCGATCGCGGCGGGCTCCTTGGCGGTGGCGTGGCTCGCCGAGCGGCGCACGGCGCGCACGACGTCGTATCAACTGTCCGCGTGGCTGTTGTTCTCCGCCGGCTCGGTGCTGGCCTTGAAGGTCGTGCTCGTCAATGCCGGCACATGGGCGCTGTATGCGCTCTACATCTGGTCGGGCGTGATCGCGACGGTCATCATCACGCGCTTTTGGCTGCTGGTCGGCGAACATTTCACGATCACCCAGGCCAAACGGCTGTACGGCATGATCGGTGCTGGCGGCGTGCTCGGCGCGATCGTCGGATCGGGCCTGGCGCGTCTCCTGACGATGCAGGTCGCACCCCAGGGTCTGCTCAGCGCAGCGGCGGGTTTATTCACCCTGAGCGCAGCAGGCCCGCTGCTCATGCAGCCCGACGAGCAGCGTAAAGCGCCGGCTCCGCGCGAACGTGAGCCGCTGGATCTCAAGCTCGTGTTCCAAAGCAGCTACGCCGGCCGCGTCGGCTTGTTGGTCCTGTGTTCGGCGGTCGCGCTGACGCTCGCAGATTACCTGTTCAAGAGCAGAGTCGCGCTGGCCGTACCGGCCCCAGAGCTCGGCAGCTTCTTCGCCAGCGTCTATCTCGGCTTGAACGTGCTGTCGCTGATCGTTCAGCTCGCGCTGGTGCCGCCGCTCGTCCGCGGACTCGGCGTGAGCGGCACATTGACCGTGCTGCCGGCGCTGCTGCTGGGCGGCGCGGCGAGCATGTTGCTGAGCGGCGGCCTACTCGCGGGCCTGTTCCTCAAGGGCGCGGACGGCGCTCTGCGCCACTCCCTGCACCGCACGGTCACCGAGCTCCTGTTCGTGCCGATGGGCGAGCGGCTGCGCAGCTCCGCCCGGATCTTGCTCGACGTCATCGCCCAACGCGGCGGTCAGGCCGTGGCGTCCTTGACAATCCTCGCCGGGCTCGCCGTCGGCACCGGTAACGAATTTTTCATCAGTGTGCTGATGTTGGTCGCGGCGCTCTGGATTTTCATCGCGTACGGCCTGCGCGAGCACTACCTGAATTTGTTCCGGCAGACCCTGCGTGAATCCGCCGCGCACCCCTACACTCGCTTTCCGGGGCTAGATCTGGGCTCGCTCGAGTCGGTGATCGCAGCCCTGAACAGCACCAACGACGCGGAGGTCCGAGCCGCGCTGCAGATCCTGGCGGGCGACGGCCGCACCCGGCTGATCCCATCGTTGATCCTCTACCATCCCTCGCCGGAGGTCGTCGTGGACGCCATCGAGATCCTCGATCGCGCAGGCCGGCGCGACTTCATCCCCATCACCGAGCGCCTGCTCGAGCACGGCTCACCCCAGGTGCGTGCCGCCGTGCTGCGGCTGCGCGGCGCCCGGCACGTGAACGAAGCCGAGCTCAAGCGCCTGGTCGCGGAAGACTGCCCGGTCGTCAAAGCCACGGCGCTCGCCATTCTGCTACGGGCGGGACTCGCCGGAGCCGATGAAGACCGCGAGCTCGAGCGTATCTTGAGCCAGGGCGGCGCTCCCGAGAAGATGGCGCTTGCCCAGGCGATTGCGCACAAGCCTGCGGCGCAGTTCGAGGACGTGTTGATGCGTCTGGCGGGAGACGCCGACAGCGCCGTGCGAAAGGCAGCGTTGTCCGGCATGAGCGCGGCGCCGACGGCGCGCTATCTGCCGACGTTGATGCGTATGCTGAGCCAGCGCGAGCTACGCGGCGCCGCACGCGAGACGCTACTTGCGATGGAAGAAACGTCGCTCTCGTTTCTGGCGGGCGCGCTCACCGACGAACAGCGACCGATCACCCAGCGGCGGCACATCCCTCGGACCTTGATGCGCTTCGGAGGCAAACGCGTCGCGGATCTGCTCCTGGAGCAGCTACTCGTGGAGCGCGACGGGGTGGTCCGCTACAAGATACTGCGCGCGCTCACGCAGATGAGACGGGAAAACGCGACGCTCGAATTCGACGCGAGCAAGCTCGACGACGCGCTCGAGACGATCGTCGGCCGCACGTACCAGCTCGTCGAGTGGCGCTTCGTATTGACAGAGGGCGCGGGGGCCACACCCGAGCGGCGGACGGAAGCGCACACGCTCTTGGTGCGGCTCCTGTTCGACAAGGAAGTCCACGCCATCGAGCGCATGTTCATGCTGCTCTCCTTGCGCTTTCCAAATGAGGACATCGCCACCGTCTTTCGCGCCACCAGCAGCGCCAACGCCAACGTCCGTTCCAGTAGCCGCGAGCTCCTCGAGAACCTGCTCGAGCCGCCGCGGCGCGCAGCGGTCCTCGGCCTGATCGACGATGCACCCGAGCGCGACCGCCTGGCACAAGCCGGCGCCTATCGCGCACGCCCGGTCGACTACGAAGGCGTGCTGCAAGCGCTGCTCGACAAGCCGAGCCCTGCCGCACGGAGCCTCGCCGTCTATCACGCGGCGGAGCTCGGCATGAGCCGTCTCCGGCCACGCATCGAGCGCTTGACGGAGCCCGAGCACGGCCTTCTGTCGAGCGTGGCGCGCACGGCCATCGAATGGTTGAGCGAGCTCGGACGCCGTGAACTTCCGGTCGGAAGCTGATGGCCAAAGACGCGCGCTTCATCGGCCCGGTCGACCGGATCCTTTATTTGCAGTCGAGCGCGAACCTGGGCGCGCTCCCCGCCGACGATCTCTACTCGATGGCGCTGAACCTCACGGAGCGCTATTTCAAGAAGGGCACACCCCTGCTCAGCGAAGGAGGCGTGGTCGATCGCGTCTTCTTCCTCGTGGAAGGTCAGGTGACGTTGCGGAGGGCGGGGCGCCTCTATCGCACGCTCACTCCACCCGGCACGGCAGGGCTCTTGGCTGCGCTGTCGCGCAATCCGGCCGGCACCGATGCGTACGCCGAGGAAGACACCCTGGCGCTCGAGATGAGCATCGACGACCTCTGGAACGTCACCGAGGAGAGCTTCGAGCTCTTGATCGCGATGCTGCGACAGCTGACGCGCGAAATGGCCGAGCTGCAGCGGCGCATGGAGGTGGCGGGTGCGCTGCTCCGCGAGGATCCCCTGCACACCCCCTACCCCGATCGGCCGCTCGACCTCGTGCAGCGTCTGGTCGTCCTGCGCCGCGGTGGTCCGTTCCAGAGCGCGAGCCTGAACGCGCTGGCGGAGCTGGCCGAGCGCGCCGTCGAGCTCCGGCTCGATCCCGGCACGGTGCTTTGGCGCGAAGGCGACAAGGCCGAATACGGTCTCAACATCGTGCACGGCGTGGTGAGCTGCGTCGGGGACGGGGGGCGGCGCCGTTTCCGTATGGGCCCGGGCAGCTCGCTCGGAACGCTGGAGACGCTGGCGCAGCTGCCGCGCAGCTACGAGGCCGTCACCGAGACGCCCGTCGTCGCCTTGCGCGGTAACATGGAAATCGTGCTCGACACGCTCGAGGACAACGCCGAGCTCGGCCGCGCTTTTCTCGGCTTTCTGGCCGGCGCGCTCGACAAGCTGTACGAGCGCGCCGCCGTCGAGCTAGCCGTGCGCGACCTCTAGAGCATGGGCAGCTGGCGGGCAGAACCGGCGGCAGGCACGGGCGCCCGGCCCAACGACCCGAGGGCGCGTTCGTCGAAGTGCAGCTCCTCGGCGTCGGCGCCGGCGTCCGTTGACCGGAAGCGTGCCTTGCCTCCCGCGATCTTGTGACGTGCGAGCTGATGCTGCATGAAGTTCAGCGGCCAATATCCGAGCGTTTGAATCCAGCTCGAGCGGCGCTGCACGGTCCAGCGGCGCCACATTGCTGCGGGTGAATAGAAGCGCTGCCAGGCGCGCACCCAGCCCTCGTGCAGGCGTTCGCGACTCATGCGCGATGGTACGAAATAAGGCGAGCCCAGATCGTGATCACGCGAGAGCCACCAGCGCTCGTTCGTCAGCCGGCCCTCGGCGTGCAGGCGCCGATACAGCTTCGTCCCCGGATACGGCGTGAGGATGGCGTAGAGGGCCATGGTGAGCTGCATTTCGATGCCGAACTCGACGGTGCGATCGAACACTTCCGGATCGTCGGTGTCGAAGCCGAACACGAAGCTGCCCCAGGTGGAGATGCCGTGCTCGTGCAGCATCTGCATGACCTCGCGGTACTCCGCTGGTCGATTCTGGCGCTTGCCGGTGTGACGGACCGTGGCTTCGTCGATGCTCTCGAAACCGATGAACAGCGCCTTGCAGCCGCTCTTTGCCATGAGCTCGACGTTCTCGAGACGCTTGACGGCAGCCAGCGAGCACTGACCAATCCAGTGTTTGTCGAGATCCGCGAGCCGGACGAACAGCTCTCGAGAGTACTTCCGGTGGATCATCACGTTGTCGTCCGCGAACATGATGAGCTTGCCCAAACTGCCGAGCTCCGACAGCACCTCGGGCACCGGACGAAAGCGCATGCTCGTACCGTTGGCCGTAGAAACACTGCAGAACTCGCACGGATAGGGGCAGCCGCGCATGGTCTGCACGACCTTGAACGGGATGTACTTCTTGGAGGTGAACAGATCGCGGCGCGCGTTGGGCTTGCCGGCCAAACTGGGTAGTGGCCCCTTGTAAATCGGCTGGAGCTCACCGCGCTTGAAGTCGGCGATGACGCGCGGCCAGAGATCCTCGGCCTCACTCACGACCACGGCGTCCGCGAAATTTCTCGCTTCTTCGGGCACCGCGGTGGCGTGGATGCCCCCGAGTACGACCTTCACGCCCCGCCGCCTATACGCCGCCGCGATCTGGTAACTGCGGCGGGCAGTCTTGCTATCGACGCTGATTCCCACCAAATCCACGTCCTTCACGTCTCGCTCCAGATCGAACGGCCGCACCACGTCGTCGGTGTAGACGACCTCGTCCTCCGCGGGCGTGAGCGCCGCCAGGACACCGAGCCCGAGGCGAGGCAGATAAGCTGAGTCCTCACTGGCGGTTGCGATCAGCTCGATCTGCATGGGCTGACATTAACCTCGAACCGGCATTTTCATTGCCTCTTTTAATTCCGCGCCAAACGGGCAAGACTTTCGCCGGATGCCCATGGTGCAAGCTCCGCTCGGCGGCCGCTATCGTTTCTCGAGGCGCGTTCAGGCGGGCACTCGAACCATCGCGTGGCTCGCTATCGACGAGCAAACCGGGAACGAAGTGGTGGCTTCGCCGCTCACGGGTCCGCGGTTCGCGGGACTCTTGCGCGCGCTCGGCGTGGAGCACTCGCACCTGACGGCGATCGTGGATCTCATCAAGGATCCGGATCCCGCGACTCTGCTCGTTACGGACTCGACGACCAAAGTCGCCGGTGTCGGTCTGGCCGCGTACCTTCCAGGACGCACGCTCCACGAGGAGCTCAAGGGCGGCCCCCTCGAACCAGCGGACGCATTGAGTTTGGTGGCGCGCATCGCGGAGGCGCTCGCGGAGCTCCACCGAGCAGGCGCCGTGCACGGCGCCGTGTCGCCGCGCAGCATCATCATCGCGCCGGCCATGGAGCACGCCTCTCCGGTTCTGACGCAGCTGATGGCGCCGACCAGCGGCGCGTACTCTGCGCCCGAGCGCTTGCGTGGACATGGCCCGAGCGCAGAAGACGACGTCTGGGCGCTGTACGCCACGCTCCACGCGAGCCTGGTAGCGGGCGTCCCCTTCTCGGGTACGACCCGCGAAGCGCTGGTGGAGCAGATGGTGGCGGGGAACTTGCGCCAGCTCTCGGAGTTCGGCGTGGAGGACGAGGCGCTGCAGCAACTGCTCACGCACGGGCTCACCGCGCAGCGCATGCAGCGGCAGAGCGACATCAAGCAACTGCACGAGCTCTCACTGAATTGGCTGCGCAGCCACGGCTTTGCGGAGCGCGCCTCGGTCGTGTCGTCACGCGAGGAGCCGGCCGTCACGCACACGGAACCGCCGGTCCCCGTCTACGAAGACGACGATCAGACGCGCGTGTTCGTCCGCGGAAGTGTCGACTTTCCGAGCGGCTTGTTGTCGGAAACGGCACCGCCGTCCCAGAGCGACCCCGCGAGTAGCCCTGCCAGCAAACCGCCGAGCAGCAGCAGTCCCGCGAGTAGCCCGCTCAGCAGTCCCGCGAGCAAACCACTGAGCAGTCCGACGCACAAACCGCCGAGCAGCCCCAGCAGCAGCCCCGCTCCCTATGCGGATCTCGGTCTGTTCGCCCCGCCGCCGACCAAACTGACGGCTCTGCCCGCGGACTCGGACGCGGTGAAGGCGCTTCTACAGGGCCTCCCGGAGGTCGGCGCATCGGGAGACGCGCTCCCAAAGAGAAAGCCTCGACCGCGGCTGCACAGTATGATCCTCGATCCGTTCACGGACAGCGCCTTCAACGATCCGCTCACGGAGAAACCGGCCGACTCCGTTTCGCACGCACCGCAAAGCCTCGCGGATGCCATCGCGCAATTGCCGCCGGAGCCGGCGAGCGCGGGGGGCCCCGCCGATGCTGCCGTCTTGCCCGCTTCCAAGGCCGCTGCCACCGCGAAGCAAAAGAGTCTCGACACGGAACCGGATCAGAGCCTGATGATCCGGCTGATCCTGCTCGCGATCGTGATCGGCGCCGCCGTCAGCACGTGCGTCACGCTAACTCGCTGAGCCGTCCCCCGGGCCGCTCCCACGCTGGGTCCGGCGCCGACGCCACAGCGCGCTGCAGACGACCAGCACGACCGAAGCCAACGTGAGCGCCAGGATGTTGCCCTCGACGAAGTCGAGCACGTCGCGAATGCCTTGCTCGTAGCGACGCCCGAACAGGCGCACGACCGTGAGTGTGCAGAGCGTACCCGCGACATCAATCGCAACGAACGTGACTGGGCGGACGCGCGCCGCACCCGCGAGCAGGCACACGATGCCCTCCGGCGCCACGAACAGGATGACGGGCCCCGCCCGCGCGAACGCCGCTTCGACCGCGCGCACGACGCGCCCCGCGCGCGCCGACTTGCGCTCGAGCCAGCTCAGCGCGGTGTCGCCATACCAGCGACCGAGCAAGTAGTGGAATGGATCAGGACCGAACAGACGCAGCGCGCCGACCACGAAAAACACTGCGGGTTCGAGCTGATTTGCGACCAGCACCAAATGCCGCAGCACTGGGTTCAGAGCGACCAAGAGCAGCGGCTGAGTGACGAGCAACGTCGGGGCGAGCGCCGTACCGATCATGGCCGCCACGAAAAACGATCCCAGAGCAGCGACCAGGATGCGCAGACGCGTCTGGCGCTGCTCGGGGGCTGGACTTGGAGAGCTCACGACGTGGATCGACGAGGGGTAAGCACTGGTGGGACCGCGCCTGCCGCGGCCGGGGTCGGAGAAGATGCCAGTCGTAACCACCTGGCGTAGGGCCCGCAAAAATCACGGACTTGCGCCGGCTCGCCGGGGTCTCCGGAGGCGTTCGGAGCCAATCGATGCCGCGCGAGAGCTGTGCTATCGTCGAAGCTGCCCTGCTAGCCAGTACTCTGCATGGTCCGGATGTTCCAATCGTGCTCGGTTCTGTCTGCTGGCCACCTCCCATCCGGGGGGGTGGCATTCGAAAGAAACGTGGGCGCCGAGCGTTCGTTCGAAGGTGTGACTGACGGCGTAGAGTCTGGGATGAAGAAGAGATGAGCACTCGACTGTATGTAGGCAATTTGGCCTACTCGACCATGGATCACACGCTCAGAGACGCGTTTGCGCAGCACGGCGAGATCGTTTCGGCGACCGTCATCATCGACCGGATGAGTGGTCAGTCGCGCGGTTTCGGTTTCGTAGAGTTTGCCAACGAGAACGAAGGGCTCGCAGCAGCCGAGGCGATGAATGGAGCAATGGT
>DATDJP010000099.1:0-24652 GCA_036520475.1 Polyangiaceae bacterium | reverse complement strand
AGCTGCTAGACATCCAGTCGGTCATGATCGAGCGCCATGTGCCTTCTTCGGCTCTGCCGTGCTCGAAGTTGCGCCTTTCGGGCACGTTCACGGGCACGTTCACGGGCACGTTTCGGAAAGGAATTCAGGGACAGACACTAGCGCTTCTTGCCTTTCGTCCGGGCGAGCGCCGTCCGAACACGCTCGCTGACGTCATTTCCGCCGATGCTCTGGTCGAGTTGCCGCGCCCAGTCCTCCACATACGCAACGTCCAGACTGAGACCCGGCACATGCGCAAGGCTGACCAAGTCCTCGAAGTCGCGCGTTCGATCCGAAAACGCCTTCAAAACGAAGAGATCTTCTGGTGTCGTGACCCAAATGGAACGACCGAAGACATGCAGCTCGCGCCGGCGCGAGAGCAGCGCTTCTCCGAGCGGGCCGACGGCGTCGAACACATCGACGAACACACCTTCCGCCGATCGAGACCGAAAGACACCGAACTGCTGGAGCTCGTGTTCCATCGCGGGCACATGGAATTGACGGGCTTCCAGAGCCCGTTTGAGCGCGCCGCGCTTTCCCGTCGGCAGCTCGACGTACAGATCAACGTCTCGAGTGGATCGACTCACGCCCCAAGCGCCGACGGCGAGGCCACCCACTAGCGCGTAGCGCAGGCCGACTTCTTCGATCGACTCGACGCTCGCTATGAACGCTGTACTGAGCCCGGAGCTCACCGTCTCGCCGCGAGCTGCAAAGGCAGCACATAGAGCCTGGCTTTTTCATCGAGGTCCGCGTGAGAATCACGCACCGTGCCGGTCGCCTGCGCGAGCTCGTGCACGGTGTCACTCAATTCCAGAGTCTCGAGCAGGGCGGAACGGCCCGAATTCTGCGCAATCTGCGCGTGGTGCGTCGCAAGGTCCAGTGCATTCCTTTGGGCCAATCGTGCGCGGTCGAAGGGAACCTTCACCGTGCAAGTTTATGCCGGATTCTCCTCGACGTCGAACCTGTCGCAAAATGCCGCTCGCATACGTCGTCCCCACGAACGACGTGCAAGCGCCTCGCAAACTTACCGGCGCCACGACACCATGTGCGAGTGAGGAATTTAGAACGGCGGGGGTTCCTGCTGCACGCCAGCGTCTTCGCCGAAGGGCGTCGGCGTTTCGGTTTCCGTCGCTGCTGCGGGCTCTGTGGCGGCTCCGGCGTCTGCGACGGTGGAGCCGGGCGTCGTCGCCATCAGCATCTCTGATTCGACGGCATCCGACGGCTCGGCGGTGCCTGCGTCGGGGACGGCGCTCTCCGTAGGGACGGTGCCGTCCAGGAACTCCTCGTCGATGGCGCCTTCCTGTCCGTCGTACGCCAAAAGACCGGTCCCGGGATCGATGCGCGCGACGATCACGCTGCCCGGGCGTGGAAACTCCGTGACGGGTCGCTTGCCGTGCACGGCTTTCATGAAGTCCATCCAGGCGGGTAGCGCCGTGGTGCCGCCGGCCTCGCCCCAGCCGAGCGGCGTGGGATCGTCGTAGCCGACCCACACGCCCGAAACGATTTCCGTCGAGTAACCGACGAACCAGGCGTCTTTCGCGTCGTTGGTCGTGCCCGTCTTGCCCGCGAGCGGGCGACCGAGGCCGCTGGCGCGTCGCGCAGTGCCGGCCTGGACGACGCTGCGGAGCACGCTCGTGGTCAGGTATGCTTCGTCTTCCTGCATCACGCGGCGGCGCGGCGGATCCGGCGGTAGGGGCAGCACTTTGCCGTCGGGGCCCACGATCTTGCTCACGATCAAGGCGGGCGCATATTCGCCGCCGCTGGCGAAGGTGGCGAACGCGTTGGTGATCTCGAGCGGCGTCACCTCGTATGCGCCGAGCGCGAGGGATGCGTTCGGCTCGAGCTTCGATTGAATGCCGAGCGCGTGTGCCCACTGCACGACGTTGGCCGGTCCGATCTCCTTGAAGACCTGAGTTGCCGCCGTGTTGTCGCTCTTGGCCACCGCGTTGCGAATACTGATGCGGCGCGCGTCGAGCTTGTGCCGCGGATCGGCCGGCAAGCTGAGCACCGTGGCCGGCGTGAAGCGGCGCGAGTGCAGCGCGTAGCTATACACGAAGGGCTTGAACGCGGAACCCGGCTGACGGCGCGCGCGGCTCGCGCGATCCAGGCCGCCCGCCAGCGCTTCCACGTTGCCGACCAGCGCGAGCACGTGGCGCGTGCGGACGTCGATGGCGACGAGCGCGGATTGCGGTCCGAGCTCGACGCGCATTTCGGGGAAACGGCCGCCCGCTTCCGGCTCGTTCAAGAGGCTCACGCGCAGCAGCGCGCCCACTTTGGCAAACTCGCTGGGTGGCAAGCGCTTCGGGTTGTAACGCTCCTCGCGCATCAAGGAGACGCGCCCCACGACGTCCCCCACGCGCACGTCGATCGTGCCAGCGCGGTCGTCGAGCGCGACGACTTTACCGGTATACGCTCTCTGCGCGTGCGGCGTCCCCTCGAAGGGCACGCCCCACAGCCGGCGCTTCTCGGCGGTCAGCGGCAGAGTGAGTTTCTGCCGCTCCGTGTAGCGCGCCAGGTTGTCGCGGACGGCCTTGCGCGCCGCGGCTTGCATCGACGGGTCGAGCGTCGTGGTCACGACGAACCCGCCGCGGCCCGCGTCATCGCCGGCGACCTCGCCCAGCACCTTCTCCACGTGCGAAATGACCTCGGGCGCCAGCTCCGATTCCGCCTCCACCGCAGGGGCCAGGCGCAGCGGCGCGGCCGCGGAATCCGCGTGCAGCGGCTGCGTGATGAAGCCCTTCTCGAGCATTTGCCCGAGCACGTAGCGCCGCCGATCGAGCGCGCGCTCGCGGTTGTTGCGCGGTGAAAATCGCTCCGGCGCGGCCACCACGCCCGCGAGCAGCGCGGCCTCTGGCAAGGTCAGCTGTTTGGCTTTCTTGCCAAAATAATAGCGCGACGCCTCTTCGATGCCGTAGCGGCCGTGCCCGAGATAAATGTGGTTCAAATAAAGCGCGAAGATCTCGTCCTTGCTGAGGTACTGCTCGAGGCGGCGGGCGAGGATCGTTTCGCGAATTTTGCGGCGGTAGGTGCGCTCGGGCTCGAGCAGCACGTTCTTCACGACTTGCTGCGTGATGGTGCTGCCACCCTGCCGGGTCTTGCCGGCGCGCAGGTTGGCGAACAGCGCCCGCAGCATGCCGAAGTAGTTGAGCCCCTCGTGCTCGTAGAAGTGCGCGTCCTCGGCGGCCAAAAACGCGAGCTTTGCGTGGTCCGGGACCTCGCCGAGGGCGATGACGGTGCGCCGTTCTCGAAACAGATTCGCCAGCAGCGTGCCATCGCGGGCGAGCACGCGCGTGACCTGGGGTGGACGATAACCCGTGCGCAGCTCGGTGACGCTGGGCAGCCCCGCCTCGTAGTGGCGAATCACGAGAAACACGCCGCCAACCGCCAGTGCGACCAGCGCGACGAGGCTGACCAGAAACCACCTCAAGCTACGATCCGCGCTCCTGAAAAGATGCCCGATGCGTGACATGGCGAGTACGGCGTGGACTCACGCAACTGGCGCCAACGGAGTCATTGCCCTAACACGCGCATGAACACGAACGCCAAAAGAATGCCGGCGATCAGGCAGAACGCGGCCACGCCGATCAAGAGCCCGGGGCTCGGTCGCGGCGTGCGCAGCGCCTGTTCTTGAGAAGGGGCGGAGGCGGCTGCGGGCGGGACGGGGGAGCTCGCGGGCTGGAGCACGGGAGCGACGTAAGCAATCGAACGGTTGCCGCCGAACGGCTTGAGCGCGGCCGCGAATTCCGCGGCCGACTGAAAGCGTTCTTCCGGCTTCTTGGCGAGCGCTTTGGCGAGGACCTGCTCGAGGCCCGGTGAGAAGTTTCGATCCGGCACGCGCGAGTTGAGCAGGATCGGCTGCTCCATCACGTGTTTCTGGATGTACTCCATGGGAGTGCGCGCCGAAAACGGCAGCTTGCCCGTGAGTCCCTCGTACAGGATGACGGCCAGGGAGTAGATGTCGCTGCGCGCATCCAGCGTGCGGCCCTGCGCCTGCTCGGGCGACATGAACTCGGGCGTCCCGAACACCATCCCCTCCTGAGTCAAAATCAGGGAGCCCGGCCGCATTTGCCGCTCCGTCACCTTGGCGAGGCCAAAGTCGAGGACCTTCGGAAAATCCGTCAAGCCGCCCTGTTTGCAGAGGAAGATGTTCTCGGGCTTGAGGTCGCGATGCACGATGCCCATGTCGTGCGCTTCCTGAAGTGCGCCGCAGACCTGCACCAGAATCGGAATGGCGCGCTCGGCGGCCATCGGGCCTTCTTTGCGCACCGTCTGATTGAGGTTTCGCCCCTCCAGATACTCCATCACGATGTACAGCGAGCCGTCTTCCTCGAGCTCGCCGTACATGAAAACCTTGGCCGTGTTCGGGTGGGTGAGCTGGCTCATCGCGCGCGCTTCGCGGCGGAAGCGCGACGTCAAATCCTTGCGACCCGCGAGCTTCGGGTGCAGAATTTTGATGGCCACCATGCGGTTCATGGCGGGCTGCGACGCCTTGTAGACGGAGCCCATCCCGCCCGTCCCGATCTTTTGCAGGATGCGATATTGACCGTCCAGGATCTCACGACCGATGAAGGGATCCTTCGAACGCGTGGAGTCCGTTGTGGTCACAGTCGCTCCGAATGGTTCAGCACGGGCACCCTGGTGTGGGACGCGCCGGGATCCTAGCGTATGCATCGCATGCCCAGAGCGGCCACTTCCATACTTTGGTGACGATTCAGCGTTTCTGGCTGGTTTTTCCGATGAACTTCGCACTCGCGTGCCGCCGTAGCAGGCCGGTCAGCCGAAACCCGGTGGGTCCGTGAGCCCCGCCGAGTACCTCACCAGCCCGCTCTTGACCGCCGCTGGCTTTAGGCACGCGTTCTTTACGCGACGCGGCGGCGTGTCGAAGGGACCGTTTTCGTCGCTGAGTTTCTCGGTCAAGGTGGGTGACACGCCCGAGAACGTGGCGCGCAACTTGGACCTGGCCGGGGCGTGCCTGGGTGTCGCGCGCGCGCAGCTCTTCTTTTCGTCCCAGGTGCACGGCAATGTCGTCCGTGAGCTCGATCGTGGTGATACGCCCGAGGAGGTGCTCTTCGAGGCTGCTGACGCGCTGGTCACGGACGTGAGTGGCCTCGCATGCTCCGTGCGCACTGCGGATTGCGTGCCCGTGTTGATCGCAGACCCACGGAGCGGCGTGGTGGCCGCCGCCCATGCGGGTTGGCGCGGCGTCGTCTGCGGTATTCTCGCCGAGACGGTCGCGACGCTCGAGCGCCGGGGCGCGGCGTCTCAAGCGTTGATCGCCGCGATTGGCCCGCACATTTCGTGCGCAGCCTTCGAAGTATCGGAGGAAGTGGCAGGCGCGCTGGCCGACGCTGCGGGTGACTCGGTCGTCGATCGCGCGCGGGGTCCGAAGCCACACGTCGATCTGCGACAGGCTGTACGCTTGCAGCTGACGCGCCTGGGACTCGCGTGCGATGCAATCGAGGACGTGCCGGGGTGTACGTACGGCGATCCCGAGCGCTTCTTCTCGTTCAGGCGGGACGGGGCCGAAAGCGGACGACACATTTCGGCGATTGTCGCGCGATCCGCGCGCCCCTGACGTGGAGCGGTTCCCGGATCGTCCAGCTCGCCCGCGCGCGCGAACAGTGGCTATACTGCCTTCATCATGATGAAGGGAGCGGTGCGGTTCATTACGGATGCCGTTGGGGGCACACCGATCGTCAAGTTGAACCGCGTCGCCGAAGGCGTGGAGGCCGAGCTCTACGGTAAGTGCGAGTACCTGAATCCTGGCGGCAGTCACAAGGACCGCGTCGCGGGCCACATGATCCAGCGCGCCGAAGAGGCGGGCTTGAAACCCGGCGGCACGATCGTCGAAGCAACGAGCGGCAACACCGGGGCCGCGCTCGCGCTGCACGCTGCGGTCAAGGGGTACCGCTGCATCTTCGTCATGCCCGACAAGATGAGCCAGGAGAAGATCGACAGTCTCCGTGCCTTCGGCGCGCGTGTCGTCGTGTGCCCGACCGCCGTGGAGCCCGAAGATCCGCGCAGCTATTATTCGGTCTCGAAGCGCCTGGCGGAGGAGACGCCGAACTGCTTCTTCGCGAATCAGTATCACAACCCCGCCAACCCCGAGGCGCACTACAAGTCCACCGGTCCCGAGATCTGGGAGCAGTGCGGCGAGGAGCTGGACGTGTTCTGCACCGGTATGGGTACCGGAGGCACGGTCAGCGGAGTCGGTAAGTATCTGAAAGAGAAAAAGCCCAGCATCAAATGTGTGGGCGTCGACCCCGTCGGTTCCCTCTATTACGACTTCGTCAAGACAGGACGGCTCACGAAGGCGTTTTCGTACAAAGTGGAAGGCATCGGCGAGGATTTTCTGCCGAGCACGATGAACCTCGACATCCTCGATGACATCGTGCGCGTGGACGACAAGGAATGTTTCCTGATGGCCCGCGATCTCGTGCGCTGCGAGGGCCTGTACGTGGGCGGCTCCGCAGGCGCGGTCGTGGCCGGCGCGTTGAAATATGCAAAGAAGACCGGCCGCCGCGAGAACATCCTGGTGCTCTTGCCCGACAGCGCGCAAAAATACCTTTCCAAGATCTTCAACGACAACTGGATGCGCGAGAACGGGTTCCTCGACGAGCTCCCTGGCCTGGGGACCGTCCGCGACCTGCTCGTCGGCAAGGCCAGCAACATCGTCACGGCGCGCCCGAACATGAAGGTGCGTGAGGTGATCAGTACGCTGAAGTCCCTCGGGATCAGCCAGCTGCCCGTCGTGGATGCCGATCAACTGCTCGGCATCGTCCACGAGGTCGATCTCCTGCGTCATCTGGTCAGCGGTGCGGGCACACTCGATTCCAGCATAGAAAATTTGATCGAGGGGGATTACGCCAGTGTCTCCCCGGACACGAAAATCGAGCTGCTCCAGGGTGTTTTGAACGAGGCCAAGCTCGCGCTCGTGCTCGACTCGGGCAAAATGGTGGGCCTGGTCACCAAAATCGATCTGATCACGTACCTCGCGGAGCGCGCGGGCTCGGCGGCAGCGGTGGTACCCGTTCAGCGACCGAGCATTCCGGTGTGAGTGGGGTTGGCATCCGGCGCGAGCGACCTCTATCCTCTCCGAGCCCATGGCTTACGAAGTCAGTTGCAGCCACTGTAGCGCGCGTTTTTCGCTGACGGCCGACCTCTACGCGCGCAAAATCAAGGGCCGCATCTCGACCATCCGCTGTCCGCGCTGCAGCAAGGACACGACCATCGACGACAGCGCGGGCGACGGACGCGCGCCGCCGCTCAAGCCGCTCGCCGACGTCGATTCCTCGCGTCGGCCCGAGCCCATTTCCGAGCGACGCATCTCGTATTCGGACGTCACGCGGGAGTCGCTCGAGGCGGTAGTCGAATTGGCAGCGTTGGCACCGAAACGCCTGCATCCGCCGCCGGTGCCGCGAAAGACGCCGGAGCTGGCGAAGAAAGCGCTCTGGATCGTCAGCTACGCCGAAGACGACGACCGTGAGCTGACCGTTCTGCAGATCCGTAGCGCGCTCGTCCGCGGCGAAGTAACGCGCGATTCGCTGGTCTGGCAGGAAGGCATGCCGGAATGGATCGCGATGGGACAAGTGCCGGAGCTGGCGGCGATCCTCCCGCGCGCAGGCGAGGTGCTGAAGCACCGCATGCCGTCCGACAAGTCGCCGCGGCGACCGAGCAGCCACCCACCGCCAAAGCGCGAAGGGCCTGTGCGCATGCCGGCCATCCCCGGCTCGCGCGCCATGAAGCCCCTGTTGCCGACAGGCCAGCCGTCGGCTGAAGGCGCAGCACCCGCGCCCGAGGAGAAGGCCCGTACCCGGCCGGATTTGCCAAAGCCGCGGCTGCGAAGTCCGCCGGCCGAGGCGGCGCCAGTAACTCCCCGGGATGAATCGGAGCCGCCGCCGAGCTCGGGCAGCCCGGCGCTGCGCTCCCTTACCCAGAAAGTCGGCCGTGTCGTCGCGCCGCAGAGAGCCGACGAGCCGTTGTTCGGCATGCAGAGCGCCGACCGCGGGCTGATGAGCTGGTCGGACGTCGATGCGTCGCGTTTGACCGCCCCCGCCGCAGACGATTTCCCTGCGCCGATCGAGGCCGCGACGCCTGCCGCGCCGCCGGAGCGCCGCCGCGGCCGCATGAAGGCTCCCGGCGCCGCGATCCGCGCAGAGGAGGCGCCCGCTGAAGATTTTGCACCACCCTCGCCGCGCGCTTCGGCACCACCGCTGATCGACGCAGCGGACGCCGCGGGACAGCCGGCGCGAACGCGCTCGCCGTTGCTTTGGCTGTTGCTCCTGGCAGGGCTGATGTTCGGCGTTGCGTGGCTGCTTTTGCGCTCGCCGTGGGCCGCGCAGCCGCGCACCGAAGAGGCGCAATCGCCAGCGGCCGTCGTCGCCGCCAAGCCGGCGAATCACGCGGCACCAGAGCAGTCCGCTCCGCCCACGGAGCCGAGCGCCGCGCCCGCGGACTCGACTGATCCTCAGGGCGCGGGCGCGGCCGGTCCCAGAGCCGCCGAGACACCGGAGCCTGCCGAGGAGCCGCGTCAGCGCGCGCGTACCCCGGTCGCCTCTGCGCCGGAGCGTTCACCGACCGAGTCCACGACTCCCAGCGCTCCCGCCAAGCGACCGGCAGGAGAGCCGACGGCGCGCACCGTCGAGCCAGCCGAGCCGCCTGCCGCCGAGCCGTCGCGGCCTGCCGTGACCGCACCGTTCGACAAGACCGCTGCCGTGAGCGCGCTCAACGCTCTCGCCGGCCAGGCCAGCGCTTGCCGGCAAGGCAGCGATCCCAGCGGCATCGCCACGGTCGTGCTCACCTTCGCGCCATCGGGACGCGTGACGAGCGCGACGGTGAATGGCCCGCCGTTCGCCGGCACTTCCACCGGTGGCTGTGTGGCCCGCACCCTGCGTCGCGCGCACGTGCCGGCGTTCAGCGGGGAGCACGTGACCGTGAGCAAGACCGTGCTCGTGCAGTGAGCGCTACGAAAGACTCGAGCCCGGCTGCCGTATGCGGCGCCGGGCTCGAGAGAAGCGACGTCCCGCTTACAGCGTCCTGCTATCGCGGTAAGTGGTGATGACGTTCTTCCACTTCTTGTCGCCGTTGTTGTAGTTCGACATCGAGTTGCTGCTTGGCGTGGAGCAAGCCGTCGCCGAGTCGCCGCTGTAGTTGCAGGTGGCTCTCCCGAACGGGATGATGCTGCCCCAGCCCTTGTTGCAGTTGCCCGCCATCTTGTAGGGGCAGCTCAGTCCGAGCAGACTCCAGCCTTTACACGCGCGCTGAATGGGATCGAGGATCTCCACGCCCAGAATGATCTGTAGACCCTGGAAGTCCTTGCCGACGCAGTAACCGGCCGTCGGCGGGCTCGTGAAGATGTTCCCGAAGAACACCGCCTCTTGGTAGCGAAAGGTGCCGCCCTGTCCAATCGCCGCGTTCGTGGAGCGCATCTCGATCGTGATGTGGTTGCCTGCACCGTTCGTCAGGGCCATCAAGCACGACGAGATCGTTTCCTGGCAGTTGAGGTCACAGGTGCCCGTCAGCCAGCCTGGGGCCAGACCAATCTGGCCGGTCATGTTGAACAACCCGCCGGTGTGGTCCTTGAGGCTGAGCGTCTCCGTACTCCGCAGCGCGCAGCGCGCGAGGTACGACGCCGTCGTCTTGCCGTTCGCGTCTTTCAGTAGCCCGGTGACGTTGTTGAGCATGCCATGCGCGACGCCGACGCACGTCGAGCCCGGAGTCTTTCCTCCGGCACAGTTGACGGGCAGTCCGTTCACCAGACCGAGGCCGTTCACCGCGGCCAGGCCATTGACGAGCGAGATGCCGTTGGTCAGGCTGAGGCCGTTGGTCAGGCTGAGGCCGTTGACCAAGCCGAGGCCGTTGGTCAGGCTGAGGCCGTTGACCAAGCCGAGGCCGTTCTCGGCCTTGTAGAACGAATCTTCGTGGACGGTGACGGGATCGCCTTCTTCGATGGTGGCGGCGCAACCGGCGCTGAGTGCGAGCGCGGACAGCGCTGTGAGTACACGTGTGGCGATGTGATCGGACAATGGAGCTCCTTCGGTAGCCCGGCCAACTCGCTTTGCGAGTTCCGTCGGCTTTGCGTCGCCTGGTCGCCCAGGGTTTGCCTTTGTCGAGAGTTCGTCTCTCGCACCTCTGCTAACGCACGGAGCGTGCCGTCACGCGGTGTTCGGGCGTATGAACGCTATTGTCCGCTATTCTGCGGCTCAGCTGTTGTGCCCGTCGCAACAGCAGGCGGCGCGCGCGCAACATGGCGAAATTGGGATACTCAGCCGTCTCATTTCCAGACGCCTGATCGCGCCGATTCATCTCGATTCGGGAACACGCGTCGCGATTGGGAAGGTGACGAGATGCCAGCGCACGACCGGCGAGTTCCGGCGCGCGAAGAACCGCCGGCCCTTGTACCCGTGGCCGACGCTAGGCGTCGCCCTGCTGCAGCGTACTCAGCCAGTCGCGAGCCAGATCGAGGTCGCTGAAGACGCGACCGTAGTGTGGCGCGTGGCTGACCGTGAGACGCTTGAGCTGCAGGAGCTGGACCTTGTTGTCCCCGACTACCAGCGCGATCGGTCGGCGTGCCGCTTCCCAAGAAGCAAGCATCGCTCCGAGCGCTTCTTGCGTTTTGGGACCCGCAACGGGCGGCGCGTCCATCAAGTCCAAGATCATGCGCTCCGCTTGCCCGCGTGCGAGTGCCTGAAAATGCGCGATCTTCTCGAGCGCGAAGCTCGCGCCCGCCTGCGAGTCGACGTCTGGACGGCTCCAGACCCGACAGTAAGCGGTCGATTGATCGAGCTCGATGCGATAGTTCCCGCCCTCCGCATACACAACGACCATCGAATCCGCGCTGATCTTAGCGCAGAGTCGGGCGCTCGTCGTCCAAATTGCTGCCTTGGTCACGCGTGTAGTAGAAGCGATCCTCCCACGATAAACCCGCGTAAGGCGCGACGTTTGGTCGCTGAGGGAGGTCAACATGATTCAACTCCATGCTCATCCGTTTTCGGGCAATGCGCGCAAGGTGCACTGGGCACTCGAGGAGATGGGAGCCGACTACACGTACCACCTCGTCGATTTGATGAGCGGCGCTCACAAGCGTCCGGAGTTCGTAGCGTTGAACCCGCACGGCAGAGTGCCCGTGCTCGAAGACGACGGCTTCGTGCTCTATGAATCGAACGCGATTCTGCTGCACGTCGCTGCGCGCCACGGAAAAGGTTCCTACCTTGGCAAGAACGAGCAGGAGCGCGCGCTGATCCATCAGTGGCTCTTCGTGCAGGCCTTCGATCTGCAGCCGTATTTGCAGAAGGCCTTCGTCACCAAGCTGTATGCTTCGTTAGGTCAGGCGTTTGACGCGGATGCACATGCGCGCGCTTTGCAGGAGCTGCCTTCCGGCCTCGGCGTGCTCGACCAACACCTGGCAGGCAAAACGTACGTGGTCGGCGAAGAGCTCACGATCGCCGATATTGCCATCGGAGAAGTGATTGGAATCGCGGATTTTGCAGGGTGCGATCTCGCTCCGTACTCGAACATCCGCGCCTGGTTCGGTCGTATCAGCGAGCGCCCCGCCTTCAAGAAGACGCGCCCGAAGGGTTAGCAGACGCTCAGGTACAGCGTAGACGTGGCCGTCTTGATTTGACGCGCGAGAGCGGCGAAGCAAGCTGAGACACCAGCGGCCGTCGGGCCAGCCCTGCGCACTGCCGTTGTAGGTGACAGGCGGCGGGCCTTTCGGGTAGGTTCGCGGCGCGCTACCCGCCGCCTACCCCGATGATTCAGCTCGTCAACGTGTCCAAAACCTATGGCGAGGGGCAAAACGTCGTACCGGCAGTGCGCACGCTGTCCGTGAGCATTCCATCCGGCGTATTTGCGGCGATCGTGGGGGCGAGCGGTTCCGGCAAGACGACGCTGCTCCACTTGATCGGCGCGCTCGACCGGCCGAGCGCGGGCGAGGTGAGGGTCGCGGGCCTGGACCTCGCCACCATGAGCGACGCGGAGCGCACCCGCTTTCGCCGCACCAAGGTTGGGTTCGTATTTCAATTTTTCAATCTGCTTCCCACGTTGTCGGCCGTCGAGAACGTCGCGCTGCCGGCCGAGTTGGCCGGCGAATCAGTGCGTAAGGCGCGTGTTCGCGCAGAAGGTTTGCTCGAGCGCGTGCAGCTCGGTGCTCGCAAGCACCACCGGCCGAGCGCGCTGTCGGGCGGAGAGATGCAGCGAGTCGCCATCGCCCGGGCGCTGATGATGGACCCGCCGCTCATCGTCGCGGACGAGCCCACTGGCAACCTCGACTCCAAGACCGGTCACGCCGTGCTCGACCTGCTGTGCAACACGGTGGGCGCGGAGCGAACTCTGGTGCTCGTCACCCACGACGCGACCGTCGCGGCCCGCGCGCACCGCACTCTCACCATGAGCGACGGCCAGCTGGTCTCGGATACCGGCTGAGGCGGCTCGCGCCCTTCGCTGCCATGTTCAGCCGACTCTCGAACGAGGCTTCTTTCAGCAGTAAGGAGCGTGCGTCTTGCTGACCCTGTTGAATCGCATCGCGTTCCGCTACCTGCTGAGCTCGCCCATGCGCGCGGGCTTGATCGCGCTTGGCGTCGCGCTGGGAGTGGCGCTGCAAATCGCCACCAGCAGCGCCAGCAAGAGCGTGGCCGTCTCGTTCGACAAGATGGTCCAGCAGCTCAGCGGCAAGGCGGACGCGACCATCAAGAATCCGGAAAACGGCTTGTCGGTCGAGCTCACGGGCGAGTTGCTCGAAGTCGAGGGCGTGACGCACGCCGCCGGCCTCGTGGAGATCCCCGTCCGCGACCCGAAGACCGGCCGCCCCATGCTGATCGTCGGCATGGATTTCCTGGGCGATCCGTACTTTTTGATGTTCGACAGCGCCGCCGGCGACAAGCCGATCATCGATGACCCGCTGGCGTTCATCAACGATCCACACGCGCTGCTCGTTTCGACGACGCTCGCGGCGCGTCGCGGCGTGCGCGTGGGTGACCGACTCGAGCTGATGACGACGCAAGGACCGACTCAGTTCCTGATCCGCGGCGTCGTGGAAGACACAGGGCCGGCGGCGGCCTTCGACGGCCAGGTCGTGATCATGTTCCTGGATGCGGCTCAGGTCGCGTTCGAGCGGGGTGATCGCGTCGATCGCATCGAGCTCGCGTTCGACGAAACCGTCGACAACAAGGTCATGCTCGATCGCGTTCGCAAGGTCGTCGGCGATCGCGGACAGGTCGAGTTGCCCGAGGAGCGACGACAGCATTTCTCCAAGCTGCTGGCACCGCTGCACGCGGTCCTGCGCCTCGCGAGCGTGCTCGCGCTCGTGATCGCGATGTTTCTGACCTACAACGCGGTCAGCATCGCGGTGGCGCAGCGCCGCGTTCAGATCGGCATCATCCGTGCGCTCGGTGCGACGCGGACCGGCGTGGTCGGGTTGTTTTGCTTCGAAGCCTTGCTCTTGGCGCTCCCGGCCTCCGCCCTGGGCGTGCTGCTCGGCCGGCTCTTCGCGAGCAGCATGCTCGAGCAAACGCTGCCCACGATCGCCTTGGCGCAGGGTTACATGCCGCTGCGCCCGCCGGACCCGGAGCTCGAGGTGTCCACGGTCATCGAAGCCGTCATGACCGGCACGCTGGCGACGCTGGTGGCGGCGTTCGTGCCGGCAATCCGCGCCGCGCGCGTCGATCCCGCCATCACGGTACGCAGCGGCGCGCTGCTGGAATCCATGCGATCTCTGCCGCGCCGGGCGATGGTGGTCGCGGGGCTCGTGCTTGCCGCGTTGATCGCCGCCAGCACATTCGTGCGATCCATGAACGTCGGCCTGCTCGCGTCGGTGCTGGTGCTCGCGGTCGTGGTGCTCGTCACTCCGGAGGTGCTGGTCCGTTTGTCGTCGCTGGTCACACGCCTGGCGGTGCCGGTCGTGGTCCGTCTCGGCGTGACGAGCATCAGCCGGGACCTCCGGCGCAGCACGATCAGCGTGATCGCGCTCGCGTCCGCGGTGACGTTCGCGGTCACGCTCGGCGTGTGGATCGCGAGCATGAAGCTGTCGGTGACCGCCTGGTTCGATCGGTCGGTCACGCCGGACCTGAGCGTGACCGCCGGCTCTCCCATGAACGATCAGTACAATGTGCCGTTTTCCGACGACGCGCTCGACAAGATCCAGGGTGTGCCCGGACTCGAGGCGGCATTGCCTTACCGCACCGGCTCGCAGATCCGCGGCGGCCTGAACATCGTGCTCCTGGGTACCGACTCACGGCTTCACACGAAGCTGCGCGAGCAGCAGGGACGCGCCTGGGAAACCACTGACGGTCGGGAGTTTCGGCCAGAGCGCTTCGCTAGCGAACGCATCGTCGCGCTCAGCGAAACCGCCTCGCGGCACATGGGCAAAAGAACGGGAGACCGCGTCGACCTCGTGACCCCGAGCGGCACGGTAGAGTTCCAGGTCGTGGCAGTGATCAAAGGCTACTACCTCGATCACCCAGCCATTTTCCTCGATCGCAAATGGCTAGTGGAGCTCTGGAAGGACGCGCGCGTCGACAGCATCGACATCGTGGTGGCCAAGGACGCAGATCCCAGCAAGGTGGCCGAGGCGGTGCGCGAGCGTCTGGGCGGCGGGCAGGCGCTGTTCGTCGTGCGCGCTGGCGAAGTCAAAAGGCAGATGCTGCAGTTCGTGGACGACGGCTTCGGGTATGCGCGCTCGATCGAGTGGATCACCTTGATCGTGGCGCTCATGGGCGTGATGGGGACGATGCTGGCCGTCGTCCTCGATCGGCGCCGCGAGCTCGGCGTCTTTCGCGCGCTCGGCGCGACCCGTCTGCAGGTCGCGCTCGCCATCAGCGTAGAGGCGTTCGCGCTCGGTCTTGCGGCCGCGCTCCTGGGCACGGCATGCGGCGCGCTGCAGGGGTTCGTGCTCTTGAACGGCGTGGTCGGCCCGAATGCGCAGTGGGATCTGCAATACACGGTGCCGCCGCTCGTCGTGCTCCGTGTCGGCGCGCTGGTGACCCTGAGCACCGTGCTGGCGGCGCTGATGCCCGCCTACCGAGCGGCGCGCATCGAAGTCACCCGCGCGCTGACGACCGAATGACGACGCGCGTTCGCGAGTGGTCCCGCGGCGACCACTCGCCTGCGCGTAGCCTCAGGGATGCTCGAGCGCCGTCGGGGTGAACGCCGAATCCGGCAGGTCGTCTTTGCGCTCACTGCCGTCGATGATCATCACGGTGGCGTGGTTGTTGGCATGGGACTCCATGCGCGCTTCCTTGACGACCGGTTTACCGTCCACCTTCTCGACGCGGCGCACGTACAGCGTTTTGGCGAGCTTGCCACCGGTGCCGTAGAAGCGCGTGCGGAGCGGCAAGAAGTCGCTCTTTCTGACCCACGTCTGAAGCTTCGTGTAGACGGTCTTGGCGTTCTTTTTGGGGGTGGACTCGAGGACATAGACGGCGTCATTGCCGATCTTGCTGTCGTCCAGGCGCTTGTGGCTGGCGTCATCCGCCTTCACGCGGCGCATGTCGGAGTACGCGAAGTCGCTGCCCATGAAGCTGCCCTCGCGCTCGCCGCCCACGATGCGACGGGTCCGGCGCAGGCGCGGCAGATAGATGTACTGCTCGGAGGCGCCGCCCTTCTTGTCGATCATGAGGAAGGCCGTGCCAGCCACGTCCTGGGGCGAGCGGAAGCGGACGACGCTCTGCACGAGGCCGTCTTTTCTGCGGCTGAGCAGCTCGAGATTGCGCTCGGTCTGCTTGCCGCTCTTGTTCACGAGCACCATGCGTAGCTTGGTCTTGCCTGCCACGTCCGCCTCGAACACTCCCGAGGGCAGCATGCGGCGGGCGATCTGCTCACCGGTCAGCTCCTCGGCGTGAGCCGGAGCTGCGATGCTGAGCAGTAGGAGCAGGACCATGAAAACGTTGCGACGACTCATCATCATTGTTCCATCGGGGTAGGTTCGGGGCCGCTAGCATTGTTCAAGAGCGCGGCCTTCGCACTGCTTTTTTGGTGAAGGCGGCGCGCCATGCGAGTCGATCCGGCCTCTTAGCCAGCTCGCGTCGCGTTGATGAAATCCCGCGCCACACACCACACCAGCGTGTGACGAGCACCTACTCGGCGGCATTCACGCTCGCCTCGAACGAGACACGATTGTTCGTGCTCGAGGAGTATCAGAAGGCGCAGCGACGGGGATCGCGCCGTCGGGCTCGCAGCATTACACGGCTACTGAACAGGCGTAGGGAGTAGCCCACGGAGGCGGCAGATCTCGGCGAATCGCCGCGGATTAGGTTTGAAACTATCTGCACCGCCGGCACACGCAGCAAGGCCGTCCCGCGAGCGATCGCGTCGTCTCCTTCGAGGTGTAGGGGACCCCTTCGCCGGCTGTATTCCCGGCTGACGGGTTTCGAGTTTGCGGATACGAATTGAGCGTTGCCCATGAAAAAGCAAGCTCTCGAGCCGAGAACGAAGCGCTACCCGTCGGACACCGAGCGCGCGATTCGTGACGAATTGTTCAACCTGTTCACGAACTGCCCGATTCCCAAGCAAGAACTGCTGCTCAATCTCGGGCTCTTCATCAAGCGTCAAGACTTGTCGCGCGTCCTGTTCATGCACGAGCTCTACAGAAAAATCATCGACGTGCCCGGCGTGGTGATTGAGTTCGGCGTGCGCTGGGGCCAGAACCTGGCGCTGTTCGAGTCGTTTCGCGGGATGTACGAGCCGTTCAATCACACGCGCAAGATCGTCGGCTTCGACACCTTCGAGGGGTTTCCGGCGCTCGATGTAAAGGACGGCGACGCGCTCGAAGTGGGGGACTACTCGGTGACCGAACAGTACGAAGACTACCTCGCTCGCGTGCTCGACTATCATGAGCAGGAAAGCCCAATCCCGCACATCCGGAAATACCGGCTCGTGAAGGGCGACGCCGGCGTCGAAATCAGCAGGTATCTCGAGGAAAACCCGGAGACCGTCGTGGCGCTCGCGTACTTCGACATGGACATCTACGAGCCCACCAAGAAATGCCTCGAAGCAATTCGCGACCGCGTCACGAAGGGCAGCGTGATCGGCTTCGACGAGCTCAACTTGCACGATTTCCCCGGGGAAACACGGGCCGTGCAGGAGGTGCTCGGCCTCGACCGCTACCGCATCGTGCGCAGTCCGATCAGCTCCACGCAGTCGTATCTGGTGGTCGAGTGAAGACGCGCGGCTGACGGCCGCGTCCGTGCTGTCGAAAAATTGACGAAACATGTGTCCATCACGCAGGATGCGCGAAATGCCGCGTGGGACGGGCCATTGCGGGCGCGCGGGACCTCTCGCCAGTGGAGTAGCAATGAGAACTTTTCGTAACTTCGCGTGTGTTGGTGTTTTGACGGGGCTGACGTTGGTCAGCGCCAGCATGAACGTTGCGGCTCAGGACGAGCCCGTGGCGCCGGTGGCACCGGCGGCCGAGCCCCCGCCTGCAGAGCCCGCGCCGGCGCCGCCGCCGCCCGTGGAGGCGACCGCGCAGGTTCAGACGGCGCCTGCGCCGGTGTTCGCGCCGGCACCGGCCCCTGCCGCAGCGGAGTCGGATCACGACTCGGTCGTCGGCTCGTTCGGTATCGGCTACCTCGGCCGGCGCTCAATTCTCATCGCGTCGGGGATTGACGTCGACGACCCGACGGATATCGGCGTTCAGGAAGTGAGCGCACCCGTGCTCGGCGTTCGCTACTGGTTCAACGACATGATCGGCCTCGACGCGGGGCTCGGCTTCTTGTTCTCGGGTGGCAAGGTCGAGGTTTCGACCCCGGCTGCCGACGACGAAGTGGACCTGCAGGGCTACACGGCGTTCATCATCCACGCCGGCGTGCCGCTGTCGCTGGCCGATTCGGGTCACTTCAGCTTTCAGATCGTCCCCGAGATCAACGTCGGCTTCGCCTCTTCCACGCTCGAGGGCGAGGACGACGCGCCGGACACGGATTTCGACGGGCTCCATCTCGACGTCGGAGCGCGAGCCGGTGCCGAAATTCACTTCGGCTTCATCGACATCCCGCAGCTCTCGCTGCAGGGCAGCATCGGGGCGCGGTTTGCCTACGACAAGGTCGGCATCGAGGTCGGGGACAGCTCGGTGGATCGCTCGACGCACTCGATCGGCACGAGCGTGGGCGACAACCCCTGGAACATCTTCACGAGCAACGTAGCGGCGCTCTACTACTTCTGATGATGGCCTGGGATAGACTCGGGCAGCTGGGCTTTCCACGCGGGAGGAGGTTCGCGATGCACCGTAACGTACTGCTGGTGCCGCTGCTGGCGCTCTGGATGAGCAGCGCTTGCGGCGGCAAAGGGGAGCAGCCTTCCGGCGGTGTGGCCGACCTCTCCTCCTTGGAAGACCAGAGTCCGCCGCCGGCCGATCAGCAGCCCGACGTTTCCGACGACCAGCCGCGCGTGTCCGACCGTTTACCCGCCACGACGGCGGGCGAGACCTGTGAAAGCTTGTGCGGCTTCGGGGGTCCGGACTGCGACCCGAGGGGGTGTGTAGAAAGCTGTAACGAGAGACCCAGTGCCTACGCGGCGTGTCTCGACGAGTGGCAGACGCTGCTCGTGTGCGCCGCCGTGAACCAGCTGTTCTGCGGTAGAGAGGACATCGGGGCGGCCGCTCTCTACGAGGTGTGCCAACCCGAGTACGTCGCGCTCCTACGCTGCGCGAATTTGCTATAGGAGAGGGACCAGAGTGTGTCACGCAGGGCGGGATGAGCGTCGCCTTGCATACGGAACGGGAGCGCGTGCTTTCGCTCGTGCATCGGCACGGCTGGAACGCGACGGCGTTTCAAACACTCGAATCGGGGTACTGCTACTCCTTCCACGGTGACGACGCGTGCGTGGCCTACGTCGACACCGGCGCGGCCTGGGTGGTTGCCGGCGCTCCGATCGCCGAGCATGCCGCGATTGCCCGCGTTGCCGCGGAGTTCGTGGCACGCGCGCGCGCCGCCGGCAGGCGCTGTTGTTTTTTTGCCACGGAGGAGCGCCTCCAGGCGGCGGCCGGAGGCGCGCTGCGCTCGCTGTGCATCGGCGAGCAGCCGGTCTGGGATCCGCGGGAATGGCCGGTGATCTTGGCCGGTCACCGGAGTCTGCGCGAGCAGCTGCGCCGCGCTCGCGCCAAGGGGGTTCGCACGCGCGAGGTCAGTCCGACGGAGCTCGAAGCGAGCCCCACGCAGGAAGCCATCAAACGGCTGATCCGACGCTGGCTGGCGACGCGGGGCATGGCCGGCATGGGTTTCCTCGTGCGCGTCGAGCCGTTCGAGTTTCCATCCCACCGGCGCTGTTTCGTGGCAGAGCTCGACGAGCGCGTCGTGGGCTTTGCCGGCGTCGTCCCCATTCCCGCGCGCAGCGGCTGGTTCATCGAGGACTTGTTGCGCGATCCGCATGCTCCCAACGGCAGCGGAGAGCTCTTGGTCGACGCGGTCATGTCGTGGGCCGCGCGCGGGGGATGCGACTGGCTGACACTCGGGCTCGCGCCGCTCGCCGGCGACGTGGCGCCTCCCTTGCGATTCGCGCGCAAGAGCACGGCGTTTCTCTACGACTTTCAGGGCCTGCGCAGCTTCAAGGCCAAGTTGCGACCGCAGTCGTGGTCGCCCATCTACATCTCGCACCCGCCGTCTCAAGGCGCGCTGATTTCGATCGCCGATGCGTTGATAGCCTTCACGCGCGGCGGCCTGTTGCGCTTTGGGCTACGGAGCTTCCTGCGCGGACCGAACGCGCTGATCCGAGCGCTCGCGTTTCTGCTCGTCCCCTGGACGTTGCTCCTGATGATCGCGCCGTCGCAGCGCTATTTCATGAGCGCCTGGATCAAGTGGGCCTGGGTCGGTTTCGATGCACTGCTCGCCCTCGCGTTATTTCACTGGCTCCAGAAACCCACGAAAGGCCTGCTGACCGCCCTGGCCGTCGCCGTGACGGCTGACGCCGCGCTGACCTCGCTCCAGGCGCTACTCTGGAACGTCCGCCAAGTGCAAGGCACCTGGGACGTGCTGCTGATCGCGGTAGGCTGCGCGGCGCCCCTCATCGCGGCCACGGTGCTGTGGGGCGCGCGCTTTAGCCGTTTCCGCGCGCTGTGAAGGAAGCCGTCTCGTTCACTTCCAGATCGTACGGCAGGGCACGCGCACCAGTGGAACGCCACACAAGGCGCCGTCAGCTTCGAGCGCCTGCCAGAAGAGCTTCGGGTTTCTCGCGCCCGATGCGTTCAAGACCACGGACATATAGGCTTCGGTGGCCTTCATCCACCACTCTGCGGCCGGCTCCGGCATGCCGTACACACAGGATTCGACGACGCGCTCATGACTGTTCAAAATTCTGCACTCGCCGAAGTCGTACAGCTGCGTGTAGATGTTTGGAAAACGCCTGCACACCGCCTCGGGTGCGGTCGACTTGAGCAGCGCTCGGTAAGTACCTGTGATGTCGCGCTCGGCTGAAGCGACCGCCTGCGTGCGCACGTATTCCAGGTGGCTCATGCCAATGATCGCCGCGGCCGTGCGCGAGATTTCGACCATCGGCAATAGATCGTACCAGCCGTGTGGCATGAACATTTGCATCAGGAACTCGGCGTGTGCTCGATCGAGCTTTGCTGCGACTGCAGCCGCGCCGCCCGGGATGCGCTTCTCGTAGGACTCGAGAGTGCCGAGCCAGATCGTGCCCTTGACGTGAAAAGGACTGGCTCCGACGACGATTCCCCCGCTCATGATCGCTCAGTTTACGTCCTTTGCGACTCGGGTGGCAGCAGGGAGGAGACGGCGAGCTCGCGCTTCGCAAATACGGCGCACAATTGCCCGATGAATCCGATGTCGTTGCGACACTCCGCTGAGCCGCGAGTGTGTGCTTGCTACCCGTCGCTGCGGCGCACGAGAAAACCCAGCAGCGCCACGAACAGCGCAGAGCCTGCGACCGACCAAACCACCGGGAACGCCACGTTGCCGATGCTCACGGACAAGAGCTCGGGCAGGCGCAGCCAGCGCGACAGAGCGAACCCGAGCAGCGCTCCGATGAATCCGACCGCGATCGCCCCCACGCATCCGCCGCGCGAGTAGCCGGCGACCGCCTGTCCGATGGCGCCGCAAATGCCTGCCACGATCAGCAGCAGCACGAATTCGACCAAGTCGACGCTCAAGCACGAGCAGATTGGCACAGCTCCAATGTAGAAGCGACGGCGAACTCCCGCCGCGCTTGCAGAAATGCAGGAAGCGGCTGCAGGTTTCCGGGCGAGCAGCGCGTTACGCTGTGGGCGCTCGTGCGCTAAGCTCGAGTCAGGCGCTGCAGCTCGGGTGCGCTGACGGCTGCGGCTTTTCCACGAGGAACACTGCTATGGGCGAAGCATTCATCATCGATGCCGTGCGAACTCCGCGCGGACGTGGCAAGGCAGGGAAGGGCAAGCTCAGCGGCGTTCATCCCCAGGAGCTGCTCGCTCAGGCGTTGAACCAGCTGGCCCGACGCAGCAACCTGCGGCGTGAAGACGTCGAGGACGTGGTGATCGGCTGCGTCTCACAAGTCCAGGAGCAGGGTTCGTGCATCGCGCGGAACGCCGTGCTCGCAGCGGGCTGGCCCGACGAGGTCACGGGCGTGAGCCTGAACCGATTCTGCGGCTCCGGGCTGCAAGCTTTGAATTTCGCGGCGCTGGGCGTCATGAGCGGCCAGCAGGAGCTGGTCGTGGGCGGCGGCGTCGAGAGCATGTCCCGGGTGCCGATGGGATCCGACGGCGGCATGATCGACGGACTGAACCTGAAACTTCGCGCCAAATTGTTTCAAGTTCCGCAAGGCATCAGCGCCGATTTGATCGCCACACTGGACGGCATTTCGCGCGAAGACGTCGACCGTTTCGCGCTCCGTAGCCAGCAGAAAGCCGCGCGCGCCATCGAGGAAAAGCGGTTTGCGAACAGCCTGTTCCCGGTGCTGGACGACGCGGGCGGCGTGCTGCTCGACCACGACGAGCATCCGCGGCCTACGACCACACTCGAAAACCTCGGCGCGCTGGAGCCGTCGTTCGCCGCGCTGGGCGCCGCTCCGATGGGCCCGAACGGCGAGACGCTCGATAATCTGGCGCGCGTGCGCTACCCAGCCGTGCCGCGTATCGAGCACATCCACACCGCGGGCAACTCGAGCGGAATCGTGGACGGCGCGGCCGTTACGCTGCTCGCCTCCTCGGCTTACGTGACCAAGAGCGGGCTCAAACCCCGCGCCAGGATCCGCGCCGTGGCGACGGTGGGCACGGAGCCGGTCATCATGCTGACGGCTCCGACACCGGCGTCTCAGCGCGCGCTCGCCAAGGCGGGAATGAAGCCCAGCGACATCGATCTCTGGGAAATCAACGAAGCGTTCGCATCCGTGGTGCTCAATACGGTGCGCCGGCTCGATATCGATCCGGAGCGCGTGAACGTCAATGGCGGTGCCATTGCGCTGGGACACCCCCTCGGCGCGACGGGCGCCATGCTCCTCGGGACGGCGCTCGACGAGCTGGAGCGCCGAGGCCTCGCTACCGCGCTCGTGACACTTTGTATCGGTGGCGGTATGGGCATCGCCACCGTGCTCGAGCGGGTGTGAGCGGGGAACGCCCGGATGAACGCGAAATATCGCCTGCCGTGCGCATGAGTCCCAGATCCATTTCCTGCGCAAGAGGGGGGTGGCGCTTCGAGACGATGGTCTTACATTCTGCTCCGTCGGCGCCCCACGGGACGCGGCGAAAGAGTGCCGCACCATCCCGCCCCCATCCCGCACTTGGGGCTGTTCGAGCGCGTTAAGCGCTTCGCCCCATCCCCGTCCCGCCGGGGGCGCCGACGATTAGTTAGGATGCGTCCCTATATTGGGGATTTCCGGGCGTGCCCGTGCCCGTCTGGTCGTTCATCGCAAGTCGTCGTCGCTGGCGGGGGTATCAGGCGAACTGTGCAAGACCTGAGCTATTCGAAGGGAGCCGGCTGCCACAGCTGGCAAGTCTGGTAGCCCACTGGATCAGGGCAGCGCGGCTCTGTAGCTCGCGTTCGACGCGGAATCAGCGTGCTGCCATGCTCGAAAAGCCTCGAACCGCCATCGAAGCGTGCACCCGCGGACGACAGCGGGCCTGCCGGGAGCTTCCGAATGGCGCTGGGATGGTACCAACGTAGGCGGTCCTTGCCGTCCTTGCCGCAATGTTTGACGTCTTCTGCATCGGTCGTCTGCCACGTGTTGGCGCGCACCCGATCTAGAACGACGAGGAGGCTCACTCCTGGCCCGACGCAGCGGTACACGCGGGCCGGCCAGGGCGCGCGGGAAGCTCGAACACCGAATCTCCCGAAAGCGCTGCCGCGGCCGAGACTGCGGAGGTGGTTGCCGGCTCGCCATCTGGATTGATGGCGAGCTCGAAGCGTGTTGCCACACGACGTCGCGCACCAGGCTCTGCGGCACGGCGGTGCAAGCGAAGACATGTTGAACGAATCGAATGCACGCTGTTGCGCAGCGAAGCTCGCAGCCGCAGGACGAGCCGTCTCTGCTTTCAACGTCCGATGCATTCTCTCGTGTCTACCGTTCTGTTCAGGATGGCCGGGCAAGATACGCTCAGGGAGAATTCCGAGCTGAATCCGCCACACGGCAAGCGGTGACAGGAATGACGTCCGGAACATCGGCGCGATCTGCGTAGAGCGCGCGGAGGGTTTCCAGCACGAAGTCACCGCGCTTCAGTGGAAGCGCGTAGGCCAAAACTCGCGGAACGCACCGTCGAACGGCTGTAGCCGTCGGAAATGATCAGCGGAGGCAGTACCGTCGCGCAACGAGGAACTGGCCCTTGAAGTCGGCACACCAGACGGAGTTGGGCGCGTCGAAAGCACTCAGCTTGGCGCCGTACCCCACGCTCGGAGCACGACGCCTAACCGGTGAACCGGCAAGAAAGTGGCGACCGTTACACAATTTCGTTGACGACCTCAGCCGAGAAACTCGGCTCGATTTCGTCGCTCACCCACGAACAGCGTCGCGCGCTGCTGAGAAGACACGCTCGCGAGCGTTCGACGACGCCACGACTTTGATTTCGAAGATAGCCGCGAAGCGCGCTCGGCGCGCCGCCAGTGAGCGACAAAAAGGCCGTGATATTCCGGATAAATGGCGTATTTGTCGACCATTTCGGATTCCGAGCTGCTCGCTCACGTGCCCGTATTGCTCACGCGCGAGCGAGCCACCACTGCCGAGCTCATCGCGTACCTGGCGGAGATCGACCGCCGGCGTTTGTACCTCGAACAAGCGTGCGCTTCGCTTCGTAGCTTTTGCATCGAGCGCCTGGGCTATAGCGAGGACGAGGCGTCCAAGCGCGTCCGGGTCGCACACTTGGCGAGACAGCTGCCGGCTGTGCTGGACGAGCTGCGCAGTGGAGCTATCCACCTGACCGGGTTGTTCTTGCTCGCGCCGTATCTCACCGTGCACAACGCCGACGCCTTGCTCGCCGAGGCACGAGGCTTGTCGCGCCGCGCCATCGAGCAGCTGATCGCCCGCTGGTTCCCACGGCCGGATGTTCCGGCCCGTATCGACCCCGTCGCCAGTCAGTCGGCCTTGCCCTTGGGACAGGCAGGATCCGGCCGGCCCGCAGCGTCGGTCTGTCCTGGAGCAGACAAAGCTTCACCTCGGGCCAGACTCGAGCCGCTGTCGGCGTCCAGCTATCGAGTGGAGTTCACCGCGAGCCAGGAGCTCTACGCCGAGA
>DATDJP010000098.1:0-19768 GCA_036520475.1 Polyangiaceae bacterium | reverse complement strand
TGGATACCATTGGCTGGCAGGTCATCGAGAAAGCGCGCGCCGAAAACGGCATGAAGACCCTGGCCAAAGCGGGCCGCGAGCCCACCTACAGCGCGCGCGCCGCCGAGCTCGGCGTCGGCATCCACGACACCAACAAGATCCGCCTCCAGGAAGTCAGCATCTGACCCTCGCCCGCCCCCCGCGCGCCCTCCGCACCCCGCGCGCCCCCGGGGCCGCTCCTAGGCACGGCCGGCGGCGGCACTACGCGTTCAGAGGAACCGCCACGGCGCCAAGGGTTCGCCATGCACGCCAGGAATTTAGGGTGGGCTCGTTGTTACGTCGGGCCCCGGCGATTCAGGGTTTGCCCCCAAACAATTCTGGCGTCATGGCGAAAACTTGGCGCGCGTGGCGGTTAAAATCTGAGCGCGCGCAGTGTCGGTCGGGGCAGTGCCGGTCGGGAAGGGGCGTTAGCCTTTGTTGGGCTGTGGGGTCATGCGCAGGTACGGGCGTAGTTCTTTGTAGCCCTTCGGAAAGCGCTTCTTGATCTCTTCGGGGTCGGTGAGAGACGGCACGATCACGCAATCGTCGCCGTCGCGCCAATCCGCCGGCGTCGCCACTTTGTGGCTGTCGGTGAGCTGCAGCGAATCGATGACGCGCAGGATCTCAGCGAAGTTTCGGCCGGTGCTCGCCGGATAAGTGATCATCGCCCGGATCTTCTTGTTGCCGTCGATGATGAACACGGAGCGCACGGTCAGCGTGTCGCTCGCCTCCTCGTGGATCATGTCGTAGAGCTTCGCGACCTTGCGATCGGCATCGGCGAGGATCGGGAAGTTCATCTTCGCGTTTTGTGTGTCTTCGATGTCGCCGATCCAACGTTTGTGATCGTCGACCTTGTCGACGCTGACCGCGATCATCTTGACGCTACGCTTGTCGAACTCCTCCTTCAAATTCGCAGCGCGGCCGAGCTCCGTGGTGCACACCGGCGTGAAGTCCTTCGGGTGCGAAAAGAGCACGGCCCAGGTGTTACCGATCCACTCGTGGAACTTGAGGCGGCCAGCCGTCGAATCTTGCTCGAAGTCGGGGGCGATGCTGCCGATGTGAAGACCCATGGCGAGTTTCTCCTTGGCGTTGTGAAATGCAGGTATTGGTCGGTAGCGTTCGCGCTGGTCATCGTCAAGCGCCGGGTCCGAGCGGAGGCCGCGGGCGAGGTCGGCCGGTGCGTGTTTGCTGGCGATAGGGCCGCGGCGCGTTCTACACTACCTGCGAAATGCGCGACTCGATGCGCGACTTTGGAGGGCCTTTGAGCGCGATCGTGCGGATGTTTTTCCTGATTGTAGTCGCGGCAGGCGCCGGCGCGTGCAAGCCCGGGGTGGGCAAGTCGTGCGAGCCGGACGAGTCCAGCTGCTTGAACGGAGCCACGCAGCTTTCCTGCCACGATGGCCAGTTCATCGCCACCCCGTGCCGCGGCAAGGGCGGCTGCGCGGCGACCGACAAGGGCGTGAGCTGCGACATCTCGGCCAACCGCGCAGGCGATCCGTGCAGCTCCGCAGACGAGGGCGCGGCGAGCTGCGTCAGCCCCGAGCGTATGGTCGTGTGCCGTGAAGGAAAGTACCGATTCATCGACTGCCGTGGTGCACAGGGGTGTGCGAACGAGGCAGGGCGAGCGCTCTGCGACACCTCCGTCGCGGAAGACGGCGACAGCTGCAGCAAGGAAGCCTCGAAAGCGTGCAGCAAGGACAGAAAGCGCGTGTTGAGCTGTCAGGCCGACCGGATGCGAACGCTGTACTACTGTCGTGGCGAGGACGGCTGTGCGGCGAGCGCCGGCAAGGTCAACTGCGACATGTCCGTCGCTGCCCTGGACGACGGGTGCGACCCGAAGATGGACGAGAAAAACGCCTGCGGTGCGGATGGCAAGAGCATCCTCGTTTGCCGCAAGGGCCGCTTCGTGCTGGACGAGCCGTGCAAACCGGGCACTGGCTGCTCCACGGAAGGGGGCGGCATCAGCTGTACGAAGCGCGAGCGGCCCAGCGCTCCATGATCGGGCGCGCGCGCTTGGCGGCGTGCCTGGCTTCGCTGTGCGCGTTCAGTGGCTGTCAGCGTTCATCGAACGCGCCGGCGAGCCTGCCGCCTTTGCGGCTCGAGGGCCGGGGCATCACGCTCTCGCGCATCACGCCGGAGGAGGTACCGCGTGGCGCTGCCCGACGGGGGCGGCCCGGCGACTTGCTGCTGCAGGGCGAACGTTTCCGGCTCGTGATCGGGGCCAGCGGGGCGGGCGCTGCGGGTGAGCTCGCACGCGGCACGTTGCTCGATCTCACCTCCGGTAGCTGGGCCGACGACGGGCTGGAGCAGCTCCGGATCGTCCTTGTCGTCGAGGGCCGGGAGACGGCGCTGCGAGCCAGCTCGGTCGAGGCGCGCAGCAGCGAGGGACTGCCGTTCGTACGACTGCTTCACGAAACGCCCGATCGACGCGTGCGCGTCACGACGGACGTGCGCGCACTGCCCGGGCAGCCCTACGCCGAGCTGGTCAGCCGCGTGGAGAACCGCTCCCCGGGCCCACTCCACGTGAGCGTCGGCGAGCGCGTTCGTTTCAGCCGGCAGTCGATTCACGCCGACCGGCTCGGTGCGGTCGAAGGCACGGTGCGGGCAACCCTCACGTGGTTCGGCAGCGGCTCAACGCACGCCGCGTGGGGCATGATTTATCCCGGCGCTCCTGCCGACGTGACGCTTCGAGCTCAGACACACGAACCACAAGAGCAGCTCGCCTTGTCGCGCTCCACGCTGCTTCATGCCGGCGGCGTGCTGCGGCAGCAACGCGTCGTCAGCGCCGTGCCCGGTGACGTCGCGAAGCTCGCCGAGCTCGCCTGGCGCTTGCGAGGCGTGCCGCTCGGGCAGGTGGGTGGATTGCTCGACCCCACGCCGAAGTGGGCGAGCATCGAGGCGCGCACGAATGACGGAGCGTGGGTCGTCCAAGGCGGGATGCAACGCGCGGGTCGCTTCGAATTGTCTCTGCCGGAGGGCACGTACCGACTGCGCTTGCGCGCCCCGGGCGGCACGGACGAAGAGACGGTGGAGGTCAAGGCGCAAACGCGCACCGGCGTGCACTTCCTCGTGCCGACTCCGCGCCGGCTGACGTACCGCGTGCTCGAAGGCGTCGCGCCCATCCCGGCGCGGCTGGTGATCCGCGGTATTCCCCCGACCGCCGACCCGGAGCTGGGGCCGCCGCACTCCGCCGCTGGAGCGGGCAACGTCACGTACACGGCGGACGGCGCTGGCACCGTGGAGCTCCCGCCGGGGCGCTACCGTGTGCTCGCCACGCGCGGCGTCGAGTACACGATCGCGGAGAAGGACGTCGACGTGACGGCGGAGCTCGGTGAGGTTGCACGCTTTCAGCTGTCTCGTATCGTCGATACGCGCGGCTGGCTGGCCTGCGATTTCCATCTGCACGCCGACCCGAGCGGAGACTCGGAGGTCCCGCTGACCGATCGGATCACGTCGCTGCTCGCGGAAGGCATCGAATTCGCCGCCGCTACCGATCACAACGTGGTCACCGACTATGCCCCGGCCATCGCCGCGCTCGACGCGGGGGCTCGCATCGCCAGCACCCCGGGCGTCGAGATCACGACGGAGGCGTGGGGGCACTTCAATGCCTACCCGTACGATCGCCCGGAGCCACCGCCGTACGCGGGGGTGACGCCGGCGGAGCTCTTCGGCGCGGTCCGCAAGACGGCGCCGCGTGCGCTGCTCCAGATCAATCACCCGCGCATGGGCGACATCGGCTACTTCAACCAGTCGCGGCTCGACGCTCGCACGGGCACGAGCGACGCGGGCGGCTTCTCCTTCGACTTCGACGTGATCGAGGTGCTGAACGGCTTCGAGCACGAGCTGCCGACGATCGAACGCAACTTGAGCGACTGGTACGGCCTCTTGAATCTGGGGCGCCGCTACACGGCCGTGGGCAACTCCGACTCGCACCGCCTCGTGACTCAATGGGCCGGCTACCCGCGCACGTTCGTGCAGGTGAGCCCGGATCAACCCGGAAGTGTCACGGAGGAACAGATTCGCGAAGCGCTCCTTCGAGGCCGCGCCTTCGTTACCACGGGGCCCTTTCTCGAGCTGCGCGCTGGTGGGCGAGGTCTGGGAGAGGTCGCGCGCGCGGAGCAGGCCCGCATCTCGGTGGAGCTGACGGTTCGCGCGCCGCCGTGGGTCGCGCCGCATCACGCGCGGCTCGTCATGAACGGCCAGGTCGTCCGGGAGGTGGCCATCCCGGCCGCGCCCGCTGGCGACGCGAATGCGTTCGCCTACCGCACCGACTTGCCCGTCGAGCGGGATGGCTGGCTCGTTGCCGTGGTATGGGGGGACGCCCCACTCACGCAGGTGTTGGCCGGCACCGAGGTCCGCCCGTTTGCGTTCACGAATCCCATCTTCCTCGACGGCGATGGCGACGGCGCGACACGCTTCGACGCGCCTGGCGGCCTGGCGCGGGACCGATAAAAGCGTTGCGTTGCTCGCGCGAGGAGCTTAGTTTCAGAGCGGGTGGTTCCTGGGTCGCGGCGCTCACTTCGCGCCGACTCCAGCCGTGCTCACCGAAGCCCGCTGAGACAGCCTAGAATGCTTGCATCGCTTTGCAGCATGCGTGCATAATGCAGTTTGATGCATGGGCTGGCTCCGCGAAATGATGAGCGCTGCAGCGCCGCCGTTCAGGAGCTACGACGCCTTGGCCGACGCCGCACTGGCCGATCCGGCCTGGCCGGCAGACTACCGGCCCCAGCCCCGTTCCCTCGCCGCCATCTTCAGTAAGCTGGATCGGGAGGTCGAGCTCGACTGGCTGGTCGAGCGGGTCGACGTTCAACTGTCGCTCGCCACTGTGCTCGGCCGGCCCATTCCGGACTTCCGGCAGGCACACGGCCGGGGGTCGAAAGCTGAAGACGGACGCCACGTCCGCTTCACCGACGTCCGCTTCGCGCGCGCGCTCGACCTCATCTCCGAGGAGCTCTGCCCAGGGCTCCCCGAGGCCGTGCTCACGCCGGCCAAGTGGGGACGGCTTTGGTGGCATGCTCCGAGTGGAGCCGGCCGCACGCTCGTGGGGCGCTGGCTGTCGGCCCGCGGTCTGGCCCGATTCGTCAACGCGCCGAGCTTCCACGAAGCCCTCCCTGTACTGCCGGAGCGGGGGGCGGTCTTCGTCGAGCTCGAAGCCTGGGAGCCTCCGGACCTCACCCTTGCGCGAGACGGGATCTGTATCGCCGCGCCCTACTATCCGAGCGACGCGACGGGCTGGCAGGTGGTCGAGTCACCTGCGCCGGCCGAGTACCTGGAGCCGCTGCTCGATTGGCTAGGGGCCCGGTTGCCGGGCGACGGTCGGTTTCAGCAACGCGCGGTCTTCAACTGGCTGAGCGACGCTGCGCTCCGCGAGCACATCGACACGCTGGGAGTGGTGCTCGGTTTGTGTGGTCTGGCTGACGAGCATGGGCTCGCCGAGCTGACCGGCAAGACGTTCGCGCAGCTCGGGCGCGCTCATTTCAACGCCACGCTGAGCCGCGCGTCCAAGGCAGGCAGCGAGGACGCGAGCTGGGTACGAAGGCTGGGTTACGGGGCGCTGCTGGGTCTGGGCAGGGCGCTGCTCACGGATACGGGAGCGAGCTGGGACGAGCCGCGCGTGCTCGACGCCTGGCTCGAGCTCGTTCCAGAGGAGCAGCAGCGCGGCGCCGACCTCGACTGGATGAAGTTGTCTCTGGCTCTCGCGAACAGTCCGCTCAAGGCGCGGGATCTGGAGAAGGCCGCCCGCAAGGTGCCGCCTGGCGCCTTTCGCATCATCCGGACACTGCAAGCGGTGGGCTTGTTACGGGCTCACGGCGCACCCGACGCGCTCAGGATCGAGCCACGCTGGCTCTCGCGCGCCGTGCTCCACGAAGCGCGCTCGGGGTTGGTGCGGCTCTCGCCGTTCGAGTGGGGTGAGGCGCTGCTGCGTCCGAGCGCGGCGGCGCTGGTGGCGCGGAGTCTCCATGCCCGCATGCAGAACGGCGACCACCGTCCCATCGAGGACGTGCTCGATTCGAGCTTCGAGGACGAGCACGCGGCCCAGGTTGTCGCGCTCGAAGCGGTGTTCCTGATGACCGGGCTCGTGCTCCTCGAAGGGGCGGAGCTGCCTTCCGATCAGCTGGAGTCGCTCTGGGACGAACAGATTCGCTTGTGCGTCGAGTTGCCCGGATCGCTGCCTGAGCGGCGCATCGAGCACATTTCGGAGCGCGAGCCGCTGCTCGCGCGCGGTACGTGGTGCCTGGCGGCGCTCGCCATTGCCGAGCAGCTCCCGAGCGCGCGCGGTTTGCGCCACCCACTGCTCCGTCCGTGGTCGGCGTCTTCGCCGCCGCCCGAGCTGCCACGGCTATACGATCGCGTCGCGGAGGCGCTGCGTGTCGCGCACGACCAGAGCTGGGCCGCTCGCGCGTTGTCGCTGATCGATCGACTGCGCAGCACGATCGGCAGCGTCGAACAAACGCGCGGCAAGCCGCATGTGCTCGAATTGCCGAGCCTGTTCCTGGATGAAATCGCGCACGGAGTGCCGGCGTACGATACCTGGCAGGCATTGACCGAAGACGAGCTCGGTCTGCGAGCGCTCGCGCAGGTCGCCGCCGCGCGCGGTATCGAGTGGTCACGCGTCGTCGAAGCGGTGTTCGCGGGCTGGCAAGGCGCCGCGTACTCCGCCGCGGATGCGGCGCTCTTCGACGAGGCGGCGTCGCGCGCGCTGTGGCCGCACGCGTCGGTCGGCTTTCTCCGTGAATGGTTGCCGACGGCGAGCCAGGCACAGCGGGAGCGTGTCTATGGCTGGCTCACGGACCAGCAGTGGTCTTTCGTCGCGGAGCTAGTGCAGGCAGAGCCGTTCACGGAGGACGCGGCGTGGTGGGCGTTCGCTCCAGCGGAGCTGGTTTCCGGCTGGCTTGCCGCGCCCGATCGTGCGCTGCCGGTGGCGGCCGTCGCGCGGTTATGGCGTCGCGACGCGGCACTCGCGCTCGGCGCCGTCGAGGGTGCGCTCGCCAATCGCCGTTTCGATCGCGTGGTCGCGTTGATTGAAGAGGCCCCACGCGAGCGCTCGGGCGCGCTGCTGAGCACGCTGCGCGCGCACCTCGATCCCGGAGCCACACCGGCGTTGGCTTTGGACGCGCTGCGCGCCTGGTTGCATGCTCGCGTCGCCGAGCGCGGACCGGAGTGGCCGGACGCGTATGTGCTCCTGGCGGCCTGCGAGCGGGCATTGATGCCGCTGCGGGCGCAGCGAGCCGGGTAGCGCCACGGGCCGGGCCCGGCGCAAGTGAACGGGAAACGCCGATTTCCCGACAGTCGAGGGAGGCAGCCCCTTCCTTGAATCCTCCGCTGGCTAGCCCTTCGACGCGGCGTGCCACGGCAAGTACTCGGATTCGTTCGGGACATTCATGTCCTCAACGTTGACACTATGTAGTGCAACATCTACTGTACCGAACGGTCCGTAGGGGCCCGCGAGCGCTTTGCCTGGATGCGTTTGCTCCTTTCCTGCTGGAAACAGTCGCCAATGGCACCTCCTCCGAAAATGGCCGCGTCGGCTGCGCTGAACCGCAGCTCGGGAGCCGAACAGCTCCTGGATGCCGCGATCGAGCTGATCGCGACACACGGCTACGCCGGCATGAGTGTAGACGCCCTGTGCCGTAAGGCAGGTGTCGTCAAGAGCGGCCTGTACTGGCACTACGGCAGCAAAGAGGGCGTGCTCTTGGCCGCGATCGAGCGCGTCACGAGCGAGTGGATCGAGGACTTTCAGCACACCGTCGAGCAGGGCGGGGACCCGCTCGTTCGCCTGGATCGCACGCTCGGCGAAATGCAGCGCCGCATCGTGGAGAGCCCGGAAGGGCTGCGCGTCATCCTGGTCGTGCTGCTCGAGCGCAGCGCGGCGGACGTCGAGATGCGCCAGCTGATGGAGCGGCAGCTGGCGAGGATCCATGCGAGCGTGACGCAGTCGTTCACTGACGCACTCGGCTTCGAGCTGCCAGACAAGGACGACATCGCGAGCCTGATGCTGGCGATGTTCCATGGCGTGTTCCTGAGCTACTTGTCACGCCAGGACCGCGCACACCTCGCGGCCATGTTCGCGGGTATGCGCGAAGCGCTGGTGCTCTTGATCACGCGACGCATTCCTGCCGACTGTGCCCGTGCCGAGGGCGGCAAGGCGGAAGATTCATGAGCAGCGCTTCGCGCTCGCAGTTCTCGTTACGAGTCGGACAAACCGTGAGGGCGGGGTTCCCGCGCCTGTCAAAAGGAGAAAAGACAATGAGCCAGCAGCGATTGGGCACCGTGAAAGCCTCGACGACCGTTCGCACGTCGCGCAGCGTTGCGCGGCCGCTCTTCACCACGCTGGGTGCCGTGACGCTTTCGCTGTTCAGCGTCGCCTGCGGCGGCAGTGACGATGGCGAAAACATCGAGAAGGAGAACCCCAATCAGCAAACGGGGGATCTGATCGGCGCTCGTCCCTGCGTGAACAAGCCCAATAGCGGCTACCCCGGAGACGAGCTGTGCATCGAGCCGCCGCCCGCCGGCAAGGGCTTTCAGATGCGCTACGGGCCGAAGAACTACGACGACACGGCCGAAGTGGCGAAGTACCTGCTGGCACCGGGCGAGGAGACCACGGACTGTCTGTACATGAAGACGCCCAACGAACAAGGCGTCTTCATGAACCAGTATCACGCCCGTCTGCGGCCCGGCTCGCATCACATGATCACGTACACCATGGACGGCAATAAAGCGGACAGCACGGCCCCCGAGGAGTGCGGCTTCGGCCTCTGGCGCTTTCTGGTCGGCTCCCAGGAGCAGACGATCGACATCCGCAACAGGGATCAGGCGCCCGAGCTCGAGAAGGCGGCCATGTACATCGCGCCCAAGCTGCAGGCCGCGGTGCAGGTGCACTTCGTGAATACCAGCAACACCGAGACCAAGCTCAAAGAGGCCTGGGTGAACGCTGTCTACGCGGAAGGCGACGATATCGACGTGCGCGTCGAACCCATCTTCTGGATCGGTGGCCTGTCGACGGTCACGAAGGCGCGCACCTCACAGGTGGTGAAGGCCAAGTGTGAAGTCCCACCCACCATGGCCGACAAGCCCACGCCGGCGGACCTGCGCATGCTGCAGCTCACGGGTCACTATCACTCACACACCACGAAGTTCGAGGCTTGGCACGTCGACAAGGAGACCGGCACCAAGACGCGCATCTACGCCTCGAATGGCTACCAGGAACCTGGCTTCACGTATTTCAACACGGTCACCAAGAACCCGACCCCCGAAGGCAACGACTACGGCGGCGATCACAGCGGTGAGCTGTTCATGACGGTGGGCGACCGTATCGAGTGGGAGTGCACGGTAGAGAACAATGACGACTGGGATCTGCCGTTCGGCAACGCCGTCTACAAGGCCGAGATGTGCAACATGTTCGGCACGTACGCGCCGAGCATCGGTACGGCGTGGAACTGCTTCAACGGCTGATCCAGCTGACGCGATCATGCAGCTCGCGTCGTGAAGCGAGGGCGGCGACCGGTGAGCTCGACATCGAGAGCACCGCGCCGCCTGCGCCACCATCATCAGGAGTATCTTAGTGCGTAAGTTCTTGCTCGGGGTCGCGGCCTTGCCGCTGCTCGCGCTGTTCCTGGGTTCCGCGTGCGGGTCGGACGAGAAGCGCGAACAAGAGACGAAGGACGCAAGTACGGAACCGACGGATCCGAAAGCGGCCAGTGAGTGGCCGATGTACGGGCACGACCTGGCCGGTACACGCGCCAGCGCCGACAAGACGCTGACCGTCAAGAACGTCTCGACCCTCGAACGCAAGTGGGAGAAGTTGCTGCCCCGCTGCACGGCGACGCCCGCCGTGGTCTCGGGCACCGTGTACGTCGGTGACTGGTACGGCAACCTGCACGCGTTCGCGGCTTCGAACGGCGCCGCGCTCTGGCGCCAGAAAGTCAGCGAGTTTGCCGTCGATGACTCGCCTGCCATCGTGGGCGGCAAGCTATTCATCGGTGACGCGGGGGGTACCCTGCACGCCCGCGATGTAGCCACGGGCGCGAAGATCTGGGCGACTGAGCTCGACCCGCATCCGCAAGCGCACGTGTACAGCTCGCCCGTTTACGTGGACGGCAAGATCCTGATCGGCTCTGCGGCGCTCGAGCTCGTGAACGGCGGCCCCGAGCACGACTTCACGTTCAAAGGCAGCCTCGTCGCGCTGGACGCGGAGACAGGCCGCGAAGTGTGGCGCACCTGGGTGACGTTCGACGACGGTGTGTCGGGCGCCGGCGTGTCCGTGTGGTCGTCGTTCGTCGTCGACGAAGCGCGCGGTCTCGCCTTCATCGGCACCGGGCAATCGTACGAAGCGCCGGCGAGTGAGCTCAGTGACTCGCTGATTGCGCTCGACTACCGCGACGGCACGATCAAGTGGCACCAGCAATACACGAAGGACGACGTGTTCGTCCTCACGCGCATGCAGGGCCCTGACGCTGACATCGGCGCGACGCCGAACCTGTTCAAGGTCAAGGGTGTCGATGCCGTCGGAGTCGGCGACAAGGCCGGCAACTACGCCGTGTTCAATCGTGATTCAGGTGAGCCGCTCTGGCCGGGGGAATCGCTGGTTGACGGCGGGGCACCGCGCCCCGGCTTCAAGAAGGTCTCCAAAGGCTCCCCGCAGGGCGGGTTCATGGACAGCGCCGCGTACGCCAACGGCGTGCTGTACATGGCCGCGAACGACTACGTTGCCGCCATCGACGACCCATCAGACACGGACAAGCACGTGGTCTTGGCCGTGCAAGCCGACACCGGCAAGACGCTCTGGAGAAAGGAACGCACGTATCCGTCGGTGGGCGGCCTCGCCTTCGCCAACGGGCTCGTGTTCAACGTCAGCACCGACGGCACGCTGTACGCGCTCGACGCGAAGAACGGCGAGGAGCTCTGGAAAGACGAGTTCAAGGCACAGGTGAACGGCGAGCTTCGCAAGATCGTAGCGGCGAGCGGGCCGTCGATCGCCGCCGGCCGCGTCTACGCGTGTTACGGATTTTCCTTCTTCAAAACTGGCGCGGATCCCGACGTCGTGGGCGGGCTCGTCGCGTATGGCTTGCCCGGCGATGGCGACGGCGGCGGTCCGGAGGCCGCGGTCGACGAAGATGCAGGCGAGGGTGGCCTGTGCGCGACCGACGCGGGCCCGAGTGAGTGCCGCCGGCTCGCGGACTCAGAAGGCAGCTGCCAGGAAGTCGAGAGCTGCGCGTGCGACCACTGCGCCTGCGCGCTCGAGCGCTGTCGGGCCGTGCCGGGCTGCATGGCGGTACGGAAGTGCGCGATACAGACGGGCTGCGCCACCGCGCCGCTCACCTGCTACTTGGGCGCCGCGTCACCCTGTAAAGACGTGATCGATCAGCACGGCGGTCCAACGGGTCAGGCGACGCTGACATCCGTGCAAGCCGGCGATTGCGCGCTGAAGAAGGAGTGCCCGGTGCTGTGCGGGGACGGCGGCCGCACCGACGGCGGGACCGCCGATGCCGCTCGCGACGCAAAGAGCGACGTGGGGCCGGGTTAATCAGACCGAGAACGAAGATGGGCGAGCTTCGTGCCGAGCGCGCGAAGAGAGAAAGGGACGAATCGTGAAGAAGTTTCCGTGGCTCAAGTCGCAGAAGAGAACGGACCCCGAGTTGCCGTTCGAGCCGACGATCTGGATGAAGGACGAATCGAACGGCGAATACTACCACCACCAGACCGAACACGAGAAGAAGCTCCGGCAATTCGTGCTCGAGACGGCGGACGCCAACGCGCGCAAGCTCGGGCTGGATCGCCGTCAGTTCATGGCGAGCGCGATGGGCGTGGCCACGACCCTGTGGTGCGTCGCGTGCTCCAACGACGAGAAGCAAAAAGAAAACGGGGGCCCCGCGCTGTGCGTGCCGCCCGAGGCGCAGTTCGACGAAGCCGCGGCCTGTGAGCTGCTCAGCGGCGACGAATTCATCTTCGACGTTCAGACGCACTGGTTCAATCAGGAGGATTTCAAGCGCTTCCCCGAATCGATCATGCCGATGTTCAAGTTCCTGGCGAATACGGCCAACGAGGAGATCTACATCCAGAAGATGTTCCTCGAGAGCGACACGCACATGACGGTGCTCACGTCGTGGCCCGGCACGACCTGTCCCGCGGATCTGACGATCCCGTGCGGCCTCCCGCTGTCGAACGAGGCCATGGCGGACTCGCGCGACAAGATGAATCAGATGGCCGGCAACACGCAGCGCGTCATTCAGCACGTGCAGGTGCTACCGAACGATCTGAGCGGCGTGGACGCGCAGCTCGAAATCATGAGCGAGATGCACTGTAACCGCATGGCGCACGGCTGGAAGATGTACCCCGGCTTCGCCTCGCAATCGATCGATCCGCGCGGAACGCTCGGCTACATGCTGACGGATCCGGAAGCGCGCGCGGTGATCGAACACGGGCTCAAGCTCGGCTTGAACCGCTTCTGCGTGCACAAGGGTCTGCCGATCCTCAACTTCTTCCGCGCGGAGTTCAATCATCCGAAAGACGTCGGCGTCGTCGCCAAGGACTACCCGCAAGCGAACTTCATCATCTATCACTCGGCCATTTGCGCCGGCTTCGAGAAGGTAGAAGAGGCGCCGGCGGAGGGACCGTACAACCCGAGCGATCAGGATCCCAAGGGCGTCAACGCGCTCATCAAATCCTTGCTCGACCACGGCATCCAACCGAACAGCAACGTGTACGCCGAGGTCGGCAGCGCCCTCAATCAAATCAACAAAGACGACATCGCCGCGGCGCACTTCTTCGGCAAGCTCATGAAGTACGTGGGCGTCGATCGCGTGGTCTGGGGCACGGACTGCGTGGTGTACGCGTCGGCTCAGACCTTCATCGACTGGTTCCGAGCGCTGACGATTCCGGAAGCCATGCAGACCCAGTACGGCTATCCGCCGCTCGACGCGACCAACAAGCGCAAGATCTTCGGCCTGAACGCCGCGAAGCTCTACAACATCGACCCCGAGGCGAACCGTTGTCGCATCGAGGCGAGCTCCATGGGCAAGCTGCGCCGCGAGCTCAACGAAGAGTACGGCAAATACCGCTGGGCCATGCGGCAGCCACTCGGACCGCGCTCCTTCGAGGAGTACGTGCTGCAGTGCCGCCAGGCGCGCGCGGCTGGCCGTCCCGGCTGAGCTTCACCTAGCGTGGCTCGCATGCTTCGAGTCGCGGCCCGCGCGTGGATCGGCTCTTGCGCCCTGAGCCTCGTTGCCTGTTCGGACGAGGCTGAGGAGCCGCGGCCGCCGGCGGCGGTGCACGACTCCGGCGTTCACGACTCCGGCGTTCACGACAGCACCGCGGAGGCGTGGGGGCTGCCCGATCTGAACGCCATTCAGTGTGAGCCGTCGCTCCTGTCCTTGCGCGACTCCGTGTTCGAGGTGGCGTGCGGGTTCGAGCACTGTCACGGGAACGCCCCGGCGCTCGGCTTGCACCTCGACACGGCGAATCTCGTCGCGCTCGAGGAGCGGCTGGTAAACGTCACGGCGGCGGGCTGCCGGAGTGAGCGGCTCGTCGTGCCCGGGCACCCCGAGCAATCGTATTTGTATCGCAAGCTGGTGGACGACGACCCGCCGTGCGCGGGGGATCGCATGCCGTTTGCGATCGGCGTGCTCCCCGATCGCGTCGTGGAGTGTGTCGCGAACTGGATTCGTGCGCTGTCACCAGATGCAGGCCATGACGCGGGCTCCGACCGGTAGCTAGCCGTCGTTGAGCGCGCCCGCCCGAGGCGTGACGCTACGACCGTGCGCCGGCGCACACCTGTCGCGCTCGTGGTGGTCGGAAGTTGGCGTTTTTTCAACTGGGCACGAAGTCTGCAGTCGGCCCCAGCGCGCACTGAAGCGCCTCGGCTTTCAGAATACGGAGAGACTTCATGATTCAGACGAAAATCGCTTGGGCGGGTTTGCCGGTGTTCATGGCGGTGCTGATGGCAGCGTGCGGGGGTGACCAGAAGCACGCCGAAGAGCCCGATACGACCGAGGAGATCGGCGAGGCGGGCGAAGCGGTGGGCACCGAGGTGGAGCAGGGCGTCGGGGAAGCCGCGGAAGGCGTCGAGAACGTCGGCGAGGAGACGCGCGAAGAGGTCGAAGACAAGGACCTCGACGGCGACGGCGACAAGTAATCTTCGTCAGCGGTCAGTGAGCGAAATGCCTCGGCCCGATAAGAGCCGAGGCACTCGTCATTTTGCGGTGCGACGGTCGCGCTTCAGACCGTCTTCAGGTTCTTCTTCACGCTGAACGTGTGGCCGCAGCCGCAGCTCGACTCTTGCAGCGGGTTGTCGAACTTGAAGCCCTGGTACATGAGCGTGTTCTCGAAGCGCAGCACGCTGCCTTCGAGGAACTTGAGACTCTTGGGATCGACGTACACGGGCAAACCGAAGAAGTCGTACACGAGGTCGCGCTCGCGCGGCGGATCCTCCGTGAAGTCCGTGACATAGGTGAGGCCGGCACAGCCGCCGCCTTTGACTCCCACGCGCAAAGCCGCGTTCGGCTTGCCGATTTCAACGAGCTTCTTCTTCGCGTACACGACGGCTTCCGGAGTCACTCGGATGCGCGGTTCGGCGGTGTCCGCTGCGGGCGTGTCGGTCGTTTGAGTGGGCTGAGTCATCGGAACTTCCATTTTGAGGCACGAAGCCGGCCGCGTCGAGCGCGGCTCGAGATTCAGAGCAAACCGAGCTCGAGCATGGCGGCTTCGCTCATGCGATCGCGGGTCCAAGGAGGATCCCAGACGAGCTCGGTTTTGACGTGGCGGACGCCGGGGACGGCCACGACCTTGTCGTGGACTTCACGGATCAGCGAGCCGGCGACCGGGCAACCCGGGGCGGTCAAGGTCATGCGTACGTGCACATCGCGCTCGTCGTTCACGTCGAGGCCGTAAATCAGGCCGAGGTCGTAAATGTTCAGAGGGATTTCTGGATCGTGCACGGTGCGCAGCGCCGTCACGATTTGCGAGTCGAGCTCGGCGACATCGACCGGGCCGCTCGCGGCGCGCTTGCCCTGTCCCTCGAGCACGTACGCTTCCGTCGTGCTCACTTGTTGGTTGAGCACCGGGAGCAGTCGCTTGGACTTGAGGCGTTCGTACTCCTGGTCGGCCATGCTCATTCGCTCGTGTCGTCCTCTTCGGTGCTGATGACACCCTTGCCCTGAAGCGCGGCTCGCAGCGTGTGCCAGGACAGGGTCGCGCATTTGACGCGCATGGGAAATTCGGCCACGCCGCTGAACACCGCGAGCTTGCCGAGCGCGTCGCTGTCGCCACCCTTACCCGTGACGAGCTGGTGGTAGTCGTGAAAGACCGCTTCGATTTCTTCGGGCGACTTGCCCATCACGACTTCCGTCATCGTGGAAGCGGCCGCTGTCGATATCGCGCAGCCCGCGCCCTGGAACCCGATGTCCGTGACGACGCCATCGACGAGCACGAGCTTCACCGTGAGCCGGTCGCCGCACAGCGGGTTGTGACCGTCCGCTTCGTGGTTCGCGTCCGCGGGGTAGCGGAAATTTCGCGGATTTCTGCCGTGATCGAGGATCATCTCCTGATACAGCTCGCGCAGATCGCTCATCGGAACATCTCCTGCGCCTGGTGAATGGCGGACGCGAGGACGTCCAGGTCCTGCCGGCGGTTGTACAGCCCGAGTGACGCGCGCGCCGTGGCGGGCACGCCGAAGCGCGCCATCAGCGGCTGAGTGCAGTGGTGGCCCGTGCGGATCGCGACGCCCGCGGTGTCCACGATCGTGCCGAGGTCGTGCGGGTGAATGCCTTGCACGACGAACGACAAGACGCCGATCTTCTCGCGCGCCGTACCAATCAGCCGAACGCCGGGGATGGCTTCCAGGAGGCGCGTGCCGTACGTGAGCAGGTCGTGCTCGTGTGCCGCGCGCGCGCCGGCGTCGATGCCGTTCAGGAAATCGATGGCGGCGCCGAGACCGATGGCGCCGGCGATGTCTGGTGTGCCGGCCTCGAAGCGTTCGGGCAAACCCTGATACGTCGTCTTCTCGAACGTGACGACGCGGATCATCGAGCCGCCGCCCTGATACGGCGGCAGCTTCTGGAACAGCTCCCGCCGCCCGTACAGCACGCCGATGCCCGTCGGGCCGTACAGCTTGTGACCGCTGAACGCATAAAAGTCGGCCCCGAGCGCCTGCACGTCGATCGGCAAATGCGGAGCGCTCTGGGCGCCGTCCACCACGACCACGGCTCCGCGCTCGTGCGAAAGGCGCGCGATTTCGGCGATGGGCAGGACCGAGCCGAGTGTGTTGGAGACGTGGGAGATCGCGACGACGCGCGTGCGATCGCTCAGTTTTTCGATGAAACGGCCTAGGTCGAGCTCGCCGCTGTCGGTGATGGGCGCGACCACGAGACGGGCCCCGGAGCGCTCACAGGCGAGCTGCCAGGGCACGATGTTCGAGTGGTGCTCGAGCTCGCTGATCAGCACTTCATCGCCGCTCTGCAAGTGTTGGGACGCGCAGCCGTGGGCGACCAGGTTCAGCGCCTCGGTCGTGCCGCGCACGAACACGCACTCTTTCGCTTCGCGGGCGTTGAGAAAGCCGCGCACCTTCTCACGCGCGGCTTCGAACGAGTCGGTCGCGCGTTGCGACAGCTGGTGCACGCCGCGGTGCACGTTCGCGCAATCACGCGAGTAAGCCCAATTCACCGCGTCGATCATGGCCTGCGGCTTGAGCGCCGTGGCGGCGCTGTCGAGATACACGAGCGGCTTGCCGTGAACCGTTTGATGCAGCGCCGGAAACTGCTCTCTCAGCCGCTCGATGTCGAGCGGGGCGAAAGAACGCGCAGGGCTTTGGGCCAGCTGGTTCATGTCAGACCCCCGAGCGTCGCGCTGTTCGGCAGTCGAGCGAGCAAGTGACCGAGCAGCTCGAGCTTTAGCTCGGGCTGCTGCACGCGGTCGATCATCTCTTTTGCAAACGCGGCGCTGAGCAGGCTCTGGGCTTGGTCCTTTTCGATGCCGCGTGAGCGCAAATAGAAGAGCTGTGCGGGATCGAGCCGGCCGACGGTGGCGCCGTGGCTGCATTTCACGTCGTCGACGTCGATTTCGAGGCGAGGCTTGGTGTGCGCCACGGCCTCGGGAGAGAGCAGGATGTTGCGGTTCTCCTGGTGAGCCGACGTGCCGCGCGTGCCGCGGCGCACGAAGATGGCGCCATCGAACACGCCATGGGCGCGATCATTCAACAGGCCCTTGTACTTCTGGGCGCTCTCGCACTGTGAGCTCCTGTGATCGACCGTCACGTGGTGCTCGACGTGCTCCTCGTGCTCGCCGAGGTACAGGCCGTCGAGGTTGGCGCTCGCGCCGGGGCCGGCGAACTCGATGTTCAGGTCGCTCCGCGTAATCTGTCCGCCGAAGGTGAAGCTCCGGCAAACATAGCGGCTGTCCCGGTTTTGCCGCACCAGGACGCGGCTCAGCAAGCTTTGACCCGCGCCGCCGTGCTGCACGCGCACGTGCTCGAGCGAGGCGTTGTCGCCCACGAACACTTCGCTGACCGCGTTGCACAGCTGAGCCGTGCCGGGCAGCATGTGTTGCTTCTCGACGAGCACGAGCTCGCTGTTCGGCTCGAGCACGAGCAGCAGCCGCGGCTGGCACAAGCCCGGGCCGCTGCCCGCCGCGCAAGCCAGGCCCAGCACCAGAGGCGCCGCCACGCGCGTGCCCTGTTTCACGAACACGCACAGCCCGCCCGCGAAGCCGGCGCTGTTCGCGGCCGTGAACCCGGAGGCGCCCTGGCTGAGCGCACCCAAGTACGGCTCGAGGCGCGACGGGTTCGCGCGCAAGACGTCTTCGATCGTCGACACCTCGAGCTCCGCCGGCAGCGCGCTCACGGAGAACGAGCCCGGATCGGGTGGCGGCGCAAAGGACGTGCTCGTGATGCGGCGCAGCGGCGTGAAGCGGTAGTCTTCGTCCCGGTTGTCGGGCAAGCCGCGCGTCCGGAGCAGCTCGTGAGCCGAGCGGCGGCGTGCTTCGAGCCAGGCCGGCTCGGCCGTACCCCCGCGGGCGGAGCAGGCCAACAAGCTGTCGAAGAGTCCGGGAGCCGGTGCAAGAGCGGCGGCCACGCTCACGACCCTCTGGCCTCCGCGCGCGCGGGCGGACGTTTTTCGAACGCCGCGTAGCCTTCTCGTTCGAGCCGCTCCGCGAGAGTTTTACCACCGCTCTCGACGATGCGCCCGGCCGAGAGCACGTGGACGTGATCGGGCACGATGTACTGCAACAGCCGCTGGTAGTGCGTGATGACGAGCATGGCGCGCTGGGCGTTGCGCAGGCCATTGGCGCCGCTCGCCACGATGCGGAGCGCGTCGATGTCGAGACCGGAGTCCGTCTCGTCGAGGATGGCGAGCTTCGGCTCGAGCACCGCCATTTGAAAGATCTCGTTGCGCTTCTTCTCGCCGCCGGAAAAGCCGACGTTCACGGCGCGTTGCGCCAGCGCCTGGTCGAGCTCGACGAGCTTCATCTTTTCCTTGGCGAGCTTCAAGAAATCCATGGCATCGAGCTCGGGCTCGCCGCGCCGCTTGCGCTGTGCGTTCAGCGCCGCCTTCAGGAAGTACAGGTTCGCGACGCCGGGCAGCTCCACCGGATACTGGAACGCGAGGAACACTCCGGCTTGGGCGCGTTCCTCCGCCGGCATCGCCAGGAGGTCTCTCCCTTCGAAGAGCACGCGGCCCTCGGTCACGGTGTAGCCCTCGCGTCCGGCCAGGACGTTGGCGAGGGTGCTCTTGCCGGAGCCGTTGGGGCCCATGATGGCGTGCACCTCTCCAGCCCTGATGTGCAGATCGATTCCGCGCAGGATGGGTTTGTCGTCGACCGTTGCGTGCAGATTCTGGATTTCGAGCATGGCTAAAGTGGCCGGCAGCGCCGGCAAATTGAAATGGGGATACGTGTCTGGGTGTCGAGAAACCGAAGTCGTTCTCAGCCGACGGCGCCTTCGAGGCTCACGCTGAGCAGCTTCTGGGCTTCGACGGCGAATTCCATGGGCAGCTCTTTGAAAACCTCTTTGCAGAAGCCGTTCACGATCAAGCTGACCGCGTCTTCTTCGGAGAGGCCGCGCTGGCGGCAATAAAACAGCTGGTCGTCACCGATGCGCGAGGTAGTGGCCTCGTGCTCGAGCGTACTCGAGCCGTTGCGCACGTCGACGTACGGTACGGTGTGCGCGCCGCAATCAGACCCGATCAGCAGCGAGTCGCACTGTGTGTGGTTGCGCGCGTGCTCCGCGCCTTTCTGCATGCGCACGAGGCCGCGATACGTGTTCTGGCCGTGGCCGGCGGAGATACCCTTGGACACGATCGTGCTGCGGGTGTTCTTGCCGATGTGAATCATCTTCGTGCCGGTGTCGGCCTGCTGGTAGTTGTTCGTGAGCGCGACCGAGTAAAACTCTCCGACGGAGTTGTCTCCCTGCAGGATGCAGCTCGGATACTTCCAGGTGATCGCCGATCCCGTCTCGACCTGCGTCCAGGTGATCTTCGAGCCGCTGCCCTCGCAGAGCCCGCGCTTGGTCACGAAGTTGTAGATGCCCCCCTTGCCCTCGCGGTCGCCGGGATACCAGTTCTGGATCGTCGAATACTTGATGGTGGCGTCCTCGTGCGCAACCAGCTCGACGACGGCGGCGTGGAGCTGGTTCTCATCGCGCATCGGCGCCGTGCAGCCTTCGAGGTAGCTGACAAACGCATTCTCGTCCGCGATGATGAGCGTCCGCTCGAACTGCCCCGTGTCCTTCGCGTTGATCCGGAAGTAGGTCGAGAGTTCCATC
>DATDJP010000097.1:0-11644 GCA_036520475.1 Polyangiaceae bacterium | reverse complement strand
ACTCCGGCGGGCGGGCGCAGCGACCACGACGTCAACTGGCGCTCTCGTCCCGCGCCGCTTCCTCGTCGTACTCAGCCGCTAAAAGCGAAAAGTCTTCATCCGTGTTCGATGTCGTCTTCGCAACCGACGGCCGCTCTGCCGTCGCACGCGTCTTCCCCCTGAGCGCCTCGCGCGTGTGGAGCTTGGCCGTCGGATGCGTCAGCGCGTGGATCGCCTTCAGCCGGCGAATCGAGACCTGTGTATAAATCTGCGTCGTCGACAGGTCTCGGTGGCCGAGCATCTCTTGGATGTAGCGAATGTCCGCACCGTTCTCGAGCATCACGGTCGCCATCGTGTGCCGAAACAAGTGGCACGACCCGCGCTTGCCGAGCTCGGCACGCTCCACGTAATCGTGCACGATCTGCGTGAGCCACTTTGCGCTCAGCGCTTCACCGAGCGCCGATAAAAACAGCGTTCCCTCATCGGCGTAGACCACAAGCTCGGGTCGCACTTCGCTCAAATACCGCTCGATCCAAGCGCTCGCCTGCTCGCCGATCGGCACGATGCGCTCTCTGCGTCCTTTGCCCTCACGCACCCTCAAAACCCCCCGCTCGCGATTGAGATCGAAGACCTGCAGCCCGATGAGCTCCATCCGGCGGATCCCCGTCGAATACAGCACCTCCAGGATCGCCCGGTCCCGAATGCCCATCGGCCCGTTCGTGTCCGGCTGTTTGAGCACCAGCTCCGCTTCGTGCTCCGTCAGCACGTGCTTCGGCAATCGACGCACCAGCCGGGGCAGCTCGAGCTCGGAGGCGGGATTGTAGAGCAGCACGTTCTGACGCGTCAGCCAGCGAAAGTAACCGCGTAGCGGCGCCAGGCGGTTACGTTGCGCGTGGAAGCTCAGCGGCTTGCCGTTGTCCCGGCGCAGATGAAACAAATGCCGCCGGTAACGCTCGAGCATGGGTGGCGTCACGTGCGTCGGTCGGGTGATGCTTCGCGCTTCGCACCACGCGAGAAACAGTCGCAGGTTCTCTTCGCAGTTGCCCACCGTGCGCTCCGTGTAGTTCTTCATCGCCAGCGCCTCGAGGTAGCGCCGCATCCACACGTAAAGCCCTTCCGGATCGTTCGCGTCCCCGATCACTGGCTTCGGTTTGGTGCGCTTGCGTTTGGCCATCGCCGCTCCGCTCACGACAGCGCGCGGGCTGCGCTCGGTACGGCAACGACTCGCTTCGATTGTCCGTTGCCCGTATGCGTGGTTTGCGTCACGTGCCTCGCCCGAGCGCCGTTTAGGCCATTTTGATGCTGGTTCCTGCTCCTTTGCGCATCCAACATCTCCCCCGGTTTGGCTCCCGTTTGACCCCCCAATGACACCACAAAGTCGGTCTTCTGACCCCCCAAACTTTCTCCCGCACCCCCCAAAGTTATCGTCGTACTCGCAGCCGAGCCAAGCTCGTCCGTGCCCATGAGGCCCGACAGAAACGCACGGCCATCGCTGCCGTGACCGTCGTAACAGAGCTCGTACACGAAGCTCTGCCCGCGCGCTCCGCGATGCACGAGCAAGTATTCAAACTCGACCAGCCGTCCCAGGTGCACGCGCAGCTGCTCGTAGCTCCAGCCCGTTCGCTCCCGCACTTCTCGGCGGCTAAATCGAAAATCCGTGCGTTCGATCCCGAGCCGCGCGCACTCCGCCGTCGCCACCTGATCGAGCATGCCGAGCAGCCTCCGCGTCTGCGGCGGCAGCTCGTCCAGGCTTCGTCCAAGCACTTCGTGCGCCAAGCGGTTGGCAATCGCGATGTCTTCCTTGGTCACCTCGATGTACCGGATCGCCTGGCCCCGGTGCTCCACGGTTTGCAAGGGGCGCTGATACTGATGGAGCAGCGTCACCGCTTCGATGAGGCCCAGGTACTTCGTGTGATCGCGCCGCATCCGCGTCTGATGGTCGGGAAAGCTGAGCTCATTGGCGTGGGGATTCACCACAAATAACGACCGAAGCAGCCGCTGCGCATCTTGGTGGCGCTTCAAAATGCGCTGCCGTTCGTGTCTTGCAATCACACCCTCCAGCGTCCGTTTCTGCCGCTGCCGCTCGTGAATGGCTCGCGTCTGTTCTCGTCCTTCGTCCACCGTCAGCACGATGCAGCGATTCAAAAGCTCTTCGTCCATGTCCACCGCCGTCGTCGTCTGGAAAATCATCACTGGGCCCTCCACGTGATACTCCTGCGTCACCAGACGCCCCATCGCTGGATCTTTGCCCGTGCTCGCGATCGTCAGCTCACCCTCGCTCTGCAATAGCTTCAGCGCGTAGCTCGCCCGCTCGGCTCCCTGCTCTTCGACGATCGCCAAAATCTTGTGCTGCAAATTCGTCTCGCCCATGTAGAAGAGCGATTGCCCCGTCATCGCCGAGTACTGCACCCGCTCCTCCTCCGGCATCAGTGCCAGCACCGCGTCCATCAGCGAGCTCTTGCCCGCCGCACTCGAGCTCTGGATCACCACCGCCAGCGGCTCTTCCAGCTTACGAGAGGTCGCCGCTAAATAGCCGATGAGCTTGTTCGTGCGCTCGCCAACCACCCCGCAACGCTCGAAATCCTCCAAAATCCGTTCGAGCAGTCGCGGATCGCGCAGTAGCTCGAGCGCGGCTTCTCTGTCCGATTCGCTGAGCTCCGCGGGTTGCTTCACACTCTCTTTTTGCTCGTGCCGCTTCTCCAAAACTTCTTCCAGCTTGAGCAGCACCTCGCCCAGATCGCGCTTCACGATGCGCTCTTCAACCCCAAGCTCCCCACTCGCCAGCGTCGTAAAATGCGCGCGCTGCCGGGCTGAGTAGAGCTCCAGCGTGTCGACGTGGAACGCCCCTCCTTCGCGCGATACCAGCACGTTCACGCGCAGCGAGCCCGGCTGCGGCTTGTTCGGCAGCCCCCGCACTCGCCAACGGCGATCACCAAAGCGATAGCTCAAGTCGTCCCGGCTCGCTGCAGGCGTCGTGCTTCCAGAGGGCGTTGCCGGACGCTTCGGCACTGGCGCGTGATCCGCGATCTCCGCCCCGAGCTCGTCGGCAAGTTGCCCAACTTCGCCCGCCGTCATCCGCGGCGCGGGTGAGGCCTTCGGCACCGGCGCGCGCGACGGCGCTTCGGCCACCGGCTTGGGCTTCGCTGACTCGGCAGGCGGCGGCGCCGGGTCCGTCACGGGCGCGTTCGGCGCCGTCTCCATCATCGAGACCGCCTCGTATCGTCCCAGCTCGCTGATGGCTTCGTCCGCTCCCGCGCTTGCCGTCTCCGTCGTGGCGGGTTCCGCATCTAAAAAGGGACGTGCTTCAGGCTCGCTCGTTACCGCGGGTTCCACTGCCTCCGGTGGCGCCGTCCGGGCGGTGACCCTCGCGCCGAGTTCGCCGCCACGGCGCACACCAGCGAGCCATTGAGCTTGTCGAAGCACCAGCCCCAGGCTCCGTGCCGCGGGCTCGACCTTGAGCGCGTACTCGTTCGCGTCCATCCCCTTCGGAAACACCACGCGCATCGCCTCGATGCCCATTACAGCGAGCTCCGGCGCGAGCTTCTCCGCCGCTCGATCGCCCGCCTCGTCCCGATCGTAAGCGATGAGCACGCGCTCGGTGCCGTGCTTCCGAAACGCTTCGCGATGATCATCCGTGAAGCCTTCGACGCCATAGCTCGCTGTCACGTTCCGGTACCCCGCGCACCAAAACGTCAGCGCATCGATCAGGCTCTCGCACAGGATAATTTCCGTGCTCGCCTCGAGCGCTTCGAGATTCCAAACACCGCCGTGCGCCCCCGGTAAATATAGATGCTTCGGCGTGCCTTCTCGCAGATTCTCGTGGATCTTGCGCCCGTACATCTCCGCCACGTGGCGCTGCTCGTCGAAGACCGGAATCACCAGCGACCCGTTCAAATGCTCGTGCCCGCTCTCCCGCAAAATCCCAAGCGCTTGCAAGCGACCCCGCAGCTCCGCACCCGCCTTCCGATTCTTCTGCGGTAGCCGATATGCGAGCGTGCGGTTCGCGCAACCCAGCTTGAAGTGCTCGATCATCTCCGCACTCCGAAGCCCACGCCTCTGTAGATACTCGAGCGCCTCCGGGCTCTGCTTCAACGTGGCGTGGTAGTAGTCCACCACCTGGCGGAGCAACACGCCGTCGTCGGCGCTTCGCTCGATCACTTCCGGCAGCTTCGGCGTTGTCGACTGCTTCGCCACTCGCCCTTGCTGTCGTCCACGCGGCTTTTCCGGAAAGGCTTCTAAAGAAGGAAGGTCAGCTCGCAGAAGCTCCACCGCGTGCCGAAAACGCACGCCCTCCGTCCGCATCACCCAGTCGATCACCGTTCCGCCCGCCTGACACGCCCCTAGACAGTGCCAGAGGTTCTTCTCCGGCGTGATCACCAGGCTCGGCTCGCGATCATCGTGGAACGGACAGAGGCCGAGCAGATTTTCGCCATGCTTTTTTAGCTTCACGCCCTTCGCCGTCGCCAAGCGCTCCAGCGAAATTCGGGCTTTTAGCTGCGCGATCCTTCAGCGGCGGCGTAGGACGGATCCACCTGGCGGCGGGATCTTGATCCATCCCGGCGTGTGATCGGTACTGCGGCGGCGGCGGGATACTGATCCAGCCTGGGCGACGCGGCGACGCGGGAGCGTGCACGCTGCCGCGATGTCGCGCCGATGCAGCGAGTGCCGAAAGACGTTCGATGCCGCGCCGTCCGCGACGGGGACGCAGCGGGTGTGCGGCGCGGCGTGCCGAGTAGGGCGTGAGCGAAAGCTTGCTCGTGCGCGGCGCCGGAGGGCCCCGGAGGAGGCGCGCGCCGGTGAGCGCGAGCGGCAGGAGGCGAGCCGGGAGCGGCGTGCGGGCGGCGAATGTCACGCGCCACCCTCGGCGCCGAAGTGCTCGCTTTCACAAGGAGAAATGCGCGCGATCGTGGATCGGGCGCTGGCGCTGTCACGCGGGACCCTCGTGCGCGATTTACGAGTCGTTCTCCGGCGTTACGCGACGAATTCTGGCAAAGCCGTGGCGAGTGTCACGCTGGACCCTCCGCTCGCAAGTGCGGGATGCATTTGATGATTTCGGCGAGAATCTGGCAGGTGTCACGTATCACCCTCGATCTCGTAGCCCGCCGGATGATTGAAGCTGGGGGTGGCCGAGCCCAACACCGACACGCGCCTCGTTGACGTCGCCGAGCTCGGCGAGCGTCTGTCGGCACTCCGCCTCTGCGACCGCGCGGCGCTCGCGGCGATGCGGCGTTCGCTCGAGGAGCACGGACAACTGACCACTCTTGTGGTCTTTGCTCAGGATGGACAGCTCGAGGTCATCGACGGCTTCAAACGCATGCGCGCCGCGCGCGCGCTCGGCTGGAGGACCCTTTGCGCGCGGGTCGCCGACGTGGGCTCCGTCGACGCGAAGCTGCGCCTCCGGGAGCTGCATGACGGGCGCGGCCTGACGGAGCTCGAAGAGGCCTGGCTCGTGCGCTTGCTCTACCGCGAGGACCGTCTCTCGCAGCCAGACATCGCGAGGCTCCTTTCCCGGCACAAGAGCTGGGTGTGGCGACGCCTGATGCTCGTCGAGGCGCTCGACTCCGCGGTCCAGAGCGACGTGCGCCTCGGGCTCATCGCTCCGCGGGCGGCGGTCGCCGTGAGCCGGTTGCCACGTGGCAACCAGTCCGCGGCGAGCGCGGTCGTCGTGCGGCGCGGGCTCACGGTTCGGCAGGCCGAGCTCCTGGTCGCCGAGGCGCTCGACGAAGAGGACTTGGCCGTGCGCGCGTCGCTACTCGCGCGCCGGCTCGATGGGCCTTCGCCGCTCAATGCGCCGGGCCCCCGCCCGTCACGCGCCGCGCGGAAAAGCGAGGCTGACTGGATGAGCGCCGACATCCTGCGCGTGCGCGAGCTGGCCGCCCGGCTCGAGGCGCGGCTCATGGCAAGCCCGCTCGAGGCGTTTACGCCGGCGGCGGCGGAGCTCATGCGTGACGCGCTCATCCGCCTCTCGCCGGTGCTCCGCGCGCTCGACGGGATGATCTGCCGCGTTACCGGAAAGGAGGACGCCGCGTGACCCGCTCCTGGCGCACGCGCGAGGAGCTCGCGCATCAAATCGTGATGCTCGAGAAGCAGGGAGAGCCGCGCCGCGCGATCGCTCGCGCCCTCGGAGTCAGCCGCAACACGGTGCGCGCATTTCTGGAAGCTCACGCGGCAGGACGCGAGGTCGAGCACTTCGCCCTTCAACCGGCTCCGTCACGCGCGCCGCGCCCCACCAAGCTCGACACGTTCAAGCCGCGCGTGGTCGAGCTCCTCGCGCGCTACCCGGACATCACCGCCCAGCGCGTCTTCGAGATCTTGAAGGACGAAGGGTTCGGCGGTGGCTACACCGGCGTAAAGAAGCACCTGCGTCAGGTGCGGCCGCCGCCACGACCGACGCCGAGCCTTCAGACCCCCGACTACGGCCCCGGCGAGATGGCCGAGAGCGACTGGTCACCGTACGAAATCCTCTTCACGACGGGCAAGAAGGCGATCGTCCAGGCGCTCTCGTACGTCCTCGTCTCGAGCAACAGAAAGTACTTCGGCCTCTACGAAACCAACGACCTCCACGCGCTGATGGACGGCCACTCGCTCGCCTTCGCACGCTTCGACGGCTGCGCGAGCGAGTGCAAGTACGACAGCCAGAAGCCCGTCGTGCTCCGCTGGGAGGGGCAGCAGCCCATCTACAACCCGCGCTTCCTCGCCTTCTCGAGCCACTACGAGTTCCGCCCGCTGGCCGTGCGCCGCGGGCACCCGAATGACAAACCTCGCACCGAAAGGTCGTTCTGGGAGGTCGAGCGCTCATTCCTCAACGGCCGCGAGTTCCGTGACCTCGGCGATATGCGCGCGCAGCTCGCCGTCTGGCTCGACAGCATCGTGGACCATCGCCGGCACGAGAAACGCACCGCCCTCGAGCGGTTCGCCGAGGAGAAGGAGCACCTCGTCTCGCTCCCTCGCCATCCCTACGACACAGCACGCGTCATGTACCGCGTCTGCGGCATCGACGGCTTCGTTGCCTGGGCCGGCAATCGCTACGCCGTTCCCTACGACCACGTCACCGATCTTCTGCCCGTGCGTGTCACGGAGCGAGAGCTCTTCGTCTACGCCGCCGATCTTCGCTGCGTCGCCCGCCATGAGCTCGCCCCCCGCGGCGCCGGGGCGAAGCTCGATCCCGCGGGCTTGCACCCGCCTCCGCAGCGCAAGAGCCCCATCGACCTCGATCAGCTTCGTGTCGCCTTCGACGGCATGGGCGAGCGCGCCGCCGAGTTCTTCCGCCTCATCAGCAGCGCCGCCCCGCGCGTCTGGGCGTGGCAGGCGCGACAGATCTTGCTGCTGCGCGAGCGATACTCCACCGAAGAAATCGATCGCGCCCTCGACCACGCCGCGTCATTTGGCGCGATCGAGCACGCCGCCGTCGAGCGCATCCTCGCGTCGCGCGCCATGCCGCGCACCCTCGACGAGTACGTCGCCGAAGACGCTGCCCGACGTATCGAGGAGACGCTCGGCCATGCGCGTACCGAGCCACGCGACCTCACCGAGTACGACCGCTTGCCCGTGGCGGGCGGACCGCAAGCAAACACCGAGGAGACGAAATGGCGAAGCGAAGCGACCCCAGCGGCAAGGGACAGAGAGACGGCGGCGGTGGCGATGACGCCGTCCTCGGGCGGCTCCGCCGGCACGTCGAGTTCCTCGGGTTGACCCACACCCTCGCCGAGCTCGACGAGCTCCTCGCCTGGGCCACGCGCGAGCAGCCCGGCGCGACGGCGCTGCTCGAACACGTCCTCGGGCGCGAGGCCGCGCGCAAGCTCGAGCAGCGTATCGCTCGTCGCATCGAGACGAGCGGACTCGTCGAGAAAAAGGCTCTCGAGGCCTTCGATTGGCCCTTTCAGCCCAAGCTCGACAAGGCCCTAGTGCTCGAGCTCGCTCGCCTCGACTTCGTTCGCCGTCACGACGACCTCGTCATCACCGGCAAGAGTGGAACCGGCAAGAGTCACATCCTCAAGGCGTTCGCCCTCCGCGCCTGCGAGCAAGGTATCCGCATGCGCTACGCGCGGTGCGTCGATCTCCTCGACGACCTTCACGCCGGCCTCGCCGACGGAAGCTACCCACGCCGCCTCAAGGCATGGGCCCGACCCGATCTACTCGTCGTCGACGACGTTGGCCTCGGGCAAATCAAGAAGCGCGACGACGAGCCCACCGCGGCGCATACGCTCTACAACCTCATCGACCGCCGTCATGGCAAGGTCTCGACCGCGGTCACCTCCAACATCGCCCTCAGCGACTGGGGTCGCTACCTCGGCGACGCCACCCTCACTGCCGCCATCCTCGACCGCCTCGCGATGCATGCCATCCGCATCGACATCGACGGGCCGAGCTACCGCCAGCACGTTGCCCGCGAGCGCGCCACCAAGCGCGCCGGCAAGCCCAACAGCGGCGCATAGGGCTCCCCACTTTCGCGTGCCACCGCCTACCATCCGCCTCGGAGCGGAGAGCAGGTCGCTACAAAGGGGGCCCGTCTCGTCGGCGACGACAGCAGCGCCGCCTTCCGACTACCCCCGGCTGGATCACGATCCCGCCGCGCGATGGCCGTCTGGTGCGGGATCATGGATCTCGATCCATGCCCAGATCGGATCAGCTCAAGGCCGCCGTTGAAGTCGCGATCTCTTCATCAGCGATTCGAGCCATCTCGCCTCCCGCACAAAAAAGCCGTCAAGCGAAAATTCTCGCCGATAGGCAATTTTCAGGTAACAGAAACCCGATCTTTAGTATACCCAATTTTGGTATATAGGCGCCGGTGCAAAACCCAGGCACCCCGAAATCAACGGCTACCTTCTCGGCTATGCCCAGAAAGGTGCAGCCGAGCTCCGCTTTTGGACAAAAGCTCATGGAGCTGCGTCTCGAGCGCGGACTCACTCAGACTCAGCTCGCTGAGCTCATCGATTCCTCGCAGCGCTGCATCTCGCGCTACGAAACCATTGCCGAGCTGCCACCCGCCAACGTCCTAATCAAGCTCGCCCAGGTGCTCGACGTCACCACCGACGAATTGCTCGGCATCAAATCTCCGAAGCTCTCCGGCAAACACAAAGACGACCCAGAAACACGCCGCCTTTGGAAAAAATTTCAGCAGGTCCGTGAGCTCCCAGACAAAGATCAGCGCGCTGTCATCCGTCTGATCAACTCGCTCATCGCCGCTCAGCAGATTCGCAAAGCCGGCTGATCTGTCCGCCCCATCCGCTTATCTCAAATCCCAGCCTATTCCTGGCCAGCGGTCTTCCCAGTAGAAGCAGATGCGGCCACTCGGATCTCGCGACTTCGGCTCAGCCACCACATTGATGCAATTCGGCCGTCGCATCGCGCCGGCGACTAACTTGTGTGGATCATCCAGCTCGCGCGCGAGCAGGTAAAAATCCCAGCCGATCAGCTCCATGCGAAAGCCGCCCAGCGCGCCGTTCACGGATATCCGACTGAGATGCACGTGCTCGTTGGCAGATGGAAACACTCGGCCAACCACCGCGCCCAGGTACATCCCCCAAGGCGCCGGAAAAACGAGCTCACCGAATAGGATTCGGAGCCACACACGCGGCGGCGTCCAGTCACCCCGAATTGCGGACAGCCCGCAGAGCGCTTTGAGCAACCAGCGCTCGACGTCGCGCCCGTTGAAAAGGTGAAGACCCGCGGCTCGCGACTCCTTCGTCGCCCGCAACGCGCGGAACAGTCGCCCTGCATTCGCGTCCAACCCGGATAGTGCCGCGTTGTGCCGCGTGCATAGTACGTTCGGAGCCAGGCTCGCGATCGGCACCTCCACCTCGCCACCGTCAGGCGCCCACGCGGGATTCGTTACCTTCACCATTCGCGCCCCTCCGGTCAGCTCCACGAGCACGTTCTCGGAGATGTAATGTTCACCAGAGATTTTCGTGCTGCAGTCGTTCAGCTCGCGCGCATAGCACTTCGAATGCGCGTATCCGGTCCGCGGCTTCGGCGGACTCGTCATCGTTTCAGCCACCACGAGTGGCGCGCCCCATCGGCCACAGCAATGCCGTACTTCGCGTCCGCTCTGACACGGACATGCTGCGGCGCGGCTCAACGCGATCACGGCTCTGGACGTGCCACTTTACGTCACTGTCGCTCCGCCCGCCCGCCGGAGTCGCTCGGGCCAGCGTGCCGCATAACCCGGGTTATGCGACACGCCCTCCGGGGCACGGGGCTTGCTCCCGCGTGGAGACGGCGTGAGCACCAAAGCAACGGCCGCAAGCCCCGCGCCTGGCCCTCCCTTAACATAACCGTCGTTATGTTCCCTCCGGCGGGCCGGCTCCGCTCCGCTCGCTGCGCGGCGTGCTGCGGCCCGGAAACTCTGTCCGGCTCGCACCGTGTCGCCGGCGAGTATGTTTCGACACCGTCACGACGCTCGCGTCGTCGACGCCGGCGACACCGTGCTCATCACAGCGCTGTCGCTCGCGACCCGGCGCCGGGCGCGGGTGCGGCGCTCTTCGACTCTGGCCCACCCGCCCCCGCTCTGTTCGGCTCGGCCGCCGGCAGCCACACCCTACCGGCGGCCTCAGTCTTCAGTGTCCCCGCCGCTTTTCTCCGCGCGTACTCGGCTGCGCGCCTGTTTACGGGACTGGTGCAGCATTTCCCGCGCCACCCCCAGTATGCGCCCTCCAAGAGGGTCATCCCGTCGTCAAAGCTCGTCGAAATGCTCGCGGAAACCGACCACGCTTTCTGCCGTGCCTCCTCAGCTCAGCTCATCTTCTTTTGCTGCCTCAGCCGGTAGCTTTCCGGAAATCATTGCCTCCAGCTCGCTCAATTCGCTCTGCACGACATTCTCATACGCAACTCCCATCGCGTTAACTTGCTCGCCTGTTGCTAGTCCAGCGGACTCGAGTGTCGCCACACGGCTGGTGAATTCATCGATCCAGATTTCATCTGCCTTCTCGAGCGCATCGCGTAGGAAAAGCAAACTGTTTGCACCGTCGACAAGCGAGCATGCGCCGCGCTTCATGGCTGAAATGCAGGCCAGCATGTGAGCGAATTGGCGTGCGTCTGATGTAGTCATCGTAGCCGCCCAGGAATCACGGTGACCACACGTTCGGCCTCCGTAATGACCGTCACCTTGTTCACAGGATCGAAAAAGCGCAGACGACCGACAATCGGATCAGCTGAGCGCAGTCCATTCTGTATCGCATTCTCTATGACTGACGGCGTAATCCCACGGTTCTGCATCTGGTCAAGTGCGTGGCCACCAAAGGTTCTGCCGCCGATGATTGCATCCGCGTTGCGCAACGGCTGGAACGCGGCGTTCGCAAGCGGACTACCTCGAGAACCCAGGAAGCCAGTTGCCTCACGCGTCCCTGGTCCGCCCCCGGCAGCACAACCCTTCGCTCCACCCAGCACCGCCGCGCCCGCTCCGACCGTCGCCTGCGCAAAGTTTCCGGCAATGCCCGCCGCCGAAGCGCCGCCCCACGCCAGCGCCCCTTCCAACGTCCCGAGCCCCAGCGCCTGACCCGCGAGTCCCCCCGTCGCGATCGTCGCCGCAACCGCCGACGTCAGCAGCGCCGCATTCTGCGCGCCCTCTAGATACCCGTTGTCCTCGAGCCAGAAGAGCCCGTTGTTCACGTCCTCCATCCCAAACCGGCCGTACGGATCCCTCCACTTGTACGGATTCTGCCCGGGC
>DATDJP010000096.1:0-6298 GCA_036520475.1 Polyangiaceae bacterium | reverse complement strand
CCCGTGTCGCGGATGCACTGCAGGATGGCCGCGCAGTCTGCGTCGGCGCGGCACGCCTCGAGCTGACACGCGCAGTTTTGGCATTCGCAATTGACGACGTTTTCGCAGCCTGGTTCCGCCTCGGCCGCGAGGCACTGCGCGACGCCGGCTGGCGTGGCACAGGTCGGGGTCGCGGTGCCGCCGTCCGTGGGCGGCGGATCATGCCGATCCGGTAGGCCATAGGCGATGAGCCCGCCTTGGATCGTGTCGAGGCCCGCTGTGGCGACGAACGAAAACCCACTGCACGCGAAGACCTTACCAGCGGCGACGGACGGCCCACTCGCAGCCAAAGCTGTACGGCGCTGACCGGAGACGGGATTGACGGTGCTCATCCGATCGCGCCACAGCTCCTCGCCCGTGCTGGCGCTCGCAGCGTATATCGACCCATCCGTCGTGATGTTGAAGAGCACACCGTTTGCGTACGCGACGCCGCCCACCGAAGCGTTCGGCTTTCTGTGACGCCAGAGGGTCTCGCCGGTGTCCGCATCGACGGCTTGCAAGATGTGCGCGTCCGTGGGCTGCGGAGCATCGAGAACGACGACACTGTCGTTCGAGGACATGAACAACGTGTCTCTGGCGTACGCCGCGCTGTCCATGAAGCCGCCCTGGGCGGACCCTTGGGACACCTGCCTGAACGCGGGGGTCCAGAGCGGCTGACCCGTATCGCGGTCGAACGCCCCGTACTTGCCCGCCTTGTCGCCGACGCCCACGGCGTCGCGGCCGTGCACCTCGAACAAGTTCGGGTGCGCGCCGACGTCGGCGTCGGGCCCGGGCCGGTCCGAGCCGCCGCCGATTGTGAAGAGATCGACGGGCGTGAATTGCCGCTGCCAGCGGATCTTACCGGTGCGGTAGTCAACGGCGAGGAGCGAGTCCGCGTGGGGGCTCACGGGCGCCTCATAGGTCTGCCCCGTGCCGATGAACGCGAGACGGCGTCGCTTATCGACGACGAAGGACGACCACACGGAGACGCCCGCGCCCGAGCGCACGCCGTCGTCGAACGCGACGTACGTGCGCCAGCGCTCGCGACCCGTGCGCGCATCGAAGGCGACGAGGCTGCCGCGGAACGAGTAGGGCGGCGTGGCGATGGCCACCTCGATCGACGCCGAGCCGATCAACACCAAGCCGTCGACGACCGTCGGTGAGCTCCACACGTGAGCGGCTGGATGCGGGTCGACCTCTGCTCGCCACAGCGGCGCGCCGGTGTACGCGTTCAGCGCGTGCAGGTAGCCGTCCCCGTCGCCAATGTACAGCACACCACGCGTCACGTGAGGCGAGGCGTCGACGGCGCCGCGACTGACGTTGCGCGTCCAGACGTGCGCCCCGTTCCTGGCGTTGAATGCGTGCACGTTGCCGAACCAGTCGCCGACGAACACGCGATTGTCGACGACAGCGGGCGTGCTCGTGCAGCTCGGGAGCCAGACTTCCCACTTGCGCTCGAGCCGCGACACGTTCCGGACGGAGAACGTCCTGTCGTCGCTGGCGCGCGTGCCTTGCAGATCGTGCCCGTAAATCGGCCAATCCGCTTTTTGGTGATGGTCGTGGTGGTGCCAGCGGTGGTCGCGTCCGCGCCGGTGGGACTGCTCGCTTTCTCCGATGGCCTCGCTGTCCGACTCTTCTGGCTCTTCCGTTTGGCAAGCTGCCGGAATCAACGCTCCCGCCATCAATAGTGCTGCTAGGCGTGAGATCACGATGCTGCGCATTGCGAACCTCCCAATGTGAGACGGCGAAGCCGGACGTGCCCAAACGCTTCGCGCTATTCCCACAAAAATACAGGCGGCGCGCGGCGGACAGCAATGGGCCCATTGCTGTCCAGCCGTAATCGCTCCCACCTTGGGGCTCCTTCACCGACGCCCGCTCTCATCCGCGCACGTTGTGAATGCGGTGTGGAATCAGATCGAGCTGTAACGTGCGTAACGCCGTGCAGTGAGAGCGTGGACCTTTGCGCACGCGATGAGAGTCGCCTAGACGCCGGCCATCTTCTTCAGAATGCGGCCCATGAAGCTGTGCGGGCGAATCGGGCCAGAGCTGACGACGAGAGCGACGCAGGGCTCGTCGTGTGTGATCTGCTGAGCGTGTTCGGTGCCTTCTTCGCGCCGGCTCAAGTCTCCGGCGCGAAACACATCGCCAGTTTTCGAGTCGGAGAGCGCACCGCTGAACACGAGCACCATTTCCAATCCCTGGTGCGTGTGGTCCGGCACGGTGTAGCCCGGTTTGAACTTCACGATCCGCGATGGGATGCCACCGACGGACAACGTGAGCGGAATGTGCCTCACGCCGGGCACCAGGAAACGCCAGCGCAGCGTGTCGTCCTGGAAATAGGGCTGCAGCGGCCGCGGCAGCACCGGCACATTGGCTGCCGCGGGACGCGCGACGACCGGAGCCGTGGCCAGTGGAGCGGCGCGCGCTGCCGATTCCAGAGCATCGAACAGGGCCGGGTGCATGGCGCTGCTCGGTGCTGTTTCGAGCAGGGTGCCGCCGAGCTCCTCCATGAGCTCGAGCTCGCTGCGGCAGGCCGGGCAGTACGTGAGATGACATGCGACCACCAGCGAGACCCCCTCGGGGCTCGAGCCGCTCGCATAGGCAAGGAGCTCTTCCGGCTCCGGGTGATGAATGGGAAGTGTCATGCCTCACTCCCGAGCGGCAGTCGCTCGCGCAGCATCTGCATGGCGCGCCGCACGCGGCTCTTCAGCGTCCCGAGCGGGATGCCCTGAGCATCGGCCACTTCGCTCATCGACTTACCTTCGAAGTACAGAAGCTCCAGGATAGCGCGTTGTTCCTGGGAGAGCTCGCGCAGCGCTGCCACGAGCGATTCGGCGCGCCGTCGCCGGTGCGCGGCAGACTCCGGAGACGCTGCCTGGTCGAGCTTGTCCTCGACCCAGCACGGATCATCGGGATCCGGCTTCGGGCGGTGCTGCCGGCGGATGCTGTCGATCATGCGGTTGCGAGCGATCGTGAATATCCAGGTGCCGAGCGTGCCCTGCTCGGGATCGAAACCATCGCTCTTGTTCCACACGACCAACATGACCTCTTGGATCAACTCGTCCGCCTGCGCAGGGCTGACGCCCTGTCTCAGGTAATAGGTTCGCAAACGCGGGCCGTACTCCTCGAACACGTTGCGAAAACGCGTGCGATCCAGCCCAACGCGCGGCGTGGTCCCACTCACGGCTCGTTTCCGTAGCGGATAGAGAACCACCGCGCAACTGCGAAGGCGTGCGACACGTTGCTGCATGCTCACCAGGGCATCAGGGGACACGGTCGTTCAGCGCCAGCGACGTGGCAGGGAGATAAGAATAGCGTTCGCGGACACGAATTCCCCGCTCTGCCAGGTTGGTGGCGCTCAGCTCAGCCACGTATTGCCGATACTCGTAGCTGACCGCGACGCGAGTGAACGGCTGCGTTCGGAGGAGGCTTGCCGCGTGCGTGCGATCCTGCGTGCGCGGCCCCACGGCAGCGTCCAGAGCTTTTGCCCGCTGCTGCACGAGGGCGAGCGCTTCGTCGGCGCTCGAGCGTCTGCGATACACGTCCACGGCGACCAGCACGCCGCGCGCGTCGAACTGCAGATGCGCGTCGTCGATCACGAGCGCGTCGCCGGCTCGTTTCGCAAAGCCGGTGCAGCGCAGCACGCTCTCGTCGCGCAGCGACTTGCAGGTCGCTCCCTGCGCGCGGGCCCAGCTCGACACGGCGTCGCGGTGAGTGCGTCCGAGCTCGAATTCGAGCGCCGGGTGCGAGCGTGCCGTCTCGCTGCCGACAGCGCGTTTCAATTGCGCGACGCGGAACTCCTCTACCGTGCTCGCGTCGCCCCCCTCGAGCGAAACCGGGCAGCCGGGCGCGCCGCTCAGCCAGGCGAGCAGGGGTCGTCCCGCGCCGGTGTGTGCGAAACCGACGAACCCGCTGAAGGCGATCACGGCTGCCAAGCCACCGAACAGAGTGCGCTTCCAGGTCTTGCTCATGGTGTTCCCTCCGCTCAGTCCGTGTGAGCGTCTGCGCCTGCGTCGCTGCACTCCGCCTGTTGCGTGAGCCCCGCGCCCGCATCCGCGCGCGTGATGGTCGGCTTCATGTCGAGCAGCGTCGGCGCGACCGCGTTGATGTCGTCCGCGCTGACGCCTGCGGCCGTGAGTCCCGCGACGACGTCTTCGATGAAGGCATCGAAGTCCGCAGCGCTGATGTTCAGGTCGCGGTGTGCTTCGGTCATGCTCCGGCACGGCACGTTCATCGCGTCGCGTGAGCCCAGGTACGTCACGTCCGCGCAGCCGAACAGCTCTTGCGATTGAATCGTCAGGCACTGCACGACGTGAGTCAGCTGCGCGGGCTCGAGCGTCGTGAAAAAGGTGTTGATGCGACAATCACCGGCGACCCGGTCCACGGCGGCAGCCACTGCGCCCTGTACGCCGGCCTTGCCGCCGTACTTGTCGCACAGGGTCGTCGCTCCGCCGTCTCCGGCGCTGCCGCCAGTGCCTGCGGCACCCGCGTTTCCGGCACTTCCCGCGGCGCCGCCGCTGCCGGAGCTGCCCGCCATGCCGGCGCTCCCCGAGCTCCCGCCGCGGCCCGCGCTGCCTCCGCGCCCGGTGTCTCCGCCAGCTCCCATGGGGTCGTCGTCGTCACCGCAGGCCGTAGCACCGGCGCAAACCAGCGCGGTGATCGCAATCAGCTCAGGCAAAGGAATCCGTCGAAGTCGCATCGTGTTTCTCCCGATCGCCGGGCTCGGCGCCAGCTCCCGAAGGGCCGTCAGGCGGCCGTGGGCCCAGGTGTCACGGCTCCTCACGAGAGCCTCAGGCATGACTACGAGCCGCGGCTGCTGGCGGATTTGGCTAGTGTGGTGAATCAGAGAATCGCAGCGCTGTTTCACGCGCGAACGTCCACGCCCCCTACGTTACCCGACACGCGGCCGCCCTCCGCGCGCCCCGCGGGTGGCCGCACGGGCATGTCGCGCATGCTAATCTGTGCGTGATGCGTCGCGAATCTTCCCCCAGTCGAGCGCTGGTCAAAGGCTCCCTCGTCGCTGCTGCGGCAGCTCTCCTCATTCAATGCGGTGACTCCGAGCCGGACAGCGCGTTCGTCGGTCGGGACCCGTGCCAGAGCGTGTACTCGGGTTTGTGCGGCACGCCGTGTCAGAACGACGACGCCTGTCCGGCGGGGCTACACTGCGCGCAGGGCAAGTGCACGGCTCAATGCGGAGGCTCGGATACACTCTGCAAGGGCGCAGGCTGCAGTAGTCGCGGTCGCTGCATCACCGGCAACGGCGGCAGTGCCGGCACCGGCATCATTGGGCCGCCGCCGGATGGCAGCGCGGGAACGGGCACCGCGGGCGACAGCGGAGTCTGCGCAGACATCGCGTTGAAGGTCGCGCCCACGACGCCCACAGTGGTGCTGGTGATCGATCAGTCCGGCAGCATGGTCGACGCCAATTTTCCGGACGATGGCCAGCCACCGGTTGCAAATCGCACGCGCTGGGCCGTGCTCAAGAGAGCCCTGCTCGACCCGACCAACGGCGTGCTCAAACGTCTCGAGGGCCAGGTGCGTTTTGGTGCGATCCTCTACGGAAACGCCTCGCCCTACGCCGCGCCTCAATGCCCCGATCTGACCAAGATCATGCCGCCACGTTTGAACGCGCACGCTGCGATTAACGCGGTCTATAACCCCGCTGGCACCATCCCCAACACCCCGACTGCCGAAAGCATCGTCGCCGCCACCGCCGATCTGCAGGCGTTCAACGAGCCGGGGCCGGAGTTCATCATCCTGGCCACTGACGGCGATCCGGATCGCTGCGGCGCGCAGGACGCACACGACGCCACCAGCAAGCTGGGATCGGTCAACGCCGTGAAGGCCGCGTGGACGGCAAAAATCGGGACCTACGTGATCGCCGTGGGCGATGAGGCCTCAGAAGATCACTTGAACGATCTGGCCCACTGGGGGCGAGGCATCAATCCCTCTGGCAGCACGCAGACGCTCTATTTCCAACCGACCAATCAGGCGGCGCTCGAGACTGCGTTCCTGAACATCATCAACGGTGTGCGCTCTTGCGACTTCACGTTGAACGGCCAGATCAACCCGACCCTGGCGAATCGCGGCACCGTCACGCTCGACGGCACTGCCGTGCCGCTCAACGCCACCAACGGCTGGACGGTGGACGCGACCGGCAAGAAGCTGACGTTGCACGGCACGCCCTGCACGACGATCAAGACGGGCAACCACGACCTCCGCGCCGTGTTCCCCTGCAGCGCCGTCGTCGTCCCCCCGCCCCCGGAATGAGAGCGACGTC
>DATDJP010000095.1:0-16109 GCA_036520475.1 Polyangiaceae bacterium | reverse complement strand
CAATCGATACATCGCCTCGGCCTCAGCCGTCGAGCGGGCGGCTGCCAGGATGCTCGCCGACGGCTTGCGCGCCAGTGCCTCGACCGTCTTCAGAACCCGTAACTCGAGCCGTCGGTCGCCAAGTCGCACTCCGTTGAACTCTGGGCTAACCCGTCGCAGCAATCGCGCGTTTTGCATTCCTCCCTAATGAAAGCTCGGACCGCGAATCGCCAGCCCGTATTTTTACGGCGAAATTGATCGTGGGACTGGAAGCGATGGAACGTTAGACGGGCACGTTTACGGGCACGCCGGAAATTCCAATTTAGCGACGCTCCCTGACTCGGGTCGGATCAGGCGACAGAACGCGCCGGGGCTGCTTGAAAGCGGCGCACCCGGCGCACGATTTCACTGCCGACGCTCGGGTGGAAGAGCAGGCCGCTGTGGCCGCAGTCCTTGATGACCAGGTGATCGCCGGTGGGCAGGAGCGCGCCCTCCGTGACGACGGAGTCGCGCGCGGCAGCGATCGAGAGATGAGGAACCGTGCTGTCCCTCGATCGCTGCCGTAAGCGTTGGAGGAGTGGGCTGCTCGGTACGATGTCGCGCCCGCAGCGGCTGGGCACGAGGCGCGCGTGGCGTGTGCCGTGGAACGGGCTCCCCAGGGAGACCGTCTGCACGACGCGTGGATCACCTCCCAGCTCCTGCATGAACCAGCGCATCACCACGCCGCCCATGCTGTGGCCGACCAGGTGCAGGCGCACGTCCGCCGGGAGCACGCGCACGAGCTCACGCAAACGCAGCGCGATGCGTTCGACGCCGGGACCCGGCACGTACGTGAACGACGCCGTGTGGGCAAAGGTAGCCTCCTCGATACGCCGCTTGAGCGGACGCAGCACGCCGGCGGTCGCGAACAAACCGTGAAGCAACACGACGACGTCGTCGCCGGCCGTGGCGCGCGCCGGGTAGGCGGCCAACATGTCGCGGTGAAGGAGCGCAGCCTGTCGTGCAAACGCCATCGCTTCGAGACCCGCCAACCGCAATGCCCTGAAGCGATTCAAGCTCTGGTGAGGAGCAGCAAAAACACCGGAATCGAGCACCATGCGAGTCAAATTGTTACACGACTTTTTCCGCTCCGTTGCACATTCATTAGGATACACGTGAGCACAGGCGTCTCTGCACCGTCCGATCACAGCCGTGACCAATTTTTCTGACCGAGCCGCATGTCCCGCGAACGCGTTTTCGCATCGCTTCGACGTTCCGGATTCGGACATCGATGATCTCGGACACGCTGGAAACGTGAGCTGGGTGCGCTGGATCAACGAGGCCGCGGGCGCGCATTCGCGGTCTATCGGGCTGGATTTGCCCGCTTATAGAACGCTCGGCGTGATCTGGGTCGTGCGCCGGCATGACGTCACGTATCTCGCTCCGGCGTTCGCACGCGAAACGCTCGACGCGCTCACGTGGGTGGCTTCGGCGCGCGCCGCGACCTCGCTGAGACGCACGTGTTTTTATCGCGCCGAAGGCGGCGCGCTGCTCGCGCGCGCCGAAACGACGTGGGCGTTGCTCAACCTCGCGAGCGGCAAGCCGACACGCATCCCGCACGACTTGATGAGCCGCTACGGGTTTACTGCTTAGCGGCGTGCTTCTCGGCAAAGATCACGATCGCGCCTTGGGGATCGACTACGACGGTCTCGCGCATTCCGTAAAATGTAGTGCGCTCGTCGACCAGCACCTCTGCGCCGCGCAAAGCCTTCTTTACGGCGTCGAGCGACGTGCATTCGGCGTACAGCACGAGCTCCGGCTTGCGCGTCGCGACGCTCGGCAAATCCTCAGCGAGGCTCGCGCGCGTCTGGAACATGATCGTGCCGCCGGGGCCAGCCAGAATGACGAAGCCGAGCGTGCCTGCGTGCGGCACTTCGTCGACTTTTTCGTAACCTAGAGTGTCGCACCAGAAGGCAAGGCACGGCTCGATGCGATCGACGATACGGACGGGGGTAATCTTGCTGAGCATCATCGATTCAGCGTAGCGGCCGACAGCCGCGCGGAATTGTCGATTTCCGACATTCTGCGTTCCCGGGCGTAGGCCCCGGGCGTCACGCCGCTCAGCGCGCGAAATTCCCGCACCAGGTGCGCCTGGTCGCTGTAGCCCGAGGCCGCCGCGACTTCGGCGAATGAAGCCGCTGTCTGGCTGCTATCCATCATGTTCACGGCCCGCCCCAGGCGTGCAACACGCGCATACAGCTTCGGCCCGTACCCGACGCGTTCCGTGAACAGGCGCTCGAGCTGCCGCTCGCTGACGCCCGCGCCACGCGCCAGTGTCGGGATTGGTAAGCCGCCAAAGGTCGCGTCGAGGGAGGCGACTGCGCGCTGCACACGCCGATCCGGCGGGGCCGCGCGCCGTGCTCGTTCGAGGAGTGCACAGGAGAGCACCGCGAGCGCGTCGCGTGCGTTCGCCGCCGAGGCCAAGGCGTCATCGAGCGATCGGCCCTCCGCGCGCCACACGTCGGCGGCGAGCGCGCTGTCGTCCAAGAGCTCGCTGCCGCTCACGCCGAGCAAGTCGATGGCCGCGCCGGGACGAAAACGCACGCCGATGACGTGCGCCGAAACGCCGGCGCTGGTCAGGATGGCGCGGCTCATGGTGCCAATGACCCGTGAGCGCTCCGCGCCGAGCACGTACAGCACATCCATGGCGCCGTCGGGCAGCACGCGCTGCGGCGCAGGGCGCGGCGTGCTGTCCCAAAAACAGCTCACATACGGCGCGAGCGCTGCAGCTGGCGCGTACTCTCGATACACAGGGATGCCTACCCTCCGCTGTAGTCGTCGCGCAGGCTGGCGACGCTTGCGGGGCCGAGCGCGCTCTCCGCGCTGTACGCCGGATGTTCGACACCGAGCGCCAGCGCCGCCGCTCCTCGACTGACCGCGTCCCGCTGCGCGCGCCCGAGCGGAAACTTGAGGTAGTGCAAGGCCGTCGCGCGATCTTCGCGGTCGCCGCGCTTCGGTCCAATTCCGCCAGCGCGCTCGCCGTCGATGCTCACGTAGAAACTCGTCTCCACTCCGGCCAGCGCCTGCAGCATGCGCTCCCGCTCTTCGCGCTCGGGGTATTCGATGAACACCGTGACGGACAGCTCGTCGTCTGCCGGGACGAGCGCGTTGTACGTGTCGAGCTCGTGCTGCACCTGCGACGGGGCGGTGATGCGCTCGGTGCGCAGCATTTCCTGGATTTGAAACAAGACCGTGTCTCGATTCTCGAAGAGCGCGGTCATGTTGGGACCGAGCGGCACGCGCCGGGCCCGTTTCAGCTCGATGATGCGAGCGCGAAAGCGGTCTCGAATCTGTTCATAGGCAGCCAGACTCAGCAGCTCTCCACGTTCGACCGGCTTCATCGGAAGTCTCCGTCACAGGCCGTAGGCTCGCGCGAGCGCTTCGATGGGATGCAGTGCATGTTCACCACTCTCCTTCAAGATGCGTAGCCCCGCCAGGCTGCAGTCGCCGACGACCACGTCGTGGCCCTCGCTCTCGAGAGCCCGTGCCAGCTTTCTTCCGTAGCGCGCGCCCTCTTCGTAGAAGGCCGCCTTCATGCCCCAGGTGCCGTCGACGGCCGAGCAGCGCTCGACCATGCGCACCTCGGTGTTCGGCAGTTGAGACAGCACGCGCGCGCCGGGACAGGCGATCTTCTGCGCGCGCAGGTGGCAGGCTGCGTGGTAGGCGACCTTGCCGAGACCGCCCTGAAAGTCGCGATTCAGCGTGCCCTTCTTGCGCAGGCCGTCGAGGAACTCCATCAAGTCCAGCGTGCTTTCGGCGACGGCGTCAGCGTCTTTGCCCGGCACGTAGCTCGGCCACTCCTTGCGCATCGTGTAGCTGCAGGTCGGGCCCGGCACGACCACCTTGTTCCCCGCGCGCACGAGCTCGATCAGCGACGCGATGTTCTGCTCCATCTTGCGCTGCGCGCGCGCCACGTCGCCGCCGTCCAGGTTCGGCATCCCGCAGCAGGTTCGCCCCGGCGGCAGCTGTACTTCGTAGCCGTTCTTCTCGAGCACGCGGACCGCCGCGCTCGGCACGCCGGGAAAATTGTAGTCGCCATAGCAAGTCGGGAACAGCACCACGCGGCCCGCTTTGCCGGCCTCCGGAGCGGGTCGATGTTCGGCAAACCAGTCTTCGAAGCTCTGCCGCGCCAGCGGCGGCAGCGGGAACTCCGCCGAGATCCCGCTGATCTTCTCGGTGACCTTGCGAAGTAGCCGCTCCTTGTTGACGAAATTCGCGAGCGGGGCGAGCACGCCGCTGGCCGCCTGACCGAGCAACTGCGGCTCGCCCAGCACGCGGTCGACCAGAGCGACGCCGTCGCGGCGCGCGCGCTGCGCCTTTTCGCGCGCCATCAGCCGCGGGAAATCGAGCTGCTCGCGCGCTCCCTCGTCCGGCGTGTAGGGACACTTGATGTAGCAGAGCTTGCACTGCCAGCAGTGATCGCTCACGGCGTGGAAGGTCTCCGCGCTCAGATGCTCCGCCCCCTCCGCACGTCCCGCGTCGACCTGAGCGTCGACCGCCTCGAACAGGATGGGAAACGAGCCACAGTACGTCACGCACATGCGGCACTCGTGGCAGATCTGAAACGTGCGACGCAGCTCACCTTCGAGATCGCGAGGATCCCAGTAGCGGTCGTCGTTCGGATCCCAGATCGGCGCGCGCGTTGGCTCGCGGCGAGGAAGGTCCGTCATGCTTGCTCCGCGGGCACGAAGAGCTGCCGCAATCCGCGCGTCTTCTGCAGCGCTTCGAAATCCGAGCGCTCAGATGTTTCCGAGGTTGTCGGCGGCCTTGGCGAAGCGGCCGGCGTGACTCTTCTCGGCCTTCGCCAGCGTCTCGAACCATTCGGCCACTTCTTCGAAGCCCTCGCCACGCGCGGTCTTGGCCATACCCGGGTACATGGTCTCGTACTCGTACGTCTCACCCGCAACCGCGCTGCGCAGGTTCTTGAGCGTATCCCCGATCGGCTGACCCGTCGCGGGATCGCCCACCTGCTTCAAAAAGTCGAGATGACCGTGCGCATGGCCCGTCTCGCCATCGGCAGTGTCTTTGAACAGGCCGGCAACCTCGGGATAGCCTTCCACGTCAGCAACCTTCGCGAAGTACAAGTAGCGGCGATTGGCCTGCGACTCGCCCGCGAACGCCTCTTTGAGGTTTTCGTGCGTCTTAGTTCCTTCGAGCTTGGGCATGAATTCCTCCACGTACGCCTCGCCCGGCGCACGGGAGTATTAGAGCCCCATCTCTCGGACCGTCCCAGGGAAATCAGTTCGAATGGGCTCAGGGAGAGGCGGTCAACGGCGTCTACGCGGGCGGCCAACGAGGTGCGGAGCCGTCATTTTATCGTTCTGCGCGCGCAGACCCGTGAGGGCGCTCTGGCTTTCCGAAGACTTGAGCGCGAGTCGCTCGTTCAAACGCGGCAGTCCCCAGCCCGTCGGACAGAATCTGCGGGGGGTGTCTTTCACGGGTTGGTAGGGCTTCATGTCGGCGACCGGACTCCGGATATCGGTGTCGTTGGCCAATGTGTGCCACTGGCCGCAGAACCCGGGCGAGGCACAGCACGTTTTGCGCCAACGCCGCGATGCGCCGTCGACACGGAGTACCGGCTGGGACGTCCGGCGTTCGCAACACGGCACTGTCCTGGGCTCCGGACAGGTGATCGCCCGACCGGACGACGCATGCTGAGCCGCCCCGATTCGGCGTGGCCAAACGCCACGGCATGTTCCCTGCAAGTAAGGGGGGGCCGCAATCTCGTTCAGAGGTGTCGGCGCAGTTGAGGGCGCGCCGGGTGACCCCTCCCGCGACGAACTGGTGCCGATCGCGGATCCGCATACGGACGCGGCCCAAGCTCTGGCATTCTCCCGCCCGGAGCACGGATGCAGGAGGGCCTGAAGGTACTGGTCATCGACGCCGACGCGGAGAACGCCCGAGAACTCAGCGACTTGCTGCGGGCAGCGCGTCTGGACGTCTCCCGCGCGACGAGCCTCGACGAAGCCCTGACCGTCATCGACGCGCTCGCCTGCGACGTGGTGATGAGTGAATTGTCGCTCCCGGGCGGCGGCGGACCCGACCTGGTCAAGCGGCTCTGCGAGCGTTACCCGGAGGTACCCATCGTGCTCGTGACGAGCGAGGCGACAGGTAAAGAGGCGATGGAGGCGTTGCGAGCCGGCGCGCTCGACTTGCTGTTCCGGCCGCTACGTCCGGAGCAGCTCTCGTTCGTTCTGCACAAAGCCACAGCCGCGTTGAAGCGGCGCACCGACTACTCCCAGCCGCTTCAGACGCACGACCAGGCCGTGTTCGGCGACTCGCACGCGATGCAGGACGCCGTCGCGACCCTGCGGCGCGCGGCGGCGAGCAATGCAACGGTGCTGGTGCGCGGAGAAAGCGGCACCGGCAAGGAGTTGTTCGCCCGCGCCATCCACGACCTGAGCGGGCGCGCAGCAGAGCCGTTCGTCAAGATCGACTGCACGTCGCTGCCGGAGAACCTGCTCGAGAGCGAGCTCTTCGGTTACGAGAAAGGCGCGTTCACCGGTGCCGTGGCCAGAAAGCCGGGCCGCGTCGAGCTCGCCGACCGCGGCACTTTATTTCTCGACGAGATTGGCGAGCTGCCGAGCGCCCTACAGGCCAAGCTGCTGCGCTTGCTGCAAGATCGCGAGTTCGAGCGCCTCGGCGCTACGCGCGTCATGAAGGTCGACGTGCGGGTCGTCGCGGCGACGCACCGCGACCTCGAGACGATGACGGAGCGCGGCCAGTTTCGTCAGGATCTTTTTTATCGACTCAACGTGGTGCCGCTCTGGCTACCGCCGCTGCGCGCGCGCCGCTCGGATATCGATCAGCTCGCGCGCCACTTCTGCGCGCGCTTCGCCGAAGCCAACGGCAAGCGCGACATCCTGCTGGATCCGAGCGCGCTCTCACTGCTCCGCGAGCAGCGCTGGCCAGGCAACGTGCGACAGCTCCAAAATTTCGTGGAGCGGCTGGTGGTGCTGAACGATGGACCGGTCATGAGCGCGGATCACGTCCGCGAAGAGCTGTCTCGTCACGTGCGCTTCACGACACAAGCAAACACCAAGACCACCGCGGCTTCGCTGCCCGCGCCGACCACGGTCGAGAGCGGCTCGGTTTCCGAGGTCGCGCCGCTCGAAAGCGCGCTGCACGTCGCCGAGCGCCGTGCGCTCGTGCGCGCGCTCAAACACGCCGGTGGGAACCGCAGCCGCGCAGCGCGCATGCTCGGCGTGAGCCGATCGACGCTGTATGTGAAGCTGCAGGAGCACGATTTGCTCTGAATGACAGCCGCAGCTTGACATCCTGACGAGCGATAATAGTTTCGGGGTCTCGCGTTCGGATGGCTCGGATGCAAGCGGCGCGGGTGTACCCTCGCGGCGCTCCAGACACACCGACACCAGGAGCCCGCATAGTGCTGCGTTACGTCTTGCAATTTCGCCATATATTGGCGCTGGCCCTGGTTTTCGTGCTGACGCAAGGCGCGGGTGCCTGCGGTGGAGGCTCCGAAAACGAGGAGCGCGGCCGCGGAGGCTCCGCCGGAAACACGGCTGATGCCGGCGTGACGGACGGCGCCACGGAAGGCGGAGCCGGCAAGGACGGGGACGACTTACTGGGCGATTGCACGCCCGTGTACACGAGCTGCGAGGGTTTGTGCGGACCGGTGACCGATCCGTGCACGGGGACGCGTCTCGAGTGTGGGGGCTGTGGCACGGGCCTCGCCTGCGACCTGGACACGCACACCTGTGTAACGCCCAAAGCGACCTGTCAGGAGCTCGGCGCCGAATGCGGGCGCATCCGCAACACGTGCGGCGATCGGCTCGACTGCGGGGATTGCAAAGCAGGCTTTCAGTGCGATCCAGACACGAATCGCTGCGTGGCGTGCGCCAAGCACACCTGCGAAGAGCTCGGCTACGAGTGCGGCCCCGCCTGGCTCGACTGCGGTCCGCGCAATCAGTTGACGAACTGCGGAGACTGCGCAGCCACGTCTGTATGCAACGGCGATTACAATCGGTGTGAGCCGAAAACCTGCGTCACCAAGCCTGCTGCGCAGTTGTGCGCCGAAGCAGGCGCCCAGTGCGGCGTCATATCCAATGGCTGCGGCGGCAGGGTCTCGTGCGGAGAATGCCCGGCGGGGAAGGCCTGTGCTACCGGTGGCATCGCCAATCGCTGCGGTCCCCCGGAACCCGCCGCCGAGTGTGTGGCGCAAGGCCGAGAATGCGGCACCATCACCAGCGCTTGCGGCGGCCGGCGCATCAATTGCGGGACGTGTGCGACCGGGCAAGTGTGCAACACGAACGGCAAGTGCGGTCCGCCCTGCACGCCCGCGCTTCCGCCGGCTGCAGCGGCCGTACAATGCGGCTCTTTCGATGACGGCTGCGGCGGCAAGATCCAGAAGCCGTGCGCTACCGGCACGATCTGCACCAGCGCCGGCACATGCTGCAAGCGCAAGACGTGCGCCGCCGACTACGCCGGCCGCTGCGGTTCCGGTCTGGATGACGGCTGCGGCGGCAAGTCGTTGAATTGCGGGTGTGGCACAGGCCAGGTCTGCAGCTCGAAGACGGCGGGCACGACGGGTACCTGCTGTACTCGTAAGACGACTGCCGCGTGCGGGACGCAGTGTGGTCCGATCCCCGACGGCTGTGGCGGCACGGTCAACTGCGGCTGCGGCAGCAATCAGATTTGCAAGAAGGCGGCGGGCCAGACCATCGGCGCCTGTTGCACGCTGCCGACCTGCGGCGGCGAGGGAGCGGCCTGCAACACCGTCTTGAGCAACAGCTGCGGCGAGCGCACGTGCAGCATGAGCTCGTGCGGAAGCGGCCTCGCGTGCGGCACTACAGACGGCGGAGCCGGAGCCTGTTGCGAGCTCCCTACGCGCCCGAACGCCACCTTCTGCGGCACGGTCAGCAATGCCTGCGGCGAGCGCACGTTCGGCTGCGGCGGCGGGTTCACCTGCGTGAACGACCAGTGTTGCGCGCTGCCGAGCTGCGAGAACCAGTGCAACACCACGTTGACCAATGCCTGCGGCTCGGTTCCCTGCGAGTGCTCCGGCAGTGCGCGCTGCGTGAGCAACAGCTGCTGCGCGCCGCGCACGTGCGGCGGCTACTACGCGGGCAAGTGCGGCGTCGGCCTGGATGACGGCTGCGGCGCGACCATCGACTGCGCCTGCGGTGGCACCGGCAACACGTGCAGCGTCTCGCAGGCGGGCGCGACGGGCACCTGCAGCTGCCCGGGCCTGCTCACCTGCGCCAACTATCCGAACCGATGCGGCGCACAATCGAACGGTTGTGGCGGCACCATCAATTGCACGTGCGCCGATCACAAGCTGCCCGCGTACATGACGTGCGGTGGCGGCAGCCAACCCGGTGTCTGCGGCTGTCGTCCCACGCCCTGCGGCGGGCGCTGCGGCCTCGTCAACAACGGCTGCGGGGGCACCTTGGATTGCGGAGCATGCTGAAACGAAAACACACCATGAAAGCTCGGCTACTCTGCGCGTGCTGCGTCCTCGGCCTGGTTGCGTGCGGCGGGGATCCCTCTGCCAAAGAACAGGGCGAGGGCGGGCGCAATCAGGGCGGCTCCGGTGGCTCGATCAGCATCGGCAGCGGTGGCAGCGGTGGCGGTGGCGCCACGAATCCCATCAGCGACGCGTGCGTGACGGACACTGCCGAAGCCCGGCTGACGCCGCTCGATATCGCGCTCGCGGTGGACACCTCTTACTCGATGGACTTCGAGGCCAAGTGGCAGAGCGTGAGCGGAGCGTTGCTCACGTTCGCGTCCGCGCCTCGCTACAAGAACCTCGGCGTCGCGCTCGAATTTTTCCCCGAGCTCGCGCAATGCAGCGTCGGTGAATACGCGGTGCCGGCGGTGCCGATGACCGAGCTTCCCGGTGCTGAAGCGCCGCTGCGCAGTGCCGTAACGGGACAGCGCATGGCCGGAGGCACACCGCTGGTGCAGGTACTGAGCGGCATGGGCTCCTATGTAAAGACGCACGCGAGCCAACACGTGGATCGCCGCGCCGTGCTGGTGCTAGCCACTGACGGCATTCCGGACGACACCTGCTCCGGGCCGAGCTTCACTCCGCCCAATAGCCTGGCGAATGCTGCAACCATGGCCCGGCAGCTCGCGGAAGGCACGCCTGGCATTCCAGTGTTCGTGATCGGCGTCGGCAGCGAGCTCGCAGCGCTCGATCAGATCGCGCAGGCAGGCGGCACCGAGCGCGCCATCCTCGTCGAAGTGGGCAGCGACACGAATCGCAAATTTCTCGACGCGCTCGACGGCATCCGGAAACGCTCGCTCGCGTGCGAGTATACGATTTCTGCGCCTAGCGCGGGTGAGATCAACTTCGAGGCCGTCAACGTGCGGTTCACGGAAGCAGGCCGCGAGCCGGAGACGTTCGTCTACGTGCCGAACGCCGCCGCCTGCGGCGACGAGGCGCGCGGCAGTTGGCACTACGACAACGCCGCTGCGCCGACGAAGATCGTCCTGTGTCCCAACACCTGCAGCCGCGTGTCGAGCGCCACGGAGGGACGCATCGACACCGTCTTCGGCTGCAAGCGAAACGAGATCGCCGAGTAGGCCCGCGCAGGGCCTCACTGGCTCACGAGCAGACTCGCGAGCGCCCGCGCGTTCAACACGGCATAGTTTCGGACGCAGTTGTTGAAGACGGCGTGCACTTGCTTGGCTTCGCCCGCCAGCTGTTTGACGCCCTGCACCCAGGCGGCGAGCTCCTCCGGCGAATAGAGGTAGTTGAAGCGCTCGTGCACACTGGCACCCTTCTTCTGCCAGCCGCTGACGTTCTTACCGTGGAAGCGCAGCACGGCCAGCTCCGGATTCGTGACGACGAGCCAAGGCGGCACGCCCGCGCCTTCGCCGTGCGGCTCGTCGACGCAGATGTATGACAGCCGGCAGCTTCGCAAGAGCGCGAGCATGCGCTCCCTCTGTCCGTCGTCGAGCCAGCTCGGGTGGCGGAACTCCACCGACAGGGGGACATCCTGCCAGCGCTCTGCCACGTCTTCGATGAAGCGCGCGTTCTTGCGAGTGGCCGTGAACCACGGCGGAAATTGCAGGAAGACGCTGGCCAGCTTGCCGCTCGCCCGGAGCGGCTCGACCAGCAACCTGAAGCGCAGCTCGATCTCGCCGGCGATTTCGCGCGGCAGTTTATCCGGATACACACGCCGCTCGAAGCCCGCCTGCTCGAGCGCCCCCTTGAGGTCGCCGGGCAGACGCGAGAGCTCGATGGGGTGTTGCGTGAGGATCGGGAACGCTTTGACGTCGAAGCGGAAATCCCCCGGCGTCCATTCCGCCCAGCGCACGGCCGTTTCGGCGGGAATGAGCGAGTAGTAGGTCGCGTCGACCTCCACGAGCCGGAAGCGCTCGGCGTAAAACTCGAGCCGTTCCTGGGCGCTCTGGGTCACGCTCGGGTAGAAGGTGCCGCTCTTGATCAGAGTCGGGTCGGTCCAGCCCGCGCTGCCGACGCGCACGCTTCCGACCAAAGCGGGCTCGGGCGCGCGATCCGCGAGCTCGCTGACGCGCGCCACGAGCTCTGGATCCGCTTCCGGGATCGCAGACCAATCGATGGAGCGACTTTTAGCGGCGGCCATGCGCGTGAACCGTATCGGGAAATTTGTTGCCAAGCTGCATCAACACGTCTCGCGATTACACGAGAACAAGGCAGTCTCATTGGTCAATGGGGCTAATGTCGCGATTGGGCCGAGACAATGGCATAAGGTGGGCTAGCGGATATTCGGCCTAACTGACACTGCGCGTCGATTCCCTCGAGGTTCATCCATGAGAAGCTTCCACCTAGCGGTTCTGGGATTGGTCCTACCCATTGGCCTGGCCTGCAACCAGGGAGGGGACGTGCACTGGGGCTCTCTCGGCAATGACCCGACCGGTGCCTACAACAACAAGCGCGAGACCAAACTGAACGTGAACAACGTTCGGGACTTGAAGATCGCGTGGACCTCGCGGCAGTTCGGCAACGTGAACGGCGCTGCCGCCGTGGTCGGCAACACCATCTACGTGCAGTCGAATACGGGCACGTACGCGATCAACGCCACCACGGGAGATCAGGTCTGGCGCAACGCGAGCGTCACGGGCACCTCGTCGCCCACGTACGACAACGGCGAGCTGTTCGTGAACGACTCGGCCGCGGTGTTGCACTCCTTGAACGCCGAGAACGGCGCCGAGGTCTGGCGCGCCAAGGTCGACCCGCACCCGCAGGCTTCCGGCTTTTCTTCGCCGGTGGTGCACCAGCACTACGTCATCGTCGGCAGCGCTTCTTCGGACGAGTACGTGAACACGACGGACACGTCCACGTTCCGCGGCGGTATCGTCGCTTACAACCGCGATACCGGCGCACCGATCTGGCGCCGCTACACCGTCGACCCTCCCTTTACTGGCGGCGCAGTCTGGTCCTCCGTTGCCATCGATCCGGTGCTTGGCCTGGTGTACGGCACGAACGGCAACAACTACACGGGGCAGGCGTCCAACACCTCCGACTCGATCTTCGCGCTGCGCCTGTTCGACGGCAGCGTCGCCTGGTGGACGCAGCTGGCCAAAGGCGACGTGTTCACGGTGGCTCGCCCCACCAGCCCGGACTACGACTTCGGCGCGAGCCCGATTCTGTTCGACGGCGGCACGGGGCTCTTCGCGCGAAAGCTCGTCGGTGCCGGGCAAAAGTCGGGCATTTTCTGGGCCCTCGATCGCGCGACCGGTGCGGTCGTGTGGGAGCGGCGGGTCAGCGAGGGCAACCTGCTTTCGGGCGGCGTCCTGAACAACGGCGCCCACGACGGCCAGCGCATTCTGGTCGCCGGGAACCGCGGCACGAGCACCGGCCCAGGCAGCGAGCCGGCCAACGGCGACAGCCCCGGCACGGGCGTGCTCATGGCTCTGAACACGGCGAACGGCGCCGTGGTCTGGGAGCGGCAATTGCCGGCGTGGACCTGGGCGCCGATCACCGTCGCCAACGGCGTGGGCTTCGTCGCGTACGAGACGGCGCTCCAGGCATTCAACACGCAAACAGGCGCCAAGCTGTACGACTACAAGACCAACGGCACCATCACCTCGGCGCCGATCGTCGCGAACGGCCGCGTGCACTTCGGTAGCGGCCTCACCTACATCCTGGGCAAGCCCGATCAGACGCTACACGCGCTGAGCCTCGATGGCACGGGCACGGTGGGACCCGACGCTGGTACGGGCGAGCCCGGAACGTTCACCGCCATCTACAATCAGCTGATCGTCGGCCGCGGCTGCGCGACCATCTTCTGTCACGGCGCGGCGGCCGGCAATCTGCTCCTCTCGTCGCAGGCGCAGGCCTATCAAAACATGGTCAACGTGACGGCCACCGGAGCTGCATGCGGCAGCAGCGGTGCCAAGCGCGTCGAGCCGGGCAACCCCGGCGCGAGCTTGCTGCTCGAAAAAATCTCGAGCGCCACGCCCCGCTGCGGCACCGTGATGCCTCCGGGGGGCTCCGTCACAGTGCCTGCTGATTTGATCGAGCAAGTCCGGGCCTGGATCGCCGCAGGCGCTCCGAACAACTAGCGCCTGAGCCGCCGCCCGTTGCGGCCGCTCGAAAACTTCGTCAGGTTCCGGCCATGCCGGAGCCCTCGGATCTGCTCGCCGCGCCGGTGGAGGGCGTTCGTTTTCAGGCGCCGGTCGAACGCTGGTTTCGAGCGCGCTTTCCGGACGGTCCCACCGAGCCTCAGGTGCGCGGCTGGCCGGCGATCGCGCGCGGTCTCGACACCCTGATTGCCGCGCCCACAGGTTCCGGCAAGACGCTCGCGGCGTTCCTGGTGTGCATCGACGCCTTCTACCGGGCGGAGCGGGCGGTCGGCGAAGAGGGCACCTCGGTGGTGTACGTGTCGCCGCTCAAGGCGCTCGCGGTCGACATCCACCACAACCTCGAGCAACCGCTCGCGGGCATTGCAGAAGCGGCGCGCAGCATGGGCACGGTGCCGCGCGAGCTGCGCGTGGCCGTGCGCACGGGGGACACGCCGGCAGCGTCGCGCAGCGCCATGCTCAAGACGCCGCCGCACCTCCTAGTGACGACACCGGAGTCGCTGTACCTGCTGCTCACGGCCGAGCGCAGCCGCGCTCAGCTGGCGGGCGTCAGCACCATCATCGTCGATGAGATCCACGCGCTGGCGCGCGACAAACGCGGCGCACACCTGGCGCTGACTCTCGAACGGCTCGAGCACATCTGCCGCGTGCGCCCCGTCCGCATCGGGTTGTCCGCGACCCAGCGCCCCATCGAGACCATCGCCCGCCTGCTCGTCGGGTCCCGCGACGACGCGGGGGCTCCGGGCCGCCCGCAGTGTCAGATCGTCGATACCGGTCATCGCCGCGCGCTCGATCTGGCGCTCGAGCTGCCGGAGGGCGAGCTCGAGGCCGTCGCGTCGACCGAGCAAATGGCGGAGATCTTGGACCGCATCGCCGAGCACGTGCGCGCGCAGCGCACCACGCTCGTGTTCGTGAACACGCGGCGCATGGCCGAGCGCGTGGCACACCTGCTCGCCGAACGGCTCGGTCCGAACCGGGTGGCGGCGCATCATGGCAGCATGTCCAAAGAGCGCCGGCACGACGTCGAAACGCGCCTGCGCGCGGGCGCCCTATCCGCGCTGGTGGCGACCGCTTCGCTCGAGCTCGGCATCGACATCGGGCCGATTTCGCTGGTCTGTCAAATCGGGTCCCCGCGCAGCATCGCGACCTTCCTGCAGCGCGTCGGGCGTTCGGGCCACAGCCGCTGGGGGCTGCCGGCGGGCAGACTCTATCCGACGACGCGCGACGAGCTCGTGGAGTGCGCGGCGCTGCTGCGGGCCGTGCACAGCGGCGAGCTCGACGCCATTCATCCGCCGCGTGCGCCGCTCGACATCCTGGCGCAGCAAATCATCGCGGAATGTGCCGCGTGCGACTGGGACGAGGCCGCGCTTTACGAGCTAGTGCGCCGTGCTGCTCCGTTCGCGGAGCTCTCGCCCGCAGACTTCGAAGCGGTGCTCGAGCTGGTGAGCGACGGCGTGCAGACCGGACGCGGCCGGCGTGGCGCGTACGTCCACCGCGATCGCCTCGAGCGCACGCTGCGCGGACGCCGTGGCGCGCGACTGGCTGCGCTCACTTCGGGTGGAGCCATCCCGGAGACGGCCGACTACCGCGTCGTGGCCGACCCGGACGACACCTTCGTCGGCACCGTGAACGAAGACTGGGCCATCGAAAGCATGGTGGGCGACGTGTTCTTGCTCGGCAGCACGTCCTGGCGAATTCGCAGAGTGGAGCGGGGCGTGGTGCGCGTCGTTTCCGCGGGCGGTGCGCCGCCTTCGGTGCCGTTCTGGCTCGGCGAAGCGCCGGCGCGAACCATCGAGCTATCCCGCAACGTATCCGAGCTGCGCGCGGCGATTTCTGCGCGGCTCGACACCCAAGACGAGGACGCCGCCCGCACCTGGCTGATCACCGAGGCCGGTCTAGATGAGATCGCAGCCGAGGCCATCGTGCGTTACCTCGGCGCGGCCCGCACTGCGCTGGGCGTGCTCCCCACCGTGCAGGACCTGGTGTTCGAGCGCTTCTTCGACGACAGCGGGGGCATGCAGCTGGTGATCCACGCGCCGCTCGGCGGGCGCGTGAACCGCGCGCTCGGTCTGGCGCTGCGCAAGCGCTTCTGCAAATCGTTCGACTTCGAGCTGCAGGCGGCCGCGAACGACGACGCCGTGGTGCTCTCGCTCGGCCCGCAACACAGCTTTCCGCTCGACGACGTGCCGCGCTTCCTGTCCTCGCACAGCGTCGCTGACGTGCTCACGCAGGCCGCGCTCGATACGCCGATGTTCGCGGCACGCTGGCGCTGGAACCTGAACCGCGCGCTGCTCGTGCTGCGCATGAAGAAAGGCCGCAAGAACCCGCCCCAGCTCCAGCGCATGGAGTCCGACGACCTGATGGCGGCGCTATTCCCCGCGCTGGCCGCTTGCCAGGAAAACGCCACCGGGCCGCGTGTCATCCCGGATCATCCGATCGTGCGCCAAACGCTGCACGACTGCCTGCACGAGGCGATGGACGTCGCCGGGCTGGAAGCGCTGCTCGGCGACATCGAGCGCGGCGCGATTCGCCTGCATTTCCGCGACACGACGGAGGCG
>DATDJP010000094.1:0-24823 GCA_036520475.1 Polyangiaceae bacterium | reverse complement strand
CACCATCCGCCGCGTTATCAGGGCAAATCGGAGAACTTCATGAAGCACAGCCGAATTCTCGAATGCGCTCGAGGCACGTCGAAGGCACCCGTACGCAAGCACTTCACCGGGTTCATGGCAGCGCTCGGCGTGACCTTCATTTCCGCCTTTCCGGCGCATGCCCAAGGTTTTGCCGAACCCGCCGACCAGCCGATCCTCGTCCAGGGTGACCCCTACTCGGATGACGACGAGCCGCGCGTGGTCGAATCCGAACCAGAACGCGACTTACCTGAGTCTACCGTTCGCCTACATGTCGGGCCGGGTCTGCGCATTTCGGAAGCCGACCCGCATGGCGGGCTTTTTGCCGCCGTGGACGTCGGCCGGCACGCCGCCGGGGCGCGCGTTTCCGGCAGCTGGGTGCGTGTCGGATCCGAAGGTGGGGTCAGCCAGTATACCGGTGAGTTATGGATCGATTTCGCACATCGGTCCGCGCTTCATCCGATCGTCGGCGCCGGAGCCGGCGTGGCGCGGCTCGAAGCGCGAAATAGCGCGACCGGCGAGCTCGAGACCGGCAGCGTCGGCGTCGGCGTGCTGCGTGGCGCGCTCGAGTACGTGCTGCCCGTGCAGCGCACCGACGCGCGCGCAGGCCTCGAGGTGATCGGAAGTGTGCCTGCGATCCGCAGCGCCGAAACCGAAAACGCGCGCGCGTGGCTGCTGGTCGTCGCGACCGTGGGCGTCGGATTCTGACGGCTCAGCCGGCGCGGCAGGCAATTTCAGCTCGGCCGTACCGCGTTGTTCTCGCGCTCTCGACGCGTGGCGGCGGCGCGCTATGGTGTTTTTCGTGAGCGAAGCAGCGCTGCCGACCCTGCCCGACAGCAATGGGCCTCGCGAGGCTCCGCGCACGAACGCCCTTTCGCTCTGGGCGCTCGTTTTTTCCGTGCTCGGCTTCACGTGCATGTGGGGCTTCGGCGGCTTGCTCGGGATCGCCTTCGGCGTGATGGCGAAAGGCGAAATCGAGCGCGCGCGCGGCGCGCAGCGGGGCCGGGGTTTGGCGACCAGCGGCATCGTGATCGGGTCACTGAACTTGATCGCTTGCGTGGTCGCCGTGGCCGTCGGTGTGACGTGGCTGGCCAGCCCTGGCCGTCACTCGCCGACCGCCAAATCGCCGCCGCTGTTCGCGGCGCCCACCACTCCAATGCCGGCTCCTCCGCCCACCACGGCGAGCAGCGCCGCACCGAAGCCGGCCGCAGGGGACGCGCTGTCTAGTGACTCCGGAGTGATAGTCACGCGAATCGGTCGTATCGATCTGGTCGATATCGGCAGCGATGTCCGCTCGCTCGGAGACGAGCTCGACAAACAGCGCGAGCTCGGCGAGCGCTCGGGCAAGAAGCTGCTGGTCTGGGTCGTGCAGGGCGACTGTCAGCCTTGCAACGGAGTCGCAGCGGCGCTCCTCGAACCCAGTATGCAGACCGCGCTCGAAGGCGTCCGGCTAGTGCGTCTGGATCCACGAGAGTTTGCGCTCGAACTGCGACAATTCAATATTCCAATCGACAAAATCCCGGGTTTCGCGCTGCTTGGCGCGGACCAGCGCCCAACGGACTACGTCAACGGCGGCGAGTGGGACGAAGACATCGCTGCCAATATTGCGCCGGTTCTCGGGAAATTCGTGCGAGGCGCCTACACGAAACGGCGCGATCCATGGCGCGGCGGCTCGCGCGCGGACGAGACGGCATTATAGACACCTCGTGCGTGGCGTCGCGCCGCGCGGCAGTGATTGCGACTTGGCGCACGCAGCACTACCATCGATCGCGCTCGGATGAACAGCGCGCAACATCTCGGAACTCCGCTGCCGGTGGGGGCGACGATCGTACCGGGTACGCTGAGAGCACGGCTCGAGGAGCTGCGCGCGCAGGGCGCGGTATTGAACCTCCGAGACGCCGTGGCGATCCTCGTGCCGGTCGCGGTCGAGGTGGCGGATCGCCACCGCCGCGGTGAGCTGCTTTTTCTGCACCCTTCGAGCTTGCTGCTCGACGAGCACGATCGTTACCGCGTGGCGCCGGAGCTCGCCGCAAAGCCGCCCACCTTGCCGCGCGACAAGGCCTGTTTGGCGCCGGAGGAGCGTCAGGGACGCCCGGGCAACGCGCGCGCCAGCGTGTACGCGCTCGGCGCCATGCTGTACGAGCTGGTCACGGGTTTGCCCGTCGGCCCCGGTATGCGCCGGCCATCGGAAGTGATCCCCAATCTTCCGCACGACCTCGAAGTACTGCTCGGCAAGGCGCTGGTCGCCGACGCCTCGCACCGGCCAGACGATTTGAAGGCGTTCGCGCAAGCAGCCTATCGCCTTGCTCCCGGTGCCAGCGTGCGCCCGCCCACGGCCGACGAAGGTCACCTCGATCACGACGAGAACTTCGAAGTGGACGTGTCGTTGTCGATGCTGCCCCCCGAGCCCGTGGGCGCGAGCCCGTACGGCGTGGTCGTGCAGGCGCGCCCCGTCGAGGCGCCCGTCAGCGACTCCACGAGCGAGCTGGCCGCGCTGAAAGCGCGCCTCGAGAGCGACCCCAGGCCGCGTTACGTCGTGATCCGCGAGGGCATGGACCACGGCCCATTCACCGCAGTGGAGCTACTGCAGCAGATCGCCAGCCACGCCTTCGTCGAGTCGGACGTCTTGCGTGATTCGTTCAGCAACGACGAACGGCCTGTTCGCGATTGGGACGAGTTTGCGCCGTTCGCTGAGCAGTCGCGCCTGAATCGCGACATCAAAGCGGAAAAAGAAGCGCTCGAGCGCGTGGTCGTGCAAGAGAGCCGTAGCACGCGCGGCAAGGCGGTGTTCGGCCTCCTCGCCGTCGGCGCGCTGCTCCTGGCCGCTGGCGCGTGGTTCATCACGCAGCGCGGCCAGCGCAGCGACGAGATCGCGGTTCAGCGCGAGACCGCCACGGACATCGATGTGGACGGCGGGCTCAACGTGCCGAAGAGCAAGCGCGGCGGCCGGCGCGGCGTCGTGGGCACCAGCGGCGGCTATCCGATTTTGGCCGGAGGCATGAGCTGCGAAGCGGCCCAGGCCGCGTACGTGGAAGAGATCAAGATCGGCGGCTCCAAAGGGCCGGCCGACATCACAGGGGGGCAATACGGAGCGACTCTGAATCGCGGCAGCTACTTCGCTCACTGCGGCGTGCCCGAGTCCATGAGCATCAGCATCTGCGCGGCCATTCAAAATGGACGCGCGGTGGGCGTCTCGGTCAACACCAATCCGCGAGATGGCCGGATTGCGGGCTGCATCTCCCAGGGAGTGCGCGGCCTGAGCTTCCCGAGTCACCCGAAGCTGGACGTGACGCGCACGTCGTTTTAAGGCGAAAGACGCGCGAACTGCGCCGCAGCAACTGCCGTATGCCGATGTTCCCCTCTCGCTTCGCGCCGCACCTGGCGTCGTTCGCGGCTTTGCTGCTCGCCGGTTGCGCCGTGCCCGTAGCCGGGGCGCTCTCCGACGAGGACGCCAATCGCATCGTGACGGTGCTCGAGTCGAGCGGCGTCGCGGCGGGCAAGGAGGCCGATCCCGAGCACGAGGCGCGCTTTCGTGTGAACGTCGCGCGCGAAGATGCGTCGCTGGCAGTCAGCGTGCTGAGCCATGAGAACCTGCCGCCAGCGAGGGCGCCGGGCGTCCTCGATGCCCTGGGCGACAGCAGCATCGTGCCGAGCCGGACCGCGGAACATGCCAAGCTCGTCACCGGCACCGCGGGGGATCTCGAACGCTCGCTGCGCGCCATCGATGGCGTGATCTCGGCTCGCGTTCATCTTGCGGTACCGGAGGCCGACGCGCTCGATCTGGAAGAGAAACCGCGCGAGCCTTCGGCGTCCGTTCTGCTCCGCCATCGCGGCGTCAACCCGCCGCTCGCGATCACCGACATTCAACGCCTGGTGGCTGGCGCCGTGCCCGGCCTGCTGCCAGCGCAAGTGAACGTCGTGGCCACGCCCACACCCGCCCGCGCGCGCCCCGCCGATCGCGAGCTGGCGCGCGTCGGTCCGGTCACCGTCACGCGCTCGTCGCTGTTGCCGCTGAAGCTCCTGGTCGCCGGCGCTGCGCTGCTCAACGTCGTATCGCTGGGCCTGGTCGCTTTGCTCTGGACCCGATTGCGCAAGACGCAGCTCGCGCTCGAAGGTCGCCCGCTCGGCGAAACCTGATCGCGTCTTCAGAACAGGCGCTCGAGGCCCGACGTGCCCGGCACCTTCGAGCCGGAGCGCGCGCGGCGTTCCGGACGCGCGCAACCGAGCACGAGCCCTGCGCCCGCCACGACGCTCCAGCGCTGCGTCCCGCCTACCAGGCCGTCACGTGCCCGAGTCCGGCGGCTCTCCACCCCCACCACCGGTGCTTCCACCGCTCCCAGAGTCCCCGCCCGATCCGGAGCTGCCAGCGCTGCCGGCGCTTCCGCCGTCGCCCGCACTGCCACCATCGCCCGAGGTCCCGCCGCTTCCGGCGCTCCCCGCGCTGCCGGCCGTCCCTGCAGCGCCACCGGCTCCAGCGCTACCGCCTCTGCCCGCTGCGCCGGCGCTGCCTCCGGCGCCCCCGCGACCTGCGGCACCACCGGCGCCGTCGGCTGGGCCTGCATCGCCGTTTCCAGCGCTGCCACCACTGCCTGCGGCGCCCCCGCCCGTGCCACCAGCAGCAGCTGGGGGGGGTTCGGGCACCATACCGCTCAGGTCGTTCGTGCAGCGATTGCGAAAGCACACGAGGCCCGCGCGACAGTCGTCGGCGCGAAAGCACTCTCCCCCGGCGCCTTGCTGCTCTTGGGGTCCGCCACACGCGTGCAGCCAGGCGAGGCACGCGAGCGCCAACCAGCCCATCGAAGTCGCGGAACGCCGCGCAGCAGAGCGCATCGACCTACGAGGATAGCGCCGAGACGCCACGGCACTCAAGCGCCACGGCACAACAATCCTTAACTTCAACTTCGCGACGCCCGCGCGTCGCCGCCTACTCGAGCGTCACCAGGACGTCGCCCTCCTCGACCGCCTCACCCTCGGTCACTTTCACCTCGAGCACCCGGCCGGCCTGTGGCGCTTCGACCGGCATCTCCATCTTCATGGACTCGAGAATGACCAAACTCTGCTCTTCCGCGACTTCATCCCCCGGTTTGACTTCGATTTTCCAAACAGTCCCGGTGATGTGCGCACACACGTCCACTGCCATGGTGCGCGACTCTACACGGATCGCCGCCGCTCTGCGACGCTCCCTTGCCGCGTTTCGCGCGTGCCTGAAGCGTGCCTGACAGGATGAGCCTTGGGGCAAATCGTCGCAGCGCAGATCGTCCCACATGAGACCGCTCCGAACTCCAAAAACACGCGCCAAGACTCGCTCGCGAGCTCGTGTCACATGGACTGGGCTAGCTGCTTCCGCTAGGTTAGAGTTTCGAATTCCAAGCGCTCGGACCCGCGAGACTCGGGCTCGCTCGTCCCTCGAATAGCGGGCGGATCGATCGGGGATTCCAGAGGAAAACACCGCCAATGGCCGAACAGAAAGAAAGCTCGGTTCTCTTCTCCCTCAAGGAGCTGATGAATCTCGAAGAGGATCGAATCCGCGAGGAAGAGGCAGAGAAAGCGCGCCGCGCCCGCGAAGAGGCCGAAGCGCGCGCTGCCGCCGAACGTGCGTCGCGTGATGCGGAAGCCAGCCGCTTGCGCCAGGAGCAAGAGGCCCGGCGCATGGAGGAGCTGCGCTCGCGCGAAGAACAGGCGCGGCTCGAGGCGATTCGCCATGCGGAGATCGAAAAGGCGCGCACCGAGGCCGAGCACCGCGCCCGCATGGAGGCCATGTCGGCCCAGCAAGCTCACGAGCATCAGCTGGCGATCGTGTCGCAAGACAAAGGCAAAAAGCAGCTTCAGCTCGTGGTCGGCATCGTGACGGCGGTGCTGCTCATCGGCGGCGTCACCGGCGGCCTGCTCTGGAAGAAATCCGCCGAAGAGGCGGACGCTCGCGCCATGGCGCTGGACGCGCAGCGCAAAGCGGCCGAAGACGAGTTCACGCAGCTCAAGGCAGAATTCGAGGCCGCGCGCAAAAAAGAAGAGCTCCTTCGTGCGAACCTGGCGTCGGCGAAAGACGAGGCGGAGCGCGCGCGCATCGAAGCGGATCTCGCGTCGGCCAAGCGCCAGCGTGAAGCCGCAGGTCGCGCCGTGCAAGGTGGCGGCAAGCGCAGCGGCTCGTCCGGCGGCGGGGATGCGCCGGCCAAACCGTGCAACTGCCCGCCCGGCGATCCGCTCTGCTCGTGTCTATGAGCGCGTCGCGTAGGCTGGCGTTCGCACTAGATTATCCGACTCTCGACGAAGCACGGCGCGGCGCCGAACGAGTGCGCGAGAGCGCTGGCGTGCTCAAAGTCGGCCTCGAGCTGTTCGTGCGCGAAGGGCCCCGCGCCGTCGCGCTCGGGTCCGAGCTCGGCTGCGACGTGTTCCTCGATCTGAAGCTCCACGACATACCCGAGACGGTCGAGCGCGCGGTGGCGAGCGCGGCGGCGCACGGCGTCACTTATCTAACCGTGCACGCAGCCGGCGGCCCGCGCATGCTCGAGCGCGCGGCGCGCGCGGCCGAGCCGAGCGCGCTCACGCTACTCGCCGTCACGGTGCTCACGTCGCTCGATGCGTCGGACTTGCAAGCGACGGGCGTATCAGCCGAGCCCGCGTCACAGGCTCTGCGCCTCGCCCAGTTGGCGGTGAGCGCCGGCATTCCGGGCCTCGTCTGCTCCACGAACGAGGTCCGCAGCCTGAGGAGCGCGCTCGGACCGGACGTGATCCTCGTCACGCCGGGCATACGGCTCGCAGAGAGCGGTGCCGACGACCAAAAACGCACCGGCACGCCGGCGGCGGCGATACGAGACGGCTCGAGCCTGCTCGTCGTGGGCCGTCCCATCCGCGACGCTGCCGACCCCGCGGCGGCTGCCCGCGCCATCGCGCAGGAGATCCGAAAGGCAGAGCGTGAGACCGAAACCGCGTAGGTTCGCGCGCCCGCTCCCTGTCACGACCAGCGAAGAGGGCCGGCTGATTGCCGGGCTGCAACCCGGACGCGAGGCGATTCGCGCTCACGGTCCGCGGCTGCGGCGGGTGCTGCTCTCGGACGAACCGGGACCGCGGCTCGAAGCCGTGGCGCGCTTTGCACGCGATCAGGGCGTGGCGCGCGTCGACCGCGCCGCGCGCTCGGAGCTCGATCGGCTGAGTGGCGGCGCGACGCACCAGGGCGTCTTGTGCTGGGCACCCCCGCTCGAAATCGTGGAGCTCGAGAGCCTGCTCACCGATCCGCAGCTGCTCGCGATCGCCCTCGACGGCATTCAGGATCCGCAAAACTTCGGCGCGTTGATCCGCAGCGCGGTGGGCCTGGCCGGCGCGGCCGTGATCTGGCCCGAGCACGCGTCCGCACCGCTCAGCGCCGCCACGTTTCGTGCGTCGGCCGGCGCCATAGAACACGCGCGGCTCTGCCGAGTGGCGTCACTGACCAACGCGCTCACCGAGTCGCGTGACGCCGGGGTCCAGGTGATCGGCCTCGACGCGCAAGCGCCGATCGACCTTCGCAGCTTGGAGCTGAGCGTGCCGACCGTGCTCGTGATCGGCGCCGAGCACACAGGGCTCGGCCGCGCGGTGCGGCGGGCCTGCACTCACGTGGCGCGACTGGTGCGCCCCCACAGCGTCGATTCGTTGAACGCCTCGGTCGCCGCTGGAATCGCCCTATACGAAGCCGCTACCCAGCGATCTCGCGCAATTACGAACAATAGCTCACCTAAAGTCTGAGCTCTGCCTCAGGGCTGAACGTCTGTCACGCGTTCGCGGGGCCGGATTCCATTGAATGGAAACCGCAGCCGCGCCGCGACCGGGTTTGCTTGATAAGCAATTCCGTATCCTTGGGACCGCGCCGTGGAGGCGGCTCTCGCACAGTGCCCGGATGGATGAGGCGGAACCTCAGCTACGCGAACTCTGAAGGCCAAGTACGCGGCGGAGCGCGAGAAGCGCGTGCGCGGTGTCTTCTGCCCGCGTTTCGTCCCCCAAGCTCACGCGAATCGCGCTCACGGCTCGCTCGCGGCCGAGCATCGCCGCGATCACCGGCGACGGTTCACTCGTCCCCGCGCTGCACGCGCTGCCGCTCGAGATGCGCACCCCCTGAAGATCCAGCGCCGCCACCAGCTCGTCGCCGCGGAAACCCGCCACGGACAGGTTGCTGACGTGCGACAGCCGCGGCGCACCCGCCCCGTTGATCTGAGTCACCTCTGCGAGCGCGCTCTCGAAGCGATCGCGCAGCACGCTCAGGTCCGCGTAGCGCTGCGCTCCACTGCGAGCATGCCGGACCGCCACACGAAAACCAGCGATCGCGGAGGCGTCCAGCGTGCCCGGACGCAGCCCGCGCTCTTGCGCACCGCCGCGCAGCACCGGCTCTGGGACCCAGCCGGGGCGCCCAACGAGGGCGCCCACCCCTTTCGGGCCGCGGATCTTGTGAGCGGCGATCGAGACACTGTCGGCGCCGCGCCACCACTCGGCGTCGACCTTGCCGAACGCCTGCACGGCGTCCACGTGCAGGTGCGCGCCATGCTTCTGACATACTTCGGCGATACTCGGGATCGGCTGCAGCACGCCAGTTTCGTGATTTGCCGCCATCACCGCCACGACGGCACCCGCAGGAGCCTCCGCGAGCTCCGCGCGCACGGAATCGGCGTCGATCGCGCCGCTCGGCGGCACGGGCAACCAGCTGACGGGCACGCCGCGCGCCTCGAGCGCTTCCGCAACGCGCACCACCGAAGGGTGCTCGATGCGGCTCGTGATCAACGCGCGCGCGCCGGAGAGCGCGAGGTTATTGGCCTCCGTGCCTCCGGACGTGAACCACACGTCGCGCGGCGATCGCCCAAGCGCTGCACCCAGCTCTTCCCGCGCTTCTTCCACATAAACGCGCGCGCGACGTCCGGCAGCGTGCACGCTCGACGGGTTGCCCCACGCCTCGCGCGCGACCTCTCGCATCGCGTCCAGCACCTCCGGCAGCGGCGGAGTCGTGGCGTTCCAATCGAGATACACCTCCCCGGTGGGGTCCATCTCGCGCGCTCCCGTCACGCGAACGTGGGCTGACTGGGATACGACGGCGGTCGTGCCTGCTCCGGCAACACCATGTAAAACGCCGCGCCGTCGAAGAACGTACCCCCGATGTGCTCGCTCGCCGGCGAGGCCACGCGCGCTTCTCCGCCGTGGCCGCGCGCGATGCCTCGCACGATCGTCAGGCCCACCCCGGTGCCGCCGTGCAAACGCGTCGGCGAGCCGTCGACCTGATAGAACGGCTCGAACAAGCGCGCCGCCGTGTCCTGCGAGACGCCCGGACCCGTGTCCGCGATGCACACCTCGTGTTGCCCCGATGGCAAACGCCGCGCGCGCACGCCGACGACGCCCCCACCCGGCGTGAACTTGGCCGCGTTGTCGAGCAGCTGATCGATGGCCCGAGCGAGTCGGTCGGGGTCGCCCACGCCCCGCAGCGCTTCGCGCGGCAGCTCGGAAACGACGCTGACATGGGCCTCTTCGAAGCGCGCGGCGTGGCGGGCCAGTGTGCGGCGCACGAGCTCCGCCAAATCGAACTCGCGGTACGCAAAACGGAGCCGCCCCGTTTCGATTCCGGTCACGTCGAGCAGATTGTCGATGAGACTGCGCAGCCGTTGCACGCATTCGTCCATGGCGCGGAGCGCCTTGTCCTGCGGAGCCGTCAATGGCCCGAGCTCCCGATCGATCAAGAGCTTCACGTACCCGACGATCGGCGTCATGGGCGTCGCCAGCTCGTGTGAAATATTTCTATAAAACTCTTTGCGCGCGGTATCGAGATCGAGCAGCCGCGCGTTGGCGGCGCTGACCTCCGCGATCTTCTCCTCGAGGTGCGCGACGATGCGCTGACTCTGCACGCGCAGGTGCTCACCGGGCGGCCCGGGCGGAGTGCTATCCCGGGCCCCCTTCAAATAATTTTGAATCGTGCTCGCGAAGGAGCGCGCATCGATGGGCTTCTCCAAAAAGCCGTCGCAGCCTACCGCCAGGCTCGTCTCGCGGTTACCTTCTGCCGTCACTGCCACAATTGGCACACCGACGAGCTCCGGCTCGGCGCGCAAGCGCAGGGTCACCTCGTACCCGTCGAGTCCGGGGATGGCGATGTCGATCAGCACCAGGTCCGGGCGTTCGCTGCGCGCTTTGCGGATACCGTCGAGCCCGTCGGCCGCATCGACCACCTCGAAGCCCGCCGGGGTCAGGAGCTTGCGCACGAGGAGCCGATTGGCAGGGTCGTCTTCGATGTGAAGAATCTTGGGCATCTCTGCTTGTTTTCTCGTGTCTCGAGTGGCACGGCAAGCCCAGAGGGGGCGCCGAAGCGAATCGGCCGGTGCGCCGGAGCTTGAATGTGGGCAAATGTGAGCGCAAGTCGGTTTTGCCGCCTTGACTGCCCCCCATTAAACGACAAAAGGGAGGGTCCCCATTTCGCGGCTGAATTGCGTGAGTAAACAGGTCATGAGAAGCCTATGAGCGCACCAGCGCCAGTACCCAAGAAACGAATCCTGATCGCCGAGGACGATGCCGCCATCGCCGTGATGCTGACCCGCATTTTGCGCCAGGACTATGAGGTCGTGCACGTGGTCGACGGTCCTTCCGCCCTCGCCCGCGCGTCGGCACAGCCGCACCCGGATCTGCTCCTGCTCGACATCATGATGCCGGGCCTCGACGGCCTCGACGTCGCGCGCCGCGTGCGCCTGCACCCAGCGCTCAAAAAAGTTCCGATCATCTTCCTCACGGCCAAGGGCGCACCGACCGACGTCATTAAAGGCATCCAGCATGGCGCCCGCAGTTACATCACCAAGCCATTCAAACTTGACGAAGTGCTCAGTAAGGTAAAGAAGGCGCTCAGCGGGTAAGCGCGCGCTCGTCGCGCCCGCGGCACCGCACCTGAACACGCACCGTGACCCCGCCCTCCGAGCCACTGATCCCCCGCGCGCCGATCGCGTACGCGCTCGCGACGCTGTCGGGCTTGCTCTACTTCCTGTCGTTCCCCGGCCCTGCGCTGTGGCCGCTCGCGTTCGTCGCGCTCGTGCCCCTGATGGTGGCGCTGCGCGGACAAAAGCCGCGCCGCGCGGCGGGGCTCGGCTGGATGGCGGGCTTCACCATGACCATGACGGGCTTCTACTGGCTGCTCGGCATGCTCCAGGCATTCAGCGGCTTTCCCTGGCCGCTCTGCCTCGTGCTCATGGCCCTTCTGTGCGCGTACCAGGGCGGCCGTTTCGCCCTCCTCGGTTGGATTTCCGGGCGCGCCGAGCAGCGGGGCTGGCCTTTCGGCGTCGTGTTCGCGCTCGGCTTCGGCACGAGCGAGTTCCTGTATCCGCTGCTGTTCCCCTGGCATTTCGCCGCAGCCATCTACAAGTTACCGGCGCTCACGCAGCTCGCCGAGGTCGGCAACGTCGTGCTCGTCAGCCTCGTGCTCGTGGCGGCCAACCTCGCCATAGCGGAGCTGGTCGTCGCGCGCCTTCGCCACGTGCGACCGCGCTGGCGCGTGGTCGCCGGGCTCGCCGCCGTCCCCGCGCTCGCCGCCGTCTACGGCGCCATTCGCATCCACCAGGTCGATGCCGCCGTCGCCACCGCACCCAAGGCGCGCGTCGGTCTGGTGCAGGCCAACATGGGCCTCCTAGCCAAGCGCAAAGAGAAACGCGCCGGCCTGCTCCGTCACTTGCGCCTCACCAAAGAGCTGCAGAATGGCGGACCGCTCGACCTCGTCGTGTGGAGCGAAACCAGCGTGATGAGCGCCATGGAGGAGTCCCTGGTGCCCACCATGTACCCCATGCAGTTCACGAGGCAGCTGCAGGTACCGGCCATTTTCGGCGGCGTTCTCGTGCGGCCCGTCGACGACACGCGCGAGTACGTGCTGTTCAACTCCGCGCTCGCCACGGACAAGGACGGCAAGGTCATCGGCCGCTACGACAAGCAATACCTGCTCGCGTTCGGCGAATACCTGCCCCTGGGCGACCGCTTCCCCATTCTCTACGACTGGTCGCCGCAATCGGGCAAATTCAGCCCCGGCAAGAGCCTCGAGCCGCTGCACGTCGCGGGCCGCCAAGTGGCGGTGTTCATCTGTTACGAAGACATCATCCCCGGCTTCGTGAACAGCATCGTCGGCAACGGCAGCCCCGACCTGCTCGTCAACATGACCAACGACGCGTGGTTCGGCGACACCACGCAGCCGTGGATTCACTTCTCGCTCTCCACCTTCCGCGCCATCGAACACCGCCGCTACTTCATCCGCTCCACGAACAGCGGCGTGAGCGCCTTCGTCGACCCCGTCGGCCGCGTCGTCTCCCACACCGACACCTTCAAAGAGCAAGCGCTCGCCCACGAAATCGCCTGGATGCAGGCCAAAACGCCCTACGAGCTCTACGGCGATTTACCCTGGTGGATCGTCTCTGCCGCCGCCATCGGCATGAGCTTCATCCGTCGCCCGGCGCGCAAACCCAAGGTCGAGCCCAGCCCCGCCACCGACGTCACCGAAGGCGAAGCCGCGAGCTGAAGCGAATCAGCGCTCAGGACGGTCCAGCCCAAGTTGGATGGCTCGGCGACTACGTCGGTCGGGGGCAAAGAGAAGATCCGCGACGTCGCGCACCGCGGGCGTCCGAGATGGCGACCATCGGAGCGCGTCAATCTTGTGCCGACTCGTCAGGGCACGAGATAGACGGTGGCTAGATGGAAGCCCAAATCGCAACTAAACCCCGCGTAGCCGTACCCTCCCTGCGGGGCAAATGTGTTGTCAAGTCGGTATTGCGAGTGTTGCCGCCGGGCCGTGTAGTCGGCCACGAGCGCAGCGAGTACGTCCACTGACTTGTATTCGTAGTTCGCGTTGGTCGAAAAAGTGCCCAGCGGGCGCAGAGCAACCTGACTGTAGCCGGTATGAAAATCTCCTATCGGTAAAGGCTCCCGAACGTGCTCCGCGATGACGCTACCGGTTGAGTACGAACCGTCCATTACTGCTACTTGATTGGCGCCCAAACTTGCGGCTTCAAAATTTACAACGCCTGCGGGGAGCACAGAAATGCCGAACGTGACCAGGATCTTGTGTCTGTCGCGACCCATGTACTTAACTGCCGTAAAGCTCACCCGACCTTCGGTGCACGGCAGAGTCTCATTGAGACTGGAGAGTGACAGCACGGCATCGCCTTTCGCAACGAGGCCTTGCGCAAGGCGGCGTAGGGTGGTGAACGAGCTACTGACCGGCTGTTGCAGAGTTTTTCCCGTTGCGTCCTGCGCTGCTGCCGTGATCCGAAAAGAATAGGAACGCGGCGGAATCGCCTCGGGAGTCGTCATGACTACGCCCCCGGCGTACTGGAGGTCAGTACTGGGATTTATCGTCAGCTGCGTGGCCTGTGTGTTCCAGGTCAGGTTCGCAGCGCTCACAGGAACATCGGTGGATTGGTACGCCTGCGACGTCCTGCTCTTGTCCATCGGGCGATCGAAGGTGACGACAATGTTGGCGTCGGCACGAACCCCCTTGGCACCCGGGGCCGGTGAGATGGAAACGATACGAGGGCCAGACGGCGTTACGTCCGCATCGCTGGCGGCTCCGGCATCGGCTGCATCGCTGGCACCGTCCGTCTCCGCGACTTCGTGAGGACCGTCGGCATTTGTCAGATCGCCGGCGTCCACGCGCGGCTCCCCCGAATCTGGATCCGTCCCGCCATATGAACAGGTCAGAGTCTCTTCACACGTCGGCTCAGAGCACCCCGTAGCGAACGTTAACAGCGCCACGCCCGCCAGTGAGCTGAGTCGAAGTCGGCCGCCATCCCGGTGACGTGCGAGCCACTGTGCAGTGAGCGTCATTGATGTGTCCCTTAACTCCGCGCGCGTTCCCATTTCAATTGCCGCCCACTCATCGGCTCCCGCTGTGGAGCAGTTGCCCACAAGTTGCGTTCACAGTCCGGCATTCAGACGGGGCCCGATGTGCCTGCAAAACCACCATCTGCTCGAACAGCCGGCGTCTGCCGGCGCAAGCGCGAGATTCACCGAATTGCATTTCGGCGCAAGCAACCGTTACCTGCACAGTCATGGCACCAAGTAAACGGTGGCGAGGTGGAAGCCCCGGATAAAGCAGTCGAACCGGGCGTACGCGTACTCTCCCGCTCCTTGGAACGTGTTGTCCACGCGGTATTGCGAATACTGTCGCAGTGCCGCATAGTCGTCCTCGAGCGCGTCGCGCGCGTTCACCGACTTGTACTCGAGATTGGCGTTATTCGAGAATACGCCGAGGGAACGCAATGCGGGTGAATTGAAGGCCTCATGCGGCTCTCGCAGCGGAATGGGCTCGCGGACATGGTCGAGGATCACGACACCTGTCGCATAAGAATTCTCTTGCACGAAGATCTGGTCCGTCCCCACTCCCGCCGACTCGAACTCCACGATACCTGCGGGAAGAGGCGAGATGTCAAACGTTACCAAGAGCTTGTACTTCTGCGACCCCAAATAGTTGTCCGACGTGAATCCGGAGGTTGACGTATTGCAGGGACTAGAGGTGCTGTTGTTCCGAAAGCGGGCCACGTCACCTTTGATGGCCATCAAACCCTGTGCTAAGCGCCGTAGTGTCGTAAATGAGCTCGTAGCGGTTTCTTGCAGCGCGTTGCCATTCAGATCTCGAGCAGCAGTGGTGACGCGAAGCGAGTAGGCACGCGGGGCGATTGCCCCGGAGGACGAGGTCACGACGCCCCCAGCGTACGCGAGCTCGGCGTTCGGATTGACGGTGAGCTGTGTTCCGTCGGGGTTCCACGAAAGACTCGCGGCGGTCGCCGGAATATCCGTCGATAGGTACGCCTGCAACGTCTTGACCTTGTCCATGGGGCGATCGAACGTGAAGACGATGTTGGCATCAGCGCGAACGCCTTTGGCACCGGGAGCCGGCGAGATGGAAACAACGCGTGGGCCGAGCGTCGCAGCGTCCGCATCGCTGGCCGCCCCAGCATCGCTCGCAGCATCCGTCTCGGTGACGTCATCAGAGGCATCCGCTCGCGGCAGGTCGCCACCGTCGTGCAGCGGTTCTCCGGCATCTGGATCCGGCTCGTCGTAGGGACAGGTCAGCGTCTCGTCGCAGGTCGGCTTCGAGCAACCGGACGCCGACAGTAAGACCGACAGGCCTGCCAGCGAGCCAACCCAGAGCAGGCCGCAGGCCCGCTGGGCCGCGAGTGAATGCGCCCTGATCGTCATCGATGTGTCCCTTTAGCTGCGCGCGCGTTGCCACTTCAAGCATGCTCCGTACAGTCGTCCCTCGAGGCGGAGCAGTTGAGCACTTTTCGCGACCCCCGGTGACGGCGGTGTAGGGAGAAGGCTGCTCACCGGCCAGACGAGAACGGCTTGAATAAGCGGCAATGATGCCGCGTCTGAGAGCATACGTGCTTGAGATGCCACGATTCGGGGCCCTATTCGGCTCGAGCAGCCTGGCTACTGGCGCAACAAGCCTTACCCTGCGGCACGGGCCGGAGGATGGCTCGAGCAGAACCTTTGCCGTGAGCTTGACCTGCCTCGTCAACACTGGGCTAAGATCGCGGCGCGGGGCGACTGACGACAAGGGAGAATGCGGATGAAAACAATGGCTTTGCGTAAGCTTTTAGGGATGGGCTTCGTGATCACGGCGTTCGCCGCCGGCTGCGTGATTACGAGCGACGACGATGACGACGACGACGGCAACGGCGGCACCAGTGGCTCTGGCGGCTCAGCCGGTCGTGGCGGCTCTTCCGGTAGCGGCGGCAAGGCCGGAACTGGCGGCAAAGCTGGCTCGGACGGCGGAGGCGGCAAGGTATCTTGCAGCGATCCGATTGACGTGGACGACGCGGGCGAGCGCAACACCTGTCGGGAATGTATCCAGAGGGACTGCTGCGCTGAATACTTGGAGTGCTTCAACAACGACCCCACCTGCGCGCAGCGCATGGAAGACATTCAGGAATGCATCTGGGCATTGCCTAATCCGAGTGATACGGACGGCAAGGGTCTCTGCTTTTCCGAACACGGGGAAACCAACTCCGCGGCCAGCGCGTTGTTCGGTTGCATCGACATGGGTGACAAAGGTGATGCGGCGACCGTCGACGGCTGTGTGCTCGAGTGCTTCGAAGGCGAACCGATCTAATCGGCGCAGCTCACGACGCCGTGAACAACTCGAACGCCCAGGGCCGGCCGGCTCTGGGCGTTCGCTATTTGGGCGAAACGACGAACACTCCTGGTGACTTCGGCGCTTTGTGTTACGGTTCCCGCCTCGATGATTACGGTGGGCTGCGCCGGTTTCGCGGTACCCGCAACGCGGTACTTCAAGGAGTATTTGTTCGTTGAGGTCCAGGAGACTCACCTGGCCGTGCCGGGGCCCGGCACCTTGAGGCGCTGGCGTCGCGAGGCGCCGGAGGGCTTCGAGTTCGCGCTGCTCGGACCACGGGAAATCGGGCAAGAGGGCTTCCGCGAGGGCAAAGTCATCGAAACGGCCCTGCGCACGCTGAGCGAGGTCGCCGAGGAGCTGAAGGCCAAGACGGCCGTCTTCGTCGCGCCGCAGGACTTCCCGAGCTCACGCGCCAACCGCGCCGCCCTCAGGGATTTCTTGAAGAGTGTGCGCGATCAGTTCGAAACCATTGTGTTTGAGCCCGGCTCTGCCTGGGACCCGAACGACTGCGACGAGGTCGCCGAAGAGACGAACACCCTCGCCGCCCGCGACCCCCTGCAGCAGGGCCTCTCCAAGCGCAACGTCGCGTACTACCGAATGCCGGGACCGGCGGGCCACAAGTCCCGCTACGAAGACCCCGCCATCGAGCGCCTGGCAGAGATCGCCGCCGGGGCGCCGGAGCAGGCCGCCACGTACGTGTTCACCAACGTGGACATGTTCGCCGACGGCAAGCGCTTCAAAAAAGCCCTCGGCATCTGACCGCGCTCAGCCCCGGGCGACCCGGCCCAGAGGGCGCAACTCTCGTTCCGAGCCGCCCGCACGCGCTGCCCAACATCACACGGGCGCGTCAGAGAGCCGCCGCATGCGCACGATGCGCCCCTGCCCCCGTAGCCCCTATAACGCCCGCTACGCGGGCCAAACCATCGCGGCCCCGGCCTCCGTCCTCAGCGATAACGTAACGAGCCGGGCACGTCCGTCCCCGCGTGTGCCCCCCAAGGCTCTGGGCCTCAGTCCTCAGCATGATCGTACCGAGCCGGGCACGTCCGTCCCCGCGTGTGCCCCCCAAATCTCCTGGCGAGGTCTTGGCGTCTTTTAGCGGCTTGGCGGTAAACTGGGAGCCGTACCTCGCGCCGCCATCGTACCGAGCCGGGCAAGTCCGTCCCCGCGTGTGCCCCCCAATCTTTCTGACGTCCTCAGCGATGGCCGTACCGAGCCGGGCAAGCCCGTCCCCGCGTGTGCCCCCCAATCTCCTGGCGAGGTCTTGGCGTCCTTGGCGTCATGGCGGCAAAAAATGAAAACCGGGCCCGAGCGACGTTCCAAGGAATCGTGGGGTTCCTTCCAGGGCTCTCCTGCGCGCGGGGCCGATCAGAGCGGCTCGTTCTCGGGTTCGGGTTCGCCCAGGATGCGCCGAATGAGGCTCCGTCCGAGCCGGCGCGCCGCCGCCCGCACCGCCTGCTGACGGATCCCGGCCTCGTGGAGGCGGTTCGTGGACGCCTCGAAATGCTCCACGCGCCGCAGGTCCCCTGAATCCCGCGCTGGCGCCGCGCCTGGAGCTTCCAGGAGGCGCGCACGGCCCAGGACGCCAATGGTGGTTCCTCGCGCCAGGGGGGCGGTTCTCGAGCCCGCTGGGAGGGCGGAAATGCCCAACGCCTGCTCGTCCACCCGCAGCACCTCGATGACGACCTGGGGGTAGCCGGTCCCCGATCGGAGAGCGCCCGCCTTCCCGAGCTCCGCTCGAGCCCCGACCATGACAGCCTGGACGGCTGCGGCATCTGGTACGCTGTGAGTCCCTGCTACGACGGACAGTTGAGCTTCGGGAGTGCGGCTGTGGACAGAATGATACCCACAGCTTCCCAAGAGCCCACAGGCGCCGAGTCCGCCAAGCATAACGAGGACCTGCGGGCCAAGTTTCACGGGAAACAACAGCTTATCCACATCGGATCCTCCGTTCACGGGCTTGGTCGTTCAGTTCCGGTTGTCCATGTGAGTGACGCACCGCGGTCAGGAAATCCCCGCAAAAGTGTGCAGCGTGGTTCGCACCCGGAAGCCTCGGCAGACTGCACCACCTGAACCGACCCGCAGCAGCCTCGGCCGGGGCGGGCCAAGCGGTTCGGCAGCGTTGCACGGCCCCGCGCCACGACCCTCAGCCGACGATGAGGTTCACGATGCGGCCGGGCACGTACACGAACTTGCGCACGCTCTTGCCCTCGACGAACTTCTGCACGTTCTCGTCCTGGAGCGCCGCCTCTCGGGCGATCTCTTCCGACGCGTCTCGCGCTAGCTCGACGCGCCCGCGGACCTTGCCGTTGACCTGAACGGGGATCTCGACGCGCTCGTCGATGCACAGGGCGGGATCGAACTCGGGCCATGGCACGTCCGCGATGCTCGGCTGATGACCGATCTTCTCCCAGAGCTCCTCCGCCAGGTGCGGCGCAAAGGGCGACACGCACAGAAGTAGTTTTTCGACGGCCTCTCGCGGGATTTGCTCGAGTGAGTTGAGGTGATTGCTCAGGATCATCATGGCGCTCACGGCGGTGTTGAAGCGCAGCGCTTCGATGTCCTCCCCCACCTTCTTCACCGTGCGGTGCACGAGCTTCGCCGTCTCCGGCTGCATGCTCGCAGCGCTGAGCTCGCGCGACGCGATCGAGTGCACGCGGTCGAGGAAGCGCCGCACGCCGTGCATGCCCGAGGTCTGCCAGGGTTTGACCTGCTCGAGCGGCCCCATGAACATCTCGTAGACGCGCAGGCTATCGGCGCCGAACTCTTGGACCACGTCGTCCGGGTTGACGACGTTGCCGCGGGCTTTGCTCATCTTTTCGGCGACGGGCAGGAGCTTCACGCCGTGCTCACGATGGTGCGGTTTGCCGTCGCGCAGCTCGACGTCGGCTTCCTGCACCCAGCGCTCGTCGACGGTCTGACCCGTGTCGAGCCGCAAGGTGCCGTCGGCGTCTCTCTGGATGCCGGCGAAATCGCCGGGCAGCGCGCGCGCGATCGTGCCGTCTTCGGCCAGCACGGCGTACCAGCGGTACGCCTGGCCCAGGATCATGCCCTGGTGCACGAGCTTCAGGAACGGCTCGGGGTGCTTCACCACGCCCACGTCGAACAGCACCTTGTGCCAGAAGCGGGCGTACAAGAGATGCAGCACGGCGTGCTCGTTGCCGCCAATGTACAGGTCGACGGGCATCCAGGCGTCGTAGGCGGCTTCGTCGAAGATGTTCTGCGTGTTGTGCGGATCGAGGAAGCGCAGGTAGTACCAGCAGGAGCCCGCCCACTGCGGCATGGTGTTGGTTTCGCGGGCGTACCACTGGCCGCCCTTCTGAAAGAAGCGCCACTCGAGCGCACGCACGAGCGGGCCCTGCGGATCGCCGGGGTGGTAATCCTCGAGCTCCGGCAAACGCAGCGGGAGCTCGGATTCGTCGAGCGGTATGGGCTGGCTGTAGTCGACCTGGTAGGCGTCGCCCCGCCGTGGATCGCCGCTGGTTTGGACCGGAAAATACACGGGGATCGGCTCGCCCCAGTAGCGCTGGCGGCTGAAGAGCCAGTCCCGGAGCTTGTAGTTCACCTGCCGTCGGCCGATGCCGCGCTCTTCGAGGAACGCCGTGATGTTGCGCTTCATCTCCGCGCTCGGCTGACCCGTGAAGCGACCGGAATTGATGGCGACGCCTTCTGCGGAGAAGGCTTTGTTCAGCTCAGGCGAGTGCTTACCGTCGGGGCTCACGACCGCGACGATCGCCAGATCGAAGGTCTTGGCGAACTCGAAGTCGCGTTCGTCATGGGCCGGCACGGCCATGATCGCGCCGGTGCCGTACGCGCCCAGCACGTAGTCGGCGGTGTAAACGGGGACGGGCTGCTCGGTCAGCGGATTGAATGCGTAACATCCCGTAAATACGCCGGTTTTCTCCTTATTCAGGGCCGTGCGCTCGATGTCGCTCTTGCGTGAGGCAGCCTCGATGTACGCGGCGACGTCTTTCTGGTGCTCGTCGGTGGTGATCTCGAGCGTGAGCCGGTGATCCGGCGCGATCACCATGTACGTGGCCCCGTACAGGGTGTCCGGTCGAGTGGTGTAGACAGTCAGCTTGTCGTCGCGCCCCACGAGCGGGAAATCCACTTCGGCGCCTTCGCTCTTGCCGATCCAGTCGCGCTGCTTCTGCTTCGTCTCGGGCCACTCGAGCGGCTCGAGGTCTTCCGCCAACCGATCGGCGTAGCGCGTGATCTTGAGCTGCCACTGCCGCAGGGGTTTGCGGATCACCGGGTGGTTGCCGCGTTCGCTGCGGCCGTCGATGACTTCTTCGTTGGCCAGGACGGTGCCGAGCGCGGGGCACCAGTTGACGGGAATCTCGGCCTGCGACGCGAGCCCCTTATGGAAGAGCTTCAAGAAGATCCACTGCGTCCAGCGCACGTACTCCGGATCGGTGGTGTTGATCTCGCGCGACCAGTCGTAGGCAAAGCCCAGACTTTTGAGCTGGCGCCGGAAGGTGTCGACGTTCTCTTGCGTCGTGACGGCGGGGTGCGTGCCGGTGTTGATGGCGTGTTGTTCTGCCGGCAACCCGAAGGCGTCCCAGCCCATCGGATGCAGCACGTCGAAGCCGCGCGTGCGCTTGTAGCGCGCCACGATGTCGCTCGCCGTGTAGCCCTCCGGGTGCCCCACGTGCAGACCGCTGCCCGAGGGGTACGGGAACATGTCGAGCACGTAGTACTTGGGTCGGCCGGGACGGCGCTCCGCCTTGAAGGTCTGCCGCTCTTCCCAATAGCGCTGCCAGCGCGGTTCGATGACGCGGTGCTCGTAAGCCATTCGAGCTCTCGTCTAGCAGAAATCCGGCAGTTACGCAGAGCCGCTGCGCTTGCGACGGGGTGATTTCGCCGGTCGCTCGGCTTTGCGCCGGAGGCGCGCCCGGCGTCGCGCCAGCGCTTCGGCGGATTCGCCAGTGCCGAGCTCCACGAACTCGAGCGCCTTCAAGGGCTGCTTGACGTGGTGCTCGTAGAGCTTCGCGAGCTCCAGGTACAGCTCCGGGTCGCCCACCTCCGCGCTGAGCGCCTCGAAGTCGCTGAGCGCGCGCACGCGATCGCCGCGCGCTTTTGCGATCTGCGCGCGGACGCGCAAGGCGTCCGGCCCAGCGCCACGTTCCACGGCGGCGTGCGCGGCCTGGTCGGCGCGCTCGAGCGCTCCCGCGCGCTTGAACGTGCGCGCCAGGCCGACCAGGTCGCGGTCGTGGAGCGTGCCGAGTGGCTCGCCGTAGAGCGCCATGAGCGCGGCCATGCTCATCACGTCGAGCGCGTTGTGGTCGACCACGCCGCGCAGCGCTTCCTCGTCCCCGCTGCGCAAAAAATGGCCGGAGCGCGCGGCGATGTCCCCGCCGTCGATGTCCGGCCCTCGCACGAAGCCGAGCACGTCGCTTTCGAGGGTCTTCAGCTTGCACGCCCCCAGACGAGCGCGGTGCAGGCGCCGTCCCACGTGCAAGAGGTCGAGGTGCGGCCGCACCGGCAGCGCGGGCAAGCGGTTCATGAGTTGCCGGCCGTTCAGCAGCGGAAAATCGAAGGCTTTGCCGTTGTAGGTCACGAGCAGGCTGGCGTTCTCCACGCGTTCGACGACGCGCGCGAGCAGGGCCGGCTCATCCGCCGGCGAGCGCAGCAGGAGCTGCTCGAGGCACAGTCGATCGCCTTCGAAAAAGGCCATCCCGACGAGGAAGGCGAGGATCCCCGCCCCACCGCCGAGGCCCGTAGTCTCGGTGTCGAGAAAGAGCGCGCCGCGGACGTCGCAACCGGCGAGCCCTGGATCGAGCGCGAGCAGCGCGAGCATCTCACTTTTGGCGCTGGCCGCGGCGTCGAGCGGCATGCGGCCGACGTGCTGGGAGGGCAGCAGGCGCTCGAAACGTCGGTAAATCGGCCCATCCACGCTGTCCTCGCGCACGAACGGCAGCTCTGTGCGACTCGGGTCGGCGGGTGACCGCGGTGCCGAGAGCGGGCGCTGAAGAATCTCCGACATCTTGCGGCGCAGCGCCTCGAGCACGTCGGCGCGCTCCGGAGCAGTCGCGACGGGCGCGGGCGGCGCTGGCAAGCGCGCGAGCTTGTCGCGCAGATTCACGGAGCGCCCTCGCGCAGCGTCAGACTGAGCGCCGCGACCGTGCCGTCTCCGCTGCCGACGAGCAGCCGCGAGCGCGGCGCGTCGAGGACCACGTCGCCGAGGGCGGCGCGAGCGACGGCGACTTCGCGCTCGAGCGTGCCGCTCGCGCCGTAGACCAGCACCGAACCGGCTTCTGTCGGGACGTACACGTTGGCCGAAGGGCCGACCGCGAAGGCCGCGCTCGCGGCGGCGGGCAAGGCGGCGCGCGACCTCCGCTCACCGGCAGCCGAGAACCAGAGCAGCTCACCCCCTTCGTTGCTCGCGACCACGCCGTCCGGCGCCGCCGCCACGCGCTCGAAGCCCGGTGCGCTCCAGCGGCGCGTTCCGTCCAGCTCGACGGCCACGAGGTCCGATCCGACCACGGCGTAGACGTGCTGGGAAGCGACGACCGCTGCGCGGATCTCGCCCTGCAGCTGCAGACGTGCGCTGCGCACCGCGCCTTCGATGATGCGGAGCTCCCCCGCCCTGCTACCTGCCAGCACGCGGCCCTGGCCCAGGGCGACAGGGCCGAAGCTCGCGCCCCCGGCGAGCGGCACGCGCCAGAGCACGCCGCCAAGCCGGGATACGCCGTAAATTGCGCCATCCGCGCCGAGCAGCGAGAGGCCGTCCGCCGGCCCCGTTACCAGCCCTGAAGCAGGGGCAGTCGGGCAGCGGGCGTTCCAGAGCAGCCTGCCCGTGGGGCGCATGCCATAGAGCTTGCGCGCCGAAGTCGCGACGTAAACGTTACCGCGCGCATCTGCGAGCGGCGCGCCGATGAGGGGGCCAGTCAGCGAGTAGCTCCAGAGAAACGAGCCGTCGGCGGCGAGCGCGTGCAGCGCGCCCTCGGCCGTTCCCACGTACACACGGCCGCTCTTGGGATCGATCCCGGGCGCACCAAGCATTGGCGCGCCGGCTCGAAAACGCCAGAGCACGCCGCCCAGACGGTCCTCGGTGGTGAGGCGGCCGTCGGTGCGAGCTTCCAGCGCCGTCGAGAGCGGCGCCTGAACGGGTGGCGCTTCACTCGAGCTCGCGACCCGCAGCTCGGGACGGCTACACGCCGCGGGGGCATGCAGGGCGGCCGCGGCCACGCCAAGGCGGGCGAAACGCCAGTGGCGGCAGTCGGGGTCACGCTTCAGCACGCGGCCATTTGACCGCAGGCCGAAGGGGACGCAACGTTTTCCTGGCAGTAAAGCGGCGCTACCCGGGCCGCCGGCTCAGGCCGTCACGAGCACACGCCCTACGCAAGGGCCGATACGACCGTGGAGCCGAATACCAGCATCAGACTGACGAGCAACGTGGGATCCATGTCGGTCGCCCGCGCGCGATGCAGAACGGGCGCCCTCCTTTCAGTCAACTGGCGCTCACACGTGAGCGCGTGCCTTCCTTTGTTTCGCGGTTTGAATCACCGCCGCGCAGGCGACGACGGCACCGATCACCAGGGTCACGACGAGCGTGATCTTGGCGACGGTCGCTACGCCCGCGAGCACGGTCGCGTGGCCGAGCAGCGACGCGATCGCGGCCACGACGGCCAACATCACAAACCATTCGAGCATGGTTCTCCTCCATCCACCGAGCCGGCGACGGGCGGGGTCGCCGCGTGTTGGCTCGATGTCCTTGATTTAGGCCAGTGCACAGGGCATGCCGGCATCGATTTGGCCGTTTTCGCGACAATGAAGCGCTGCGCTGCGGGCTCCCGGGCGCGCACCGTGGCAAGGCGCCACGCCTCTGCAGTCGTCCAAGCGCGCTGGCCCGGGCCCGTCTAAGCTCTGCGCCCGTGACGCACGTATTCGGACTGACCGGCGGGATCGGCTCGGGCAAGAGCGCCGTCGGCAGACGCTTTCGAGAACGCAAGCTGCCGGTCATCGACGCCGATCAACTGGCGCGTGAAGCCGTGGCGCCGGGCAGCGCGGGGCTCGAGCAGATCCGCGCCGAGTTCGGTCCCGGCGTGATCGATGCGCGGGGAGAGCTCGACCGCGCGGCGCTCGCGCGCATCGTGTTCAACGATGACGCCGCGCGACGCAAGCTCAACGCCATCACTCACCCGCGCGTCCGGGAGCTCACCGCGCTGCGCGTCTCGGAGCTAGCGGGCACGGGTGAGCCGCTGGTCTGCTACGAGGTCCCGCTGCTCGTCGAGTCCGGCATGGCCGAGGCCCTCAGGCCGATCGTCGTCGTGTCTGCGCCGGAGGCGCTCCAGGTCGAGCGCGTCATGGCGCGCGACGGCGCCAGCGAGAAGGACGCGCGCGCGCGCATCGCGGCGCAAATGCCGCTCTCGGAAAAGGTCAAAGTCGCGGACTACGTCATCGACAACACGGGTTCCCTGGCGGCTCTCGAGCAGGCCGCCGACACCGTGCTCGATCAGATCTGTGCGCGGCTCGGGGTGGACCCGGCGCGCTATCCGCGGCGTTAGAATTCTGAGCATTCATCGGATCTCGAGCGCCCTACGACCGTCGCGTTGCACCGCGGAGCCGAGCGCGCCAGATCGCGAGACCACGGCGCCATCCGGCGCCACCCCGACTTGTGGGTGGCGCTAGTAGCCACCCCGCGTCGTCGACTACGGCGCGATGCTTGGCGGCACGAGCAGCGCTAACGCGGCTCGCAGCAGG
>DATDJP010000093.1:0-40586 GCA_036520475.1 Polyangiaceae bacterium | reverse complement strand
GCCGGCCCCACCGGCTGCAGCGACGCCCGCCGCGCCGTTTCAAAACGGACAAACGCAGGAGTCGAAGGCGCGTCCCGCTGGAGCAACGCTGTCTAGCTCCGCGATGCGTCCCAAGTTGGAGTCGAGCCCACAGACTCCTCGCGCCAAGCAGGAGTCGTCGCCGCGCGCAGCGCGCGCGAAACAAGAGTCGAGCCCGCAAGTCGGACGCGCAAAACAAGAATCCGCGCTGCAGGCAGCGCGGCTCAAGCCAGAGGCCACGCCGCCGACGCCCCGCGTGAAGCTCGAGTCGTCTCCGATCGCGCCGCGCGCGAAGCAGGAATCGTCTCCGATCGTGCCGCGCGCGAAGCAGGAATCCAGCCCGCAGGTGCCGCGTGCGAAACAGGAATCGGCTGCGCGCGGCAAACAAGAATCCAGCCCGCAAGTGCCGCGGCTGAAGGCGCAAGCGAACATCGCGCCGCGCGCGAAGCAGGATTCGACGCCGCAAGCGCGCGCGGAACTCGGCGCGCCGCTCAAAGCCAAAGCGCCGCCGTTGCCGCAAAAGGACCTCACGCCGCAGGCTGCGCCCACGGCAAAGATGCCGCCGGCGAAACCGGCGCGTTCTCCACTCGGGCTCCGCGTCGCTCCCGTTTGGGAACCGGAGGACGACGCGCTCACTGTGCCCATGCCGCCCGTGGAGGAGGCGCTCACGCGCCCGCTGCCGCCAGTGATGAGCCGCACGCCCACGCTGCCGGGGATCCCCGACACGTTTCGCGTCGGCGCGCGCGGCGGCTCCGCACAAGCCGAGAACCTGTGGGCCGTGAGTTACGCAGACGACGACGACCGCGAGCTCACGACCGAAGAGCTGCTCGAGGAGTTGCGCGCCGGCGTGCTCGACGCAGAAACGCTGGTGTGGCGGCAGAACATGGCAGATTGGTGTGCGCTCGGCGATGTGCCGGAGCTGGCGCGCCACCTGACCTGGAAACGCGAGCAGCCGCCGAAGGGCGAGGGCTTCCAGGTGGCCGAGCCCGAGCGCGGTTTGCTCTATCCAACGGCGTACTACCCGCCTCCTCCTGAAGAAGAGGAAGACGACCAGACGGCGGTCTTCGCCTACGACGCTGCGCTGCTCGCTGCGGCCACGTCCGAGTACCCGGCTCCGCCGCCCAAACCGCCCGCCATGCCGGCGATGCCGCCGATGCCGCCGCCTCCCGCGATGGCCCCGCCGCCCGCAGTGCCGGAACGCGCAGCGCCCACGCAACTCGCGCCGCCAGCCGTCGCCTGGCCGCCGCCGGTGGCGCCAGCAATGCCGGTGGCGCCACCAGTGCCGCGCGAGCCTGCGCCGGCCGCCGCCTCTCCGGCGCACTCGGCTGCCGACCGGGCGAGCCCGCCGCCTCCGAAGTTCAAACGCCGCGGCGGTGCGCTGGCCATCATGGCGCTCCTGGTCGTCGCCGGCTTGGGCGGCCTGGCCTGGATTCTGATCCGTAGCTCGAAGCCGCCCGTCGTCGCCGCAGGCCCCGTGCGCAAGGTGGAAACCCCGCGCGCTATCCTGCCGCTCGAGGAGAAGGTCGAAGACGAGCAGCCGAAGCCGGCGGTGGTCGATCCGTACGCTGTCCCTGCCGCTTCCGCGTCCGCGAGCGCACCGGTCCCCGCTGGCTCGGCGGCCGGAGACTTCTTCGAGCTGTTCGCGTCGGGAGCGCAGAGCACGAGTAGCTCGCAGCAGGACTTCGATAAGACGCGGGCGGAGAAAGCCCTGGCGGCGCTCGCCGCGCGCGCGGCCAACTGCCGCAAGACCGGAGATCCGCCGGGCATGGCCAGCGTCGTGGTGCGCTTCGATCCGACCGGCCTCATCGGGGACGTGCGTGTGATCGGCAAGCCCTACGCCGACACGGGCACCGCGCGCTGTATCAGCACGCGTTTTCTCGGTGCTCGTGTGCAGGCTTTCAAGGGAGAGCCGCAGACCCTCGTAAAAAACTTCATGCTGTACTGATCGCGCTCTTCTTCTTGAAGAAGCGCGCTGTACCACCTTCTCATACCTGTGCGCGGAGGCTCGGCTTTCGGCCCTACATGCGCCTGTCGCGTGGCGCATGAAGAGCCGAGCATTCAGCGTTGAGATGAGCTAGTGTGGATCGCTCCGCGCCGTGGAAGTTGCGAACGATTCTCCGGGAGTTGCTGGAGTACGAGAAGGAAGGGTTTGAGTATGTCGGACACGAATGGGGCCAAAGCGGACGTCGACTCGTCGCGCACGTCGTTTTCCTCGGCTCTGCCGCAGGGCCGTCAACGCTTTTTGGCACACGTCATCGAGCACAGCCTCGCGATCGGGCGCCGCACTCCGCAGGATTTCATCCGGCACTTCCCGCCGCACGCGATCATGAACGGGCTCGAAGCGCAGCCCGCGCTCCGCGCGAACATCCTCGAATACTGCACGGGTCTGAAGCGCAAGATCGCCATGAAAAAATCGTGGCAGTCAGCGGGTGAGGATCTGCAAATCGCGCTCGACGAACGCGAGACGGACGCGGAAGCCGTGGTGGCCGCGTTCGATCCCGACGACCGGGTTCGCTACCTCGACGACAAGAAGCTCTGGGCGTTCGTGATCGAGGGCGAGTTCTGGAGCACGCCGCCGAAGCAGAAAGACAAATACGACAAAGCGAAAGCGCACACGGCGTACATGCTGGAGCGCGCGCTGATCGACGAGCTCCTCACTCATCGCGACATCGTCGATGGCATCACCGTCGCGCAACTCGCGCTGTGTTTGCCCAAGGCCGAGCTCGGCAAGATCATCGAAGGCGCGCTGAACAACGCGCATCGCAATGCGCCGTTCACCGAAGCCGACCTGCTCATCTCACGGCCGCCGAGCGTGATCGTCGAGTACGTCCCGCTCTCGCACATCTACGAGACGGTAATCGAGCCGAAGATCGCGCGTGTCCACGGCTACGTGGCGGGGGCCGATGCGGGCGCCACGGCCGGTGCGGCGCCGCCCGCTGAAGCGGCAGCCGTCTCGCAGCGTCCAGGAGACAACGAAGACTGGATCGACGCTGGTAACGCTGCAGAGGGCACTGAAGAAGACGAGATCTCCGAAGACGATTTCGCGTCTGCGTGAGCTCCGCGAGCGGCCTTTTGCGCGACGAGCTCTACAATCGCTGAGCGCGTTCGCGAACTTTCGCGAGCACGACCTTGTTGCCGTAGGCGGGAGGTGGCGCGATGAGCTTCGGCGGGACATCCCCGCGCTCACGCGTGACCTCTGTCTGCGGCTGAGGTACGGCGGGTGGCGGCGAGGCGGGACCTGCCGTCTCCCGCGTCCCGCATCCTGCGCCGCTCAATGGGATTGCAATGGCGATCCAAAATAGAAAACGGGCCATGATATCGCACTCTAGCAACCGATTTTCGGCCCGCAACGCCGGCCCAGGGGCCAGGCGCGCTCGCGTCAACGTAGACCTCGCGCAGGGGCGCGGGGTCGCCGCGGCTTTTGCACGCGCTCCGTTGTCACGCTCCTCCGCCGCCTTGCGCTGCGCGTCCTAGGACCCAAGGCTCTCCTTCTCGTCCCGCTCTCAGTCCCGCCGCTCGCGGTGACCAAATAGCTCATGATCCGCATTCTTTTCTCGCTGATCGCGAATTTGATCTCGCTCGTGTTCTTGCCGCTCGTCCTAGTCCGCCGGCGGCGCGCGGCTCCGAACGGCGGGTGGCTCGAAGTCGAAATCGACGGGAGCATCGTGGAGCTCACGCGCAGGCAGCCGTTCTGGATGCGTCAGAAGCGCGTCTTTGCGCTGGATACGCTGCGGCGCGCCATTTCGGAGGCAGCTTCGGATCCGCGAGTCACGGGTTTTCTGCTCGTGCTCAAGGACTTGAAGGTGGGCAGCGCGACCGCCACGAGCCTGCGTTCACTGCTCCTGGAAGCGCGGCGCAGCGGCAAACGCGTGGTGGTGTATTTGCCGGATGGAGCCGGCACTCGCACCATGTACGTCGCGTCCGCCGCGGAGCGCGTGCTGCTCGGCCCCGAAACCTTCGTGGCGCCACTCGGTTTTGCCGTCGAGTCGGCCTACTTGCGGCGGGCCCTCGACCGGATCGGCGTCGTGCCCGAGGTCTTTGCGCGCGGCCGCTACAAATCGGCGGGGGAGTCGCTGGTCCGGCAGTCGATGAGCGAGGCGCAACGCGAGCAGCTCGGAGCGCTGCTCGACGTGGCTTGGGACGTCCTTTTGACGGCGCTCGCGGAAGGGCGCGCCGTGGACCGGGCGCGCGCGCAGCATTGGGTCGAAAACGGCCCCTGGTCCGCGCGCGATGCGCTGGCAGAGGGCATGGTGGATGCCGTGGCGTACCGCGACGAGCTACCCAAGCTCCTTTCGCCCGATCTTCCCGAGGGCGCGCCGCTCACGCCGCTCACCCGCTACCTGCGCCGGCGGCGCAAACCGTTCCGAAGTTTGCGCCGACCGCCGCGCATTGCGGTAGTTGACGTCCGCGGGCCGATCGTCTCCGAGCACGTCGGCATCGCGCCGGTAGCCGCCGAAGACGAGGTGGTCGCGGCTTTCGATCGAGCTCGGGAAGACCGCCGGTACCGCGCGGCGGTGGTGTGTGTGGATTCTCCCGGCGGCAGCGCGCTCGCCTCCGATCGCATGCTGCACGCACTACGAAGGCTCGCGGAAACGAAGCCGGTGATCGCCTGTATGGGAGACGCGGCGGCGAGCGGCGGGTACATGATCGCCGTGGGCGCCCACGCGATCGTCGCTCAGCCCACCACGATCACCGGATCCATCGGCGTGATTTCGGCCCGCGTGCTGCTCGAGCCGCTGCTCGAACGCTTGGGGGTGTCGATTGAAGTCGTCAAGCGCGGAGCGCGCGCCGACATGTTGTCGCCGACCCGGCAGCTCGATCCGGGCGAGCGGGCGGCGGTCGAGCGCCAGCTCGAGGACATCTATCAGTCGTTCCTTTCGGCCGTGGCTCGCGGGCGGTCGCGTGAGGTGAGCGACATCGAACCGCTAGCCGGCGGTCGCGTCTGGAGCGGGCGGGACGCGCAGCGTCATGGCTTGGTCGATCACCTGGGCGGCTTCGAACAGGCGCTCGAGCTCGTCCGGCAGAAGCTCGAACCAGGGCGCGAGAGGCTCGAGCCCGAGCTGGTTTCCTCCACGCATTGGCGCCCGCGCCGTGGCTTCATCCCGCAATTTGCGCAGGGTAGTCGGCTGCTTGGTGGTGCGCTCGGGCCTTTGCCCGCCCTGCTGTTTGCCTCGGCAGCGCGTCGCGAGCGCGGCTACTTGTGGTGCGGCTACGCCGAGACCGATCTCGGCGGATAGCCGGTCCGCGGGTCCGCCGGGATTCGCGACCAACGCCGTGTCTGGGCTGTGCCCCTCAGGCCGGCATCCAGCCTGGGCCTGTCGCTTCTCGCGTTTCAGCGCGGATGGTCGAGGAGAAGATTGCAGGATTCCCACAAATCGACGACGCTAGCGTCGTAGCGGCCGCGTCGTACGTGTTGCTGTGCCGCTCGAATCGGAATGGCGCAAGCTCCTCGAAACATTCCGCCGCTGGGCCATGGCACGGTCGTCAATGATCGTTATGAGATCCGCCAGAGTCTCGGCAAAGGCGGCATGGGCGAAGTGTTTCTCGCCTACGACCGCAGCACTCAGCAGCCCGTAGCGCTCAAAGTCGTACGCGAAGAGTCGCGTATGCCGGGGGACGACGAAGCGTTACGCCAGGAACTGCTGCTCGCGCGTTCTGTCAGCCACCCCAACGTGTGCCGCGTTCACGATCTCGCGCCCAGCCCGTGGGGACCGATCCTGGTCATGGAGCACATCGCGGGCCAGACGCTGCACACGCATATCCGGCGACGCAAAGCTCAGGGCGGGTACACCTCGGACGAGTTCAGGAAAATCGCCAGCGAGAGCTCGGCTGGCCTGGCCGCGATTCACGCGCAGGGTCTGGTGCACGGTGATTTGAAACCGGGCAACGTGATGGTCACGAACGACCGGGCCATCATCCTGGACTTCGGATTCGCCCAGGAACGCGCGCGCTTGAGCGCACGCCGCCCGGGAGCCCCGCCCGACGGCGGAACGCCAAATTACATGGCTCCGGAGCGCTTGCGCTCGGGTGGAGCCAGTCCAGAAGACGACATGTACGCGCTCGGTCTGACGCTCTGGGAGATGTGGACGTGCAGGGTTCCCGAGCCCGGCTATCGCCCCCGCGCCAAACCGATGCGTTCGCAGATCATGTTCGACGTGCCCGCTGGCCTGTCGGTCGACGAGGTGAAGCAGATTTTTCGGTGCCTCAGCGACGATGCGGTGCTCCGCCCATCCGCCCGGCATTTGCGCTTCTTCAATCCCAGCGCGCTCACCACGAGCCAGGTGCAGATCCCGCGGGAACGGCTGGCGCCTGGACCACCCCTCGGGCGATCGATCACCGAGAACTTCGTGCCGGGTGCGCAGGCGCTGCTCGTCACCTTCGCTACCAACGCGCCCGAAGCCGCCGGGCGCATGTTCCCGCTCGACAAGCCGGTGATGACCATCGGCCGTCGCAGCGGGCAGGACATCAACATGCCGGAAGCCACCGTCTCCGGCTCCCACGCGAGCGCCCGCTGGCAGTCGGGCTCCTGGGTCATCGAAGACACCGGCAGCACGAACGGCACGTACGCCGACCACAGCTACGAGCGCAAAAAGAGCGTCACTTTGCTGCACGGTGGCGAAGTGCAGCTCGGTGAATGCCGGGTCAAGCTGGTGAGCTTTCAGGACGCCTCGCCGCAGCACGAGCGCGCGAAGGCGTACCTGGAGCGGCGCGACGGCCTGACGAGCTTGTTGTCTCGCGACGAGCTGGTGCGAGCGCTGCAAGACGACGTGGGCTTTGCCGAGTGGGACGGCGTGCCGCTCTCGGTCGCGCGCTATCACGTGCGAGGGCCCAATCGCCAGGTCAGTGAGCGCCCCACGATCCTCGAAATGCTGGCGCTTCGGCGCGCCGCCCAGCGCGTCATCGAGCTGACCGAGATGTTGCTGCTCAGCATCGTACCCGTCACCGCGGGCCGAATCGGCGCTCTCAAGTTCGCAGTGGCGATGACCGGACCGAGCCTGGAAGAGGCGCGGAACGTGGTCGAGCAGGTCGTGTCTCAGGTGCAGGGTTTGATGCCCGAAGCGCTGGATCTCGCCGCCACGATCGTCAAATCCGAGGCAGGACAGCCCGTGCGCGCGTTGCTCGACGGCTGAGGGCGAGCAACGCGTCGGGCGCGGCACTGACGAATCACGCACAGGCCCTAGACGGTGCGGCGTGGCTGGGGCATTCCATTGCGGCGTACAAGATGGCTGATCCGCCGCGTACAACCTTTCCTTCTGCCCCGAGCGAGCCGAACCTGCGCCGGCTAGGCGTCGGCAACGGGGGGGGCGGGGAAAGGCCGCTGCGCGCACAGCTCGTGGTCGCCTTGGTCGCGGGTTTGATTCTGATCGCCGTCCCGCTTTACCTGTGGCGGCGGCCCGCTGGCAGCGAGCATGCGGGCACGGACGCCGGTGCGGCGACGAGTGCCCCAAACCCGGCGCTCGAAGGGGGCGTCGTCACCACACCAGTGGACGCCGGCCGCCGGGAAGAGCGCGTCAGAGTGGGGACTGCGCAGCGAGTCCGGTGCTCGGCAGGTCCCGGAGCATCCGGGCAAGAGGGGAGTCTTTGCGACAACCTCGGCCTGCTCGAGCAGGCGCTCAGCAGAGCCGTAACGGAGAACGTCGGCTGTGCTCCACGCGGTCCGAAGGAGGGCAGCATCAACTACGTGCTCACCGTCGACTTCGCGCAGCGCAAGTTGCATGTCTTCCCTGGTGCGAGCGGTTCATGGAAGGGACCGCAAGCGCGTCGCGCCACTCAGTGTGTCAAAAAAGCACTCTCTGCGCCGGGCTGGGAGGCCATCAAACACCAGTACCGCTACTACCAGATCGCGGTACTCGCGACGTACGCGCCGGAAGAACCCGCCGTCGCGGGTCCGAGCTTCGAGTAATCTCGAGCGCTATTCGTCCGAGCGCAGCTCGGGAAGCAGCAGCTTGCCGGAGAACTTCAGCGTACTGAGTGTACGCTGCAGAACGGAGCGACGGCTCGTGGGAGGCAGCTCGCTCCGCAGGCGCGCGACCTTCTCGAAGAACGCCGCCATGTTCGCGTCATCCAGCAGTCGTTGCAGCTCCTCGCGCAAGCGACTGGCCAGCGCCGGCACGCGCCCCGACGTGGACACTGCGATGACCAAATCCGCAGCGCGCGCCTGGGCGAGATGCGAGAAGCTTCCGAACTCGGGCTGATCGAGCGCACAGAAGAAGATGCGACGCTCGTCGGCCGCCGTGGCCATGGACCGAGCGAGCTCGGCGTTCTGTTCGACGAGAACGGCCAGCCACTGGCCGTCCAGGTCGCTCGCTTCGAAGCCGCGCGCGAGCCAGCGGAAGCGACCCTGCTCGTGAAGCGGAGCGAGCTCTTTCGCCAGGCGCTCGGCCACGAGGGTGACTTCGGCACCGGCCCGCAATAGGGCCTGCACGCGAGCTTCTATGTCAGCGCTGCTGCCGGCGACCAGACAGGGGCGACCACTCAGGGACAATGCAAGGATGAAGGGATCGGGCGGCATGCCTTAGGTCCTGGGTTTGCGGACGGTGGGAAGCACGCTCTCTGTCGTGAACTTGAGCTCACGCTCGGCGTCGCCGATGCGCTGCAGGAACAAGCCCGTGAAGGTACTGAATAACGCGTCGCCGGGGGTGGCCGTGCCGGTGCCCGTTGGGCGGCTCACCCAGCGCTTGATCTTCTGCAAGAGCTCGGGGCTGACAGGATTGATTTGCACCTTGGCTCGCAAATGGAGCGCCACGCCGAACGGAATCTGATCGCTGGTCCCCGCCGGCAACTGAAGCGCCTCGGCGCAGCGGCGGAGCACGCCGGCCACGGTGCTCGTGGGCGTCGTCCGGATGCGGCCCGGCCGGGTGATTTCCACCAGGTACACTTCGTCCCAGACGTGCCAGGTGATCTTGCACGTCTGCGCAGTAGTGGAAACCGGGTCCCGCATGCCCGCGCGGTAGACCGCTGCCGTGAGCACGATGCTCGTGGGTAAGCCTCGGCTCAGCTTGCGACGAATCTCCGTGTCCACGGCGTCGCGAAAGCGCACGTCGACATACAGCTGCGTGCGACTCGGATTCCATTCGAACGCCGCGCCTCGAGGAGGCGGCTCTTCTTGCGCCAATGCAGCGCTCGCGACCGACCACACGAGCGCAAACGCGAGCAGCGCGAGCGGGCGTGCCAACCGCGTGAGGCTACGAGCGTCGCGCCGTGCGCTCACTCGCCCTCGCTCAGCACGGGAATGAACCCGAGCGCATTCGCGAACGCGAAGACGAAGCCGCCGGCGCTCGTATCCATGCGAAAGCCGAGGTTCGCCGTGAGATCGATGGGAATGCGCGCCGCGCCGGAATAGCCGCGCGCAGGGTCTTTCAGGTCGCGCTGACCCGCGAGCGCATACAGGCCCGCGCTGGCGAACAGATCGATGCCGTATACGGAGCGCCGACCGCGGTACAGGGGGATGCGGTACTCGAAGCCGAGCTTGCCGGCGTAGTGACCGCGCCGGACTTCCACGATCGACGTGTTCAGCAGATCCGGGGGCGGCCTTCTGTCGAAGTTCAGGCCAAGCACGCGTCCGGGCCGGAAGTCGCTGAAGTCGTTGACGTAAAACTGTTCGAAAAAGGGCGTTTCACCGCTGATGGCGCCCGCGAACAGTTGCAATTTCAGGACGTGCTTGCTCCAGGGGAGCGGCAGCCAGCGCGCGACGTCGAGCTCCAGCCGCTGATAGTCCCAGTCGCTGCCGGCCGGAGCCAGGGACAGCTCGCCGGCCACGGTGACGGACCAGCCGCGGTTCGGCAGAAACGGTGAATCCCGCGTGTCGTGCTGGACCACGCCGCGCACCGTCGACAGCACGCTGCGCCCCGCCAGCATGTCGAACTGAATCGGCTCGCGCTCTCCACCGCGCACATGCGACGCAGCGCGGGGGAGCTGGGCATCGACGACTTCGAGCCGGTAGTGCGCCCAGAGCTGCGTGGAAATCGACAAGTTGCGGCCGACGCCGAGCGAGCCCCCGAAGCGCGTGTAGCGAACGACGGCCGAGTCCGGAAGCTCCGCGTCCTCGAACGGGTTGTCCCAGCGGACGTCGGCGTTGCCGAAAAAGTCTTTGCCGCGGTTGAACAGGAGCGAGCCGTTCGTCATCCAGCTCGAGCCAAGAAAGGCCCGGTCGAGGAAGTTGACGCGCAGCGCGAGCTGATCGCGGGCGAGGCCGACGGCTCCTCCCAGCGTGATGCCGGTACCGGCCAAATTCGTCTCCGCCACGTCCAGGCCGGCGTAGGCGGTGAGGGGAGCCGGGTTGCCTCCGGTATCGGCGTCCGCGCCCAGCCCCATCCAGATATCGTTGATCACGATGGTGTTGCGCTCGACGACCTCCACGACGAGCACCACGCGTCCACGCTCCGAGCCCTTCCGCAGCGAAAATTGGACGTCTCGGAAGAAACCGGTGCCGAGCAGCCGATAGCGCGCAAGCTCCACGGCCGGATCGTCCACATCCAGCAAGTCGCCTGGCTCGAAGGGCAGATAACGCAGAACCACCCGCGCGCGCGTGCGCAGGTTGCCGCGCAGCTCGATACCCTCGAGCGTGTAACGTACGCCGTCGGCGCTCGTCCTTTCCGAACGGGCGCGACGGCGCGGTGGAGCCGGGATGGCGCGCTCGGCGGTGGGCGGACGGACGGGTTCGGCGCCATCGGGTAGAGGACCCGATTTCGGTACGTCGCCGGGAACGTCACCTGCGCGACCCGCACCCCAGGTGTCGGGTGCGCGAGTCGCGCCGGCGGGCGGCGGCTCTGGCGGCGGCGCCTCCGGTTGTGCCAGCGCACGCGGTGTGACGCTCGACACGAGCGCCGCCGCGACGAGCACCAGCGCCATGCGCGCGCAAAGCGCGGGCCGATGCTCCCCCAAGAAGCGTCCGACCGCGGCAAGAAAGCAGCTCACTGCGGCAGATTACACCAAGGCGCGCGGGTCCAGTACGAAGCGACGAGCGACTCCGTGCGCGGGAAAGCCGGAAGCAGAGACCCGAGGCAGCGGGCGCGCTGCCTGGCGCCGTGCTGGCGGGCGACGGCCGTTTGCAGCAGGCTATTTCTTCGAACGCCGGCCGCGCCGACGAGCGCCGCCTCCGCGAGCGCTGCCACCGCCGCCCGAACCGAAGAAATACTTCGTGGCCCGCTTTTGCCCCTTGGTACTGAGTTGTCCGTCGGCAACCAGTTTTCGAATCGGTAAAACGAGGTCGCGACTCGGCAGATTCAGCGCTTTTGCGATCTGTTCTACACCCTGTCCGGGAGTACGACGCACGTAGTCTAGAACACTCTGCCTCGTACCTTCGAGTTCTTCGGCGGTGCGTTTTGCACCTTTGCCACGCCCGCGAGCGAGTGCGCGCCCGAACCCGGGAACCCTACCGCGTACGCCTGCCGAGGCGGAGCCTTCACCGCCCAGCGCAGCCGCGACCGCTTCGAGCGCGGCTTGGCGGACGAGTTGATTCAGATCATTTACGAACGCTTCGATCTGTTCGCGGATTTGGTTGTCCACATCGCTCATGGTTTATGCATTTTCACTGACACACATAGATTGTCAAGAACGTTAAGACGGTTTTTCGATTGCGTTCGTTTTTCGAAATGCACATTCGTAAGTAAACATGCATGCGGTGATGTCATCCATGCGCGAGCATTCGCATTTGAATTTCGTGCACGCGCTCAGAAAACGTGTGGATCACGCGTCGTGAAACGTCGCGCGCGAAGACGCACAGCGCGCGCTTCACGAACGCGCGTGATCGTCACGCGTGTGATCGTCACGCGCGTGACGTCGCGCGCCGAGCGCGCCATCGTGCGCGTGTCAGTCTGGCTTCACGCTGAAGCGTGACCGCGCACGCGTGGATGTCGACGCCACGAGCGGACGGATCAACGCCTGCGTGGTGGCGACGTCGCGCGTGTGCAGCCGCGATGCGCTGATGCACGCTCGGCGCATTTCCGCGAGCGCCGGCGAGGCGCGCAGGTCCTCGAGAAAACGTTGGAAAACGCACGCCCCTCGCCTCAGGGGCGCGCGGGGGCACGCTCGCTGAGCTCGCAGAGCGTCGCCATGCGATCGGCGACGGCCGCGCGGAGCTGCGTGGACGAAACACGCCACTCCCAATTGCCGCTGCCGACCCCAGGCACGTTCATGCGTGCCTGGGAGCCGAGCCCCAGCAGATCCTGGAGGGGGAAGATCACGGTGTCGGCGGCCGACGTGCAGAGCTGACGGATGGCTTGCCAGTGCGAATCAGCCTCGTCAGCACCGAGGTACGCACGCAGACGTGTGCGCACCCGCTTCAGCGCCGCGGCCTCTCTACGAGACGTGGCGCGCGCGCTGAGCCAGCCCACGAACGTATCGTTGTCGTGCGTACCGGTATAAGCGATTAACCGTCGGCCGTAGCGATGGGGCTCGTGTTCACGCCCGCTACCGCCATCACCAAACCCGAATTGCAACACCGCCATACCGGGTAGCGCGAAGTGATCTCGGAGCTTCGCGACTTCAGGAGTGACCAAGCCCAGATCTTCTGCCACGAACGGAAGCTTGCCGAGGCGTTTCCGCACGGTGTCGAGGAGCGCCTGACCAGGTACCTGGACGAAGCGACCGCGGCGCGCGTCCTTTGCGTCGGCTGGGACTTCCCAACAGCGATAGAGACCGATGAAATGGTCGATGCGCAGCGCGTCGAACCGCTCGAGCGTGGTTTCGAAGCGATCCACCCACCAAGAAAAGCGAGTCTTGGCGAGCGCGCGCCAGTCGTAGAGAGCGTTGCCCCAGAGTTGGCCAGTCTTGCTGAACGGGTCCGGAGGGACACCCGCGACGACCGTCTTGTTGCCAGCGCGATCCAGATGAAAAAGCTGCTGATGCGCCCAGACATCCGCGCCGTTGTGAGCGACGAACATAGGAATGTCGCCCAGCAGAAAAATGCCGTTAGCTGTCGCATGGGCGTGGAGCTCTCTCCATTGGAGGTCGAAAAGATACTGCAGGAACTCGAAAAAGCGGATCTCTTTGAACAGCTCGCGGCTCGCCCTGGCCAGGGCGGCAGGCTCACGGCTCCGGAGCTCGCGCGGCCAGGCTGTCCAAGACGCGCCCTGCTGGCTGCCCGCTAGTGCGGAAAAGAGCGCATAGTCCGCGAGCCAGCTGCGGGCGTGCTCGCGGAAACGCTCGAACCGTTTCCGGGATGCGCGATGCTTCGGCGACCCTTCGAAGTGCTCGAAGGCCGAGCGCAGCCGCGGCATGCGAAAGTGGAGGGCTGCGTCATAGCGCGCACTCTTGGCAGCAGCGAGCTGCCGGGGCGCGGCGATATCGGAGTGCTCGAGCAAGCCGTCGCGGGCCAATAGCTCGAGACTAATGAGGAGGGGGCTGCCCGCGAACGCCGACGGGCTATCGTAAGGAGAGTTGCCTCCGCCGGGCGGCCCAATGGGCAGCATTTGCCACCAGCTTTGACCCGCACGCCTCAAAAAATCCACGAACTGGTGGGCCGCAGGGCCAACGTCGCCGACGCCGTGTGGCCCGGGCAAAGATGTTGGATGAAGCAAAATTCCGCTACTACGCTTGCCGAACGGATCACCTGCCATGATGCGTGCGCTCCAGCATCGCATACGGAAGCGAATCGAGCATGTCTGACAGAGCGAGCGGACCTGACCCTATGTCGTGCGTCTGTCCGGTCAGGACGTTCCGGTAAAGGCCGGGGGGCAACGCGGCGGGCAGCCTCAACCTCGTGTCCGTCCAGGCCGAGCGCGTGGGCGGCGTGCCCAGTTTGCTGAAAAAGCGCCCAGTAATGAACACGGCGGCTCTCGTCTGGAGTACGCGGGCGAACGCCACGACGTGATCGGCCCGTGTGCCCTCGGCGCTGAACGCGACGTAGCTGCCGCCTCCGAACAGCAAGGGTTCCCGGGCGCGCAGCGCGAGCCCGCTCGCGATGAGCTGTAATTTCTCGTGACCGTCTGATGACAACGGGTCAGCGGACCCGGCGGCAGGGGCTTGCTGCGTACGGCTCAGGAGATCGCGTCGCTTATCGAAGTCAACGGGCCGGCGGTTGTCCGGGTCGACCAGGCTCAAGTCCCAGAGCTCACTGCCCTGGTAGAAGTCCGGAACACCCGGGCAGCCCAACTTGATGACGGTCTGTGCCAGCGCGGCGAGCCGGCCAGCCTCGATGACCGGCCGCGAGAATGCGGCAAATTCCCTCAAGAACTCGGCGCTTCGTGCGGGGTCCAGGGTCGCCTGGACGAACTCCGCCAGGGCGGTTTCGTACGGCTCGTTCGGCTCGGTCCAGCTCGTCTGGAGCTTGGCTTCGCGGGCCGCCTTGTTCATGTACGCCGAGACACGGCCGCGAATGTCGCCCGCGAGCTCAGCAGGGTCGTCCGGCCAGATACCGAGCAGCGTCTGGTAGAAGAGGTACTCGTCGTTCGACGTGGGCGCCGGGCCAATGTCCGTATCTCGCTTGTGACGCTGGTTGTGCTCCCGAAACCGCAGCAGCGCCGCTGCCCATGTTTCCGGTATTTCGCTGAGCACGCCGAGGCGGGCCCGGACGTCCTCGCTGCGCTTGGTGTCGTGCGTAGACGTGGCCGTCAGCGCGTGAGGCCAGCATCCGGCGCGTTCCACGTTCGCGCGATGGAAATCCGATACCTCCACGCCGCTGGCTCGAGGTTCGCCGGCGACCTCGTTTTGGCAGACCAGGGGAACGTAGCGATAGAGCGCAGTGTCTTCGACACCCTTGGCAGCGGCCGGCCCGGTCAGTTGCTGGAAGCGCAGCACTATCTCCCGGCAGAGCGCGCGGCTGGCATCGTCCACGACGGGCACGGCGAGCAGCAGAATGTGCTCGATCAGACTGAACAAGTCTTTCGGGAGCTCGGCCGCGCGCTCTTGAGCCTGCTCGATGGTGCGTTGAATGATCCCGGCATCCGTGGGGCTCACGCCGTCGTCCTTCGCTGAGAAGTACGTGCGGTACACCGGAAAGCAGGCAAACACCTCGACCAGGGCGGCTTTGATCTGGGCGAGCGGGTAGTGGGGCTCGCCGTGAGTCAGGGCGGAGACGGCCAGGACCTGACCGGCGATGCGTCCCACCTCGACCAAAAACCGTTCGAGTAGAACCTGCTTCTTGCTATCGTAGGCGACGCGCGAGAACGGTTCGCTCTGACCCGTGAAGTCGCGGTACGTCTGCTCGACCGACTCCGCGCCTGGGCTGTGGATGAGCACCCCCATGATGCAGTTCAATTGCTCGTAACCGGTGGTGCCCTGAATCGGCCAATCGGGTCGCAACGACTCGCCGTGGCTGAGGATTTTTTCGACGACGATGTAGGGCTTTGGACCTTCAGGGCGCGCCGCGGGCGCTCGCGCCAGAGCACTGGCGGTGGCGTCGTGTAGCGCGCGCAGATACGCGGCCGGCTCACGCAGTCCGTCTGGGTGATCCACCCGCAGTCCGGATACCCAGCCGCGCGCCAGCCACTCGAAGAGGGTGGCGTGGACGCTTTCGAATACGACGGGGTCTTCGATGCGCAGGCCAATGAGCTCGTTGATCTCGAAAAAGCGCCGGTAGTTCAGTGCCTTCTTTGCCGACCAGCGCATCAGGCCGTAGGCCTGTGCGTCGAGTAGCGGGACGCCCCTCGCGAGGTCGAGCGGGCCGAGCTGTGGGGCCGTGCCCTCCGCTATCCGCAATGGAAAGCGGTTTTCGAAGTAGCGGAGCCAGTAGCGCTCGCGCTCGCGTTCGATGCTGAACTCGCCAGCCTCGATGACCTCCGAAAGCTCGCTGCCGAGCACGGGCAGGAGCACCTTGCCGGCCCCTGCCTTCCAGTCGATGTCGAAGAACCGCGCATACGGCGAGTCTGGACCGTGCTCCAGAACGTCTACCCACCAGCTGTTGGTGTCGTGGGTCACCATGTGATTGGGCACGATGTCGAGCAGCAAGCCGAGCCCGTACTCGTGTAGGCGCTCGACCAGCCGTTCCAAGTCGCGCTCATTGCCGAGCTCGGGGTCGATGCGGGTTGGGTCGACCACGTCGTAGCCGTGTTCACTCCCGGGGCGCGACATGAACAGCGGCGAGCAGTAGAGCCAGTCGATGCCGAGCTCGGCGAGGTAAGGCACCGTCTCGAGCGCGTCGCGCAGCGTGAAGCCGGCGTGCAGCTGAACGCGGTACGTGGATCCTGGGATCAGTCTGGGTCCGGAGGCGTCAGTTCCTTCACGGGCGCTACCGCGGGCGACTGGATCTCCTTGGGCGGTTTCAGAAGCGATGCGATCACCGAGCCTGCTAGCACGGTCCCGATCACGATCAGCGAGATCGCGTTCGGAATCTTGTACAGATCCTGAAATACCATCTTCGCGCCCACGAACGTCAAGATCGCCGCGAGGCCCAGATCGAGATAATGAAAGCGACTCATCATGCCCGCGAGCATGAAATAAAGGGCGCGCAGGCCGAGAATCGCGAAAATGTTCGATGTGTACACAATGTACACGTCACTGCTTATGGCAAGGACCGCTGGCACCGAATCCACGGCGAACAAAACGTCCGTAAATTCGATGACGATGAGCACCAGGAAGAGCGGGGTTCCATAGAGGACGCCGTCCTTTCTCACGAAGAAGTTCTGCTCGTGATATTCGGGCGTCGTCCGCAGAAACTTTCGCGCGAGCTTGACCGCGATATTGCCTTCCGGATCGACCTCTTCCTTGTTCGAGAAGGCCAGCTTGGCGCCCGTGTAAATCAGGAAGGCGCCGAATACGTACATCATGAAGTGGAAGCGGCTCAGCAGCGCCGTGCCGGCCGCGATGAACAGGGCGCGCATCACCACTGCGCCCATGATGCCCCAGGTCAAGACGCGCGGTTGATAGCGTTCGGGAACTCTGAAGTAGCTGAAGATGACCAGGAACACGAACAGGTTGTCTACCGACAGCGACTCTTCGATCAGGTACGCAGTCAGGTAAGCCAGGGCTTTATCGGCTCCCAGGGTCTGCTGAACGTACAGGGTGAAACCGAGCCCGACGGTCACGAACAACAGGCTGCGCAGGGAGGCTTCGCGGAACGATACGCGATGCGCGCTCCGCCCGAAGAGCAGCCGGTCGACGAGCAGCGTACCCAGAGCAACGGCAGCGAAAACTGCCCAGTCCCTCGCGCTGCCACTACTCAGCATGGGCGCGTCTGGTATCATGCAGGCCGGGCCGGCGCCAGCGCGCTCCCATCAGAGCCATGCTACAGAAATTCGCTGACAAATCGTGGTCTTGGTTGCGCGCATCGTGCGCGTTCGCGTTTTTGGTGTCGTGCGGCGCCGCTGCTTGCGAAAAGCGGGCGGAACCTGCGCCCGTGCAAGGCGCCCCGCCGAGCGGGAGCGTCGCTGCGCCGGCCCAGCCCAGCGCTGATCCCGCGGCTTCCGGCAAGAAGGTGACGTGGGCGGAGCCAAAGGGCTGGCCGGCTGCGCCAAAGCAGAGCGCCATGCGCAAGGCGACGTACGTCGTTCCCCGCGCCGAGGGCGACAGCGAGGACGGTGAGCTGGCGGTGTTTTACTTCGGACAATCCGGGGGCGGCAGCGTCGACGCCAACATGGACCGCTGGATCCAGCAGTTCAGCGGCATGCAAAAAGACGAGATCAAGCGGGAGCAGCGCAGTAAAAATGGTCTGCTTCAGCACACCATCGAGATCCCGCGGGGCACCTTCGCCTCCGGCATGCCGGGAGCTCCCTCCGCGCCCAAGCCGGACTTCGCGCTGCTGGGAGCGATCGTCGAGACGCCCCTTGGCAATTACTTCTTCAAGCTGACGGGACCCAAGCGCACCGTCGCGTCGGCCCGCGACAAGTTCTTCACGTTCCTCGACGGCGTCCAGGCTTCCTGACGAGCGGGGCCCCGGCCATCGTCGTCATCCGGCGTTGGTCCGGCCTTCGCCTTCGCCTGCGCCTTCGGATCGCGCGAGCAGCCGTGCGGCTCCCGAGCGCACGAACGCGAACAGCACGGCCGCGATCACGGCGAGCGCCAGAGCCGCCAGCCAGCGATTGTATCCCGGGCGCACGTAGACCGTCCCTTCGCCGATGCGCGGGATGGTACCTGGTCGCAGCGGCAGGCCATGCGCGCGGGCGAGGCGTTTGATCTGCGTGACGTGAATCACCGGTACGTCGCGCGCCAGGAAACGCAGCATGACCGAATCCATCAGCGTCCCTTCGTGGGGAGGCTCGAGGTTGACGCCGGGCGCCAGCTGCTTCTTGCCGATGTGGGTGCCCACCGACGCCGAACCCCCTCCGACGTTGACGTAGGCTTTGATGGGACGGTCTCTGGCTTCGCGCTCGTAAATGGCCATGCGTCGCTGAATGGCGTCCGCGACCGATTTCGAGTCGACGCGCGGCAGCTCGTTGCGTTCGATGGCGAGCGTCAACGCATCGCGGCCCTCCTGGGACATGCCGAATCCGCGGTCGTCGATGCCGCCGAGCGACGCCGCGGTGGAGCGGAAGGGAAAGACGTGTTTGTCCTGGAGCACGTGTTCCATGTCCGGCCACATGAAGCTCGGCTCGTTGGCGCCCCATTCGGAGGCGGCCGTGCTCGTGATGATGATCGGCTCGAGACCCAGCGCGTGCACTGCTGCGTACGTCGCGACGTTCAGCGCCGGGAAGGAACCGGAGACACCGACGGCCACCACGTCACCCTTTTCGAGGTGTGCGCCCTTGAGCATGTGCAGGATGACCGCCGCAAAGTTCGGGTTCACCGTGGTCTGTTTGGCGTCGAGATATCCGGTGTTGGAGGTGACCGGTGTGAGCGGGTGGCCGATCAGCCCGGAGTCGGCGGGATCGCTCGCGGGGTCGATCGGAATGCCACGACGAATTCGTTCCGTCTTGATCACCGCCAGCGCCTCGCGAGCGCGGCGTGCCGCGGCGATCTTTTCCTCGTAGAAGGGTTGCTTTCGCTGAACGGGAAACGCCTCGACCAGGACGAACCCGGCGAGGGCCACGAGCGTCACCGAAATGGACGCCGAGCCCGGCACACCCAGGGCCTGCCAATACAAGCGCTTCATGGGCCGAGCTCGGAGCCGGCGACGAGCACCAGGATCAAGCGCACGATGACCGACGCGGTCAGCAGGGCAGCCGTCGCTTGCACGACGCCTTGCCGATCGAAGCCGATGGCGATGAGGCCAGGGATGATGTAGCCGATGACCACGTGCTCGACCCCGGGGGTTTCGCCTCGCCCCGCAGCTGCCCAGCGCAGGAACATGCCCACCAGGTAGCCGATCAGGATCATGGCCACGATTTTTCGCCGGCCATAGACGATGGCGAAGGAGGACAAGGTCTGCACGATCCAATACGTGAAGAGCCCTCCGGCAAACGTCAGGGCGACGCTGAGCGGACGGGTGAGCGACAGGGCCAGATAGCCCGGAACGATCAAGCCCGCCGCTGCGAGGCCGAACAGCTCGACGAGCAGGAGGCTGACCGCGAGCCCGATACCGATTGAGAGAGGTAACAGTTCGCTCATTAGTGTGCCGTGGCCAGCGCTGCCCGATTCTTGAAGTAGCGCACGAGCGGTAGGCCGTCGCCCCCGATGTTACCCATGCCCACGATCATCGCGGACTCTTGCGTAAGGCTCACGATGCGCTCGAAAATTTCGGAGATGGGCAGGCCCTCGACGAAGACGAACCTCGTGAAGTCGACGCCGGCGTTGCTCGCGGCGCGCGCGAAAGCGTGCGTTCCGGTCCCCATCAGCACCACGTGGTCGGCGGCCGCCCAGCGGGCAAAAGCAGCTGCTAACGAGATGGAGCGCTCGGGACGATCCGAGCGGCAGTTGAAGATCGCGATGCGCGTGCGCACTTCGGGGCTGCCGCGCAAGGCGAGCTCCCAGATGCGCGCGGTGGAGACAGGATCATTGGCGGCGAAGGCGTTCATGAACACCAGATTTCTACCGAAGAAGTCCACATGGTAGGTCGTGAGCGCTCCGGGATCCGGCCGGCACTTCCACATGCCGCGCAGCGCGACCTCGCGTGCTACCCCGAGGTCCGCGCAGACGCGGAGCGCCAGTGAAACGTTCTCCGCGTGCTCCGTGTACGAGAACCGCTCGAGCTCGTCGTCCGTGACGCTCTGCACATCGTCGGCGCCCAGTGCGACCAAGGTACTACTGCGGTCGGCGGCGGCGTTCTGCAGGATGGGCAAGTGCTCTTGCTCGGCGGTGTACAGACGACCGGCCACCGGGACCATCCCGCACAGGGCAAGCGCGACGTGATGCTCACTCGGTCCCATGACGTCGAGGTGATCGGGCCGACAATTGGTGATCACCCCGTGCGTGGCCCGGATCAACTCGAGCTCGCACACTGCTTGCAGCGAGGGCGACAGGGCCATGCACTCGATGACCAGAGCCTCGGCGCCCTCCGCCGCAGCGATGGCGACGATCCGCTTCTGCTCGATGATATTCGGGCTGCCCGCGCGGAATATCGGTAGCTCGCGCGCATCCGGCAGTATCATGCGCGGCAAGGTCCCCGTGGTTTTGGCGCAAGTGGCGACGCCGTGCTCGCGTAGGCCGGCAGCGATCAAGCGAGTCACGCTGGATTTGCCGCGCGTGCCGTTCACGTGGATGCGCACGCGCAGCCGCCGCAGGTTACGGCGATGGGCGCGTGCTTCTAGCAGAAGGGCGAGTACTGCCAGCGCGGTGATGACGAGCAAGCCCAGTGTCACGTTCATCGCTTTGCGACATCAGGGGCAGGACTTGATCGCGCGCCCCTGCATGGTCATTGGGAAGGAACATAGTATGAGCCACGCTCCGCCGTTCACGATTTCCAGAAGGGGCGGGGGAGCCCGGAAGGCGCTGCTGGCGTTTGCGGTGTTCGTGTGCGTGGTCGGCTTTCTGGCCAAACCAGCCGCTGCGCAAACCGGGGCCGGCACGGTGCGCGGAGCGAAGGCAGAGGTCGAGGTAAACGACGGGCACCGGCTGCACTGGACGTATCCCAAGTTCCGGCTCTGGCAGCTGCTCGCGTCCCTGGCCGTCTCGGGTACGAACCTCTATCTGCAGTACGGCATCGAGGGGAACTTCCCGAGCAGCGGTTGGAACGAGGGTTTGCTGTTCGACGATGCGTCGCGCGATCTGCTCGTGGCAGACACGTTGGAGGGCCGTAATAACGCCGCCGAGATCAGCGACCTGCTTTGGCACACGACGCAATACTATCCGATAATCGTCGATTCATTGTTCGTGCCGCTCGTCACCGACAAATTCAACGTCGAGGTGGCGCTGCAGATGAACGCCATCAACTGGCAGGTGCAGGGCCTCGCCTTTTTCTTGGTGCGACTGTCGCATCGCACGGTGGGCAGAGGCCGACCCTCGTTGCAAGAGTGCGCGGACGATCCGACTTACGACGGCGCGTGCGACCCCGACTCCACAGGGCGCACCGCGAGCTTCATTGGCGGCCACGTGGCGATGGCCATGTCCGGAGCCGGCCTCGTGTGCGCCCATCATCAAGCGCTGCCCCTGTACGGCGGCAACATCGCCGACGGCCTCGTGTGCGGCGTCGCGCTGGCGAGCGCGCTCACCACGGGAGCGCTGCGCGTCGTGGCCGATCGACACTGGATGACGGACATCCTGGTCGGAGCCGGCATCGGCGGAGCGCTCGGCTACGGTCTGCCGTACTTCCTGCATTACCGTCACGGCAAGCTGAAGCCGCTGTTCGCCGAGTATCTGCCCGAGAACACGGTCGTATACCCGCTCGCGTCCAGCAGCGACTTCGGCCTCGGCTTCGCCGGCATGTTTTAGCCCGAGGCCGAACAACGAACGGCTTCGGACCTGACGAAATGAGCAAAAACAGGGACGAGATCGGTACCGCGTGAGGTGGAGCCGATGAGTTTACTTCCGAGCATTCGTCAAGTTCGTCCTGTGAGTGCAGTTCTCGTCGTGACACGAACGTGCGCTGTATTGCCGTCGGTGTAACAGCGACGACGAGCGGGTGGCCCGCCGACGGCATCGAGCTCGGTAGCGAGCACCTTGGCTCGAGCGGTACCCGCGCGTCTTCAACCGCTGTCCGAAGGTCGCTTCAAGGTCGAATTCACGGCAAGCAGCAGGCTGCGTGAGAAGCTCGCGCGGTCCCTGGACTTGATGAGCCACGCCAACCCTGCGCGCGATCTGGCCACTGTCGTCGAGCGTGCGCTGGACGTACTCTTGGAGCAGCTCGAAAAGACTCGGCTCGGCGCGCTGAAGTGCCCGAAGCCGGCAGCGGCCACGGGCACGACGTCCGCTGGTGCTCGGAAACCGAGCAGTGGGATTCCGCGCGCGGTCCGGCGCGCGGTGTTCGAGCGCGATGGGGAGCAATGCACGTACGTCGCGCCCGATGGGCGGCGTTGCTCGGCGCGAGCCTTTCTGGAGCTCGATCACATCCAGCCGCGCGCTCAGGGCGGCGGCGACGAGGTTCAGAACCTGCGCGTGCGATGCGCGGCCCACAATCAGCTGTGGGCGGAGCAGTCGTATGGACGCCAGCACATTGCCGCGCGCCGGCACTTTCGCCAGCGAAAGTCGATGGCGACGCGGGCCGGACAGGACGGGCAAGCGCAGGAGCCCGAGTCGCGCTCCGTGAGCGAGGAAGCGTTCGCAACGGTGCTTCAAAAGGCCTGCCGGGCCCTCGAGGGTCTCGGCTTCCGAAAGAGCGAAGCGCGAAAGGCTCTCGACGAAGTCGAACCCGAGTGCTCGGGCTTGCAGCAGCAGCCGGCGCTACAGCAAGTGTTGCGCACGGCCTTGTGCCGACTGAGCGCGCCGATCTGAACCAAGCCACGGCCTCCTCTTCGTCGCGCAAACGCGCGAGAGCTTACCTCCAAACGTTTCGCCGTCGTCCGCCCCGCGAAACTCCGACCCACCGCCGCCTGCGTCGCCCCGCGCTAACCCCAAAATCAAGCCGCTCGGAGTATCAAGCGTCCGTCCCAGGGCTGCCGCCCGCCCCCTGGGCCTACGCCCGCCTCCGCCTCCGCCTCCGCCTACGCCTACGCCTTCGCCTTCGCCTACGCCTTCGCCTCCGCCTCCGCCTCCGCCTCCGCCTCCGCCCCCCGCCTACGCACGAAACTGCTCGCAGAACCCGCATTCGTCCCAACAGACCGCGTTGGCAACGTGCAGCTATCGCCGTCAATCCTTCAAACTTCGGCGACTTGTGATGAACCCTCAGAAGTGAATTCAGCGGGGCGGCGCGGCTCGGACGCGCGCCGAAGTGAAAACCGCTCCTCGCGCTTGCGTCTGGCGCGTGGATGACGTTTCTGAGCACGACGCTCATGCAGTACGACGTTCTCATCATCGGTGGCGGTCCCGCAGGCTCGAGCCTGGCAACGCGCCTGGCGCAGATGGGCCGCAGCGTGCGCCTCGTCGAGAAGGAGCAGTTTCCGCGCTTTCACATCGGTGAGTCGCTGCTGCCGTTTGCGATGCCCCTGTTCGAGCAGCTGGGCGTCGCAGAGCAGCTCGCGGATCGCTTTCTCATCAAGCACGGCGCGGAGTTCGTGACCGGAGACGGCTCGCTCGTCCGCCGCTACCCGTTCGCCGAAGGCGTCGTCGCTGGGCCTGGCTATGCGTACGAGGTGGATCGTGCGGAGTTCGATCAGTTGCTGCTCGACAACGCCGCGGCGCACGGCGTCAGTGTCGAGCAGGGGAGCCGCGTGACGGATTTCAGAATAGACCCCGCTGAAGGTGTCGAAGTATCCGTGCGCGACGGCGCGGGCCAGGTTCATCGCGAGACCGCGCGGGTCATCGTCGACGCCACCGGGCAGCGCGCGCTGTTGGCCGGGCATTTCGAGCTTCGGCAAATGGATCCAGATCTCAAGAACTTCGCCGTCTTCTCGCACTACGAAGGCGCAGCGCGCGCCAGCGGGGAACGCGAGGGTGACATCACTATCGTCGTCGTGCCCGAAGGCTGGTGGTGGGTGATCCCGTTGAAGGGCGATCGCACGAGTCTCGGGCTCGTCGCCCCGGGCCGTCACCTGCAGGGAAAGAAGCCCGACGAGCAGTACTTCCTCGAGAAGGTCGCGGCCGTCCCGTACCTGGCAGAGCGTTTCCAGGGCGCTCGGCGCGTGGCAAAGGTGCGCACGATCTCCGATTATTCGTACGTCAGCCGGCGATTCGCGGGCGACCGCTGGCTGCTCGTCGGTGACGCGGCCGCCTTCATCGATCCCGTGTTCTCGACCGGCGTGTACCTCGGCATGTTGGGCGCGTTTCGGGCTGCGGAGACGCTGGATCGCGCCCTCGGCCGAGAACGTTATTCGCGCCGCGAGTTCGCCGGATACGAACGCTGGCTGCGTCACGTGGTCGAGCGCTACAAGGGCTTCGTCAGCGGCTTTTATCGCCCCGAGTTCGTCGAGGCGATGATGAACCCGACCGATCGTTTCCAGCTGCGACAAGCGGTCACGTCGTTACTCGCGGGGCGCGCGACCGGCTCGTTCGCGGTCACCTGGCGCATCTGGGTGTTTCAAGCCATCACCCGGATCAACCGGAGCTACCCCCTGATCCCGCGGTTGCCGGGCCGCCGCGAGGCCGATCAGGGCGTCTCGGCCTCGATGTAGCCCGGAACAGAAGGCTCGGCTTCGGTCGCTTCGCCGGTCGTGCTCGGCTGCTGCGTGCCGCCCGGATCGTCCAGGCGCTCGCGTTCGCGCCGGATCATCTCAAGGGTCGCTGCGTTGTCTTCCGTGCTGGTCATCGGGCGAGCGGCTGGACGCGCAGCTGCACCCGCACCCGACGTGTCCGAAGCTTCGGTTGCCGGGCTCGGCGTCGAGGGCTTCGCGGCGCTGATGCTCGTGACCACGTCCGTGCTGATGTGCGGCAGAGCGGGTATGCCCTTCCAGTCGCGTTCGATGGGCAGGCTCTCCGTCTTTTGCATCGCCACGCGTGAGGGCATGAGCTGAGCCGGTATAAGGCCGCGATTGTAGAGGCCGTACCCGAGCAGCGCGCCGATACCGAGCATCATCACGACGACGACGGGCAGCCACGGGCTGCGCTTCACGGGGGTCTCCACCGGATCGTCGTACGCGTCAGGGTCGTAGTACGGTGGATCGGCCTGGTACGGGGGCTCTGGGCGGTACCCAGCGGCTTGATAGCCGGGCTCCTGCTGGTACACCGGTTCCTGCTGGTACGCCGGCGGGTTGCGCAGCTCGACCTGAGCATTGCGGCCGTACATGCGCTCGAGCTCCGCGACGCTCATTACACGTCGGTCGGTGCCGGTTTGACTGCGTCCGTAAGCTGGCGGATATCCCCTTGCCATTGCGCGTTTCCTTTTCCGCTTACAGGTGCACGCTGCGTGCCAGCCCCCACGGGCTCGAACCTGCGGATGTCACACGTAGCGCTGGTACGGCCACGCGGCAATTCGACGCCGCCGTGACACATTGCCGCGGCGCTGTAGAAGCCGGCAAGTTACTGAAATTTCGGCCAGTCGGGCGGAATGATCAGGAGCGGATGCGCTCCACCGCGGCCGCCACGTCCTTGCCGCCCGCGTTGGCGTCGACGCTCTTCAAGTGCTTCACGGCGACGCCGGTCGCCTGGCCGCTGCTCTTCGCGGCGCGCAGCTGCTCGCTGACCGGCCCGAGTAGCCCGATGATTTCGTCGACGCTCAGCGTCTTCGGCAAGAGGGACTCCAGGATCTGGATCTCTTGCATGAGCGTCTGCTTCTGGCCCTCGTCCGCGGTCAGGCCGAGCGTCTCGTGATTCGATTTCAAGAGCTTCCGGACGATGGCGGCCGCTTCTTCGTCGCTCAGGTTACCGGCGCGCGTCTCGGCGATCTGCATTTCACCGAGCGCGACGCGCAGTATTTCCTTCTCGACCGCATTTCTGGCCTTCATGGCCTGCGTGATGCGAGTCTTGATCTGATCGATCAGCGACATGACATCACGCGTCGATCTGGGCGAGCACGGCTTCGGTCATGCCGGCGGTGGACAGCGGCTTCTCAGCGCCGAGATCCGCCGTGCGTGCACCCGCGGCCAGCGCGCGCTGTACGGCCGCTTCCACGGCCGAGGCCTCGCTTTCGAGACCGAGGCTGTGACGCAGCAGCAGCGCCGCGCTCAGGATCGTGCCGAGCGGATTGGCGATGCCGCGGCCCGCGATATCTGGCGCTGAGCCGTGAATGGGTTCGTACAGGCCGAGCCGGCCTTCCCCGAGCGACGCGCTGGGCAACATGCCGAGCGAGCCGGTGAGCACCGCGGCTTCGTCGCTCAGGATGTCGCCGAACATGTTCTCGGTGACGATCACGTCGAAGCTCGCCGGCGCCGTGACCAGCCGCATGGCGCACGAATCGACCAGCTGATGGTCCATCTTGATGTCGGTGAAGTCGCTGGCGAGGCGCGTCGCGACCTGGCGCCAGAGGCGCGAAGTCTCGAGCACGTTCGCCTTGTCCACGGACGTCACTTTCCGCCGGCGACCGCGCGCGAGAGTGCAGGCGAGCTGCACGACCCGCCGGATTTCCCCGTCGGTGTATTCGAGCGTATCCACGGCGCGAATACCGTTCGGCGTGGTCTCGCGCAGGCGCGGCTGGCCGAAGTACAAGCCGCCCGTGAGCTCGCGCACGATCAACAGGTCCACGCCCTGGATGCGCTCGGGACGCAGCGGAGAGGCGTCGATCAGCTCCGGATAGGTGCGTACGGGGCGAAGATTGGCGTACAGGCCGAGCACCTGACGGATGCGGAGCAGTCCGGCCTCCGGGCGCGTTTTGGCGGCCGGGTCGTCCCACTTGGGGCCGCCCACCGCGCCGAGCAGCACCGCATCGGCGGCCTTGCAGGCCACGACCGTCGCTTCCGGCAGCGGGTCGCCCGTTTCGTCGATGGCGATGCCGCCCATCAGCTGCGTCTCGAACGCGAGCTGGTGGCCGAACTTGCGGCCGACACTTTCGAGGACCTGCGCTGCCGCTCCGGCGACCTCAGGACCGACACCATCACCCGGCAAAACGACGATTCGAGCTTTCATCTGGCCTCCACGCTGCGCGCCTGCGCTTCGGACCCGAGCGCGCGACGGTCCGCCGTATCCGCCGCTTCCGTGCCGGAGACAAGAGGCTTCGGGACGTTTGCGTGTCCCGTGCTCTCGAGCAGCGCGAACTCGATGGAATCGACGAGCGCGTCCAGCGACGCTTCGATGATGTTCGAGGACGCGCCGACAGTGCTCCAGGCCCGCGTCTCGTCGCGGCTGTCGATGAGCACGCGCGTGGTGGCGCCGGTGCCGTCGCTGCCGTCGAGGATGCGGACCTTGTAGTCCGCCAGGTGCATGTGTGAAAGCTCGGGGTAGAGCGGGGTGAGCGCCTTGCGCAGGGCCGCGTCGAGCGCCGAAACCGGGCCGTTGCCTTCGGCCGCGGTGTGCACGACCTGGCTATCGACCTGGAGCTTCACGACCGCCTCGGAGAACGTCTCCGTTCCGCGGCGCTTGCCGACCATCACCTGGTAATCGAGCACGTGGAACGGCGCTACGTAGTCGGGGCTCTTGCGCAGCAGCAAGAGCGCGATCGAGGCCTCGGCGCTCTCGTAGGAGAGTCCGCGGGCCTCGCTCTCCTTGATGTCCTGGAGCACGTCCGTGACCTGCCCGCTCGCCTGCACGTGGACGCCGAGCTCTTCGGCCTTGCTGAGCACGTTCGCGCGGCCGGACAGCTCGCTCACCACGACGCGCATGTGGTTGCCGACCAGGTCCGGCGGGATGTGTTGATAGGAGTCCGCGTTGCGTCGCATCGCGGCCACGTGGACCCCGCCCTTGTGCGCGAACGCGCTGCGGCCCACGTAGGCCATGTGATTGTCAGGCGCGACGTTGGCGACCTCCGAGACGAACAGAGACAGCTCGGAGAGCTGTCGCATGTGGCCTGCCGGAACGCACGAAAGCCCCAGCTTGAGCTCGAGGTTCGGCATGATCACCGTCAGGTTCGCGTTGCCGCAGCGTTCGCCGTAACCGTTGATCGTGCCCTGCACGTGCCGCGCGCCGGCGCGGACGGCAGCCACGCTGTTGGCCACTCCGCAGCCCGTGTCGTCGTGGGCGTGGATGCCGAGCGGGTGCTGGACCTCCGCGAGCACCGTGCGCACCACCTCTTCGATGCGCCACGGTAGACTGCCGCCATTGGTGTCGCACAGGGCGAGCACCTCGGCGCCGCCGCGCACCGCTGCTTTCAGCGTCTCGAGCGCATAGCTCGGATCCGCGGTGTAGCCGTCGAAGAAGTGCTCGGCGTCGTACACCACGCGCCGCCCGAGGCTCTGCAGGTACGCGATGCTGTCCTCGATCATGCGCAGGTTTTCGTCGAGCGTGGTGCGAAGCACCTCGGTGACGTGGAGCGTCGAGCTCTTGCCGAACAGCGTGCAGACCGGCGTTTCGGCCGCGACCAGGGCCTGCATGCTCGGGTCGTCTTCCGGAGCGATGCCGGCGCGGCGCGTCGAGCCGAACGCGGCGATCTTGGCGATCTTCCAGTCGATGTCCCGCGCGCGTTCGAAAAACTCCGCGTCTTTGGGGTTGGAGCCCGGCCAGCCACCTTCGATGAAGGCAATTCCGAACGCGTCCAGGTGCTGGGCAATGCGCAGCTTATCAGAGGCCGTGTAGCAAATGCCCTCGCGCTGCGTGCCGTCACGGAGCGTCGTATCGTACACGTCGACGCGCTCGCGCGTCGGCTGGCCTGGGTTCGACTGTTCTGATGCCATGAATGGGTCTTTCGCTGTGCCGATCAGCTCGCCGCGCGTGCTTCGTACTGCTGGATGCGCTCCTCGAAGGACAGGATGTAACCGAGCTCGTCGATGCCGTTCAGCAGGCAATGGCGAGCGAAGGGATCCACGGGAAACGACACCTGGCTGCCATCGGGTAGCGTCATCTGGGTGGACTCGAGATCGATGGCGACTCGAGCTTCCGGGTCGGCGCTGACCGCGCGCTCGAGTACGGCGTGGGTCTTGGCATCCACGACCACGGGCAGGAGGCCGTTCTTCAGCGCGTTGTTGCGGAAGATATCGGCGAACGACGTGGCGATGACCGCGCGCAAGCCCCAACCCGTGAGCGCCCAGGGCGCGTGCTCACGCGAAGAGCCGCAGCCGAAGTTGTCGCCGGCCAGGAGCACCTGAGCGCCCTGGCTGCTCGGCAGGTTGAGCGCAAAATCCGGCTTCGGAGAGCCGTCCGGCAGATAGCGCCAATCGCAGAACAGGTTGCTCGCGAGTCCCTGCTTGTCGATGACCTTGAGAAAGCGCGCCGGGATGATCTGGTCGGTGTCGATGTTATCGATGACCAGCGGCACCATGTGCGATTCGAGATGCGTGAACTTTGCCATGAGAAAATCCGAGAATTTGGGGTGCGGCTCAGGAAGCCAGCGTGCGCACGTCGGTGATGCGACCGGTGACGGCCGCCGCCGCCGCGGTCAGAGGTGATGCGAGGAATGTCCGCCCGCCCTTGCCCTGGCGGCCTTCGAAGTTCCGGTTGCTGGTGCTGACGGCGTACTGACCGGGCTCGATCTGGTCGCCGTTCATGGCGATGCACATCGAACAGCCCGCTTCGCGCCACTCGGCGCCTGCGTCGCGGAAGACTTTGTCGAGACCTTCGGCCTCGGCTTGGCGTTTGACCTCTTTCGAGCCCGGCACTACCAGCGTGCGCACGCCCTGTGCGACGTGGCGGCCGCGCAGCACGGAAGCCGCCAGGCGCAAGTCGCTGATGCGCGAGTTGGTGCACGAGCCCACGAACACGACGTTCACCGGATGACCGAGGAGCGGCCGGCCGGGCTCGAGCGCCATGTAACGCAGCGCCTTTTCGAAGGCCGCGCGCTGCGCGCTGTCGGTGAAGTCCGCCGCGGCGGGCAGCGCTTTGCTGATGGGCACGGCCATGCCCGGGTTCGTGCCGTACGTGATCATCGGTTCGAGCGCGTTCGCGTCGAGCGTGAGGGTGCGGTCGTAGCGCGCACCGTCGTCGCTGGGCAGCGTCCGCCAGTACGCGACGGCCTTGTCGAAGGCCGCGCCCTTGGGCGCAAATTCGCGGCCCTTGACGAATTCGAAGGTCGTGTCGTCGGGCGCGATCATGCCGGCGCGAGCACCCGCTTCGATGCTCATGTTGCAGATCGTCATGCGCGCTTCCATGTCGAGACCGCGGATGGCGCTGCCGGTGAATTCGAGGACGTAGCCGGTGCCGCCGCCAGTGCCGATCTCGGCGATCAGCGCCAGGATGATGTCCTTGGCCGTGACGCCGGGGTTGAGCTCGCCATCGACCCGTACTTCGAAGGTCTTGGCCGGGCTCTGTAGGAGACACTGGGAGGCGAGCACGTGCTCGACTTCGCTCGTGCCGATGCCGAACGCGAGCGCGCCGAACGCGCCGTGCGTCGAGGTGTGGCTGTCGCCGCAGACGATGGTCATGCCCGGACGGGTGAGCCCGAGCTCGGGACCGATGACGTGCACGATGCCCTGCTGCTCGCTCTCGAGCGAGTACAGGCGAATGCCGAACTCGGCGCAGTTCTTCTCGAGCTGAGCGAGCTGTGCTCGGGCCTGCTCATCGACCACCTGCAGTGCTTTGGGCAAGGTGGGGGTCGAGTGGTCCATGGTCGCCACGGTCAGGTCGGGACGGCGCACGCGGATGCCGCGGCTGCGGAGGCCAGCGAACGCCTGCGGTGAGGTGACCTCGTGGACCAAATGCAAATCGATATAAATCACCGACGGGCGGCCGGGCTCCTCGGTGACCACGTGGGCGTTCCAAACTTTTTCGAAAAGGGTTCGACTCATGAACGGACTCACTCCGCGGTAGCCGGCTCGCTCTTCGCGACGGCATGCTTGACGTTGAAGGTTCCACCGGCTCCATCGGCAGCAGCGACGCCGAAGGCGGTGAGCAAGCGGTTCAAGGCCGAGAGATAGGCCTTGGTACTGGCGACGATCACGTCCGTGTCGGCGGCGTGGCCGTGAAACACGGCGGCGTGCGCTGGGTGCTGGGCGTTGATGCGGTGATCGGCGCGATCGGCGCGGAGGCGAACGCTCGACTCACCGAGCGCGTCGATGCCTTCGGTGATGGCGTTCAGCGAGTACTCCACGAGCTCGGCGGGTGCCTGTACGATCTCGTCGATGGCCGTGAACACGGCATGCAGGGGCCCGGTGCCGACGGCAGCTTGCGTGTGTACGGCGCCGTTCGGTCCGCGCAGACGTACGGTGGCCGTGGGCAAGCCGCCGGTACCGCACGAAACCTGGATTGCCTCGAGCGTGAAGAGCTCGGGGCCACGGCCGAGCTCACTCGCGGCGAGCGCTTCGAGGTCCGCGTCCGTGATGCGCTTCTTCTTGTCGGCCAGCGTCTTGAAGCGCGCGAACGCGGCGTCGAGCGCCTCGCCCTCCAGCGCATGGTCGAGCTCGCGCAGTCGCACGGCGAAGGCGTGACGGCCGGAGTGTTTGCCGAGCACGAGCAGGGACTTCGAGGCGCCGACCGTCTCCGGGCGCATGATCTCGTACGTCTCTTCGTGCTTCAGCATGCCGTCCTGATGAATGCCGGCCTCGTGCGCGAACGCGTTCGCGCCGACGATGGCCTTGTTCGGCTGGACGACCATGCCGGTGCGCGCGCTGACGAGCTTGGACGTGCGCACGAGCTGAGTGGTGTCGATACCCGTGCGCAGACCGAGCAGCTTTTCGCGCGTGCGCAGGGTCATCACCACCTCCTCCAAGGAGGTGTTGCCGGCGCGCTCGCCGATGCCGTTGATCGTCACCTCGGCCTGGCGCGCTCCGGCGCGGATGCCGGCCAAACTGTTGGCCGTAGCGAGCCCGAGATCGTCGTGGCAGTGCACGGAGACGATGACGCGCTCGATGCCCGGCACGTTCTTCATGATGCCGCTGATCAGCGCGCCGAACTCGTCCGGCAAGGTGTAGCCGACCGTGTCCGGGATGTTCAGCGTGGTGGCGCCGGCTTCGATGGCGACCTGCAGCACCTCGTACAAAAACTCGGGCTCCGTGCGGCCCGCGTCTTCAGGGCTGAACTCGATGTCGTCGCAGTAGCGCTTGGCGTAGCTCACCATGGCACGCGTGCGCAGGGCGACCTCTTGTTTCGTCATGCGCAGCTTGTGCTCGCGATGGATCGGGGAGGTCGCCAGGAACGTGTGGATGCGCGGGTGCTTGGCGCCGCGGATCGCTTCCCACGCCTTGTCGATGTCGGCCTCGGCCGCGCGCGCGAGGCCACAGATGATGGGCGGCTCCGCAGAGAGCCGCCCCGGGGGAGCAACCTGGCCGACGTGCTCGGCGATGCTGCGTACGGCTTCGAGATCGTCGGGCGAGGCGGACGGGAAGCCCGCCTCGATCACGTCCACGCCGAGGCGGGACAGTGCCCGCGCGACCTCGAGCTTCTCTTCCGACGTGAGCGTCGCGCCCGGCGATTGCTCGCCGTCGCGCAACGTGGTGTCGAACATGCGTACGTATTGACTTGGGGCGCTAACGCCAGAGTCGCTCTCCATGGTCATCAGTCTCCCGGTCTGATCGTGACGGGGTCGACGAACGGCATCATCTTGCGCAGGTCGGCGCCGACCTTTTCGAGGAGCTGCTCGCGCTCGTCGTGGCGGCGCTTGTCGAACTCGGGCCGCCCCGCCTGATTCTCGGCGATCCACTGCTTGGCGAACTTGCCGCTCTGGATGTCGGCGAGGATGCGCTTCATCTCGGCGCGCGTCTCGTCGTTGATCACGCGCGGACCGGACACGTAGTCGCCGTATTCGGCCGTGTCGCTGATCGAATAGCGCATGTAGTTGAGACCTCCGCGATACATCAAATCGACGATCAGCTTGAGCTCGTGCATGCACTCGAAGTAGGCGATCTCCGGCTGATAGCCTGCGTCGACCAGCGTCTTGAAGCCGGCCTTGACCAGCTCGCTCGTTCCGCCGCACAGCACGGCCTGCTCACCGAACAGGTCCGTCTCCGTCTCTTCGGCGAACGTCGTGTTGATCACGCCGGCGCGCGTGGCGCCGATGCCCTTGGCGTAGGAGAGCGCGATAGCGTCCGCTTGCCCGCTCGCGTCCTGGTGGATGGCGAGGAGCGCCGGCACGCCGCCGCCCTCCTTGTACGTCTCGCGCACGCGGTGGCCGGGGCCTTTCGGCGCGATCATGCTCACGTCCACGTCCGCGGCCGGCTTGATCGTCTCGAAGCGGATGTTGAAGCCGTGGGCGAACATCAGCGTCTTGCCCTTGCCGAGGTTCGGGGCGAGGTGCTCGTTGTAAATGGCGGCTTGCGAGGTGTCCGGCGCGAGCACCATCATCACGTCCGCCCAGCCGGCCGCGTCGCGCACGCTCTTGACGGCGACGCCGTCCTTCTGCGCCTTCGGACGGCTCTTGCTGTTGTCCGGTAAGCCGACGCACACGTCCACGCCGCTCTCCTTCAAGTTCAGAGCGTGCGCGTGCCCCTGCGAGCCGTAACCGATGATGGCGACCTTCTTCTTCTGGATCAGCGAGAGGTCTGCGTCCGCGTCGTAACGAATCTTGGCCATGTCTTCTCGTCCTTATGATGCTTCAAGCAGCGGCGATGCCGCGCAAGTTGGATTTGGGGGCGGCGGTCGCGGCGCTCGTCGCCGCGTTACCACGGGCGCCGCGCGTCATGGCCACGGTGCCGGTCTGAACCATTTCGGTGATGCCAAACGGCTGAAGAATCGCGACCAGGCCGTCGATCTTGTCCTGGGTGCCAGTGACCTCGACGATCAGGTTGTCCGGCCCCACATCGACGGCGCGAGCGCGGAACACCTCTACGAGCTGCAGCACCTCGGCGCGCCGCTCGGGACCGACCTGGACCTTGATCAGGGCCAGATCGCGGGTCACGGTCGGTGCCTTCGAGATGTCTTCGACGCTGAGCACGTTGACGAGCTTGTACAGGTTCGCCTCGATGCGGTGCGCCGTGTCGTCGTCGGCGTCGACCACGAAGGTCATGCGCGAAACTTCGGTCTCGTGCGTGCGCCCGACGTTGAGGGAAACGATGTTGTAGCCGCGGCGGCGAAACAGCGACGCCACTCGGTTCAGGACACCGGGGCGGTCTTCCACGTAAGCCACGAAGGTGCGTCGAGTCACTAAGCTGGTTGTCATGACATTCCTCTAGAAACTGTGCTGCGGGTACGGCGGCTCACTCGTCTTCGCCGGTTTCGTAAATCGGGCTGTGGCCCGTGCGGAGCGGCCGGCGGATCATCTTGTCGAGGTCCGCGCCCGCGGGCACCATCGGGTACACGCTGTCCTCCTGCTCGACGCGGAAGTCGATCACGCAGGTCTCCTTGGCGTCGCGTGCTTTCGCGATGGCATCCGGAATCTGCTTGCGCTCCGTGACGCGGAGGCCCTTCAAATCGTGCGCTTCCGCGAGCTTCACGAAATCCGGGCTCTTGATCGGCGTCGCGACGTAGCGGCCGCCGTAGAAGAACTCCTGCCACTGGCGCACCATGCCGAGGTAGCCGTTGTTGATGATCGCGACGTTGACCTTGATGTTCTCCTGCGCACACGTCGCGAGCTCCGAAGCCGTCATCTGAAAGCCGCCGTCTCCGGCGATCACCCAGATTTCGTCGTTCGGGCAGGCGAAGCGCGCGCCCATGGCCGCCGGCAGCGCGAAGCCCATGGTGCCGAGGCCGCCCGAGGTGAGCAGCTTCCGCGGGTGATCGTGCTTGTAGTACTGCGCTTCCCACATCTGATGCTGACCCACGTCCGTGACGATCAGCGCGCGGCCTTCGGTCACGCGCCACAGATCGTGAATCACGTGTGCGGCCAGGAGCCGGCCGTCGTCGGGCAAGCTCTGGATGTCGATGACGGCCGTCTCGCCCTTGAGGTCGTGGATGTGATCGAGCCATTCCGAGCGGTCTCGATGCTCCACGTGGGGCAGCAGCGCGTGCAGGATCTCTTTCACGTCGCCGATCAGCGGCAGGTCCACCTTGACGTTCTTGTTGATCTCCGCCGGATCGAGCTCGACGTGGATCTTCTTGGCGTGCGGCGCGTACGTCTTGAGATTGCCCGTGACGCGATCGTCGAAGCGCATGCCGAGCGCGATGATCAAGTCCGCTTCCTGAATGGCCGTATTCACCCAGGCCTCGCCGTGCATGCCCATCATGCCCAGGCTGCGCGCATGGGTCGCGGGAAAGCCGCCGAGGCCGAGCAGGGTGAGCGCGACGGGGATGTCCGTCTTGTGCACGAACTCGAGCAGGTTGGCCGTGGCGTTGCCGCGCAGGATGCCGTGCCCCGCGAAGATCAGCGGACGCTTCGCGGCGTGGATCATCTCCACGGCGCGCTCGAGCTCCTTGGGCAGCGGGTGGCGCTCCGGACGGTAGCCGGGCAAGCGCACGGGCGTCGGGTCCCAACCGAAGTCACAGCTCTTCTGCTGCGCGTCCTTGGTGATGTCGACCACGACTGGCCCTGGCCGGCCGGAGTTCGCGATGTAAAACGCCTGCTTGATCGCAGGCATGATGTCTTCCGGCCGGGTGACGAGGAAGTTGTGTTTGGTGATCGGCAGGGTCACGCCCGTGATGTCCACCTCTTGAAAGGCGTCGCTGCCGAGCATCGTGGACGGCACCTGACCCGTGATGCAAACGATGGGAATCGAGTCCAGCATCGCGTCCGCGATCCCGGTGACGAGATTGGTGGCACCCGGGCCCGAAGTGGCCATCGCGACGCCGACCTTGCCGGAGGCTCGTGCGAAGCCTTCGGCCATGTGTGCCGCGCCCTGCTCGTGACGCGTGAGGATGTGCCGGATCGGGTATTTGATCATGGCGTCGTACGCCGGCATGATCGCGCCGCCCGGATAGCCGAACAGGACTTCGACACCTTGGTGCCCGAGCGTCTCCCAGATGATCTCGGCGCCCGTGAGCGTGCGGACGCTCTGCTCGGGCTGCGCGCCGGCACGAAACTGCGGTGTGATGTCGTTCATGGGTGCGGCCACGGCTCGTTCTCCATTCTGAATTCGATTCGCTGAACTGGTTTGACCTCGAAGGTCAGGGGGTAAAAAAAACCCCCGCACCGTGTCTCGGGTGCGGGGGCCGTAGTCTACTTGGTCTTGGCTAGACGGCCGCCGCACCCGGACTAATAACGACCCGGACGACGCTAATGAGCTCGCGCACGGGGAGGGCAGCCGACACCGCGACGCCATTGCCTTCGGCAAGGAGGACGTTGCTGCGGTGAGCGGTGGAGACCATGTGTGCTTTTGAGGGTGCAGTGCTCCTGCCTCGCCGTCAAGTTTCAAAACGCAAAAAATGCGCAAGAGTACAGCGTTGGTGCTGGCTGGACGGGCGTCTGGAGCGGATTTCCGCGGCGTTCTGAACACGTAGAACGGCGCCAGCCAAGCCCGCGAGAAGTACCCGGCCGGTGCTGTTTGCGCGATTGGCGGAGTGGCTATGGTGCGGGCATGACCGAGACTTACAGCGCGCCCGTCGAGCACTACCGCAAGCAGCTCGGTTCGGTGTTCGCAGGAAGAAAGACCGTGCTCGTCGGCGGCCCGGTCGCGTTCTTGACGCCGCTCGCGCGAGAGCTCCGGCGCCTAGGCGCGGAGCGTCCGTTCATCATCGGCTCGAGCCTCGGGACGGGAGAGCTGCCAAACGAGGAGGACGCCGACTGGCTGTCGCTGGAGCTCCGCGCTTCCAGCATTTCAGAGGCGATACGCGCGTACGAGAACCAGCTGACCCACCTGCCGGAAGAGGTTCGGCAGCGGCTCGATACGTATGATCCCAAGCGCTCGGCGATCGCCGTGGGTGCCATCGTGCTGGGAGATGTTCCGCAGGTGGGCGGTAGGCCCCGCTACGGGGCACGTCCGCGCAGCTGGGCCGCGCTCGAGGACAAAGTGGGCATCGACGCGTTCTGGGACAATCACGGCATCGAGCGCCCACCTTCACGGGTGGCGCGGACCGTGGCGAGCGAGCTTCGCGACGCGACCGGAGCGCTCGACCAAGGTGCCGGGACCGTTTGGGCGGGAGATGCGCGCGAAGGCGTGCACGGCGGAGCCGAAGGCCTACGCTGGGTCAGGAGCGCCGATGATGCGCGGGAGGCGCTCGACTTCTTCGCGACGCGCTGCGATCGCGTGCGGGTCACGCCGTTTCTCGAGGGCATTCCGTGCAGTATCCACGGCATGGTGCTCCCGGACGGCGTCGCCGTGTTCCGACCCGTCGAGATGGTGACGCTGCGCCGCGTCGATTCCAATCGCTTCCTGTACGCCGGCGCCGCGACCTTCTGGGATCCCCCGCCCGAAGACCGCGAGAAGATGCGCGAGATGGCGCGCGAAACTGCGCGTGCTCTCGCCGAGCGCGTGGGTTTCCGCGGAACGTTCTGCATCGATGGTGTGCTGACGGAACGCGGGTTCTTGCCGACCGAGCTGAACCCGCGCATCGGCGTGGGGCTGTCGCTCCTGGAACGGGCCACGGCCGGTCTGCCGCTGGTGCTGCTGGGCCTCTCGGCACAGGCAGGCCAGAACCTCGACTACCGCCCCGACGAGTTGGAAGAGCTCGTCGTTGACGCGGCCGATCGAAATCGTACCGGCGGCGCTTGGTCCGTATTGACCGAGAAGCCTCCGGCGAGTGGCGCCTACGCGCTCGTCGACGACGCAGGAAGTTATCGCCAGGCGCGAGACGGCGAGCTGAAGCACGCCGAGCTCGTGATCGGCGCGTCCGATCTCGGGAGCATGGTGCGGTTCACGCCCGTCCCCGAGCTCGTGCCCGGGGGGCAGTCCATCGCTCCGCGAGCGGTGTCCGCCTTTGCGCTGGCGGAGCGCGCCTTCGGCGTGCGCTTTGGGCGCCTCGCGCACGCCGTGCCGCGACGATGAGGGGCGCCGAGGCGAGCCTGCGGAGCCCAGATTTTGAGAATCCTGCCGATGCCGATCCCAACAAGCTGCCGGATAAAAGCCTGCAAGGTCGCGAAATCGTTGCGACCAGGCCGGTGGTCGGGCTAGCTCGCTAGTCAGGATATGGCTATCGATATAAGGCTTTGCGCCCTCGGCTGGAGCAAACGACGGTCGGCAAGTGGTGAGCGTCCGGGAGTGCAGGAGAAAAACTTCGATGCCTAGCAGCGACAAGCGCGAAGAGCTGGAGCGGGTGCTCTCCACCGCCACGGACAAGCCGCTCGTGATCTTGATCGGTGGTCACCCGGACCCCGATGCCATCGGCAGCGCCCTCGCTCACAAGCGCATCTGCGAGCGTCTAGGCGTTTCCGCCACGATTGCCCACTCGCTTCCGGTCTCGCGTTCGGAGAACCGCGCACTCATCAAGCTCTTGAACGTGTCCATGGTGCGCATCAACGATGGCAGCGACCTGGAACAGTTCGGCTATTTGTCGTTGGTCGACGCGAGCGCCACGGAAGCCGGCTTGCACTTGCCCGCGCATCTCGAGCTGCTCACTGTGGTCGATCATCACCGGCCAACGAGCATTCCGAAGGCGCCGTTCGTGGACGTGCGCCACGACGTCGGCGCCACGTGCACGATGTACGCGGAGCACAGCGAACGCGGGCTCGCGCCCTTCACGAACGAAGGACGCGACGAGACGGTGGTCGCGACGGCCCTCTATTTCGGGATTCAGACGGACACGGACGACTTCTCTCTGGCGACGCCGGCGGACTTCAGGGCCGCGGCGTACCTGAAGCCGTTTTGCGATGCGGAGGCGCTGAGCCGCGTCGGCCGCCGCACGATCACGGCGGAGACCATGGAGGCGATCGGCCGCGCCCTCGGCGACCTCGAAGTGGTGCGCGACTTCGCGATCGCCGGCGTCGGTCGCGTCAGCGCCGTGAATCGCGACTCGATCCCGACTGCTGCGGATTTCATCCTGCGCCGCGAAGACATCGACACCGTGCTCGTGTACGGCATCGTCGAAGAGCGCGTTGACGGATCCCTGCGCACCAAGAGCCCGAGCGTGGACCCGGCGGCGTTCATGCACAACGCCTTCGGCGAAGACGGCTCGGGTCGTCCGTACGGTGGCGGCCGCGCCGACATGGGCGGGTTCCAGATCCCCCTCGGCCTGTTCGGCGATCACGGCAACGACGAAATGCTCTGGAGGATGGTACGGGGCATGGTGCGCCGCCGCGTCGCGAAGGTCGTGCCGGATCTGGAGAAGAAGCGTCCAACAGTCGAGCACGAGAAGTAGGGGCGCGGTTGCGGTCCCAGAGAACCGCCAAGGCACAGAGAGCCGGTCGAAGTTCGCCAAGTATTTGGGGTTCACGCGGAGCGACGTGGAGCGCATTCAACAGAGCATCGGCGACACTGTTCTGCTTGCGTCGAGCCAAGTCGAGCCAAGCAACCCCAAATTTCCTACTTGGCGAACTCAGCTGCCCATGGCGCCTTGGCGGTTAGGCGGGAGCCGTCGAATTCCGTCAGCGTCACGCGTTCACGACCACGACGTTTTGCGCTATCCCGTCTCGAAGAGGCGCTCGTAATGGCGGTGTACGGCGCGGTTTTTCAAGCGGCCCCAGAACGTGCTGACGCTGAGCCAGATGGCCAGGCCGTTCAAATCGCGGAACATGTCGGGGATATAGCGCGGTGGCGCTACCACGCCTTCGTGGCTGCGGGCTGCGAGGACGGGGATGTCTTCGAGCGCGACCTTGCCGACGAACAGCCAGCGGATGAGCTCGGGGCGGCCGGCGGCGATGGCGCTGCGCAGGAAATTGTAATTCGAGACGATGCCCTTCGTGTAGACGATGTCCTTCGTGAACGGCGCGCCCCCGGCGAGCACCCCGCCGCGAAAGATGCGCTGCGTGTTCCAGAAGCACACCTCTTCGGTGTAGCCCTCGGTGCGAAACCACTCGAAGACGTCCAGAAAGCTCGCGCCGTCCTCGGCCTTGTCGACCGCCAGCACGCGGTCGTTCAAACGGCGCGCGCGGCTCGGGTGGCTCGTCAGGGTCAAAACCTCGAGTAACGCCGCGAGGCCCTCCTGCGTGGCCAGCGTGCGGGGCGGTCCCTTGGCGAGCCAACGCGCGACTGGTTGCTGCTGGCCGTTCAAGCTGGTCGCCACGTGCACCCAGCCTTCGTGCACCTCGAGCACGCGAATGTCGCGCTCGCTGAACAGCGCACCGTCGCGGATCTTGACGTAGTCGCTGCCGGCGGCGGCGTCCGCCACGATGCCGTCGTCGACGATCACGCGCACTACTCCATCCCCGAACATCGCGTTCAGACGTGCGTTCAGCGCGTGGACGACCTCCGAAGCGGGGATCGTCCGTGCGGGTTGCGGCCCGAGCACGGCGTCGTCGAGGTTCGTCAGGATTTGGTACATGTCGAGCGCGATGTCGCGCACTCGCGTCACGTCGTCGGCGAACACGTCTTTGGCCGATCCGTAGAGGCGCCGGCTGAGCTCGTAGAAGCGGGGCTTGCCTCGCGCCTCGAGCATCTCCACGATGTCGCTGTATTCGCGCGCCGAGCTGGCCAGGATGCGTCCGATCGCATCACCTCCGCCCAGCTCGGTTCCCACCGACGCTTCGATGGCGCGAAACTCTTCGATTTTTGCCCTCGGGTCGAAGCCGAGCGTAATCCGCTCGTACTCCTCGGGTCCGATGCGGGGCATCTCGCGAAAGCTCGACGCCTGAAAACGCTCGAAGACGTCGGGCTGCCATTTGATGGAATTGAGCACGCGCAGTGGGCGCTGAGCTTCGACGACCCGCTGCGCGAGCAGCGCGACTCGTTCTTTGTAAGAACGCCATGGCCCGGCGGGCTCAGCGATCAGCTCCCCCGGGATGAGCGAGTCGTCCATCGGTGACTCGTTTATAGCCGATCGAAACCAAGTTTTCAGAAACCGAAGTCCACCTCTGCCGGGTGCGCTTTCTG
>DATDJP010000092.1:0-36139 GCA_036520475.1 Polyangiaceae bacterium | reverse complement strand
CGCACAGGCAGGATCCGGCCGGCCCGAAGCGTCGACCGGTCCTGGGGCAGACCGAGCTCCAACGCGGGCCAAACTGGAGCCGCTGTCGGCATTCCGTTACCGAGTGCAATTCACCGCGAGCCAGGAGCTCTACGCCGAGATCGAGCAGGCTCAAGAGCTGCTGAGCCACGTCCTGCCCCGGGGCGACCTCCCGGCCTTGTTCTCGCGCGCAATCAAGGCGCTCATCGAGAAGGAGGTCCGGCGCCGTCGCGGCGCGGGCCGAACGCGCAAGCGGCGTGAGCAGAAGCCAGGTTCGCGGCACGTGCCGGTCGAGGTGGCAGGCGAGGTCTGGCGGCGTGACGGGAGTCAGTGCACGTTCGTGGACGCAGAAGGCCGGCGCTGCAGCGCGCGGCGCTTTCTGACGATAGAGCACGTGCAGCCGTACGCATGCGGTGGTCCGGCGACCGTAGAGAACGTCTGCCTATTGTGTTCGAGTCACAACGCCCATACTGCACGCCAGGTCTTCGGCGAGGCGCACATCGAGAAGAAGCGCTGTGAGCGCAAACCGCGTGACGTGCCGGCAAAGCAGGCCGAGGCTCGGCCCACGGACGCGGCGCAGTCCGATTCACGCGAGCCCATCGAGACCAAGGTCTCGGCGGCCCTATGCAGGATGGGGTTTCGCAAGCACGAAGTCGCGCAAGCCGTTGGCAAGCTCCGAGCGCGCGCGATCGAGCCTAACCCCGAGTCTCTGCTGCGAGCCGCGTTAGCCCTGTTGGTGCCGCCAAACATCGCGCCGTAGTAGACGACGCGGGGTGGCTACCAGCGCCACCCACAACTCGGGCACGACTCGGGGTGGCGCCGGATGGCGCCGTGCTCTCGCGATCTCACGCGCGCATCTTCGGGTGCGGTGCGACGTCTCGCAGTGTGCTCGCTCTTTGCCTGCCGCACGCGGCGCCACTGTCAATCGTGCTGAATCTGGCCGAAGGCGCACAGGCAAGCAATCGAAGCGTGCCAGCACCCCGCCTGCCAAAAAAAACTCGACGTCTCCTGACCGACCGTCGGGCACGTTACGGGCACGTTTACGGGAGGTCTGCAATTTAGGGACGCACCCAAACTCGGATTTCAGGGGCTCACGGAAACTGCGGTCCCTGCTCGGCACCCTGCGTGCCCATGAGGTCAGTCGGGGTCGCCGTGCGAGCGGCTACATCGGACGCGCGCGTCAAGATGTCCGGTTTCACCGCGTTCTCAGCTTCGAAACCGCTCACGGAACCGTGACAGCCGCCACACAAGCCGTTGAACAGCTGCCGGCGGAAACCCTGCCGCACTTCTTCCCCGGGATAAAAGCCCATTTCTTCGCGCTGGAAGTGTTCGGTGGGGCTGCTCTCACCCGCGAACGTCGTACGCGTGCTGAGCACCAGCGGCACGCCGCCGGGGACGTCCATGAGCGCTGAGCCGTCGCCGTGAATGTGTACGGCCCCGCGGAGCTGGCGTCGCACGTGGAGCGCTCCGTATTTGTCTTCCGTGATGAAGGGGCTGCCGCTGCTCAAGCTCGTGACGCCTCCCTCTGGAGGCAAGCTCTCCCACACCCTCACAGACGGCGAGCCGGACGGCACGACGCGCGGGCTGCGCGTGTTCTGAAACACGAGGCTCGCGAACAGCGGCAGATCCAGGAACATCACGCGCGAGCGGTCCGGGGACCCGATCACGCGCGTCGCTCCGTTCGGTTCGGCGAGCTTCGACTCGAAGACGCCGTGATTCTGCCGCGCGTACACCGCGACGGGCCAGAGCTCGTCGCTCCCGCCACTGATCAACGCGGTGCGCTGGCCCGTGATGTGGTCCACGACGTGGATGTCGAAGTTGCCGTTGAACGAGGCCAGGTCCTGCACGTTGGCGGCGTAGCTCACGAGCAGCTTGCCATTGGGTAGCGGTGACGGGTTCCTGTATGCGCCCTGTGTCCCGGAGAGCCTGCCGGTGGCGCTCTCGTCCACCACGCGCATCGAACGCTGGAAAAAGCTCGGATTGGGCCAGTCGATGGCGCCGGGGTCCTGCAAATAGTCAGCCTCATCGCTGCTCTGCTGGTCGATGCCGATGCTGCGGTTGATGACGACCAGCGTCCCGGCCTCGTGCGCCGCGCCCCGCTCGCTGGCGATGGCCACGAAATTCTTGTCCGCGAGCTCCACGAAATCGGTCATCTGCGTGTAGCCGATGGTCGCGCGCTGGCCGAACAGTGGGTGGTAGTCCCCTCCGTCCAGGTTCATGCGCCGGCCCGCGAGCTGATAGAAATCAGGCGCGCGCTTTTCGGCGGTGAAGATCAGCCGGCCGTCGCTCATGAACGCCGGGGTGATCTCCTGATTCAGCACGAACGTCAGCTGCCGGATCTTGCCGTCCTCCGCGATGTAGAGGTTCGCGTTCAGCTTCGCAGGGTCGGCAGGGCTGCGCTGCGGGCCTTTGTAGCTGAAATGCTGCACGTTCATCACGTTGCCGCGCGTGGAGGCAAACACGAGGCGGCCGTCGGGCGCAAAAGCCGGATCGAAGTTGTGAATCAGCTCGCCGTTGTCCGGCACCGGCGTGCCCGTGTCGTCGACCGCAGGCGCGTTGATGGTCGCGTCAGGCGCGCAGCTGCCGCCCTCCACCACGTAAACGCGGAAGGGGTCACTCGCAGAAGTGCGCGCGGCGAAGGCGATGCGGCTGCCGTCCCACGACACCGCGGGGCGGCGCGCGTCCGTGCTCGCCGGGGTCAAGCCGCACAGCGCGGACAGGCTCGTCGAGCCAGAGGCGCTGACATCACCGCTCGCCGACAAGCTCGCGTCTGCCAGCACCACTTCGGCGCCCGGCGAGAAGGTCGCGTAGTCTTGCGGTGTGTCCGTGCCGGCTTTCGCCGGGCGACGCACGTACACGATGCCGGTCAGGCCGGGAGCACTGCCCAGGCGCGCGGCGCGTTCCTTGGCGAGCCACGCGACGATCACGCAATAAGGCGTGGTGTCATCCAAACTGCCGGTTTCGGCTGCAGCCGCGTCACACGCCGACGGGTCGCCTCCAGAGCTGAACAGCGGCCCGCCGCGGTGAAGGATGCCGCGGCCTGCGGGCGGCGGTTGGAGATTCTTCCGAATCAAGCGGCTCGCGTTCGGGTCCGGCGATTCGAGTCCTGCTTGCTCGAGCGTGAAGCGATAGTTCACGCGCGTCGTGGCCAACGTGAAATGCCCGGCGCTACCTCCGCGCAAGCGGTAGTCGTGAAACATCGCCGGGGAGTGGCAGTTGACCATCATGCAGCCGCGCTTCGCGAGCATGGGCTGCACGCGCTTCGCGAAGAAGTCGAACCCTTCTTCTGTCGGGATGTTCGTGGGACCTCCCTTTGCTTCGGCCCACGCACGCAGCAGCAAGTAATCCGGATCTTCGCGGCTTCGAAAGACGGTGCCGCCTTCGTGATACACGCCGCCTTGCGCCGGATCGAGCGCGCGCGTCAAGATGTCGCTCGCGGCAAAGTCCGCGGAGACATGATCGCCGGTCGCGAAGTAGTTCCAGCGCTTCTGTTCCTCGGTCTCGCCGCAGGTCAGATAGTAGGAATTGGTGGGAGACCCATGGCACTGGCCGGCGGCGCAATTTCTGGCGAGCACACCGTTGACGACGTTGAAGTCCGCGTAGTCGGCGGTGGCCGGTTCGGTCTGTGCGTCGAACAGCGGATCCGTTCCCAGGTCATTGGAACACGGCTGTAGGTCGTAGCGCGGCTCCGCCCGCGGTGCGTTGTTCTCCGATGCGCCGTTCGCGATCCAGCGTTCGAGCTGCGCGTACGAGCTGCTCGTGACGTCGAGCACCGATCCCCCGGCGTGCGCGATGTCGCTCCTGGTTGTTTGTGTCTCGTTGTCCCAGGATGTCAGGCGTAAGTCTTGCGGCGGCAGCACCTTGAGCAAGAGTGCGGGATAGCCGTACGGGCCATAGTTGAGAAACAAATCGCGTCGTAGATTCAGCGTGTCGTAGGTCTCGACGTTCAGGTTTCCTAGAGCGTTTCCGCGATCATCCGCCGCGACGTGACAGCCACTGAATGTCGGGCTGGTGGCGCACGAGCCGCGTACGACCGGCGCGATGCGACGTTCATAAAACGTCGAGTCCGCCGGTTTGTCTTCACGCGTGCACGCGTTGCACAGTGCCACGATCGCGACGCCACCCCACGCCGTCTTGCTGTGAAATCTCACCCGCATTGGTCGCCCAGATTAGCAGAACAGACCGGAAAGGCCATGTCTCGCCACTTCCAACGAACGCGCCTGTTCTCGTCTCGAAGGGCCCCGCGCACCCCGCTTTGCGCAGAATGTGGGTAGCGTGGTTTGATCATGTTCGAGGGTGTCACGGCGGCTTTCCCGCCGCTTCTGGTGTGGGGTCTGTTCGTGCGGGCGCTGGGGCTGGTGTACTTCATCACCTTCGTGTCCCTGTGCATCGAGGTCGTTCCGATCTCCGGTGAACGAGGCATTGCTCCGGTGCGTACGCGTCTCGGCGTGCTCACCGCGCATTTCCCCGGCGTACGGCGCTTCTTCTATTTTCCGACTCTGCTCTGGCTGAGCAGCCGGGATTGGGCGCTGCGTGGGATCGCGTTGATCGGCGCGCTGGCTGCGGCCCTGGTCGTGTGCGGTGGGCCGTGGACCCCGTTTGCGCTGATTACTTGTTACGTCGCGTACCTGTCGCTCGACGTCGCGATTCGTCTGATCTTTCCCTGGGACTGCACGCTGTTCGAGACCGGCTTTTTCGCGATGTTCCTGCCAGCGACGCTGGCGCTGCCGGAGCTGGGCGCCGTGAGCACGCCGGATCCGGCGCTGGTGTGGGTCTATCGACTGCTCGTGTTCCGTGTGTTGTTCGGCTTCGGTAAGTTCAAATTTCTGGGTTCGAGCCGGGACGACTCCGGATACCTGCGCAGCTTCATGTTGAATCAGCCGCTGCCTTCTCCCGTCGGCTGGGCCATGCACGCGCTGCCGCTGTGGGCCTCCAAAGCGACGCTGATTTTCATGTTCTTCGTGGAGATCCCGTTGCCGTTCTTCGTGTTCGTGCCAGGAGACGCCAGCATCATCGCCGCCGCGGGCATCACGGCGCTGATGATCGGCATTCAGTTGTGCGGCAGCTTCGGGTTCTTCAACTGGATCATCGGGGCGCTGTGTATCACCCTGCTCGACACGACGACGGCGTGGCAGCTCTCCCTCGGCAGCTATTTCGGCGCTGGTGAGCCGAACTTTTTGCGTGCCCTCGTGCTGGTGCACACCTGCGGCGCGCTCCTGGCCTTTCCGCTGAACAGCTACTGCAGTCAGCAATGGCTCTATTGGCCGTGGGTCGGGCAGCTGCGCCCCAAATTTCTGACGTGGCCCTGGAAGTTCTTTCGCGCCCTCCACCCCCTGCGCTGGCTCCACGCCTACGGCGTGTTTCCGCCGAAGAGCGCCGCGCCCGTGAAGTGCGTCGTCATCTTCGAGGTGAGCTGGGACGGCGAAGACTGGCAGGAGTGCCACTTCAAGTATTGCCCGTCGCAGATGAACAGCCGGCCGCGCTTCGCTGCGCCGCACCATCCCCGCGGGGATCAGGCCATGATCTACGAAACCTTCGGCATCGGTGACGGCGGCGTGTGTGTGCACGGCATCATCGGCACTTCGTACGTGCATGGCTTCAACGAGTTGCCGCTCGCCGCCGGTATCGCGCAGCGCGTGCTCGAAGGTAGCCCGGGTATCCCGCATTTCTTGCAATACACAGCGGCTCCTGACGGCAGCCCGCCGCGCTTCATTCGCGCCCAGACCTACATGCTCGAGCGCACGTCCTTCGCGGCCTTGAAGCGCAATGGACGCTGGTGGAAGCGTACGTACATCGGCCCGCACCTGCCCGTCACCACGCTGCGCGAAGACTTCGACGAAGCCACCTTCCCGGAACCCGAGCTCTGGCACTGGGAGCAAATGGCGTGGGTCAAACGCTCGCGCCTGAGGCCGCTCCTCGATCGCGCCGCGCGCGGCGAAGCGGTCGACGCGCTGCTCCTGGAAGATGCGCGCGGCCTCACCTCCGACGACGTACGGCGTTTTTGGGACGAGTTCTTGCCGCGTATCGGGCGTATCGACCGCGACGACTGGTCGGGCTTTGCCGAGCTGATGAGCGCTCTGCGCGAGCAGTATTCGGCCAAACAACTGCGTCAGTTCGCGCGCGTTCATGGTCGCCTCAGCTATCTGCTGCTCGCGCGTTTCGAACCGCATTTCGAGGGCTCCTTATTTCACCCGCGCATCCCGGTGAAGAACTACTTCGCGCTCGGCATGCTGACGAGCGACATCATTGCGCGTGGAAAGGCCGCGTACGATCGCACGTACTCGGAACCGCTGTCGGCCGTCCCGCTCGCGGAAGAGCTGACCATCCCCCGCGGCCTGTTCTTGATGGGCGTGTTTCGGTACGAGGCCATGGTGTTCGAAGCCCAGAAGCTGCGCCTGCTGCAGTCGATCATGGAGCCGTCCGGGCGGCGCACGACCTCCGGCGAGCAGAAGCTGGAAAAGACCCTGGGGGCAATCGGCGAGCACGCATTCGCGATCGCCGCGCTCACGCCGTTTCTGCGCGAGCAGTTCAAGGGCCCCGCGTATGAACGCGGCTACCCCGAGCGCTATCCGAAGTTCGAAGTGCTGCCCTCCGCCGCCGTGGTTCGCATCAAAGACGCGGCGGAGAGCAGCGGGCGGGTACCCGCGGTTACAGGCGCCTGAGCGAGATGCGCGCCGCGTCGCGCACGAAGGGAGCCGGATCCTGCAGGGCGGCCTCGACTGCGGGGCGCGCGCCCTTGTCCGCGATCCGGCCGAGCGATGCCACGGCTGCCGCGCGTACGCCGGCGTCCTTTTCGGTCGCGGAAGACGTCAGCGCGACCAGCCCGACGACGGAGTCGCGGGAGCGCATCACGCCCAGGTTCTCGGCGGCGCGCTTGCGCACGCGCGCCGAAGGATCGCTGATCAAGGTGAGCACCTTGTCGACGTGCGTGAACACGTGGATGCGCACGGACGCCTGCAGCGCCGCGAGCTTGACCTCTTCGTTGTCGTCGCCCAGAGCGTTTCCGAGCTCACCGTTCGGGCCCTGATGATTGAGGCGCTCGAGCGCAGCCGCCGAGCTCTTACGCACCATCGGGGAGGGGTCGCTGGCGAGCGCTGCCGCGACGAATTTGACGCCCGAGCGACTCAAGAACTCGCCGAGCGCTTCGGCGGCGTACGCGCGGTCCCGCTCCAGCGCCGACCGGTTCGTCAAGGTGGCCACGGTCTTCGCGTACACCTCGCCCGGTCCGAACACCCCGAACACGCGGCGCCGCAGCCACCAGGCCGAGATTTCGCGCGTCTTCGGGTGCGGGTCGTAGAGCAGCTTGGAGATGCCTGGAATGCAATCGAGGCACTCCACGGTTTCGCCGTGCTCGAGCGCGCGCCAGATCTCCGTCGGAGCATAGTTGCCCGGGCGCGCGCCGATGCTCTTGATGTAATCCGGCGCCGTGACCTTCTCGAGCGAGTTGTCGGGCAGGTGTTTGTAGACGGTCGAACGACCGACTCGCCGGCTGTCCGCAGCGGAGGGATCCGCCGCCACGCCGAGGCTCGAGAACAAGCTGGCCGCCCCTACGATGAGCGCACCGAGCAACAGACTTCGCTTATTGCTTTTCATGGCTTCCTCCGCACTCACTCGTACTGGGTGCCGCCGCCCGACACGGGGTCCTGCGCGAACGGCTGGAAATCGCTGTTTTGACGGGCGTAGTACTGGCCGCCCATGTCGATGGTTCGAATCAGCTTCACGAGCTCGTCGCGCGTGAGGCCGGCTGCGGCGGCGTGGTCGGTGCGTGTGCCGCCGGCGATGTCGGCGTTGGAGAACGCCTCTCCGAGCGCCCAGGCATACTTGCCGCTCTCCGTGGCCGACGTCACGTTGAGCTTCTCGATGAGCTTGCTGTTGCGCGCGTCGCTCGGGATGGCCCACTCCGGAGGAATGGTTCCGCTCGCGAGCTCCGCACCCATGCCCATTTCCATCTTGAAGGCCGCCGGATAGAAGAGCGACACGTAGGAAGCGGGCCAGGCCCGGGTCTCATTGTCGTACGTGACCGTTATGGGGGTCGCCGACAGGTCGAGGCGCGGAATGCGGTAGGTGGTTGCCTCTCCCGTTTCCTCGTCCGTCATCTCGATCTCGTAGTACTGCTGGGCCGTGTTGCCGTTCGTCGTGGCGTTGTGGCAACTCACGCACTTGGCGTTCAGGAGCTTCTGAATCTCGTTCACGTTGGCGGCGTCGTTCGCGCCGTACCACGGGTATTCGACGCGGCTCGCCACCGGGAGCATGAAGTTCTGCGCGCCGACGCCCTTTGCCTCAGTGAGCTGCTGGCCGCCCGGGATGATCGGATCGGAGCGGTTCTCGTGGCAGCCGCCGCACACGCGATCCTCGCCGGGCATGCCCTGAATCCAGGTCGTCTGATTGCGGATCGCGAGATCGAACTCGTCGACCGGCTGCAGGTGCACCGGCACGTACGGCGGAATTTCCGCGAGCCAGGAGCCATCGGTGTAAACCGTGGCCTCGCCGAGCAGCGCGGCGCCTTCGGCCATAGTCAAGCCGAACATGTTCGTGCCGGGCGAGCCTTCGCTCGAGAAGCCCTCGATGATGCGCACTTTCTTGGTCTGCTTCAGCGCTTCGTCGATGGACGTGCCCTCCTCGAATTGGGCGCCGCTCACGGTATTGCCGTGTAGCGCGCCGAGCGAGGTCAGGCGCACGTTGAGCGAGCCAAAGGTCGTAGGGACGGTCGAGTCGGTCGTTCTCTGTGTCGAGGCGATGACCGGCGGTTCGGTGCGGGCCACGACGGGCTTCGCATACAGCTCCCACGTCTTTTCGTGGTTGACGATGAGCTCGTTCCGGCGACTCCGCGGATCGTAGACGTACACGCCGAAGTCAGGCGGGTTGAGCTGCAGCTCGTTGGTCTCGTTCACGACGCCGGGCGCCCAGGACGTCAGGATCCGACCGTCGGGCAGGCCGTGCGGGCTGCGGTAACGGCCGACGGGAGAGGGCGCCTCGCCGGTTGGGACGGCTGGCGTGAGCTCCTTGTACTTCGGCTCTTCTTCGTTCACGCGCAGCGGGTCGTTCGCGCCGCGCACGTCGATTTGAATCAAAGAGCCCGACTGGATCGTATTTTCGCGCTGCGTGGCGATCGCCAGGAGCACGTTGGGCGTGCGCGTCTCCGAGACCTGGACGAGTGAGTTGCTTGGCTTGCCGTGCTGTCCGCTGACCGCGACCATCTGCGTGCAGTCGGGGTTCATGGCGAAGAGCTTCACGTCATTGACGTTCTCGAGGTGCTCCCAGCGCGAGAACCCGACGCGGCCGTCCGCCATCGGAAACAGGTTGATGGTGTGCGACAGGTTCTGTGAGCAGAGCTTTCGGTCCGAGTCGCCGCCGTCGAGAGTGATAGTCGCGATCTGCGTCACGACGCGCGAGTGGTTGTACTCGTCCGCGCGCGTGCCCATCTCGGTGTAGGCCTGATTGGTGATGAAGGCGATGCGCTCGCCGGGCACCCAGATGGCGTGCTCATCGTCCTGCGGGCCGTACGTGAGCTGATGAATCTCGTATTTGCCGTCGCCGCCCGGAGTCAAGCTGGCCCAGTACACGTGGTAGTGGTCCTCTGAGTCCGTCTTCATCGTGAACACGACCTTCGTCTTGTCGTACGAGACATCCAGGCTCGAGACGTCAGCCGTCGGAAAATCGGCGAGGATGTTGTCGGTCTTGTCCGTGGTCAGGTCGTAGACCTCGAGTCGCCCGCCCGGTACGTAGCGGTTGTAGTCCATGACCTGCCCCATGCCGCCGGCCACGTTGATCGCAACGGCGCCGTCGCCATCCAGCACGGTGTGCTGGCGGACGGCGTACACGAGGCGATCGAACTTCTGGCGTTGGGCCTTCTCTTCTCCCGAACAACCGGCAAGACCGACACCGAGCCCTGCCACGAGCGCCAGGAGGTATGCCCCTCGCAGCGTCCGTAAGGACCTGGTCCCAACACTCCGAGAAACGTTGCAAGCCATGAATGTCTCCTCCACGCAGCACAGCCGAGAATCGAACTGGAACTAAGCACGAAGCAGGCCAGCCTTGAAGGCTTGTCATTTCAATAGGTTAACTATCTGAAAACGTGGGGATGGCCCCCCGAGCAGCGTTTTGGCGGGGGAGGGGCCCTCCGCAACGCCCGCGCGCCGCACCAGGTGGGGTGACGCATTCGCGCGGCGAGTTTCGGCGCGACGCGTGGAGTAGGCTCCGCGAAGCTCATGTCCGAAACCAAGGCGCTGGTCTTCGACGCTCACGGTTTGCTCCCGGCGGTCGTGCAGGATCGACTGACCGGGCAGGTGCGCATGGTCGCCTGGATGAACTCGGAATCGCTGGCGCGCACGCTCGTGACCGGCCGAGCCACTTTCTACAGCCGCTCGCGCCAGTCGCTCTGGGAAAAGGGTGAAACCAGCGGCAACGGCCTCGCGGTGCGCGCGGTCTACGCCGACTGTGACGGAGACACCCTGCTCGTGCTCGTCGACCCGCTCGGGCCTTCGTGCCACACGGGCCGTCCGAATTGTTTCTTTCGCCGTGTCGGTGTGGATGGGACAATCTCCGACGTCGCGCTCGAGGCTCAGCCGTTTCTCGACGAGCTCGCGGTCGCGCTCCACGAGCGTCGCCTCGCGACCTCCGAAAAGAGTTACACGCGCTCACTCATCGACGGCGGCTCCGCGAAGATCGCCGAAAAGCTCAGTGAGGAGGCGGGGGAGCTCGGCCACGCCCTGGAAAATGAGAGCGATGAGCGGGTGGCGAACGAGGCGGCAGACGTGCTGTACCATCTGCTGGTCGGCCTCGAGCTCCGGCAAATCCCGCTGCGCGCGGTTATTGAAGTGTTGGCTCGACGCGCCGGCGTGAGCGGGCACGCCGAGAAGGCCAGCCGGAGCGCCAAAACCTAAGCTTCGAAGCTCAGTTTGACCACGCTCCAAGTGCTGGATATCGTAGTGGGTCTTCGCCTGCCTGAACGACGTGTCTGAGCGCCTGCGCTGCCCGGGCAAATCCCTGCTGAAGCTCCTCACGCGCGGTCATTGAATGCCCATCAAAGTTCTGGTTTTCGAGAGCGATCCCGGATTCGCCGGCGAGCTGCAGAGCGGCCTGGTTCGCTTCGGGTGTGAAACGCGAGTGGTGGACGACGCCAACGCGGGGCTCACCGCGGCGGCCAGCGATCCGCCGGATCTAATCCTGTTGTCGATCGAGCTGCCGCGCATGAACGGCTTTTCGGTTTGCAACAAGTTGAAACGCGATCAGGCGCTGAAGGACATCCCGCTCATCATCATGAGCAGCGACTCCACGGAGGAGACGTTCGAGCAGCACCGCCGCCTGCGCACGCGTGCGGAAGAGTACGTTCACAAGCCGATCTCCTTCGACGACCTCGTCAAACGCATGCGGCAATTCGTGTCGCTGGAGTCGGAGGTGGCGATGCCGATGAGCGCGCCGCCGATGAGCGCGCCGCCGATGAGTGAGGACGCGATCCTCATCGACGACGAGATCGAGATCGACGAGGCGAGCAGCGTCTATCCGAGTCAGGCCCCGCCAGCTCCGAGCGTGGCGCCGCCGCCCGAATCGGAATCGGACGAGCTCGAAGACGAAGTCGAGAGCTTTGCTGAGGAAGCCTTCGACTCGCTGGTCGAAGCAGAGCCGATGTCCGTGCAGTCGCTCGGCGCCGCGGATCTGGCGGACAGCGTCGACGAGCCCGGGGCACACGCAGAGTCCAGCCCACCGCCGCGCATGCGGCAGTCGTCGATTCCCCCGCGCCCGCTCGAATCCCAGGAGACCGGCAAGTTTCGCGAAGACCTGGGCAAGTACAAGACGCGCATCAGCGAGCTCGAGGACGAGCTCAGGACCAGCAGAAGTCAGCTCGCCCAGCTCGAAGACGGCGCACGCCGGGCTGCGTCGCGGGACGCCGAAGTGGTGCGCTTGCAGCGCGAGCTCGACGAGACCAAGTCCCGCCTGTCGTCTTCGGCCAAGGGCGCCGGGTCGGCGCGGGAGTTCCTCGACCTGCGTGAAGCCCTCAATCGCAAGGACAAGGAGATCCTCGATCTGCGCGACCAGCTCGGCTACCGCGACAAGGAGCTGCTGACGCGCCGGGACAGCGTGCTCACCACCGAGCGCGAAAAGGCGGACCTGACCGATCGGGTCGACGATCTCGAGAGGCAGCTCGCCGAGAAAGCCAAGAGCGAGTCGGCGCTGCGCGCGGACAAGGAGCAAGCCGGAAAACGGGCCGAAGACTTCAAGCGCAAAGTCGAAAAGCTCACTCTCGATCTGGAGCAACGCGCTCGCGAGGCGGCCGAGCTGCGCGCTGAACGCGACGAAGCGCGGAGCAAGGCCGCCCAGCACGCGGAGCAGGCGGCGGAGCGCGCGCGCACTGAAGTCCTGGAACAACAGGACGCCGCCCTGGCCGCGGCGCGCGCGGCGCTCGAGGCCGAACAGCGCGTGGCGCTCGAGGCGCTGCGTGAAGAGCTCGTCGCGGCGCGGAATGCGGACGTCGCCGCGCGCGAAGCGGAGCTCACGCGCGAGCACGACGCCAGGCTGACGGCGTTGACCCGCGCGACGGACGAGGAGCGCGCGCGCGCTCGAATCGACCACGATCAATCCCTGTCCGACAGCGCGGCCGCCGCCGAGCAGCGGTTACAGCGGCACGCGGCCGAGCTCGCGCAGGCACACGAGCAAGCCCTCCGCGACGCGGAATACGCGCACCAGCAAGCGCTCGCCGAGCAGCGCGCGGCTCATGAGCGCGAGCTCGCGCAACTGGCCGAACGCCACGCGGCTAACCTCGAGACACTGAAGCGCGAGCAGGCGGACAACGAAGCGGCGTTCGAAGGCGCCATCTCTGGGTTGCGCGTCGACCTCGAGAAACGCGCCGAGGAGCGGGACGCCGCGCTGGTCGCACAGGAGCAGCAGGCGGCCACGTTACTGTCTCTCAAAGATCAATTGGACCGCGTCACGGAGCATCGAGACTCCGTCGAGCGCTTTGCCAACGAGTCAAAGAGCAAGCTCGGCACTCTGGAAGCGCAGCTCGAGGAAGTCAGCTTTCAGCGCAACGACGCGCGTCAAACCATCGAGGAGCGCGAGGCGGCCATCGACGTGCTCGAGAACCAACTCTTCGACGTGCGCAGCGAGCGCGACGCGCAGGCGAAGGCGATCCAGGAGCTCAGCTCGAGGCAAGGCGCTCTGGACCAAGAGCTCGCGCGCGTGGGACAGGAGCTCGAGGCCGTAGGGGCGCTATCGAACGAACGCGAGCAGGCGCTAGGCAACCTCGAGGCTGAGCTCTTCGAACGCACCCAGGACCGCGACAGCCTGGGTAAGCGCCTGCAGGACGCCGAGCAGCGGCTGAGCAGCCTTCAACGTCAGGTGGACGAGCGTACGGACGAGAGAGACAGCGCCAGGAACATGATCGACGAACGCGACGCCAAGATTGCGCGGCTCGAATCGGAGCTCGTCAGCGTGGGTAGCGACTTCGAGCACCTGCGCGCCGCGCTCGCGCGTGAAGGCGACCGCGTGCGGCAGGCGCAGGCCAAGTGGGAAGGCGACCGCGCGTCCCTCGAGCGAGCCAAAGACGCGCTCGCCGCCGCTCTGGCCCAGATCGAGGAAACCGAAGAGCGCCGCCTGGAGTGAGGCCGCGCGGCCTCCACGGCCGTGTCCGGCATGCCTGCGCGGTAGTGCATTTGAATATCGTTTTCAATTGGCCGCTCCCGTGTTAACGGCGGCGGTGATGGTTTGCGCGCGGGCGCGTTCGAAGCGCCTTGAAAAACGACGGCTTCCGCGGCTGGCCCCGACCCGGGCTTGGCTCGTAGGCCTGTTGATTTCGCCTGCCGTGTTCGCTCAGGAGCCGCCCCCGGCACCGGACGAAGCTCCGGCTGAGCCACCTGCGGCAGAGGCCCCTCCGGAGGAGGCCCCTCCGGAGGGCGCCGAGAGTGAGGAGGAGCTCGAGGTGGGCGCCCCGCCCGCCGGCGACACAGCGCCGCCCACGAGCGAGACGAACGCTGGTGCCGAACCATCGGCGACCGCCGAGGAGGGCCCAGAGACCGAGGTGACCGTGCTCGGTGCTCGCGCCCGCAGCGCGCCGGGTTCGGTACACGTGCTCAACAATCGCACCCTGGAGCGCTACGACTACGACGATCCGCACGCCGCGCTGCAGCTCGTGCCCGGCGTTTACGTGCGCCAGGAAGACGGGCTCGGCCTGCGCCCGAACATCGGCATCCGCGGCGCCAGCTCCGATCGGAGCAAGAAGGTGGCGTTGCTCGAGGACGGTGTGTTGTTCGGTCCGGCGCCGTACTCCGCGTCGGCCGCGTACTACTTCCCGATCGCGACGCGCATGTACCAGATGCGCGTGCTCAAGGGACCCTCGGCCATTCAATACGGCCCCCACACGATCGGCGGCGCGGTCGATCTCCTGACCCGTCCCATCCCGGCGACGAGCAGCGGCGGCATCGATCTGGCGATCGGCGACTACGGGTACGGCAAGGCACACGGCTACTTCGGCAGCAGCAACGAACAGACCGGGTTCCTGGTGGAAGGGGTGCACATCCGCAGCGACGGCTTCAAGGAGCTGCCCAGCGGCGCCGACACGGGGTTCTTTCGGAACGAATGGATGTTCAAGGGGGTCCACCGCTTCGATCCGACCGCCGAGCTGGCGCACGAGCTGCGCCTCAAGGGCACGTATTCGGAAGAGACCTCGAACGAGACGTACCTGGGGCTCACGGACGCGGACTTTCGCAAGAATCCGCTGGCGCGTTACGGGGCGAGCGCGCTCGATCGCATGACGTGGCACAGAACGGCGCTGGCGCTCACGCACTACATCCAGCCGAGCCGCCAGATGGCGATCACCACGACGGCGTACCGGAACGATTTCTCGCGCCGCTGGCGCAAGGTGAACGACTTCGCGGGCGCGGACCTCGTGGACGTGCTCGCGAACCCAGAAGCAGCGGGCAACGCTCCGCTTTACGACGTGCTCCGCGGCCGCGACGACACCGCGAGCGCCGCCATCCTGATCGGGCCGAATCAGCGCGAGTTCGTGAGTCAGGGCATCCAGAGCAAGGTCGAGCTCAAGGTTCGCACGGGGCCTATCCACCATCAGCTCGAATACGGGCTCCGTTTTCACAACGACCGGGTGGAGCGCCGCCACAGCCAGGACGCGTTCTTCTACGTGGGGGGTGAGTTGATCCCCGTGGGCCAGCCGACCGAGGTGACGGCCTTCAACGAGGCGCTCACGGACGCCGTGGCGTTCCACGTCTTCGATGCGCTGACCTGGGAGCGGCTGACCTTTACACCGGGCGTGCGCGTCGAGCTCATTCGCTGGGTGTTCCGCGATCGCGCGAGCGGTGCATCGAACGGCGACGCCCAACAAATCGCGCTGCCCGGCGTCGGCGCCTTCTATGCACTGACTGACACCTTCGGGGTGCTCGGCGGCGTGTACCGCGGCATGACGCCGGCCGCGCCGGATTTGCAGAATTACCCGGAACCCGAAGTCAGCGTGAACTACGAAGCCGGTGCCCGGTTGACGACGACCGCTGTTCGCGCCGAGCTCATCGGCTACTTCAACGACTACTCGAACCTGACGAGCATTTGCACGTTCTCGCAGGGGTGCCGCGAGGAAGATCTCGACCGCCAGACGGACGCAGGAGCCGCACGCATCTACGGTCTCGAGTCACTGGTCGAAGTCGAAGCGCCAATCACGGCTTCCCTGAAGCTTCCGCTTCGCGCGACCTACACGCTGACGCGCACCGAGCTTCTCGAGGACTTCGAGGCCCTCGACCCGAGCTTCGGCAGCGTGCGCTCCGGTTACGAGCTGCCGTACGTGCCGCGTCATCAGGCGTTCGCGTCCGTCGGCCTGGAAACGACGCGCGCCGGCGGCTACGTGGCGGGCAACTACGTTTCGGAGATGCGCGAGACCGCGGGGGACGAGCCGCTCGAGGACGTTGTAGCCACGGACGAGCAGTTCACGGTCGACGTTGGCGCTCACTACAAGCCGTTCGGCTTCCTGAAGATCTACGGCCATGTCCGCAACCTGTTCGACGAGATGTACATCGTCTCGCGCAGGCCGTACGGGGCCCGGCCCAACGCGCCGCGCTGGGTTCAGGTCGGCGTTAAAGCCGAGTTCTGACGGCGACGCTGGCGCTCAAATGGGCCGCGTATGCGGCGGCGGCGTGCGCGGCCCGGACAGCACCCATTCTGCGCGGCGAATGCCATCGCGCACGCGCGCGAGATCGACTTTCGGATCGACGAGCAGCGCGGCAGCGCGACCATTGAGCGACACCAGCGCCTCGACACGGACTTCGACCGGTCCGTATCCGCGGCGCTCGAAATCACGCACGATGTGATGGGCCAGTTGCAAGATGAGGTCCGGCTGACCGGACATTTCGCGTTCCTGGTGGCGTGTCAGGTAGCGGTGCGGGCTGACTTCCCAGACACGTCCGCTACGCACGCTGCGCACGTAATACGTGATGCTGCCGTTTTTCTCACGAACCATCACGCGCCAGGAGAAGCGCATGCCCTGCTCGTGCCAGCGAACGTTGCCGCCGTACGCCAAGAAGCGCAGGGGCAGCAGTAGTTGCACGGCGCAATAGGTGAGGGCGACCAGCGCCGCGGCACGCCCAAAACGCACCGGGGGTCCTGACGGCTGAATCTGTGGAACTTCGAGCGCCGGCCGTGCCGCCAGCCCCGCTCGCTGAAAGACGCTCTGCACGCGCGCTAGCAGTCGCCGGGGCCAGTCCGGCGGGAAAAACACCAAGGCGCAGAAGACCATGATCACCGGAAACATCCCGATGGGAAACAGGGCGCTGGTCAGCGCGTGGAAAACGATCACGACCAGGTAGGCCAGGGGCCTTGTTCGCCGCCACGAGAGCCAGAGCACGATCGTGGAATCGAACAGAAAGCCGGCCCAGCTCATGGCGAGCGGGGCCCACTCGTACGTGAACAGCGGCCCGACCAGCGGTAGGTCCGTGCGTGACCCCAGCCAGATGCGCAGTGGCTGGGCGTGGATGAGCCAATCACCGTGCGCTTTGGCGAGTCCGGCGAAAGTGTAGACGACGCCCACTTGAAAGCGGAACAGATACAGCCAACCGGCGGGAATGACGCTCGCGCGCAGGCGAGGACGCAGAAGCGCGTCCAGCGACCACAACCGATGCGCCGGCGACGCCATCAGGAGCAGTCCCAGGAGGCTCGCCAGGTAGTAATGATTCAGGTAGGTCGTGACGTCGATCAGCTGCAGGTACGTGAAACCGAGCACGAACAGCGCGGCACAAACACGGAAGCAGAAGCCGATGGCGACCGCGAACGCCAGGGCCGCCAGCACCCAGAACAGCGCGTACAGTTCGCGCTCCGGGAGCGCCTCCACCCAGCCGAAGCCCCAATATTTGAAGTGAAACTGCGGGCGCACGAAGCTCTCGTTGACCCAGTCGAACGAGATGAAGCGCAGCATGCTGACGCACATCGACAGCCCATAGAGGACGCGGAACGCGGTCAACCACGCGGCGTCGACGGGTGTGCTCGCGAGATCGAGCCAGCGCAGCGAGCGTTCACGCGCGCGGAGCAAGACGGTGTTGCCGTCGGCGCTGCTCATTGCGACATCGGCCGTCAGTCGTTATCGGTCGGAGCGCTCTTAGGTCGCTGCAGGTTGAGGACACTCAGGAACTCACTCTTGAGCAGCGTCGCCACGCCGCGCACGGCTTCGTGAAGAGCGCTGACCCGCGCCTCGTCTTGAACGAGCGCCTGCTGGAGCGGGATGTCCACGCCCGCGGCGGCGGCCTCAGCCGCGTCCAGCGCCTGGAGCATCTGCGTCGCGAGGGCTCCGTGATCAATCGCCGAAAGCAAGTCGTCGAAGCCGATGCCGGCGTGGTCGGCACCGCAGCCCTGGAACAGACTCCGGAAACCGCGAAGGTTGGCGCGGATGTGCTCGAGCGAGGCGTTCGCCCAGCGCGACTCCAACGCCTCCAGACAGGGCTTGGGGCACTTCTCCGACGCGCCGAGGGGAAGCGCGAGCTTGTGATCTTTGACCTGCACTTCGAGGTAGTACAGGGCGTCGCTGATGGCATTCAGAGCGGCCTGTTCGTTCGCGAACACCGTGTTCCCCGGTTGCGTCAGTGTGGCGCGGAAGTTCCCTTGATCCGGTCGCCACGCCTCGTTCAGGGCGCGCGCATTGGCAAACACGTCTTCTGCGGCTGCCGCCGCATAGGCCGCTTTGCGTCGCGTGAGCTCGACGGGGTCGAGCGACGACCACGTGTGCTGCGTGTTGATCGGCGACAGTTGATGGCAGCCGTTGTCCATCCCTTCGTAGTACGCCAGGTACTCGACGGCCTGCAGCGTGCGGCCGGTGATGGTCGAGTGCGTCGGCGGCCCGAAGAAGTCCGGAGTCTCATAGAAGCGGCTGACCGTCTGCTCGTCGACCTTGCAGCGCCCGTTGAGCGGCCAGGCGTAGATGAGGCTGCGGAAATCCTTGCCGCCGGGTTCCGTCACGGCCGCCGCAGGTCCAAAGCTGAATAGCTCCGCTTCCTCCCAAACGTTGATCGCGTCGCGCCACGCCACGCGCGCGTTCTCGCGCTTGGTAGCGTCGTCAGGGCTCCCGGCGAACGCTTTGGCCGCGTCGCGCATCGCGGCCGCGGCACCTTCGAAGCGGCAGTACTGATACATGGCGCAATCCGCGGCCGCTTCCAGGAGCTTTGGCTTCGAGAACGTCGCGTCCGCGGGCGGCTCCGGGCGATCACACTGCACGAGCCCGCCGTCAGGAAGCGACGTATTTCCCGCAGAGCCGCCCCAGTTGCCCGTCCCACCCACTGAAGCGGTGCCCCCGTTGCCGAGGTTGCCGCCGTTCACCTCTTCGTCCGGAGCTGCTTTGCGGCAACCAAAGACGAGCGACACGCCCAGCGCCGACGTAAGAAGCAGGCCAGCGACGGGGCGCAGGGTTCGCAGGTTGGTGCTCGGCCGTATTCGCTTGGATGTATCGCTCGTCATGGTCACCGTTCCGTTACTCCCCGACCGGCTGAACCAGCACGGTGGAGTTGCCGTTCGTCACGCCGGTGCCCGGCTCAGCCGCGTACCCCACTGCCGCGATGAATTTGCCGTCTGGAGAGAGCGCGGCACCGTAGAACTCTTCGTTCGCCTTGTCGTAGCTGAAGAGCTGCCGACCTTCGGGACCGAAGTACGTTGCGGGTTGGCCGTCCTTGCTCAAAAGGACGAGCATCGCGTCCTTGTTGCCCGGGGTGGCCGTGCCGGCGCCGATCAGCACGATGCGATCGTCCGGCAGCGCAAGCACGTAGCGGCCGCGGTCCTCGGCTTGAGCGATATCGTACGAGACCACGCCGCCGGTGCCCCAGGTTGCATCGACCGCGCCCGCGGGGGTGATGCGGTACGAGATGGCGTCCAGGTTCGCGCTCTGCGTTTCCTGATCGAGCTGACCGTAACCGATGGTCACGAGGCTGCCGTCCTGCTGGCGCGCGACGCCGTATGCTTCCGCCATGCCCGAGGGGGGCCCGAAACGGACGATGCCGTCATTGGAAAAGCTCGTGTCCGGCGTGCCGTCGCCGTTCAGCTTGAAGAGCACGATCTGATTCCTGCCGCCGACCTGCGTGTAACCGGAAGAAACGATCGAGCAGCCCGCGCCTGCGTCGCCGCCGCAGTTGCCGAACACGAAACCGTGCCGCTGATTGTCGTTCAGCCCGAGCGTGTTCGTGCCCGACCCGGGCGTATCCACGGTGAAGATGCCGTCGCCGCCGCCGAAGCTCGTGTCGTAATCGCCGTCTTCGGTGAGACGAATGACATAGCGATCCGAGTCCGTGAGGCGAGGCCCGGCGCCCGCATCCGCGCCAGCGTCGCCCGCCACGGGAGCGGTGCGGCTCGTGCGGCCGCTGGCGAAGACCAGCAAGCGGCCCTGCGAATCGACGTCGAGCGACCACGGCGCGTCGTTTGGAGAGTCACCGAGGTCGATCACGATTTTGCCCGTGTTGGCGGGCCCGAAGCTCGTATCGAGCGCACCCGTGTTGTCGAGACGCAGCACCACGATCTCGTGGTTGGCCGGAGTGGTCGGATTCTCCGCCGAAGCCAAGACCACGAGCTTGCCGTTCTGAATGACCGCATCGCGCGCTTGCTCGACGGAGGGCGTGGGATCGGTCGCCGGCGTGCTGGGGTTGTCCGGAAGTCCAGCGAACGTCGAGTGGTTATGCCGCTTGATGTCGAACGTCGCGTCGCGTTGCCCCGAGGTGTTGTACTTGGCGATCGCGATCTGCTTGTCGCCGGTGTTGCCGATATCTTCGTAGCCGACGACGTAGAAGGTGGTGTTGCTGTCCCACACCGGGATCCACAGGCGGTCGTCGTTGGTTGGGGAGAGCGGTTCGCCTTTGCGGCCCGCCGCCCACTGCGCCGGTGTGCCGCTATCTCCGTCCGGTCCGGCATCGCTCCCAGCCGTGCCCGCATTGCCCGCTGTGCCGCCCGATCCGGCGGTGCCGCCTCGACCTCCACCACCACCGCGCCCGGCAGTGCCGCCGTCATCCTCGTCGTCTCCACAGGCGAAAGCGGTAGTCAGTACCAAAGCGAGTGGGGCGAAATAGGCGAAGCGTGGACGGGAAGATCGAAGCCGGAGAAAGCTCATAATTTGAAGTCCTTTTGACAAGTTAAACGCGCCGCTGCGCGACACTGCTGGAGGTGCCGTGCTCGGGAATGTTATTGAAAGTCACTTTCAATATCAATAGCTACAGCGACTCGTTTGAAACGTCAACCTCAAACGGTTGCGCTCAGCCCGCCGCGCCTCGGGACAGATCGTCGACGATGCGCCGGAGCGCGCGAAATCCTTCGACGAGCCGCGGGCCTGGCCGGCCCAGATACGCCTCCGCGATGCCGTAGACACGCCGCTCTCGAATCGCCGGCAAATCCTGCCATGCCGCACGGCGGTACACGACGTCGGCGCGGTACTTGTGCGGCTTCACTCCGCACCACGACATGACGACGGCATCCGGCGATAGCGCGCAGACTTGCTCGTCCGTGAGCGGCTGGCTCTTCACGGCCACGTCGTGCAGGGGATTGATGGCGCCAGCACGCGCGATCAAATCGTCCACCCAGCTCAGTCGACCCGGAGCGATCACGGGCTTGGGCCACCATTCCACGAGAATGCGCGGTGCTCTGGCGGGCTGCGGAGCGCACGCGAGCTCTTGCTGCATCGCATCGACCAGCGCTGCGGCGCGCTCGGGCACGCCCAGCTGGCGGCCGATCAGTCGAATGTCTGCGTACACGTCGTCGAGTGAGACGGGCTCCGGTGCAATGAACGGCAGCTTGGCGCGAGTGAGCGCCTCGACGATGCGTTCGTGCCCTGGCACCGTCAGCGACGCGAGCACCAGGTCCGGCTGGAGCCGTGCCACGGCGCTCACGTCGATCTGCAGATCCGGGCCGACGCGCGGCAGACTCGCGATCACATCCTCGGGATAGTCCGTGTGGTCGTCGACGCCGACGAGCAACGCGCCACAGCCCAGGGCGCACACGATCTCCGTGTTCGAACAGGTGAGCGAAACGACACGCACCCGTCACGCTTATCGCCGAATCAAGGGAGCGCCAAGTGAGCCCGACACTTTCCCCCGCCGCCCCTTCTGGGGCACTCTCTCCGGCGTGAGGCATGTCCGAGCAGCGTGATCGCCGCGTGGCTTGGGGTGTCACGTGGCTCGCGTACGCCACGTACTACACCGGGCGCAAAGGCTTCAGCGCCGCCAAGAGCTCGATCGCGAGCGAGCTGCACGTCGGCGAGCGCATGCTGGGCGCGATCGACGCGGCGTACCTGACGACTTACGCCCTCGGTCAGTTCGCGAACGGCCTGCTCGGCGATCGCATCGGCGCGCGCCGCTTGATCGGCTACGGCATGCTGCTGTCGGCGGCGTGCTGTGTGGCTTTCGGGCGCGCGAGCACGGCGCTGGCGTTCCTGATCTGTTTCGCCGTGAACGGGTACGCGCAGTCGAGCGGCTGGCCTGGGACGACGCGAGCGATGGCCGAGTGGACGACCGCGCAGAACCGCGGCACGGTCATGGCGTTCTGGGCGACCTGCTACCAGGTCGGCGGCATCGCCGCCTCGGTGATCGCGGGCTGGCTGCTCGTGCGCTACGGCTGGCGGAGCGCGTTCTGGGGTCCGGCGCTGATCATCGGCGTCGTGGCGCTTTTGGTGCTCGTCCTCTTGAAACCGGCGCCGCGCGAACCTTCGAAGCAGTCGCTGTACTTGCCGGGCTCGAGCACGGCCCCGCTCGTCGCCGCTCCGGACATCGCGCTCGCCGACGCGCCGCTGCGCAGGGCCGCGCAGAAGGCGGTGCTCAGAAACCCGGTGCTCTGGCTGTATGCGACCAGCTATTTCTTCATCAAGTTCATCCGCTACGCGCTCTTGTTCTGGCTTCCGTACTATCTGACCAAGCGGCTCGGCTACGCGGAAGACGACGCTGCCTACGCGTCCACGGCCTTCGAGGTAGGCGGGATCGTCGGCGTGATCGTGATCGGTACGCTGTCCGATCGCGTGGCGCGTCTCTCGCGATCGATGCTGGCGGCCACGTGGCTCGGCGGCCTCGCAGTCCTGCTGCTCTTCTACGGCTGGTACGCGGGCACCAGTGTGCTCGCCAACGTCTCGATTCTGGCGCTCGTCGGCGCGGCGCTCTTCGGTCCGGACTCGCTCATCTCCGGCGCGGCAGCGCAGGACGCGGGCGGGCGCCACGCAGCTGCGACCGCGACCGGGTTCGTGAACGGAGTGGGCTCCCTCGGCGCAATCCTGGAAGGCTTCGCGGTGCCGCTCCTCACCGCGCGCTTCGGCTGGGACGCGCTGTTCCCCGTGCTCGTGGGCCTGGCCGTGTGCGCGGCGCTGGCGCTGCTGCCCGCGCTCCGGCGACGCGCGCCGCCGGAGCTGACGGCGTGAGCGCGCGGTTCAGCGAGCGAACTCCGTCCAGGCGCCATCGACGAGCCGTTCGTGCGGCAAGTAGCTGGCCTTGTACGCCATCTTCTCGCACTCGGAGATGTAGAGGCCCAGGTACAGGTGCCGAAGGCCCCAGCTTCGGCAAAGCTCCACCTGCTTCAAGATCGAAAACGTGCCGATGCTGAGCCTGATGTGGCTGGGATCGTAGTAGCAGTAAACCGCCGACAGTGAGCGCAGAGCGCGGTCCACGATGGCGATGCCGATCAGCTCACCGGCCACCCGGTAGCGCAGCTCGAAACTGTCACAGCACGTGTGGACCAGAAATTCGCGGTAGCCGTCCGCGTCGATGGCCGCCTGGCCGTCTCCTAGCCCGCGCCCGTACTTGTGCAGGTTGTACAAGTGCACGCGGGTCGCATCGATCACCGGCGGTCCCATCTCGATCTGGATCAGGTCGACGCCGCGAGCGTAGACGCGCCGCTGACTCCGCGAAGGCTGCCAGCGTTCGACGTCCAGGCGAATCGGCTCACACGCCGTGCAGGTGGGGCATGAGGTCCGATACAGCACGAAGCCCTGGCGGCGGTCGCCAGCTCTCAGACGCTCGTCGAGCTCCTGGCGATCGAGCGGACGCGCCGGCAAGCGCAGCGGCATGCGCGCCACTCGGTCCTGCAAATAGGGACAGCGCTGTGGTTTGTCGTAAACCACGAGCTCGGGCGGGTTGCCGGGTAGAAGGCGCGAGACGCTCACTGAAGCGGAAAGCATAGCTCGACCGCCGTACCCGGCACACCGCGAGCAAGACTCTCGGCACTTGAGCATTGGTTCGGCCTGAAAGCGCTGCGGCGCCGCTGGGTCGCCTCCGGAGCCCTTCCTTCAGATGCCGGCGCGGCGGAGGAGCCGTCCCGCTTGCCGGCGGGCTTCCCGCACGACGCGCTCGGGGTCCAAGCTGGTGAGCGCGCCCGCCGAGACCAGGAACCTTCCAGCCGAAAGGACGTGCTCGACGTCTCGCGCCTGCGTCGCGTACACGAGCGTGGCGATCGGATCCAGGGCAGGCGCGCTGTGCACGCGGTCGCGTCGCACGACGACCAGGTCGGCAAGCTTTCCGATTTCGAGCGAACCGATTTCGTCTGCGAGCCCGAGCACGCGCGCGCCGTTGATGGTCGCCATGCGCAGCACCGTGCGCGCCGGCACGACACCGGGACCGCTCAACATACTGGCGAGTAGGGCGGCATGGCGCATCTCGACCCATGGATCGAGATTGTTGTTGCAGGGCGCGCCGTCCGCTCCGAGCGCCACGTTCACGCCGGCTGCATGCAGCTCGGCCAGGCGAGCGACGCCGCTGCCGAGCTTGAGGTTGGCGCTCGGGCACGAGACGAGCTGCGTGCCGTCGCGGGCTAGCCGCGCCATCTGCGAAGTGGTGAGCTGCACGCCATGCGCGAACGACACGCGCGGACCGCGTGCGCCCCAGCGACGCAAGAGCTCCACGTCGTCCACGCCGAAGCGCTGCCGCACCGCGCGCCGCTCACCGGCGTGTTCCGCGGCGTGCGTGTGAAACGAGGCGCCAGCCTGCGCCGCGCGCTCGACTGCGCCGCGCACCAACGCCTCGGAACACGACAAGACGAAGCGCGGGATCCAGGCGTAGCGCACTCTGCCCGACGGATGCGCGTTCCAGCTCCGCTCCAGGCGCTCCGCGTCAGCGAGATTGTCGCGCGTCGACTCGCGCAGCGCCTTCGGCACGCCCGCGCCCGAGTCCATCAGCGACTTGCCGCCGCACACGCGCACTCCGGCCCGCACGCAGGCGTCGAACACGACGTCCTGGCCGTGCAGGGTGCCAAGGTCCAGGATCGACGTCGTGCCGGCCGCGATGAGCTCGGCGAGGCCGAGCTCCGCGCTGCTTCTCAGCGACGCCTCGTCGTAAGCGGCTTCGAGCGGCCAGATGCGGCGTCGCAGCCAGTCGAGCAGAGGCAAATCGTCCGCCATGCCCCGCATCAAGGTCTGGCAAAGGTGCACGTGAGCCATCACCAAGCCGGGGAGCACGATGCGATCGCGCGCGTCGATCACCGTCGCGCCGCGACTTCCGCGCACGCGGCCGATCGCCGCCAGACGACCGTCGCGAATCAAGAGATCGCCCTCCAGCACGCGGTCTTCGGCGTCACAGGTGACCAGCGTCGCGCCGCGCAGCCAGACTTCGTCGGAACGCGCCGCGGCGGCTGGGCTCATCGTTCGAGCAGGAACGGTTCGGGCAAGAGCGACGCGAACGGAGCGACGCGCGAGCGCCGAGCGTTGGCGACGATGACATAGGCGTCTTCCGCGAACTCGTACAGCACCTGGCGGCACATGCCGCACGGCATCGTGAGCTCGTCGCTCTCCGTGTACACGGCGATCGCCGAGAAGGAACGCTCCGACGCGGACACCATCGCGAAGATGGCCGCGCGTTCGGCGCACACCGTGGCGCCGTAGCTCGCGTTCTCGACGTTGCAACCGACGTAGACAGCGCCGCTCTGCCCCCGCACCGCTGCGCCCACCCGGAACTCGGAGTAAGGCGCATACGCATGCTCCCGGACGCGGCGGGCTGCCTCCACCAGCGGCACGAGCTCTGTCTCGTCGGGCGCGGTCACGGCGTCGCCTCCGCTCCTGCCAGCTGGATCCAGTGCGCCAAAAAGCGTGCGAAGCGTGCCCGCGCCGCGCTGGCGACGGCTTCCACTTCTGCGTGGTCGAGCAGCGCGCCGCTTCTGCCTGCGGCGAGGTTCGTGATGCAGCTCACGGCGCCGACGCGCACTCCATCCTGGCGTAGCGCGATCACCTCGGGCACCGTGCTCATGCCGACGGCGTGCGCGCCCAGAAGACCCAGCATCCTCACCTCGGAAGGCGTCTCGTAGCTTGGCCCTAGCATGCCTGCATACACGCCTTCGGCGAGCTCGACTGCCGCGTGCGCGGCGGCGTTTCGTGCGTGGCCGCGCAGCTCGGGGCAATAGGCGAGGGTCATGTCCGGAAAGCGCGGCACGCCTTCACGTGGCGGCCCAACCAGCGGGTTCGTTCCCGTCAGGTTGAGGTGATCCGTGATGAGCATCAGATCACCCGGCTTGAGGAACTCGCCAATGCCCCCCGCGGCGTTGGTGAGGAGCACCACGTCGCATCCGATCGCCGCGAGCAGCCTCACGCCGAACACCACGCGCTCGATGGCGTGACCCTCGTAGAGGTGAACACGGCCTTGCAGACACGCGACCGGCACTTCCCCCACGCGCCCGAGGCAAAGATTCCCCGCGTGCCCCGACACCCTCGGTTCCGGCATCCCGGGTAGCTCGGAGTATGGGACGCGCCGCAGGCCCGCGAGCGCATCGGCGAAGGCGCCGAGCCCCGAGCCGAGCACGACGCCCACGCGGGGGGACTGATCACCGAGCTCACCGAGACGCGCGAGAACGGGGGCGAAATCGGAGTGCGGGGTTTTGCGGATTGTGGTGCCCTGGGTCACGCTTCTGCGTGCTATCTTCCGCCGTCCGGAGGCACAAGAGTGGCTAACAAATTTTCTCAGTTTCTTACAGACAATCAGCTGGATATACGCCGCGTTGTGGCGGCCTCGCGAGGCGTCGAGAGGCTTCGCCCCGAGGATCGCAAGCTCCGACTCGCCAAGCGCCGCAGCAAGAAGGAAGGATCGAAAGAGGAAGCGCCGGCCACCAAGCCGCGATCCGGGCGCCCCGTGACGCAGCGCCTCCTCGACTCGGTGCTTGCCGGCAAGCCGGTGACGGGTCCGGCGAAAACGCGGCTGCTGCGAGCGGTGAACCGGGTTCTGGAGCAAAAGAAGAAAGAACCCGTGGATTTGCGGAAACTGTTCTAGTCGCTAGGAGGGGGTGTTGCAAAATGCACCGCCGCGGGCCGAACGGTGAAAAAGAGCACAGTGGCGTGCAACTAAACGAGGTGCATGCCCGCTCTCGCTTTGGCCAACGCCTCGGCCAGCTCATGGCCGGCCGCTTGGCCCGCGCGGGTCGGGCGTGGCGCCGCGAATAGCGAGGCCACGGTGAGCCGGGCAGAGGAGCTGATCGGGCGCTGCAAAGCGGGAGATACCGCCGCGTTTCGTGAGCTCTTCGCTCTGCATCGCTCGGACGTGCTCCGGCTCGTGCAGCGCATGCTCGGCACGAGCGGCGATCTGGAAGACGTCGTGCAGGAAGTCTTTCTGCAGGTGCACCGCAGCATCAAAGACTTCCGGGGCAGCGCGCGCTTCACGACCTGGCTTTACCGTTTGACGGTGAACGTGGTGCTGATGCACCGGCGTGCCGCGCGCAGCCGGCCGGCGTTCACCGATTCATTGGACGCACATGACGCGCGCGACGAGCGACCCGCTCCGGACGAGCAGGTCGCGCGCATGGCGCGAATTCGCGCGTTCTACCGCCTGCTCGATCGATTGAGCGACAAGAAGCGCGTCGTCTTCGTGCTGCACGAGCTCGAGGGCATGCCACCCGCTGAAATCGCCAAGGTAGTCGGCGCGCCCGTGCTGACGGTGCGCACGCGCCTCTTCTACGCGCGGCGCGAGCTCGCTCAGCTGCTCCGTGACGAGCCCGCGCTCGCCGCGCTCGCCGACCTGTTCGTCCCCGAAGCCGTGGGTGCGCCCTTGTCCGAGCCACGCAAGGGATCCGCGTGATGGCGACCCAAGGTGGTGGCGAACACAGGGCACTCGAGGAGCTCCTCCGTGACGTCCGGAAGGAGAGTCTGGCGAAGCTCGACTGGGAGGCGCTGGAAGGGCGGCTCCTGAAGCGCGTGGGCCAGGAGCCGCGAGAGCCGAGCCGCTCGCCGTGGTTCGGCACGGTCTTCGGCGTGACTGCGGCGGCGTTCGCGGTGGTCGTCGCCATCATCGGAGTGCGCGTCGGGCTGCGCTCCCTGTCGGAAGACGCGCCCTCGACGCCGAAGCCGACAGCGGCGCGAGTCTTCGGACCGGAAGTCACGAGCCCGTTGCACGGCAATGCGCTCGCGGCCGGCGATCGCGTGCGCACTGCTGGGGTGTCGATTCGCGTGACGCATCGTGCGCATTCGAGCTGGGTCCTCGCCCCGGACAGCGCGGTGACCGTGGTTTCGGTAGGTAACGTCGTCAGTCTGCGCCTGGATTCTGGCAGTTTGACGGCCGAGGTGACGCACGCCGAGCGTTCCGAATCGTTCGTCGTCCTGGCCGGAGCCACGCGCGTCGCGGTGCACGGCACTCGCTTCCAGGTGCAGCGCCGGCAGGGACGCGTGCTCGTGCGCGTCAGCGAAGGAGTGGTCGCGGTGTCGTCGCTCCACGCCACGGGCCAGAGCGACGAGCAGTGGCTGCTCCACGCCCCTTCGCGCGGCGATTTTTCGGATGATGGATCCGCGGGTCACGTGATCGCGAGCGAGGTCGCCGAGAAGAGCAGGCCGCCGGCGACGCGTCCGCGCGGCGTACGGCGCCCTCCGACTGCGTCTGCACGACCCGCACCCGAATCGCCCAGTGGCGTCGCCGCGGCCCCGGAGAGCGCGGCCGAGGTGTCGCCCGAAGCGGTCGTCGAGCAGCTGCCGGCGGAGCTCGGCGTCGAAGCCGGTGCAGCCGCCGAGCTACCTGCCAAGCCGTCGATTGGCGACGTGGAAGCCGGCCTGGCTCAGGTGATCGACACGCTGAGCGGGTGCTTCAGAGCGCATATGCCGGCACGCGGGGACATGCGCGTGACCGCCCGCACGACTCTGAGTCTGAGCGTGCTTCCAGATGGTCGAGTCGCAAAGAGCGCGTTCGAGCCGCCGCTCGCGCCGAATGTGAGCCAGTGCGCGCAAGGCGCAGCGGCGGCGATCCGTTTCGCCGCTTCGCGTGAAGGTGTGACCGTGACGCGTATCTTGGAGCTCCGGCGCTGAAACTGCGCGGAGCGAGCTCGCCTCATTGATCGCGGCGCAGCACCACCGCCCGGCCGTCTCCGAGCAGCCAGCGGATCGAGTGCTCATCGTCGAGCTTGAACCTCGCCTTGTCCGTGCGGCCGTCGTCCCGCTGCACGGCGAGCTCGACGTCCGAATTGTGCACGCGCGCGACCTTGTACTTGCCGCTGCGCGGTTCCTCGGCGGGTATGGATACGGTCATCGTCGAGCCCGCAAACTCCAGGCTCGTGCCCTTCGCCCAGCCGGTCGCGGCGGCGACGTGACCGTCATCGAAATTCTCCACCGAATCCCCCAGCCAGCGTCCCTCGAGCTTTTTCTGCACCGGATGCCCGCAGCCGCTGCAGGCCAGCGCGCACGCGACAACGGTTGCCAGCTCGGGAACGGGTCCGAGCCAACGGGTTCGGAAAGTCATGTCGCGATTGTAAGTTCATTGCCTACATGAGCCTACAAATCTGCGCTTTCGCTTTTCACGGCATACTGCGACAGCAACGGGTGCCGAGACTGTAGTCGAAGTATGCGAAATCATGGGACATGATGGCGGCGTCACAGCCCTCTTGAGTGCCCCTCGAATAAAAGCCGCCGGCGAAGGTGCCCTCCGGATCCTCCACCCACTCGTCGAGGTTGCCGACCATGTCGAACAGCGCGTCATCCCCCCACTCGCTGCGGCAGCTCGATGTTGCGCCCGTCTTTCGCAACAGGGGCTCGCCTCCGTGCTCCACCAAATTCAGGCGCGGGTCGAGGTGGTTGATGGACGCATTGCCGTGCAAGAGCCGAGCGGGATGCACGTCACGCGCGACGTTGCAGGTGCCCGGCTCGTACTGATCGCCGTACGGGAACTTGCGCGCTCTCTGTCCGCGGCAGGCGGTCCGCCACTCATCGAGAAGGCACAGTCGCTTGCCCGCGTTGCGGCAGGCCTCTTCAGCCGTGCGCCCGCTCAGGTAGCCACTCGGCACGGCGCCCGGCACCGAGCGCGCGCTCGGGGTAAACGGCCCTTCGAGTTGCCAGGGCGGCGGCTCTGGGACCGGCACCGAGCGCGCCTGCTGTGTCCCGCTATTCAAGCGTCGCGTTTGCCAGCCCGCATAGCAGCGCCGCACTTGCGCGGACGTGGGGTGGTAGTACGGCGAGAGCTCTCGGCCCGTGGTGCGATCCGCGAGGCTCACTTCGAAGCGATCGATGCAGAACTGGCCGCGCACGTCGACCATCTCTGGCGGGCAACGCCGACTCCCCGACCGCCAGGGCCCCGGGAGCAGCCGCTGTTCCGGCGCGCCCTCGAGCGCGACATCTCCACCGTCGGGCAGATACAAGAGCTGAGGCGGCCCGGCCGGCGCACGCACCCCGCTCTTCTGCGAGCGCGGCTGGCGCTCGGGCGGGTTCTTATTTTCGGTCTCGGCGCGTGAGCAGCGAAGGAGAAGGAGACACAGCGCCAGGCCCAGCACTGGGCGGAATGAGCGCGCGCGGCTCAACGCTCACTTGCCGCGGTATACGATCAATCCGTGCGTCAGATCATACGGAGACACGGCGACGCGCACGCGATCTCCCGGCAAAACACGGATGTGATGTCGGCGCATGCGACCGGACAGCTGCGCGCGGACGATAGCGCCGCCCTGATCGACCTTGATGTTGTACTGGCCGCCTCCGAGCGCGTCCTGAATGACGCCCTCCATTTCCAGTAGGTCTCCTTTGCTCATACTGTTCGCTCGTCCATGTTCAAAGCCCGCGGAAGCTGACACAAGCCGACTTGCAATGCAAGATGTGCTCCGAAAACCGCGGCCTTGACCCGAATGACCTGGCGCAAATTCGCGCGCTCGGGCCGGGATGCCAGCGACACGAGCGCCCGGCGATGTTAAGCGCGGGAGCCGTGTTTCGTGCCGCCCTCCTAGATTACAACGGCGTACTCGTTGACGATGAGCTCGTGCACTTGGCTGCGTTTCAGGATGCGCTCCGACCGCTCGGTGTCGAGCTGTCGGAAGCCGATTACTGGCAGCGTTACCTCGGCTTCGACGACGACGGCGCTTTTCGAGCCATCTTGAAGGACGCGGGGCGTAGCGTCGAAGACGCTCTGGTGCGTGATTTGATCGACGCGAAACGCCCCTTGTATCTGGCGCGCGCCCGCCAAGAGCTGAAGGCCTTTCCCGGGGCAGCGGAGCTCGTGCGCACCCTGCGCACCGCGGGCCCCGTCGGCGTCGTATCGGGAGCGCTGCGCGATGAAATCGAGCTTGGTCTCCGTGTGCTGGGCGTGCGCGAGGAGATCGGCCAGATCGTGGCCGCGGAGGACACACAAGCCGGAAAACCGGATCCGCAAGGCTACACGCTCGGCCTCAGCTGGCTTTCTGGCGAGCTCGGTGGCGCGCTCGGTCCTGACGTGCTCGTCGTCGAAGATTCGCTCTCTGGCGTGGAGGCTGCCAAGGCGGCAGGACTGACGTGCTTGGGCGTGGGCCACAGCTACCCGCTCGCGGAACTGAAGCGCGCAGGCGCGGACGACACGGTCGACCGCATCGCGCACGTGGATCGCGCGCTGCTCGAAAGCCTGTACCGGCGAACGAATGCGGTGGACTGAGCGGGGCTGGTTCGCCGCGGTCTGGGCGGCCGCGCTGTTCATCTCGAGTCACGAGGCGCGGGCCGAAACACGTTCGCTGTCGCCTGGCGCCGAAGCCTGGCAGCGCTCAGGCCGCGGTGCGGTGCGTGGGCTGACCATCGGCCCCATCGAAAACGCGCTGCACCCCGACAAGGGCTACGGCACCTCCGCGTACCGCGACACGCTGAGAGAAGTGCGCGCGATGGGCGCCAATTGGGTGAGCATCACGCCGTTCGGCCGCGTGTGGGATTTGAGCCCATCCGGTATTTCGCTCACGTTCGAGCAGCCGTTCACGGACAATCGCCGAGCCGTGCGCGCTGCGATTGCGCAGGCGCACGCCCTCGGCTTGAAGGTGCTGCTCGTCCCGCACCTGTGGGTGGAGAGTGGGGGTTGGCGCGGAGAGATCGAGCCCGGGGACGATCGGGCGTGGGAACGCTGGGCGCGCGCGTACCGAGCTTTTCTGCTGACGTGGACGGACGTCGCTCGTGAAACGGGAGTCGAGATGCTGTCGGTGGGCGTGGAGCTCCGCAGCTGGGTGACGACGCCGCGCGCGCCGAGCTTCAGCGCGATCGTCCGCGAAGTGCGCAGCAAGTATCCGGGTCTTTTGACGTACGCCGCCAACTGGGACGACGTCGAGCAGACGGTGATCTTGGGCGAGCTCGACGTGATCGGTGTGAACGCGTTTTATCCGCTCGCTGACCAGCCAGGTGCGGGCCTTCCGGTGTTGCTCGAAGGGGGCCGGCGCGTCGCAGCACGGCTGAAGCGTCAAGCGAAGCTGTGGGACAAGCCCGTGCTCTTCACGGAGTTCGGTTACACGACGCGCACCGATCCAGCGGTCAGGCCTTGGGAATGGCCGGAGCAAGTGAAGGGCGTTCGCATCGACGAGCTCGCGCAAGCAGACGCCTACCGCGCGCTGCTCGCGGCGCTCACGAACGAACCATGGTTTGCGGGCTTCTTCGTATGGCGGCTCTACGCCGATCCTCACGATCTCTCGCAGGAGCCCGAGTGGGGTTTCTCCCCGCGCGGCAAGCTGGCCGAGTTGGTGCTGCGCGACGCGCTACACACGCGCTGGGCGAGTGATGCAGCGCCGTCGTGGCTGCGGCCGCCGTCCCGTCCACGGCCGCTGCGCATCGGTGAGTATTAGTGAGTGCCGTGTCGCACGCTGTGCTGCAGCCGGAATATTCGGGTGGCTCTGCGCTTCGTAACAGGGTTGTTCGTCACGGCCATTGCCGGTCAAGCCGTCAATAGCTGGCATCTGTGCGGAACATTTCGGGTTCCAGGCCAAGCTGCTGCCGGCGCGGGTTGGCGCGCGCAGTTAGACATACCGGCCGAAGTAGCGGTAACGCTGCTCCATAGAGGTTTGTAATGCGAAGTGTACTGCTGAGCGTGTTGGTGGTCTGGATCTCGCTGTTGGCAGGTTGTGGTCCCAAGCCGCCGATTAACGGTCAGGGAGGAGCCGGAGGCACGGGCGGTAGCGGCGGCAACGTCCCGTTCGCGGTGACGAGCGCGGCGTTCGTGGAAGGTGCTGCCATTCCCGCGGAGCATCAGTGCACGGTCATTACGGGCGGACAGAACGTCTCGCCGCCGCTCAGCTGGAGTGCGGGCCCGGCCGGCACGCAGAGCTACGCGATCGTCATGAAGGACACTGACATCAGCTTCAACCACTGGGTGATCTGGGACATCCCGGCCAGCACGCTGGGTCTTCCAGCGGGCGTCGAAAACACGTTCCAGCCCGCAAATGTCAGCGGCGCGAAACAGGCGCCGCTGAACGCCAATCTGGTGGGCTACTTCGGACCGTGCTCGCCGACCACGATCAACACGTACGAGTTCCGGGTGTACGCCCTGCCGGTCGCGAACGTCGCGGGTCTGAGCCAGCAAAGCAACATGGCCGAAGCCGAAGCTGCCATCGTCAGCCAGGCTTTGGCGTCGACTGCGGTCGCCGGCGAATCCTGAGGCGAGCGCGCGCGTCAGTAAGCGTCCGCTGGCGCGCGCAAGCCTTTTTCGATGTCGAGCGCGAGCCTCGGCACGGCCGCCTTGCCTCCGGACAAGTAGGCGTAGCGCGCCAAGTTGCCCACGACACGCTCCACGTATTCGCGCGTTTCGTCGTAAGGAATGCGCGCGACGAACAGGTCGAGCGGCAGCTGTTCGCCGCTCTCGAGCCAGCGCGACACCGCTTGCGGCCCCGCGTTGTACGACGCGACGGCCAACGCCACGTTACCTCCGAACATGTCGAGCAGCTTGCGCAGGTAGCGGGCCGCGAGCTCGACGTTGTACGGCGGGCTCGTCAGACGTTCGGGTGCGAACTCGACGCTGATCTCCGTCGCCAGTGCTCGCGCGGTGCTTTCGAGCAATTGCATCAACCCCACGGCTCCAGCGGGCGACCCCACGGCCGGCCGAAATGCGCTTTCTTGGCGCATGATCGCGTAGATGAGCTCGCCAGGCAGCTCCTCTTTGGTCGAAAGCTCGTGCACGAGGGCTGCGTAGGGGCGGGGGTACACGCAGTCCCAGAGCCAGCGTGACGCCGCCGTCGGCGTGCGGTTCAGCGCGTCGGGCCGCGCCGCGCGCTGTCCGACGCGGTAGCGTTCGCTGGCGCCAGATAGCGTTCCAAAGGCCTCGCACAGCGCCTCGCTACCGCGCGGCGCGTGGCGCCGCTGCAGTACACCCGCATGAGCGGCGAGCTCGATCTCGGCGTCGCGGTCGAGCCCCGCCTGCCGCAAGAGCTCCACGCTCCGCGGCAAGCTCAGCTGGAGCGGCGGCAGCGCAGGCACCGCCGTCCCAGGATCCAGTTGAGCGGGTGGCACGAGCTCGAGCTGCTGCAAGCGCGCGGCGCTGGCGAGCGCGGCGAACGAGAGCGGCTGCTCGCGAATGGCTTCGCGATAGCGCTCCGCGGCGCGATCGGCGTTGCCCCCACGAAACCACGCGGTGCCTTCGAGCTGGAGCAGGCGCGCCCGAGTACGCGGTTCCTGTTCCGTACGGCTCTGCTCGGCGAACGCCTGGGCCGCGCGCAGCGCCTGACCGTCGGCGAGCCAGGCTACGGCGCGCTCGAACTTCGCGTTGCCGTCGTAGCGGCCGGCGCGGTGGCGTGTGAGGTAACGGTTGTACGCGTCGGCGGCGGCGGCCCAACGTCCCGCGATGTAGGTGAGGCGAGCCGCGAGAAACCGGGCATGCTCGGCCCAGCTCGACCGCGGGAAGCGCTTCGCGAGCGCCTCGTACAGCTCGATGGCGCGGTCGTCCTGGTGACCGCGCGACAGGGCGCGCGCGGCGTAAAATAGATCCTTGTCGGCCTGGACCGGAGAAGTGCCGGCCGCTTTCGCCAAAAACTCCGACGCGGCTTCGTAGTCGCGGCGCGCCGCGAAGCGTGCCATGCCGCGCGACCTCAGGGCGGAAGCGCGCTCCCCGGGGAGACGCAGCGCGTTTTCGATCTGCGCGAGCTCGCGATCCGTGTCTTCCACGCGCCCAACGCTCGCCAGCGCCGCTGCGCGCTCGAGCCGTTCGGCGGGGGTCAGCGCCGCGCGCGGCAGCAGCTCGCCGAGGCGCGCGTCGATCCCGGCCGAGTACGGGCTCGTGGGCGCGACCGTCGCGAGCCAGCGCAGGTCGGCTCCGGCCAGGGCGCGCTGCCCGAGCTTCTCGCAGAGCCGTGCGCGCAGCGCACGCGCCTCGACCTGGAGCTTCTGGGCGGCGCTCTTGGAGCGAGTCTTTACGGCTCGGGCCAGCACGCGTTCCGTGAGAGCACGCGCTTTTTTCAGATCTCCCGCCCGCTCGAACGCCAGCGCGGCTTTGAGCCACGCCTCGGGTTCGTTGCGTTTGACATAGTGCGCGGCGGCCGCTTCGAATGGCCCAACCTCGAGCTCGAGCTCGGCGCGTTGTTCGAGGATCGCCGCCCGCAGCTCGGGCAACTCGCGCTCCAGATCGACCAGCAGCGCGCGCGCCTGAGCGGCGTCACCGAGCTCCATGGCAGCGCGCGCACGCGCGTATCGTACGACGGCGTCGCTGCGTTCGGCTTTCGGCAGCGCGTCGATCAGGCGCGCGGCGTCGGCCCAGCGCTCCATGCGCAGCGCCTCGGCCCACGAAGCATTGCCGATGGCGCGGCGCGCGGCCGACTGCACCGGGCGCGCCACGGCCAGCAGGTGCTTGCTCGCGTCCGGCTGCGGGTGCGCGTCCGACGCCGGAGAGCTGGCAGTGCATGCCGCAGCGCCGGACCAGAGCAACGCCGCACCGAGGAGCCTCCTGCGTTTGGCAAACGCGCGCATGGCTCCGATGTTCGTAGCACGTCCCCATTCCAGAGCCGAAAAAGCCTCGCGCCGATTTTGCGGGATCGGACGCGAAATCCCGCGAAACCAGAGCTAAAACGGGCTCACCAGCCGAAGCGGTATTCGGCGCGCAAGAGCCCGGTGAAGTACGCCGCGTCCGTGAAGCTCCTGGGCGCGTCGAGCATGAAGCCGTGATAACGCAGTGCAACACCGAGCCCGAAGCTGCGCGACCACGCGTAGTCGAGCCCGAGCTGCGCCGACAGCGCGAAGTCGTGCTGGAACTCCGGCTCCGGCTCCCCGTTGAAGTAGTAGTAGCCCGCGAGCAGCCCGATATACGGAATCCACTCGATGACGTCGAGCTTGTACGTCACGCCGGCGGCGGCCGAAAACACGTCGAGGCTCTCGTCGTCCGAGGACGTGTGATGCGAGCCGAGCAGCTCGACTCGGGCGTCGAACATGTCCGAAAGCCCGTAGGCGGCGTGCAGTCCGAGGGCCGGGGAGATCCCGCCCTCGGTCCCCTCGTAAGAAGCTGCACCAAGTCCGCCACCGAAGTGCCACTGGCGCTCGAACGCCGAAGCCGAGCGG
>DATDJP010000091.1:0-22497 GCA_036520475.1 Polyangiaceae bacterium | reverse complement strand
AGATGTCGCGGCCGTATTTCATGGGCACGTCATGCGCGGTGCGCTTGAGCACGATGACGCTGCGGATGCTCTTGCATCCCTGGGACAGCGCCTTGTCCGCGGCTTCCTTGAGCTCCACGATCTTGCCGCCGCGAAAGCCGCCGTCAGCGGTGATGAGCATGACGGCGCCGGCGTCTTCGATGCGGTCGCGCAGAGACGCGGCGGTGAATCCGCCGAACACCACGGAGTGCGGCGCGCCGATGCGCGCGCACGCGAGCATCGCCGCGACGGTCTCGGGCACCATGCCCATGTAGATCGCGACGCGGTCGCCTTTATTGACGCCCAGACTGCGCAGCGCGGCCGCGAAGCGCACCACCTGATCGTGGAGCTCCGCATAGCTCAGGCGCCGGACCTCGCCCGGCTCACTCTCCCAGATGATCGCGGCCTTCTCGCGCGTGGCCGTGGACAGGTGCCGGTCGAGACAACTCTCCGTGACGTTCAGCTGGCTTCCCACGAACCAGCGCGCGTGCGGCAGCTTCCAATCGAGCAGCTTCTTCCAGGGCGTCCGGAACACGAGCTCAGCGGTTTCCCGCTGCCAGAACGTGTCAGGTGAATCGATGCTTTCGCGGTAGAGCTTCTCGTAAGCCTCACGCGACGGAATGCGCGAGCGCTGCCGGAACTCGGCGCTCGGCTCGAAGGTGCGCGACTCCGACGTGAAGGTGCCAATCGCATCGCCTGTGCTGGACATGTCCGGCCTCCTCTTGCGCTATCCGGGGCGTTTAACGCTTCGGTGTACGCCATTGGCTGTAGCCGCCTCGTAGTGCGAGACCAATCATTTTGAGCACGGCGGGATCGTATTTCACTTCGCTATCGCCCAGATTTTCCATGCCCTCGATGTAAAATGACGCGGCGGCTTCGAGCAGCAAGTGTCCGAAATTCATCTGCGCGCCGAGCTCGACCAGGAAGTACGGATCGCCCCCGGTTCCGCCTTTCAGATTCGGCTGTTCCGTGCCCTGGTTGATCGTGCGTGTGACGTCGAGCTTGTGGAACACGGTGCCGGCACCCAGCGTCGACACGAAACGCAGCGAGGGCGCAGTGCTCATGATCCGCAAGTTCGGACCGATGCGCCCGGAGATCAGCTCGTAGTCGATTTTCTGCTCCTTTTTGCCCGAACAGTCTTCGGAGGCGGTCTTCTGCTCGGCATCGGGCTCGAACGAGCACGCGTCCTTGACGCTGTTCTTGCCGAACTCCAGGAGTAGCTCGATGGCTATCGGCTCATACAGGCGATAGCCGCCGCGCACGCCGATGGTCGTGCCTTCGACGCGTTCGGCGCCCGCCTCGTCGAAGGACTGCGGAGTATCCAGCATGCCCATGCCGGCGAGCGAGCCCATCGCGTACCAGCCTCGTTGCGTGCCCTTCGGCGCCGCTTCGGGCAAGTCGGGGTCGGGCTCCTCTTCGCGTTCCAGCGGCGGCGCCGTAACCAGCTCCGTTCGGCCGTTCAAGACCCGGAGCCGGTGTTCGAACGCGACGTAGCCGGACTTGTACACCTGGATGTAGTGCTCGCCGCTCTGCACGGGTCCGTGCCAGCGATCGAACGCCAGCGGCTTGCCGTCCAGCGCGATCGCGGCGTCGGCGTCGCGCGTCTCGACGGTGAGGAACCCGGAGACCGCGCGCAGACGCAAGCGGACCTCGCGTTTCTCGCCGCTGGCGACGCGTACCATCTGCGCCGCTCGCTGGTAGCCCGGTGCCTCGGCGGCAACGGTGTGCTCCCCGACGCCGACGCGCACCCCGAGCTTGCGCTCCGTGGCGCTCAGGGCCCTGCCGTCGATGCTCGACGCAGCGCTCGCGGGCGTGATGCTGACGACCAGAGTCGCGGTCAGGCTGTTGAGCTCGGCCAGCGCGTCGTTGACCGCTTGCCGTTCATTTTCCGTCAATTCGCCAGCGTGGCGCTTGAGGAGCGTGTCCAGGGCCGCCGCGGCTTCCGGATAGCGGTGTAGCTCCTTCAGGCTGAGCGCGATGTTTTGCAGGGACGGAGCGCCCGGCTTGGCCCGGTACGCGGCCTCGAACTCCGCGAGCGCGCCGCGGTAGTCGTTTTCGCGGAACAGCTTGATGCCATTACGAAAGTGGCGTCGCGCGCGCTGTGTGGCATCGTCGGCTTCAGCAGAGGGCGCCGCGTCCTTGTCGGTGCTCTTGGCGGAGGTTTGCGCGTGCAGGGTGCCCACCCAGCCGGTGAGCACGACCAGGAAAGCGATCAGGGCTCTCTGGGCGCGCATGCTGCCGGGTATCATAGTTTGCGATACGCCAGCACCGGAAGCGCGAGGGCAGAAGGAAGCGGCAGATCGGCGCTACGGACCGCGTTCGTTGAGCTCCAGCGTGCCCGCGACGCCCTTTTCCTTGCTCGAAGGCGTCTGCTGCTGCCGGACGGCGCTGGCTTTGCGCGTGGCCTGCGCTGAACGCGAGCTCGCCGTCCGCGGCCGCGCGCCGGCATTCGGGCCTGCGTCGGCGTTTGTGCTCGGCGTGGGGGCGACTTCGGCGACGCGTGCGGCAGCCGCCTCAGGGACGACGGCCGGCGTCGGCGCAGGCTCCGTGCGCGCCGCGGCCGGAGTTCCTGGAGGGGACGGCTCCGGTGCCGGAGTCGTTGCTCCCCGCGTTTCGCCATCGCTCGGGCGCGCGCGTACGATCAGAATGCTGGTGATCGCCGCCGCTGTCAGGAGCGCAAATAGGCCCGCGAGCCAGGTCCGGCGGCGCGCGCTCACCGTCGTGTCGCTCGACGGGAAATCTCCATTGGCTGCCAGGAGCACCGCCGGATCGGGATTGGTGTCCGCCGAGAAGAGCTCGTTTCGCGGCGCTTCGCTCGCTGGCGCATCCCCAGAGCGCGCCACCGGATCGGGGGTGCGGCGGGAGCGCGCGCTGTTCAGGATTCCGGGTACGGCCTGCGCCAGCGCGTCGTAAAACGCGTTCGCCGTCTGGTAGCGCGCGTCGCGGTCGCGGCTGAGCGACTTCTGGACGACGCGTGCCAGCGCCTCGGGGACGTCTGGTGCGTGGGTGCGTACGTCCGGCGCGTCCGTCGTGCAGATGCTGATCAGCACCGCTTCGTAGGCAGTGCCGACGTGAGGCGGGCGCCCCGCAAGCGCTTCGTACAGAATCGCGCCGAGGCTGTACAGGTCGGCACGGCCGTCGATGTCGCGCAGCGCCTGCGCTTGCTCCGGCGACATGTAGAACGCGGTCCCCAGCACCGTTCCGCGGCGGGTGAGCGTGTCCACGGTGTTACCTTGCATGATCTTCGAGATGCCGAAGTCCACGATCTTGACGAGCACCGGATCGTCGTCGCGCTGGCACAGGAAGATGTTGTCGGGCTTCAGATCGCGGTGAACGATGTGGGCTTGATGGGCGTGGGCCAGCCCGCGCAGCACCTGTCCGGCGATGTTCACTACATCGCTCGTGGGCAGGCGCCCTTCGCGGCGCAAGCGCGCCCGCAGGTCTTCCCCCGAAAGCAGCTCCATCACCAGGAATGGCAGCCCCTCGTCGGTCGTCCCGGAGTCGAAAATCTGCACGATGTGTGCGCTTTCGACCTTGCTGGCCGCCTCCGCCTCGCGCTGAAATCGGAGCGCGGCGTCCCGGTCGCGCGCGATGTTGCGCTCGAGGAACTTCAGCGCGACGCGCTTTCCGATAGCGGTGTGGGTGGCGCGATAAACGGCGCCCATGCCGCCCCGTCCGAGCAGCTGATCGACGCGGTACTTGCCCACGACGACCTGCCCGATGCGCGTCTCCGCCTCGGATTCCGCGAGCTCCTCGCGCTCGCTGCTCAATTGGCGCGTCGTTTTCAGCGTTGCCACCCGCGGCCGTCAGCGTAGCACGCTGACGCAGGCGGGGTGGAGCGCCGGCCGCAAGCGCCGGCGCAAAATCAGCGAGAAAGACTCAGCTGGCGCTGCCGCGCCGCTGAAACGCAAGCTGGATGCGCGACGTGGTGCGCGCAGCGGCTTTCTTGTGCACGACACCCTTGCTCGCGGCCTTCGCGAGAGCGCGCACGGCTTCCGTTATACGCTCCTTGGTGAGCTGCTCATCCCCGCCGGCGAGAGCGGCGCGTGCCTTTTTCACCGCCGTACGCACGGACTGCCGGATGCCCCGGTTCCGCTCGGTACGCACGATACGCTGTCGATTTCGTTTTTCCGCAGACGCGTGATTGGCCATCGTCAGATCCTGATCCTGTGAGCGCTCATTTACTCGGCGTCGTCGTGGGTTTCTTCGCGTCGGGCGCGTTGGAATCGTACCCCTCGGGGTGCAGCGGGAACGTGGGCGTGCTCGCTTTGGCTCGCGCGCGCTTCTTGTTGCGACCCATATTGCTGTGCGCGATGGCACGGCGGCGCTCTGTCTGCCTGGTGGACGAAACCATGAATCCTCGCGAAATCTAGCCCCGGGGGGCCCGAGGGGCCGGGAATATGAAAGAAGGACCGGAGCTTGTCAATGCATAGGCCCGGCCCTGGGCGCGGGCTCCCGGCCTTTATGGCGAACGGAGGGTCGAGCGCAAGCTCCAACTGGTCCGACTGAACGGTTCCACGCGCGCCCGGCCGAGCGCGGCCCTCACGCAGCGGGCCGGCCCGGGCTCCACCTCCGGCCCCAGGTTGACGCGGAGCACGCTGCCATCCGAACCAAAGATGATTTCGGCGGGGACTGCCGCGGTTCCGCCTGCCAGGCAGCTGCGCGCGCCAGGCAGCACCTTGTCCAGCGCAGCCGTCAGCGCACCCTGCGACGGTCGATCCACGAGCGGCTGCCTGCCGTCGGCCGGCTTCAGCCTGGGGTCCGGCTCGAGCTCGGCGGGCGCGCCCTGCGGCGGCGCAGGAACGCGGAGCGCCGCGGGCGCTCGCGGTGCGGATGAGCGCGTCGCCCGCGCCGTGGCCCGCGCTTTCCCTTCCGGAGCGGGCTTTGCTGGGGCGGACTGCTCGAGCTCCACCTCGTGTAGAGCGGCGGGTTCTTCCAGCGGCGGCGCGACGGCCAGCTGCGCTTCGGCTCGGGGTGCGCTCACCGGCTCCGTCAGAGGCGACTCCTGAGTCGGTTTCCCTGGCGACTCCGGTGCGCGCACGCGGTTCACCAGCAGCGCGGCCGCGGCTAGCGCAACGACGCTCGCGAGCAGCCAGCTGAACGCCGGCTTGCGAGGCGGTGCTTCGCGTCGCGGTGCGCGCGACGAACGCGCGGCGGTGGCAGCGCCGTGGTGCGCCGCGTGCTCGGGGGCCAGCTCGGGCGCGGGCTCGGGGAAGGGTGGCCGCAGCAGGTCCGAGTCGGCGTCTCTTGGCGCCGACTCGTCGAGGCGAAGCAGGATGCGGCTCACCTGCGCTTCCCATTCGCTCTCGGTGCGCGCGGGCGCGGGCAGTGAGCGCAGCAGCTCCGTGATGCGTTCGTCGACACGCCCCTTCCCGTCGCGCGCGCTCATGATTCCAGGTCCCCCGCGGGGAAACCGCGCGTTTCGAGGAATACACGCAGGCGTTTGCGCGCTTCATGCACGCGCCAGGCGACGGTTCCTTCGGGGCAGCCCAGCACCTGCGCGGCATCCGCGTGACTCAGACCATCCACCGTGACCAGCACCAACGTCGTACGCAGGGTTTCGCTCAAACCATCGAGCCCATCACACAGCGCCAGCGCGAGCTCGCGGTCCGCGCTGTGGCTGGCCGGATCCGTCACCGTGCTCGGGGCGTCCAGGAGTAGTCCTTCGATGCGGGGGTCGTCGATCGCGGCGCTCTGCCGTCGCGCCTTGCGCGCGCGGATGCGGTTCAAGGACAGGTTGACCGCGATGCGATACATCCAGGTAAATGGCTCGCTCCTGCCGTCGAACCGATCGAGAGCGCCGTAGGCTCGCACGAACGTGTCTTGCGTCACGTCTTCAGCCTCTGCAGCGTCTCGCAGTAGATGCACTGCCAGGCGGTAAATGCGTTTTTGGTGGCGCCGGACGAGTGTGCCGAAGGCTTCCGCGTCCCCGGCGCGGGCCGCGTCCACGAGTTCGCGATCGCTGTGTTGGGGCATTGCGGCGTGCGCACCTTGGGCAAAAGCCGAGTGTCCCTCGCGTGACCCAAGCGCCAGTTCGAACCATAGTTGAACACCGCTCGATTGGACAAACTGCGGGCGTTTGCCTTGGGTCGCAGAGCGCGGCGACAAGTATTGGAATCCATTTCACAATTTCGAGTGCGCGGGGTTGCCGCCCCAAGCGGAGGGTGCAATGCGCGGCCTGATTTCCAGTTCCGGTGAAACTCGTTTCGGACTCAGCGAGTACACTACTCGGGCCGAGCTCGGGGAAGAGCGGGCGAGGCGTTAAGCGAGCATGCAGGACAAGCTGACCCCCGACGATACGCCGCCGGTCTCGCAGAACGGAGGATCGCGCGCGAGCCGACGCTCCGCGCCGCGCGCCGCGCCTGCGCTCGACGCGCCCCAGGACGAGCGGGCGATGGAGCCTGCGCTCGAGCACAAGTCCGTCGCCGACGTCGTGCGCGACCTGGAGAGCGAGCTGCGTGAGCAAGGGGCACGCCGCTGGTTGCGCCGCGGCCTCGTGCTCGCCATCGCGGCGGCCGTGGTGTTCGCCGTGTGGGCTTATCGAAAGGCCACGGCGCCCGCGCCCCCTGCGCGCTTCGTCACGGAGAAGATCGAGCGCCGCGACGTCATTCAGCAGGTGCAGTCGACCGGTACCGTCAAGCCGCTCACCGAGGTGCAGGTCGGCGCGCAGGTCTCGGGGCGCGTGGTGAAGGTTCACGCCGACTTCAACAGCGCCGTCAAGAAGGGCGATCTGCTCGCCGAGATCGATCCCAGCCTGTTCGGCGCGCAGGTCAGCCAGTCGGGTGCGCAGCTGCTCGCCGCGGAAGCCAGCCTACGCCGCGCGGACGCACGTCTTGCGACTGCCAAGACGACCCGGACGCGCGTCCGCAACTTGCAAGCCGAGCGCGTCGCGTCCAAGGCCGAAGTCGATCAGGCAGAAGGCGAGCACGACGTCGCGGAGGCCGACGTGGGGGCCGCCAAAGCGCAGATCGCCCAGCTGCGGGCGCAGCTCAGCAGCGCCAAAACGACGCTCGCGTACACGCGCATCTACTCACCGATCGACGGCGTGGTCATCAATCGCGCCATCGAGCCCGGTCAGACAGTGGCGTCGAGCTTTTCAGCGCCGGTGCTGTTCGTGATCGCGCAGGACTTGTCGCAGATGCAGGTGCTCGCCGACATCGACGAGGCCGACGTGGGGCAGCTGCGTGAGGGCATGAGCGCCGACGTCGTGGTCGATGCCTTCCCCGGACGAAAATTCGCCGGCAAGGTGACCCAGGTGCGCTACAGCCCGAACACGATTCAGGGAGTCGTCACCTACTCCGCCGTCATCGACGTGCAAAATCCCGAGCTGAAGCTGCGGCCGGGCATGACGGCGACGGTGACCGTGCGCACCAATCAGGTGCTCAAGGTGCTGGCCGTGCGCAACGCGGCGCTGCGCTTTCGCCCGCTTCCGGAGCTGGGACCCGACGGAAAGCCCGTGAAGGTCAAAGCGCCGAAGTCGCTCTCCTATGGTGAGGGTCGCGTCTACGCCGCGCGCGGCGCGCAGGGGGCGGAGCAGGCCGAGGAGCGTGTCGTCACGGTCGGCATCACGGACGGCATCTGGACCGAGCTTCGGGGCAGCGCGCTGGCCGAGGGCGCTGAAGTCATCACCGAGCAGCGCGACGCCGAGAAGAAGCGGGGATTTCGCATTTTCTGAGGGGCGGGGACGGACGCCGGAAGATGGCGGATCTCATCGATCTACAAAACGTGTCCAAGGAGTACGTGAGCGGCCCGGAGGTCGTGCACGCGCTCGTCGACCTCGACCTGAGCGTGGCCGTCGGTGAGTTCGTCGCGATCGTGGGCGCGAGCGGCTCCGGCAAGAGCACGCTCATGAATATCCTCGGCTGCCTGGACCGCCCGAGCCGTGGCAGCTACCACCTGGCCGGCGTGGACGTCGGCAGCCGTTCCGCGGACGCGCGCGCGATCGTCAGGAACCGTCTGATCGGGTTCGTGTTTCAGGGTTTCAATCTGCTGCCGCGCACGACAGCGCTCGAAAATGTGGAGCTGCCGCTGATCTACCGGGGCGTGGGCGCCCGCGAGCGGCGGCGCCGCGCGATCCGTGCGCTGACGCAGGTCGGGCTCGCCGATCGCATGCGCCACACGCCGACGCAGCTCTCCGGTGGACAGCAGCAGCGCGTCGCGATCGCCCGTGCTCTGGTCACCGAGCCACCGCTCCTGCTCGCCGACGAGCCCACCGGCAACCTGGACAGCAAGACCAGCTTCGAGGTCCTCGCGCTGCTTCAGAACCTCGTGAAAGACCTGGGTTTGACGATCGCGCTCGTGACGCACGAAAGCGACGTCGCGGAGTGTGCGGGCCGGGTCATCACGATGCGCGACGGACGCGTCGAGAGCGACCGCGTACAGCACGCGCCGCGCGACGCGCTCGCGTCCCTCGCCGAGCTGGTGGGGAGCGCGAGCGGGATGGCAGAATGAAGAGCTTCGCGAGCGCCGTGCGCATCGCGCTCGCCGCGCTGACGCGCTCGAAGGGTCGCTCGCTCTTGACGGGGCTGGGCATCCTGATCGGCATCGCCGCGGTGGTGGTGGTGACCGCGCTCGGCACCGGCGCGCGCGAGCGCATCGGCGACCAGATCGAAAGCCTGGGGTCGAACCTGCTGTTCGTGTTCGGGCAAGGATCGCAGCGCAGCGGCGTGCGTGTCCGCGCCGGCTCGAACTTCGGTCTGACGGACGACGACGCGCTGGCGATTCGCCGTGAAGCCAGCGCCGTCGCCAAGGTCGCCGTCTACGCCGAAGTGAAGCCGCAGGTCTCGAGCGAGTACGGTAACGCCAAGATCGCGGTGGTCGGCGTCGAGCAAGATTACTTCGAGGTGCGAAACTACAAGGTCGACGAGGGACGGACGTTCACGCCGACCGAGGAACGTTACAAATCCAAGGTGTGCCTGATCGGCCTGACCGCGCAGCAGAAGCTGTTCGGCAACACCGATCCGATCGGCAGCTACGTGCGCATCGGCAAGTACCCATTTCGCATCATCGGCACGCTCCAGCCCAAGGGTCAGTCGCAGTTCGAGGATCAGGACGACCGCATCATCATGCCCATCGGCAGCTGGCGCGCGCGCGTGATGCCGACGCTCGGCAACCGCGTGCAGCTGATCATGGTGACGGCCAAGAGTCCCGCGCACATTCCCGAAGCCGAGCGGCAAATAGACGCGATTTTGCGACAGATCCACCAGATCGCCGACGGCGATCCGGCGGATTTCCAGGTCCGCACCCAGGCCGAGTTTCGCGAGAGCCAGGAGGCGATCCTGGGCATTCTCACCGCGCTGTTCATGGCCGTCGCCGGCATCGCGCTGCTCGTGGGCGGAGTCGGCGTGATGAACATCATGCTCGTCAGCGTCACCGAGCGCACGCGCGAGATCGGCATTCGCATGGCGATCGGCGCCAAGCGCCGCGACATCCAGCTGCAGTTCTTGATCGAGGCCATATTGCTCACGCTCTTCGGCGGTCTGTTCGGGATCGGCTTCGCAGTGGGCGTGATCGCGATCCTGACACACACACTCGAGTGGACGATGCGGCTCAGCTTCGAAGCCGTCGCTGCGGCCATCGCCACCAGCCTGGTAGTGGGCATGGTATTCGGATTTTTGCCGGCGCAGCGCGCATCACGGCTGGATCCGATCGAGGCACTACGCCATGAATAGGCTGGCGGCGTTCGTCTGGATCGCGCTTTCGCTCGCGTTCGGCGCGCTCCGACGTAATTTGCTGCGCGCGGTGCTCACGGCGTTCGGCATTCTGATCGGAGTGGCCGCCGTCACGATCGTGGTGGCGCTCGGTGAAGGCGCCAACAAGGCGATCCTCGGCCGCATCGACAGCATGGGCAACAACGCGCTCATGGTCATCCCCGAGGAAACGGCCGCGAGCGGCGCCAGGAGCGGCGATAAATTGCCCCTGCTCACCGAAGCGGACGGCGAGGCGCTGCTCCGCGAAAGCTCCGGCATCGCGACCGTGGCGCCGCTGCTCAGAGGTTTCAACCAGATCAGCTGGCGGGACGCGAACGTCTCGACGCAGGTGATGGGCTCGAAGCTGGCGTTTTTTCAGGTCGGCGCCTGGACGATCGCCTCCGGGCAGCTCTGGCCGGCTTCGGCGGAGAACGTCGCGGAGAAGGTGTGCGTGATCGGTCACAGCGTGAAGCTGAACCTGTTCGGCGACGAAGATCCGGTGGGGCACACGCTGCGCATCGGTCGCTATCCGTTCACCGTGACCGGCGTGCTGACGGCCAAGGGGCAGGGGCCCTTCGGCCAGGATCAGGACGACATGATCGTGATGCCGATCGCGACCATGCGCGCCAAGCTCATGCCCACGCGGCCCGGCGCCGTCGACCGCCTGGTGATAGGCGCCAAGAGCGCGGAGAGCACCGCACAGGTCGAGCGCGACGTGACGGCGATGTTGCGCCAACGTCACGGCCTGCACGAGGGCATGGAGAATGACTTCCGGGTGCGCAGCCAGGAAGAGTTTCGTCGCACGCAGGAGCAGATCCTGGGCGTGCTGAGCGCGCTGCTGCTGGCGATCGCCGCGGTCAGCCTGGTGGCGGGCGGCATCGGCGTGATGAACATCATGCTCGTGAGCGTCGCGGAGCGCACCCACGAGATCGGCATTCGCATGGCGATCGGTGCGCGCGAGAACGACATCTTGCTGCAGTTCCTCGTCGAAGCCGTGGTGCTGTGCCTGGCAGGGGGCGGCGCGGGCGCCCTGCTCGCGGCCTTTGCCGTGAGCGCGCTCGGGTCCGCGCTGGGCTGGGCGATGAACGTCTCGGTCGAGGCGCTGCTCGTTGCGCTGGCGACCAGCTCGCTGCTCGGAGTCGCGTTCGGCTTCTTGCCAGCGCGGCGCGCGGCGCGTCTGGATCCGATTCAGGCACTCAGACGGGAGTGACGCTACTCGCCGGACTCGGCGCTCAGCTTCTTTTTGAGCAAGTCGCCCAGGGTGCCGAAGCCGCCTTCGGCCTTCAGCTTCTGGCGGTAGTCGCGGTGCGCCTTGCGCTCTTCGTCGGTCTTGAGCTCACGGATGCTGAGCTTCGGCTCGCCGCGCTTGGGATCGAGGTCGATGATCTTGGCGTCGATCACGCTGCCAGGCTTGAACGCCTTGCGCAGATCCGTGCCGCGGTTCGTGCCGGTCTGGCCGGCGGGGATGAAGCCGCGCGCGGCGCGCCCGGTGACACCCAGCAGACGCACGATCAAACCCGCGGCTTCGCCCTTGATGACCTCCACCTTTACGGCGGCGTTGCGGGCAATTTTTTGCAGCGGCTCGTGCGCGCGCTCCGGAGGCGGCGCGGGGTGCAGCGCGATCTTCTTGGTGCGCGGGTCGAAGTTCTGGACGATGACTTCGATGTCCTGGCCGTCCTTGAGCAGCACGTTCGCGTGCTCCACGCGCGTGAGCGACAGGTCGGCGATGTGGATCAGCCCTTCGACGTTCGCGTCGAGCTCCACGAAGGCGCCGAACTTTTCGAGGCGTATGACCTTGCCGGAGTGGCGGCTGCCCGACGCGTACTTCTGTTTGGCGGCTGCCCAGGGGTCCTCGATGAGCGCTTTGCGGCTGAGCCAGATTTTCCCCTTTTCGTCGATCTTGATGATCTTGACGTCCAGGTGATCGCCCGGCTTGAACAGCTCGGCGAGCTTGGCGCGCGCGTCGTGGCTGGCCTCCGACACGTGCACGAGCCCTTCCAGGTTCTCCGCGTCCGGCAGCGCGACGAACACGCCCCACTCGACCACGGTGCGCACGACGCCGCGCATCTGCTGGCCTTCTTGCAGCAAGGTGAGCGCTTGCTTGCGGCGCTCGTGGGCCTCGGCCTCGAGCATGGGCCGGCGCGTGACGACGACGTCGCGTCCGCCCTTTTCATATTGCAGGACTTTGAAGTCCATGCGCTGTCCGAGCAGCGCGGCAAAGTTCGCGTTCGCCGGATGCAGGTCCATGCCGGAGGCCGGCGCGAATGCGCGCAGGCCGAAAATGTCGACCTCGACCCCGCCCTTGATGGCGCCGGTGATCAAACCCGAGACGTACGTGCCGTCTTTGGCGGCTTGCTCGACCTTGGGTTTGATTTCTTCTTCGCGGAGTGGCTTACGCGTGAGCACGACCAGTCCGCCCCGCGCGCCATCGTTGTGCACGCGCGCGAGGAAACGATCACCGACCGCCGGGACCAGGTCGTCCGCTTCCATCTCACTGCGGTCGAAGATCGCGAGCGCCTTGCCGGACAGGTCCACCATGATTGCGGTGTCGATGACCGCGGTGACCTTGCCGAACACTTCCTCGCCGACGTGGAACGGTGCCCGCTCGCTGGCGCGCGTGGGACGCGCTGCCGCTTCGCCTGCGGGCCGCTCGGTAGCCGGCTTCTTCTTTTTGCGGCGCCGGCGCTTCTTCTTGGCCGGTCCGTCGCCCTCCGCCTTCTGCGTGGCGGCCGGATCCGCGTTGCCTGCATCAGGCGCCTCTTCGCTGCTCGGCGCTTCGCTCGCCGAGTCCTCGCTCGCAGCTTCGTCGCCGGCAGCGGCGTCGACGCTTTCGCCCGAATCGGCGTGCGTTTCAGCGGACGTCTCCGCGGAAGTCGCAGGCGTGGGCGGCGGTGCGTGCGCTTCGGCAGTTTCCTGCGACGAAGGCGCGTGCTCGCTGCTAGCGGTGGGAGAGGTACCATGGCTGGCCGTCGGGCCTGCGGGCACTGGAGCGTAGGGATTCGTATTTTCTTCAGGCGCCATGGGCGAGACTCGCGGTCCGTTCGGGGTCATTGCCTATATCGCGCCTTGTCGCGCCTGCCAATCGCTGCGGATATCCAAGGGGAGCTGATTATTCGGTGTGAGGCGTCTTCTGGCCTCGGTTAATCAGCGGGCGATGGGCAAACGACGATTGACGCCCCCGGAGCGATCGATGGTCAAGCCACCCGCGCGCTCGGAGTTCAGCGCGAAAATGCGCTCCACGAGCTTCTCGGCGACGTCGATGAAGGCGCGCGCGATCGGCGCCCCCGGCGTTGCCTGTACCACGGGTGTCCCGGCGTCCCCCCACTCGCGCACCGACGGATGCATGGGAATCTGCCCGAGCAGAGGCGCCTCCGCGAAATCGGCGACCTTTTGTCCGCCCCCGCTGCCGAACAGCTCGTGACGCGTCTCGCACTTTCCGCAGATGAACCAGCTCTCGTTTTCGACGATGCCCAGGATCGGAATGCCGACTTTTTGGTTCATCGCGACGGCCTTGTACACGTCCTGCAGCGCCACCTCTTGCGGCGTGGTCACCACCACTGCGCCGTTGCTGCGTACGCGCTGACTGAGCGTGAGCGCGATGTCGCCCGTCCCCGGCGGCAAATCCAGGAGCAGGAAATCCAGCTCGCCCCAGTTCACGTCCTTCAGGAACTGCATCAGGGCGCCGTGCAGCATCGGCCCGCGCCAGACCACGGCCGTCTTCGGGTCCTCCAGGAGAAACCCGATACTCATCAACTTGATACCGAAGCGTGACAGCGGCGTGATCTTCTGCCCGTCGCTCATGGGGCGACCGGTGATGCCGAGCATGGTCGGCACACTGGGCCCGTAGATGTCGGCGTCGAGCAGCCCCACTCGGTGTCCCATGCGGCTGAGCGCCAGGGACAGGTTCGCCGCCACGGTGCTCTTGCCGACGCCCCCTTTGCCGCTCATGACGAGGATGATGTTCTTCACCTCGGGAACCGGATCGTCCGGTCCCACTTCCCGCCCGGGATCGCCTGCAGGGGCCATAATCCCGCTCACCTAGGACTTGCGCGCGTCCCTGTCAAATCAGGCCGAGGAGTAAGGCGACCAAGAGGCCGATCCCAAAGCCGAATAGTGTCGCGACCAGCGCGCCGTGCAGGCGGCTTTTGTGCATGGGAATCGCCATGGGAATCGCCAGGTGTTCCGTGGTGGCCCGGCGCGCCGCGCGCTCGCTCGGGCTCACGGCGCTCGGCGCGGCGGCCAGGAGCATCTGCACCCGGCCATCTAGGCGGGGGGGAATGGGGGCGCGTGGGATGCGCGGCCGCTCCAGGAGTGAATGACTCATGAAGCGATCGCCGGACCAGCGGTCCAAGCGCCCCAGCTCTGCCGGCGGGAATGTTCCAGTGCGCGGCACGTCCCGGAGGACGGGCTCGGCAAATGCGAGCGGGTGCCGCACGTCCGCAGCCAGCGGAAACGGGGGGCCGGACTCGAACGACGTGGGCGCCAGTGACCACGCGTGATCGACGGAAACGAAGCGCACCAGGCGTTCGGCGAACTCCTCTGCGCTCTGCAGGCGCTGCTTGGGATCTTTGGCCAGCGCAGCCTCGACCGTCGCGAGCAGATCGATCGGTAGGGTGGGGTTCAGCTCTCTCAGCGGGCGGAACTCACCGGCGACCACCTTCGTCATGACGTCCGCGACGTTGCCGTGAAAGAGCGGTCGGCCTGACAGCAGCTCGTACAGGATGGCTCCTGCTGCGTACACGTCGGCGCGCGCGTCGACGCCGCGTCCCAGCACCTGCTCCGGCGCCATGTACGTGGGAGTGCCGAGCACGAAGTCCTCGCGCTCGCGGAGCCCGATGCCCTGTGCGATGCCGAAGTCGAGCACCTTGACGAGCGGGCGATGGGGCCGCGGATGCGTCACGATCACGTTCGACGGCTTGAGATCACGATGCATGACGCCTTCGGCGTGCGCCGCGGCGAGCCCCGTGAGGACCTGGACCATGAGCTCGCAGGCGTATTCCGGTGCAACCGGGGCCCCCGCGCCGACGATGTCGCCCAGGGTTTCGCCGCTGAGCAGCTCCATCACCATGTAGGACGATCCCTCACGCGTGGTGCCGAGGTCGTGAATGTCGACCACGTTCGCGTGGGCGACGCGCGCCGCCGCTCGCGCCTCGGCGACGAAGCGCGTGCACAAGCTCCGGTCGCGAGCGAGCCGCGGATGCAGCACCTTGATGGCGACGCGCTTGCCGACGAGCAGGTTCTCCGCTTCGTACACCGTGCCCGTGCCCCCGGAGCCGAGCTCACTCAGGAGCGCGTACTTGCCGTCCAAAATCGGCGGCGACGCGGCGGAGTGCTGAACGTTCGACACGCCATCGAGTAAACGGCCAGCAGAGGGGTGGCTTTAGGCGCGGAAGGTGGCCCAGTGTCGCCTTTCGGCCGGGGAGCCGGGGCACAAAACCCGACCGGCGAGCCCTTTGGGAGCTCGCCGGTGCGGATGTTTACCGAGACAGCTCAGGCAAAACGGTCGCGAGACGTCAGCTCAGGACCCGCCGCTGGCAGAGCCGCTGACGCTGGCGCTCGCCTGGAACGAGACGTTCACCGTCGCAGAGGCCGCCACTGCGGACTCGAGCTTCGTGATGAAGCCCGCTCCCACGCTAGCGAAACACGACCCGGAGGCGGTGATCTCGCCAGCCACACGGAGTCCCGCCTGGCCGACCTGTCCGATCGCCTGTCCAGCTAGCTTGGCCTTGCCGGCCACGCGCAGGATTGCCGGCATGTTCGCTTCGAGGGTGCTCTTGAGTGATGCGTTGGCCGTGCCGCCGAACGCCACGACCACCTTGATCGGTTCACAGGACGCTTCGAGAGACGCCTTGCTTTCGCACGCTGCGGAACAGTCGGCGTTGACCTCGCACTCGGGGGGCGTCAGCTTCGCTTCGCATTGCGGAGCGGTGGCAGTGCCGGTGCACTCACCCTTGCAGCGGGCCTGCGCGCCGCATTGAATGCTGGCGTTCCCAGCGAGCTTGCAGTTGCCGTTGCAGGTGCCTTTGCATTCGCCTTCGCACACGCCTTTGCAACCAGCGCCAGTGTCAGTATCGCCAGCGCAGGTGCCCTCACACGTACCGGTACAGGTTGCGTCGCAGCTGCCTTCGCAGTTCGCGGCGACCTGTGCCGAGCCCTGGCACGTGGCACTCGCCGCACACTCGCCCTGGCACACCACGCTCAGCTCGCCGGGCGTGCAGCGCGCCTCGATCTCGCCGCCGCTGCATTCGGCGTTCGCGGTGCACGACGCCTCGCAGTTGACCTGCGCTTGCGCGTTGATGCGGCACTGGCCGCCTTCGATCGAAATGGTTACCTGGCCGGCGGCTTGGAGTGACGCATCCAGGCGCGCCTTGGCGGCGTTGCACAGCGTGGTCAGCTGTGGATCCGTGAGCGCTTGCCCGTTGCCGGGATCCTGCACCGTGGTGTCGCCCAGATCTTTGGCGATCTCGTAGCAAGCGACGCCGAGCTCGGCTTTCATATCGCCGGAAACTTCGATCAGGACGTCGACGGCATCGCGGAACGCCCCCACCTTGGCGCCGAGCTCGCCCTCGCATTCCCCGATGCCGGACGTGCCGTCCTCACCGCAGCCCACCAGGCCAGCACCCGCGATTGCCAGGACGGTCGGCAACGCCATTGATCTCAGACGAAGTAATTTGGACATTCTAAAAAGCTCCTTTGCACTCACCGGCCGAGCTGTCCCCATACACAGCGCCGGCAGTTCGGTTCGACGAGCGATCCCCTTGAGGAATGCACAGGCTAACTCCGGCGTATTCCTTCTGCCAAGCCGTTATCTCGGAAAGGGGTGCGTAAAAATGCGGCGAACACGCGCGCTTTTGCGACATGTGGGAGGGTGTAGTGGGCGCCGCGCGCACAGTACGTGTTCGACTGAGACAGTTTGTCGTCCGAGCGCGACTTGCATGTCACGGGGTGGTCTCCCCGTGAGTCAGCTCCCTGCTTTCATCTTCTCTACGAGCTCGTTGCTCTGAGCGAGCACACGCTGGAACGCGGGACGCTGATTCCAGCGCGCGACATAGGCGAGAAATGCCGGTCTCGGTTCGAGGCTCTTGACCATCAGTCCCCAGCCAATCTGCGAGCCGATGTACACGTCGGCCGCGCTGAACTGATCGCCCAGGATGAATGGGCCCGGCGTGATCGCTTTTTCGAGCGCGTTCAGCGCGTCTTCGTAGCTGCCATAGCCGAGGCTGCCCGGCTTGTCCGCCGGGGGACGGCCCAGCAAGCGATCCACGAGCGCGGGCTCGAGGCAGCCTGCTCCGAAGAAGAGCCAGCGCAAGTACGTGCCGCGCTTCGGATCGCTGATGGCGGGCGCAAGGCCCGCTTCCGGAAATGCATCCGCGAGGTATGTACAGATCGCCGCGGCCTCGGTCACCACCGTGCCTCCGTGAACGATCGTCGGCAGCTTGCCCATCGGGTTGATGGCCAAAAACTCGGGGCTCTTGTGCTCGCGCTTTTCGAAGCTGAGGAGCTTCATCTGGAACGCCGCGCCGACTTCCTCGAGCATCCAGTGGGCGATCCGTCCGCGCGACATCGGGTTGTGATAAAAAACGATGCTTTCACTCACGACGAGCTCCTTTCGCTACGTGCTCAGCGCACGGCCACGCCGAAGTTTGCCATCATGTGGATGATTTGCGGCTCGTTGCCGAAGCGCTCCGCCAGGCGATCGTAGATGGTGCGCGCGACCGGCGCGAACGCGCTCGGACCCATACGATTCTGGAGGAGCACGAGTGGCGCCATGCTGCGTTGCATGGACTCCCACCACGCCGCGAGCGACGGGGATTCACTCGCGTGGGTGATCTCGTGCACATCGACGGTGCGAAATCCGGCTTCCAGCATTTCCGCCGCCATCTCCTGCGGATCGACGAGGGGCGCCGGACCTTGGCCGAAGGGCAGGCTCGGCAGCACGGACCTCAAAGTCGCGAACAGCTCGGCGAGCAAGGGGACGCGATCCATGGGCTGCCAGCTCGCGACCACGGCGCGGGCACCCGGTTTGAGCACGCGCACGAGCTCCCTGAAGCCCTGGCCGCGGTCCGGGAAGAACATCAACCCGAACATCGAAAAACCCGCGTCGAACTCGGCGTCGCCGTAGGGCAGCGCCATGCCATCGCCCAGGCGCGCTTCGATACCCTGGGCGCCTTCGCGGAGGGCACGCTCCTTCAGCGCGTCGATCATGCGCTGCGAAAAATCGATCGCCGCGACCTGCGCGCCCTGCGCGGCCGCCAGAAAGCTCAACGTCCCCGGACCGCACGCCACGTCGACGACGCGCATGGCTGGGTCGACGGCCGCTAGCCGCAGCGCGTCCTTGGCGAACGCCTCGAACTCCGGGACGACGTCACTGACGTATCCGTCACTCACGAGGTTCCAGGCTTCGGGGTCTGCGAGTGGGCTCCGAGTTTCGGTCATGCCCAGCAGCGTACCCGGTCTTTTCAGCGCGGAAAAGCGGCGGGATTGCCGCCGTCGACGGTGATTACCGCGCCGGTCGTGGCTTCGGCGCGCGCCAGCCACCCGAAAGCATGCGCCACGTCTTCTGCGCGTGTTTCGCGGCCGAGCAGGTTCTGCTCGAAGTAACGCTGCGGGTCGATGCCCCGCGCCTTGGCCCGGGCTTCGAGCACACCACCGCCGAACAGCTCGGTACGTACGCGGTCCGCGTTGATGGCGTTCGAGCGTACGCCATGACTGCCGAGGTCGACCGCGTACTGGCGCATGAGCGCGATCAATCCCGCTTTGGCGACCGCGTAAGGGCCGAATTCGGGTCCCGGGTTGAACGCGCTCTTGGATGCGTTGAACAAAAGGCACCCGCCGATGCCCTGTCGGATGAAGATGGCGGCGGCGGCGCGGGCCACGTGTTGATGCGCAATCAGGTTGATCTCGAGCGACCCGATCAGCGCGGCATGCCCGGCCGCGTCGTGGAGCCAGCCGCTCGGCGCCGTGCCCGCGTTCGACACCACGAGGTCGAGTCCAGCGAAGCGTTCTAGCGTGAAGTCGAAGAGCGTCGCGACGTCGGCCTCGTCGCGCACGTCGGTCGTGCACGTGGCGAGGCGCGCGCCGCTCCCGCCGAGCAAGGCCGCTGCCGCCTGCAGGCGCTGCGCGTCCCGGTCGCTTGCGACCACGTGGGCGCCGAGCTCGAGCAAGTGGCGCGCCGTCGCGAGCCCGATGCCGCTCGCCGCACCCGTGACGACGGCGATGCGGCCGTCGAGTGGGCGAGGCGCCGATCTGGCGAGCTTGAGCTTGGCCTGTTCGAGGCTCCAGTACTCGACTTCGAAGAGCTCGCGTTCGTTCACCGGGCGATAGCTGCCCAGCGCGAGCGCGTCCTGGAGCACACGCGCCGTGTGCGCGTACAGATCCCCCGTGATCTGCGCTTCGGCGAGCGAGCCGCCGAGCGCGACGGCGCCGAGCCCGGGCAGAAGCACCAGGCGCGGGCGGCGGTCGAGCAGCGTCAGCGCGCGCGGGTCTTCGTGCGCGAAGCGGTTGAAGTACGTTTCATAGCGTTCGGCGAAGGCGTGGAGGGCCGTACCGATGCGGCTTCGTGTCTCCGCGTCGCTGGAGTCGTCCGAGCTCTGCGGTGCGAGCTCGAGCCAGAGCGGCAGCGGCTTGGTACGAATCACGTGGTCCGGCGTGATCGGTCCGATCTGCGTGATCGTCTCCGCGTCCGGACGCGCGAGCAGCTGCAAGATGGCCGGTTCGTCGCGCCATTGGAGTACGACCCGCTGCCCGTCGGGACCCCGTGCGAGCGCTCCGCGCAATAGTGGCGAGAGCCGCTTTTGCTGCTGCTTGCGGGCCGCGTCGCCGAGCGCTGCTGCGGATGCGGGCACGCTGGCGCTGACGCGCGCCGCCGAGACGTACGTTTCGGCGGCGCTCACGGCTGCGATCATGCGCTCGTAGCTCTCGAGCGCGCTCGGTCCCCAGGTGAGGATGCCGTGCTTCTCGAGCACGATCAGCGCCGGGCCGCTGACGCTGGTCCAGAGCTCGACGATGCGCCGGGCGAGCACGAAGCCCGGCATGATGTACGGCACGAACAAAAGGCCGTCTCGCCAGACGTCGTGAGTCCGCTGTTCGGCGTCGGGCTGATCGACCACCGAGAGCACGGCGTTGGCGTGCGTGTGGTCGACGAAGCGCGCCGGCAAAAAGGCGTGGAGCAGCGCTTCGACGGACGGCGTGGGGCTCGCCGGGTTCAGCATCTGCGAGCGCAGCCCTTGCACCATCTGCTCGTCGGAGAGCTCGGGCAGCGCACACATGCGGCGCAGCGGGTGCAGGCGGCACGCCGGAAACCCTTCCGGCTCGATACTCTGCAGGTCCCAGCCGCTGCCCTTGACGAAGAGCACCTCGCACTCTTCGCCCGTGACTTCGTGCGCGACGGATTTGACTGACGTGTTGCCTCCGCCGTGCAGCACGAGCTCGGCGTCGGCGCCGATCAAGCGAGACGTGTAGACGCGCAGCGCGAGCTCGGCGCTGGCGCGGCCCGCGTAGCGACGGACGAATTCGTTGGCCTCGCGCTCGTCGTAACGCGAGCGCATCTCAGAACATCACGCCCAGATACCAGCGCAGCATCTGGGCCGCGCTCGTATCGATCTCGCCGCCGAGGTCCCGGTTCAATACGTCGAGTTGAGCAGACGGGTAGCCCATACCCCCGAGCGGGAACAACACGCCGTACTGGAGCATCGTGTAGAAGCCTCCCATTTTCTCGAGGTCGTCGTTCAAGCCGCCGTCCTTGGACTGGAAGTAGATCGACAGATTCAACTCCACGCCGAGATCGCGCTTGTGGCCGGGCGTTTGGTTGAACTGGCTCGCGCGTGTCCAGATCGCGGCAAAGCTGCCGCCGAAGCGCTGGCCGTTGGGGCTCTGCATGAAGTCGTAATCGACGCTCGGGCGGAAGTAATAGACGCCCTGAACACGCGTCAAAATGTTCCGGTTCAGCAGCAGATCGACGCGATAGCTCGGGTGAAAGCGGAAGGTCGACATCGTGTTGTCGCCGAACTGCGGCTGCAGACCGTCGAAGCCGGGAGTCAGCCCCGGCGTGCTCCCGGTATCCGGGCCGGTGCCCGAGATCGTGCCGCCGACGTCTCCATCTCCGGACGCCCAGCCGAACTTGAACTGCAGCTTCAGACGATCCTCGACCAACCGCTGCTCGATTTCCGTCGCGACGCCGTACTGTTCGATGTCCAGCTCGTCGTCGGTGGTGACGGTGTCGTTCGCGACGTTTTCGATGGATCCGCGGATCGCGGCGGCTTCCACCTCGAAGCGGAACTTCTTGTAGCGCAGCTGAAACCACAGGTCCGGAATCCACGCTGAAGCGCCGCGGCGACTGAAGCCTCGCGTGAGCTCCTCCGGGCCGCAGTCGAGCGCCGCCGAGGCGTCGTCACAGCTGCCGGAGCTGCCGGAATTGTCATTCGCGAGGTGTTGCCTGCGGTGCGTGAGGCGCAGGCCGCCGTTGAGCACGACGCTGCCCTGCGCCAGGCTGAGCTTCGTGAGCTCGTCGCTCTTTTTCCTCGCGATCATCAGCGTGTACTGATCGACGTCGTCGAGCTGGGCGAGGTCGTACGGTTGCGCCTGAGGTAGCGCCAGCGAGTCGCTCGTGACGCCTTCGTTCACGAAGTCCCATGCGCCGGACAGATACAGATCGAGCGGCTTGATCGACGTGGTGAATTGAATGCGGTCGACGGTGGACTGATAGTCGTCGTCGTAGCCGTCGCCGGAGTTGATCATCATGCCGAGACCCCAGTGGTCCGGCATGCGCCCGAAGCGCAGCTCGCCGACCGGGGTCATGTACTCTGCCCAGGCGCGCTTGACGCGAATGCTGTCGCGCAGGCTGTTGATGCCGGCGCTGGGCGGCTCCTGCGTGTCGTCGAGCGCTCCGAGCGGCGTGTAGCCCGAGCGTTCTCTGACGGACCAGCCGCCGTCGTCGCCCGGCTGATTGTTGTAACCGACGGGAGTCGAGCCCAGCACGAGGTTATCGAGCAGGTCAACCTGGCTCACCACGCGCAGGTTGTCGGAAATGTGCAGCTCGGGGTTCAAGCGGAAGCGCACGTTGGCTCCGGCTTGCGTCTTGTTCTTGCAGGGCGCTCCTCTGCCCTCGCCGGGCTGCCCACTTTCGTCCGTGGTGCAGAGCTCCGGTCCCCAGTTCCTCCCGGGGCCAACGGCGTAGTAGTTGTCGGCCGGCATCGGCCAGATCTGCTGCTGCGGCGGATCGATGCGGCCGAGGGAGAAATTGTGGAACAGCTCGGCGCGCACGCGGAAGTAGCCGTGGAGCTCGAGCGCGGGGCGCGTGTGGGACCACCAATCCTCAGCGAAAATCTGCTCGTCCGCGCTGGCGCGCTTGGCGCCGGCGGGCGTGCTCGCTTCGCTGCTCCGCGTCTCGCGTTCTGCGCCGCGCTGCGGCCACATTTGCATCGGTCCGAATGGACTCGGTGCCGCTTGTGGCGCTGCCTCGGGCAAGCGGGTTTCGCCAGCGGCGCCTTCAGCACCCTCCGCTTCGGCTTCCGCGGGATCCTCTTCGGCCGGCGCCGCTTCAGCGTCCTCTGCTTCGACCGCGTCGGGAGCGGGCTTGGGCGCCGGTGCTGCGGGCTTGGGCGCCGGCGCTGCGGGCTTGGGCGCCGGTGCTGCGGGCTTGGCGGGGGGATCGACAGGCGCTGGCTGTGCGGCCCCATCGACCGAAGCCAGAATGACCGCGCCCGCAACGAGGATGGAGACGACGGAGCCGTTTTGCATTGAAATCTCGGGCAGGAACGCGGATGCGCCGGAGGTTTCGCACGCACCGGTT
>DATDJP010000090.1:0-5953 GCA_036520475.1 Polyangiaceae bacterium | reverse complement strand
GTCGCTCCGAAAACACCAGCCGCGGCCCTCGTAACATGTTTCACGGTTCTCGGCCGGCTCGGAGCGCGTGCAGTGCGTCCACCCGATGGCCGTCTCAGAATCCGGACAGGAGTCTCCCGTGCAACCGACGCTCGCAGCCGCACAGACCACGCAGACCAGAGCTAGGAGCCCCCTACTAATTTCCATCGGCGGTGATCGGCCGTGGCATTGCCCCGCGCGACTGTAGTCCTGAGTCACGTGGCCACGCAACTGCACGATTGACGGCCTGTACTCGCGCCAGCACCTGAATTTTACGGCTTCAACGCAGACGCTCCGGCGTGTTCGGGAGGTACACGCTACGAGCCGTAGCCGCGACGCTGACTCACCTCAGGTCGGGGAAGCCCGGCAGCACGAAATGCGCTATGCGCCGCGGATTTCGCATGCCCGCCGCGCGAAGCTGGCTTTCACCCGCGCGCACTAGGACCTCGCCCTCGAGGCCCCCCACGATGATGCCCTTCATGACTTGCGCGGCCGGCGCCATACACCAGCTCAGCTCCGATGCTTCATCGGCGACGATCCTGTCGAGTTCCGCCAAGGTTCGCGCCTGATCGCCCCGACTCCAGGCGATCCCGGCGCGGCCGGTATGTAGGCTGGCGGCGAGCGCGGGAATACGGCACGCGACATCGTCCCATTCCGCGAACAGTTCCTGAGCGTACTCGGACCAGTCCCCCGCTGCCGCAGCGGCACCCACCGCTTCGCGAAGAAAAGTCACCCTGTGCCGCGGGATGATCCAGATCACGGTCTGTCGCACTCGATGGATCAGGCGGCGCATTCGATCGCGCGCGCCTTGGACGTCTCCTGCATAACGTTCTGCCAGCGACAGGGACATCTCACCGACGAACGCGGGGTGGCTGTCCTTGGTGTTAGTGCCGGAAATGGAGCGCAACCGCTCCTTGAGCCGGCGAATGAGACGTTCGGATTGGTCGTCGAAAAACGGCCGTAGGTCCAGAAGCTCCGCCCAAAGCGCGGCATAGTCGTCGCGACGCCGGGAGGCGTCGTCGCAAATGCGTTTCATGCTCCGGTAGTAAGCTCGGATTTTACCGCTATAGAACAACGATTGAAGAACGACCACGTCCAGCATGACGAGCTCGCGCGTGACGCCGTAACAGCCCTTGCCCGCCAGGCGCCGCGCGGTCTCGTTGTGCCGCACCGTCTTATCGTGGTCGAAGTCCCAGTAGGCCTGCCAGCTCAGACTGGCAGCTTTCCAAAATCGCAGCCGGGGATCATCGACTTGGCTTGCCGCCTCGTCCGCTAGGGCGGTCAAGGCGCTCGGCGACTCGAAGTAGGTGCCGGCCTGAAGCCCTGCGACCACGCCGGTCAGGAAGTATGCGCCGCGCGCGATCCGCAGCGGCTCACGTATTCGGAGTGCCTCGACGAGCTGGTGAAGCAGCAGGTACTCCACGAGGCCGAAGAGGTTGACGGTCGTCAGCGCAGCCGCGGTCGACCAGCAAGCGTCCACGCGCGCCAGCTCGGCGGGGCTGACGTCGTACCGATATCCGCAGCGGAGCTGCTCGCGCAGCTGCTTGTATTCCTCGACCCGCGCGGCGATCGCCGTCCAGACGTCGTCTTGGTCGGGCACTTCGACACCCAGCTTTTGGAGGCCGGAGCGGAGCCGAATCAATCCATCTTCGAATTCTCCGCTGAGCACGAGCTGGGCCGCGCCCTCGAGCTCTAGCATCAGGCGATCGCTCTCCGTTGCTCCCGAAGCCGCCTGCAGATACGCGGCCGCCGCATCGGCACGGTACCCGGCCAGCGCGAGCACCTCGGCGAGCCGGGTCGCTAACTTGCAAACCGTGGCCGGCTCCCATGCGTGACTGATGAGGGCTTTTCGAAACCAAGCAGCCGAATCCTCGAAGGCGAGCGCGCTGGCCGCGCGTTCGGCCGCGAGGCAGGCGTACTCCGCGGTCTTTTGCGAAGCGCCGGCCTGACCGAAGTGCGTCGCGAGGAGCTCGACCTGTTGCGCCGCCCGGCTTTCGAGGGCCAGCGCGAGCCGGTGGTGCATCGAACGTCGATCGAGCTCGGACATTTGCGCCGTGAGCGCTTCGCGGACGTGGTCGTGATGAGTATCGACTTGCTCGCGCGGCCCCACACTGCGGGTGCGCACGAAGCTCGCCGATTTCAAAAGCGCGATCACACGATCGATGTCCGGGCAATCCACGGCGCTCGAGAGCACGTCTCGATCGATCGGCGCGCCGAACACCGCGGTCGCTTCGAGCACCCGTCGAGCATCCGAAGGGAGCGATCGAAAACGGAACAGCAGCGCGTCTTCCAGCGTGGCGAGCCCCGAGGCACATCGCTTTTGCGCGTTCGAGCCGCGCGCGGGCAGCGCAGCTTCCGATCCACCGGCTTGTACGTAACGCACCAGCTCTAGCGCAAAATATGGACTGCCGTGCGCCTCGCGAATCACGGCGCTCACGTCCACCGGCCTGCCCGAAGACGCGAGCGATTCCGTCAATCTGCGAATTTCGCCGCTTCGCAGAGCGCCGAGCGTGAGCCGACGGGATTTGGCGGCGTGTTTGCGCAGCTTGAGCAGTCGCCGCTCCAGATCGGGACTGATGTCGTCATTGCGATAGCTGAGCACCAGCAGCAGGGGCAGATCTTGCTCGAGAAGCTCTCCAAGGAGCTCACACCCGTCCTGGTCGGCCCACTGCACATCGTCGATGTGAATCAAAAGTGGCGTGTCACGTGCGAGCCACGCCAGCGCCCTGCGGAGCTCCTGGACGGCCTGCTTTCGCAGCTCGGCTTCACGAGCGCCGCTGCTGCGTCGATCAGTAGACGTCGAGGACGCTGCAGCGTGCGCCAGGCATGGAAACAGTCGCGTCAGCGCAGTCAGCTCGAGAGCTTCGCGACCCGAGGCACCGCTCGAGGCATTGACCAGCTTCGTGGCCAGGGAGTCGAGCACGCCGTCCAGAAGCTTGTACGGCATCGATTCCCGCTCATAGCAGCGTCCGTGCAGAACTACGGGCTGGTAAGCTTCGCGAGCTTGGGCCAAAAACTCGCGGATCAGCGCGGTCTTGCCCAGCCCCGAGCTGCCGCGCACATAGCACACGGCGAGCTTTCCGGATTGAGCGGCCGGGACCGCGCTCCAAAGCGCGGCCAGTTCCTTGCTGCGACCGACGAATGGTGCGCAGCGTTGCGCGTCGGCATTGTCGAAGCACTCTACCGAGCTCATCTCCGAGCCTTGGACCAGGCTGAGCCAAATTTCGTCGCCTGTCGGCCGGCGCGCAGGATCGCAGTTGAGCAGCGCTCGACACAGCTCCCCCAAATCATGGGGCGCTTCGAGCGGTCTCTTGCAACTGACTTGGCTCGCGTCTGGATCGGCCGAAGCACGGGCAATTTCTGCAGTCACCGCGCCGTCGCCTGAGCGTCCGCCCAGAGCTTCATGGAGCATCACGCCTACGGAGTACCAATCACTCGCTGCCGTGGCGGGCGCTCCGTCAGCTCGTTCGGGGGACATGTAAGCCGGCGTACCCACGAGGGACCGGTCGGGCTCGACGTCGGCCAGCTGCGACGGTTCGTCACTCACGAGCCCAAAATCGACGATGATGACCTGGCCCTGGTCGGTAACCAGAACATTGGACGGCTTCAGATCACGGTGCAGTTTACCGGCGCGATGAATGGCGCGTACGCCATCCACCAGCTGCAACAAGGCTGCGCGAAGCGAGTCATTCGACGCGTGCCCAGAGCGGCGAACGTGCTCGACGAAGTCGTGGCCGCGGATCAGGTCCATCGTGAAAAACCAATTCGACTCCGAGAAGAACAGGCCATGCAACCGCACCAAGTGAGGATGGACGACGTCGGCCAGCGCACGGAATTCGTTCTTGAAGCGAAACAAGCTCGCCGGGTCGGCGCGCGCCACAACCTTCAGCGCAACTGCTCGGCCGGCCGTCGCATCGAAAGCTTCGTACACGATCCCCATGCCGCCCTCGCCAATGCGACGGCGGATCGTGAAGCGGCCCTCGAATAGGCGCGTACCTGCGCTCAGCAGCGGGCCGGCGGCCGGCGAATGCAGCGGAATGTTGGAAGCGTGCGCGGCTGCCTGCAGCAACTGGTCGAAACGGTCGTCTTCATAGTCCACCGAGAGCTGTGACAGGGCCTGTCGCGTGTTTATCTGCATGCAACTCTCTCAGTCGATGAGGCCTTCGGCGCGGGCTAGCTTCTTCAAACGCGCCTTGATGAATTGAAACCTTTTGCGTAGCCGCGCGGCCTCGCGCGCGAGCTCTGGATTGCTAGCGCGTAGGCCGTCGTCGGACAGCACGACCGCGAGCTCCGTCCAGGGCAGTTGCCGATTCACTCGCAAGATCAGCAGCGACTGATCGTCAGGCGAGAGACGCTGGCGGAGCAGGAGCATCCGCTGCTTGACGGCCGTGTTCAAGTACGGCGCCGTGCGCGTGTGCGCTCGATCGATCAGTGCAGAGACCGTGTCGTTCGGCAGCGGCTCATGACGGCAGCGTCGCTCGTTACGCGCATGACGGCGCGCGGCGTTGCGCGCCAGCGTGTACGCCCAGCCGCGAGCCGTGCACCGCCATCCGAAACTGGGCAAACCTACCCACAGATCCTCCATGAACATCGAGAACGCCTCGGATGCGCGGCCGCGGCTGTCCATCCAGGCAGCTAGAAAGCCCAGTATCTCGGAGCCGTAGGCATCGACGAGCAGCGTCGCCGCGAGCCGAAAGTCCGCCCTGTCCCATGCCGAGCGGATCGCCGCCTCGGTCTGCGTGACGGTATCGGGCGCCTGCAGTCGTGTCTCGTGATCCGCCGAAGCGCGGGTCTTATCCACGGGAGACCCTCCTTCAAGAGCGAGTCTGCCCGACGTGGATGTGAGGTCTCTAACTGCTTTTCATAATTCGTTTCGCTTCGAAGTTCTATCGGCGATGGAATCTTTCATCGGTTCATGCGATCTCTTTTTGAAGTTGTTGGCGGCGGAGCCAACGAGCAACGCAGATGTCATGCGACGGTAGCGCTCGCCAGAATAGGTCGCGCACGCGCCAAGCAAGAACACGGGCGCGCGCGGATGAAATGCACGCGCGCACTTGGGCGGCGAAGGGACCGTCCCGGCCGCTTGACCGAAAGTCGGTCGATTTCGTAACGGTCTGCCCCTCGTGTGGGAACTCAGTGGTACGGATTAGTCTGGGAGGCGTCGATGACACGAGCGTTTTCACGGGTTTTCGCAGTTGGTTTACTGATGACGGCGCCTGCGCTCGTGGGGGCAGAGGGCAACGGCTGTAGTGGCCGGGTGCCAATCGGTGGGGATCCAGACGCGGGGTCCGGCGCGCGCTGCGATTCGGACGACGACTGCGCGGTTGATCTAGTTTGCCGGCCGTGCGCGGACGGCTCGTGCGCGGATCCCAACGTGCGCTGTGTGAGCGGCCGCTGCAGCCAGCCGAACTACACCTGCGGTGGAGCGAGCGACGCCGGGGTCGCGGCGTGCAAGTCAGACGCGGATTGTCCGCATTTGGCGATTTGCCGATTCTGTCCCGATGGCTCGTGCGCGAATGACAACATTCACTGCGTAAACGGGGCGTGCTCACCTCCAAACTACACGTGCCCGGGTCCGGGAACTGTGCCGTGTACGTCCAGCTCCGATTGCGCCAACGGTCAGCGCTGCACGACCGAGGATGGAGCGTGTAATCCGCCGCCTGGTTGCGATCCTGGCGAGGTATGCCCGGCGGTTTGCTACGGCGTGTGCACGGTAGAGCCTCCGAATCCGTGCACAGGTAAAGCCTGCGGCGCGCCGTGCACAGGTCTATTCGCCAGTCCGTTGCCCACGTACTGCGACCAAAGCGGCCAGTGCCGCCCGATGTCTGCCCCGCCCCAGTGCACCCGCGATTGCAGTGCGCAAGAACGGGCGCTGATCGATTTCGTGAACAAGAACAAGGCGTGCAGGACCGTCGCCGACTGCTTGACGCTGTAC
>DATDJP010000089.1:0-3055 GCA_036520475.1 Polyangiaceae bacterium | reverse complement strand
CCCCCCCCCCCCGCTCCGGGCCGCGGAGGTCCAGGGCTGGAGCGATCCGCGAGTGATACAGGGAGGGAGCGACGCGCAACGTATCGGGGCCATCGTTTGCGTCGCGCAACAATGACGGCCTCCCCCACGGCGCGTGAGGCGGCCGCGCGCAAGCCCGCGCGCAGGCCCATTTCGAATTGAAGAGTTAGTATGTACGAATACTGCGGCCGAGCACGGAGCGAGCACGGCGCCGAGCCCGACGTTTGGGGGAGGCAGGACGCGCGCAGGAGCGAAGCGACGAGCACGGAACGGTGGGGGCAACACCCGCTCAGTTGGTAGAGCAGGCGGCTGTTAACCGCCGGGTCCCAGGTTCGAGTCCTGGCGCTGGAGCCCTCTGAGCGAGGCGCGTAGCGCCCGCTCCATAGTGCGCCTGGACCCTGTCATGGGTCGCTACGCTGCGCTCCGCTCCTGTGGCGCTGGGCCTAGCGACTTGCTGGGTTGGGGTGGCTGAGGCGAGCGCTGTGCGACGCTGGAAACGGGTCGCTGACGCGGGCGTCGACGGGCGTGGAGCTCACTCGGCGAGCGCGGAGCGGATGAGCTCGACAGCGGCGTGGGCGTCAGAGCTCACCAGGTCTGCGGACAGCCGCAGTACACGATAGCCGAGCCGGTGGAGCTTGCTGTCCCGGCGCGCGTCAGCGGAGCGGCGGGTGAGATGATAGCCGCCGTCCACCTCGACGATGAGCCGAGCGCTGGGAGCCAAGAAATCCACGATGAAGTGGCGGATGACAACCTGACGGCGGAAGTACACGCCGAGCCGATGGCCGCGAATGTGCTGCCAGAGGAGTTCTTCGCTGGCAGTGAGCGCAGAGCGGTGTTGCCGAGCGCGAAGCTGGATGAGCGTTGAGGGTTGAGAGCGACGGACCATGCGACCTCCTCGGCCCGAGAAGAGCGGCTCGGGCTTCGCCCTAACTGGCGCAGGATGCGTGACGCGCCCCCGTCGCGACGCGTGGCCGCCGCGACGTCGCTAGTGCACGGTGTGCTGCACGCCAGGCGCGGCGCGCAGCGTGCGCCGCTGGGTGGAGCCCGAGCCGCTCAGGGGCGAGGAGGTCCAGGGCCGGAGCGATCTGCGAGCGGGCAGGGAGGGAGGGAGCGACACGCGACGTATCGGAGCCATTGTTGTGAAGCAGCAACAATGACGGCCTCCCCCACGGCGCGTGAGGCGGCCGCGCGCAAGCCCGCGCGCAGGCCCATTTCGGAAAAAAAAGTTAGTACGTATTCGAACTATGCGGCCGAGCACGGAGCGAGCACGGCGCCGAGCCCGACGTTTGGGGGAGGCAGGACGCGCGCAGGAGCGAAGCGACGAGCACGGAACGGTGGGGGCAGCACCGGCTCAGTTGGTAGAGCAGGCGGCTGTTAACCGCCGGGTCCCAGGTTCGAGTCCAGGCGCTGGAGCCACCTGATGGTCACAACCCTCTCTCAGCCGCGCTACCGCGCTGCTTTTTGCGGCTGTGCCACGCGGCACCGTTAAACGGGGACAGCGCGAAGGCCGAATGCTGGCGGCCATCTGTCGACGCAGGAGCTCGTGTCGGGTCACGGCCGAGGTCGCGCTCGATCTCGGTCCGCTCGGCTTCAGTCACGAGATCGAGTCTTCCGGACAAGTACGCGAACGGCGTCAAGCGCCCAAGCCCTCTGCTCGGGGCTCAGCGTGCTTCCGCGGTCCTACGGTGGCGATTGCGCTTCTTCGACGAGCTACGCCAGGCAGCCTGAGGCTCCGGTCTGCGGTGTGCGGCGGCGGTGGTGGTGTCCCGAACCGCCCCGAGTGGCAGTCGATCAAGCGTCGCGAGCGGAGCATCGCTTTCCAGGAACGCCTCCAGAAACGTCGGCCGCTCCTGGGGCGGCGCTGCCAGATGAGCTCCGATCACCAGGTCGGAAGCGAGAAATTCCGCCAGGCGGTCCCAACGTGTCAGCTCGGAGAGATCAATTCCACTCAGCGTGACCACGATCTCCCCGCCGCTTTCAGCGGGGTCGTACGGGCCGAGCGCCCAGGCGACTTCGAGCCCGACGTGCTCGTGGGCTGCGCGCGCTTCGAGCACGTCCAGGAGCAGCTCGACGAGCACTCGCCGCTGTCCGGCCGACTCTACGTCGTAGTGGCTGCCGAGCCTCCGGCGCGCGCCGGCATGGGCCTGCCGAGCAGCGTGCCAGTGCTTCGTGGAGCAGCGCTGGAGGGCGCACGCGATGCGCTCCCACGCGTCGTCGGTGCCGGTGCGATGCGAACCCCCCGGATTTGCCGGGGAGACAGCCGTAGTTGACTAAAATGGCGACCTTGAGCAAGTAATCAAGGTTGCGGTATTTAGTGAAGCATGGCGGTTCGTCCCTCCGAAAGGCAGCTCGTCGCAGAAATCGCGGCCGCGCTGGCTGCGGTCCTCGAGGTGCGCAAGGGCAAGGTCAAGGTCGTGCGCGGCGGCGCGCCGGACGCCGACGTGCTGGTCCAGGCCGCGGGCCATACCTTCGTGGTGGACGTGCTCCGGATGGCCTCCCCGGGTCCCGTCGCCGCTCACGCTGAGCGTGTGGTCGCCGCCGCGAAGAAGCTGCGCCGGAAGGCGACGCCGCTGCTCGCAGTGCCCTACATGACCGATGCTGGCCGGCGCGCGGCCCAGGGAGCGCGGGTCTCCTGGTTCGGCGCGTTGGCCCGCGAGCTGGGCGCGATGGGGCTGCTCTGAGTCAGCGCGCGCGCCGGTAGTGCATGGCGACGGCGCCGCTGCGGAACGGCTTCGCCGAGACCAGCTCGAGCCGTCGCGTGCTGGGCAGCCCGCTCTGGTACAGGGTCGGGCCGTGGCCGGCGATCCTGGGGTGGACGAGGAACTTGTACTCGTCGATCAGATCCAGCCGGTCCAGCTCGGCCGCGAGCTTGCCGCTACCGAGGAGCACGCCGGCTGGGGTCGCGTCCTTGAGCTTCTGCACGCCCGTGCGCAGGTCGCCGGCGATGTGGTGGCTGTTGGTCCACGGGAAGTCCTTTCGTGTCGACGACGCCACGTACTTCGGCTTGGCCTCCAGCTCGACCGCCCACTCGCGCATC
>DATDJP010000088.1:0-9689 GCA_036520475.1 Polyangiaceae bacterium | reverse complement strand
GGCATCGACGCCGGGAGCGGCGAACGCGAACCTCGTCATTCGTTACGGTTGGGGCGGCTCTGCGATCGCGTTCAGCGTGTCGCACGCGATCCCGGCTACGGCGGTGGCTCCGAGCTCCGCGGATTGCTACGCGACTGGCTGCGCCGCAGGTCAGGTGTGCGCGCAAATCACGAGCAGCGCGGCGGGAGCTGGCACTTGCGTCTCCGTTCCCGCTCCGCCTCCGGGCTGCATGGCGCCCTGCATTTGGGAGGCAAGAAAGAACTGCTTGCCCGTCCTCGGGGCATGTAACGCCCAAACCGTCCAAAACCCGAGCGAGCCTTCGGGGCAGATCACGACCCTCTGTGATCCCGCCACGCGCTGGGCGACCGTCGAAGACCGCCGCTTCGGGGGCGTTTCGTTCGGGGCAGCCTACCGGCACAACGCCGCGACTTGTTACTCCACGGGTTTCAACGCCCTGGGAAACAACCGCTATGAGATCCCGCATACCGACGGGACAGGGCCGATCGGCGTGACCCTGCTCACGGTTCCGGGCATCGAGACGCGCTCGGTGTGGTGCGGCCCGTACACGAGCACCTCGGGCCTCGATCCGGCGCAGAGCTACCAGGAGAACACCACGGCTCCCGAGTGCGTCGCCTGGGAACGGCAGTACCTGGATTGGACCCGCTGCCGCTCGCAGGCATCGGGCTCTTGCGCCGGGTTCTAGGCACGCTGCGGGCGAGGCCTGCGCCTGGCTCGACTTTTTTCTCCCGGATGTCGAAATGGAGGGGGGCTGGCGCGTCATCCAGGTGCGGAGCGAGCCGTCGCACGGCGCCCGAGGAGAAAAAAACCAATGGAATACCTGCTCATGATGTACGCGAACGAGAGCCTGTTCTCGAGCATGCCCAAGGAGGCTCAGACCCAGGGCGTGGCGTCGTACATGGCCTTCACCGAGGCGTTGCGCGAGGCGGGCGTGCTCAAGGGCGTGAACCGGCTGGCGCCGAGCAGCGCGGCGACCACCGTGAGCCTCACGACCGGTAAGACGCAGGTGCTCAACGGGCCGTACATAGACTCCAAGGAACAGATCGGCGGCTACTACTTGATCGACGTGCCGGATCTCGACGCGGCCCTGTCGTGGGCGGCTCGGTGCCCCGGTGCCGAACACGGGGTCGTCGAGGTGCGCCCGCTCTGGAGCGAGCCGGCCTAGGCGCGGGTGAGGCCGTGACGGCCGATTCGAGCGCGCAGTCGCGCAGCGTGGCTGGCGCCGTGGCGCGGCGCAGCTTCGGCAAGTTGGTCGCGTTCCTGGCCGTACGTACGCGCGATGTGGCGAGCGCCGAAGACGCGCTGTCCGAGGCGTTCGCAACGGCGCTCACGGATTGGCCGCTGCGCGGTTGCCCAGCGAACCCCGAAGCGTGGCTGTTGACCGTCGCGCGCCGAAGGTTGACGGACGGCGCGCGGCGGCGGAGGGTCGGCGAGAACGCGGCGGGCGAGCTCGAGTTGCTCGCCGACGGCATCGACGCGGACAAGGGCGACATCCCCGATCATCGGCTCGCGCTGATGTTCGCGTGCGCCCACCCCGCGATTGACGCCGGCATTCGCGCGCCGCTCATGCTGCAGGTGCTGCTCGGGCTCGACGCGGCGACGATCGCGTCGGCGTTTCTCGTGTCGCCTGCCACCATGAGTCAGCGCCTGGTGCGTGCGAAACACAAGATCCGGCAAGCCGGCATCCGGCTCGCGGTGCCGGATCGCGACGAGCTGCCCGAGAGACTCGGCACGGTGCTCGACGCCATCTACGCCGCTTTCGCCGAGGGGTGGAGTGATCCGGGCGGCACCGAGCTCGCGCGCCGCGATCTCGCCGAAGAAGCGCTGTTTCTCGGCGGTCTCGTCGTGGAGCTGTCGCACGACGAACCCGAGGCGCTGGGCCTGCTCGCGCTCATGCTGCACGCCGAAGCGCGTCGCCGTGCGCGCCGCACGGCGAACGGCGAATACGTGCCGCTCGCCGAGCAGGATCCGGCAGTCTGGGATGCGCGGCTGATCGACACCGCGGAAGCGCTACTCGCGCGCGCCAGTGCGCTGCGACGCATCGGGCGCTATCAGGTGGAAGCGGCGCTGCAGTCGGCGCACGTGCACCGGCGTCGCACGGGGCAGGCCAATTGGGGCGCGCTGGTCGAGCTGTACGACGCACTGCTGACGCTGTCCGGCTCGCCGGTGGTCGCGGTCAATCGCGCGCTGGCCGTGGCAGAGCTCGAGGGCGCCGACGCCGCGCTGCGAGCGCTGGAACACGTGGCCAGCGATGCTCGACTCACCGAGTATCAACCGTACTGGGCCGCGCGCGCGGAGCTGCTAGCGAGGACGCGCGCGTACGACGGGGCACGGCACGCATACGACGTTGCGATCGGACTCGAGCGCGATCCGGCCGTACGTCGTTTCTTGCACGCGCGTCGCGCGCGGCTGCAGACACGCTGACGTGCCAATGAGCGCGGCACTAGCGTGTCACCGGCGTCCCCCTGTTTGTCCGAACGCGTCCCCCTCACGGTGCGCGATGCAGCACGTGCGCGCATGACGGACATGTGTAACCGTTTTGCCACGCTGCGCGCCTATGACTGGGACGTGTCGTTCACACAGCGCGTGGGAAGGCCGGAAAACTAGGGGAATCACGCTGCGGTCCGCGCCTTGCTATGCCTGCGGCGGAGGTTCCTTCTTGAAGTATTCATTCAGCTCGTTCGCCGTCACTTCCGTGCTGGCTCTGTCAACCGCAGCGTGCGGCGGTAACGAGGATTCGGCAACCGACGAGGAGTACGACGACGTCGCGCAATCGCTCGGCGTGGTCGTGTCCACCGGCAACGGGGGTGGCGAAGTCGCGTCGCTCTCGGATTCGACGGACCTTGCCATCGGTCTTGCGCCGTTTGGCATCACCTTGAAAGCCTCGGGCGAATTCAACGGCAGCCGCGCGGGCCTCGCGTATGACTACTCGCTCGCGTGCAGCGATGAAAACGGCCAGGCGCTCGCGCGCTGCGGCGCGGAGACGGATACGGCCAAAGTCGACGTGCTGTGGTCCGGCAATTTGGCGCTGCCGCACTTCTCCGCGTCAGTGGACCGGCAAGGCACCTGGCAGCTGACGGGCGTGCAGTCCGGCACGGCTGTCTTCTCCGGCAGCTCCAGCTTCGAGGCCGACGCGCAGTTTCAGGCCGCGTGGCGTAACATCCAGCGCCACTACCACCTGAGCTACGACGCCAGCTACGACGACATCACGGTGCAGCGAGCGCCGCGCCAGATCGTGAGCGGTGCGGTTCACTACGACGTCACGGCGTCACGCAAGGCTTCCAGCACGCGTGGGGAGTCGGAGGCGACGTTCAACGTGAGCGCGGATTTGACGTTCAAGAGCGGCAGCGCCGAGCTCGTCCTCGACGGCAGCCACCGCTACACGCTGAACGTCGCGACCGGCCAGGTTACACGCAGAAACTAGCGCACCGTCCCGAGCGATTCGGGCCATCACGCACCCTGCGTGACCAGTGCGTGGGGTGCGTGGTACGTCTGAGCCGGGTAAAACCATGCTCCAGTGTCCGCATTGCGGTGAGCCCATCGACACGTACCCGGATCCGGGCGGTGGTGAAGAACAAAGCTACATCGAGGATTGCTCGGTGTGCTGCCGCCCGATTCTGTTTCACGCGCGGCTCGACGAGGCCACGGGAGAGTACGACGTCTCCGTGTCCGCAGAGGTTTGACAGCGCCCGTCAGCGCGAGGAGGGGGCGCGCGAAAGCTCGCCCGTGCTGAGCAGCTGGTAGGCCGGCGCTCCCTCGCGTGCGACGACCACGTCGACGCCCAGCGCCGGCAATACCACCGAAGCTTTGGACCATTTCGGCGGCCAGGCCACGACGTGAGGCGGCACCCGGCTCTCGACGATGGGAATGGGAAAGCCAACCTCGGCTCCCGCGCGCGCCGCATCGGTCTGCAGGCGTTCGATGAACCGTTTCGACTGTGCATTATCGATCAACTGCCGAGAGCTCGAGTACGCGTTGCTCGCGACCAGGACGAGCAGCATGCTGGCAGCAGTGGCCGTGAGCCAACTCCGCGGCGCGCTCGTACCTCGGCCCACTGGTGCGTTCCGGGTTTGCGGCGCCCCTGACGGGGCGAGGGCGCCGCAAACCCTGTGCACGCACCAGTCTGGCCTCGGTACCTTCTTTGTTCCTGACGTACGACGACCCGGAATGGAATTCCGGGCCGACGTACTAGTGCGCGATCTGGGCAGGCGCAGGGTCGCGACGGCAACACACAACACGACCGGAAAATACAGCTCGAAGTAGTAGCGTTGGTTCACGAGGGCGGCGAGGACTCCGAAGTCGCCCGTTCTGAATTTCGAGAGACTGACGAGCAGCACGTTGGGCAAGAGCAGGACACAGAGCACCAGCCAGACCAGCGCGTTGCTCGGTCTCTTCGCGACGGTGTAGAGGATCGCGCCCAGCCAGAGCGCGCTCGCGAGCCAGCGTTCCGCCGGGCGCTGGTTGGCCAGATCGAACAGGTCCCCCGTGAAGACGCTGCCGACAGCGCCATCGCGAACGATGAGCGCATTGGCGGCGAGGAAGTCGGCTTGCACTTTCAGGTCGAGGTTGAGCTCGACGACCTTCTCGGGCTGAAAGTGGCGCCAGAGCAGCAGGAAACAGGCGCCCATGCCGGCGCTGCCGAGCAGGAACAGCACGTTCTTGCGGCGTGGCGCGGTCCGGGTGGCGAGCCACAAGCAGAGCTCCAGGCCAGCCAGGTAGAACGGCACGAGCACGCCTTTCACGAAGAAGCCAAGGCTCGCGAGCATGCACGCCGCGGCGAGCGCGAGGCCTTGCCACCCGCCGCGGTCGCGCGCGCGCAGATAGTAGAACGCGCTCATGAGCGCGAAGGCGATGAAGGGGAGGCGATGGAGCCCAGCGGTCCACCAGCCGTAGAGCGGGCTCAGATATACGTGCGAGGCGTACAAGCCAAGGAGCAGCCAGCTCGACTGAGTGACGCAGAGCGCGCGGCTCTCCAACGCCTTCGCCTCGTCCTCGTGAAGCAGGAGGCGCTCGAGCAGGCGCAGGCTTCCGTGCAGGTAAACGACGCCCACTCCGTGAAAGGCCGTCAGAATGAAGAGCGCGATCTCGAAATTCGTGGGGGCGAGGGTGTTTGCGAGATAGGCGACCAGCCGGTGCAGGGGCACGAAATGCTCATTGATCGGCGTCAGCAGGAACTCGGAGAGACGGAGCTCGCGCATCGAACAGAACGTGATGATGTCGTCGCCGGAAAAGTGAGCGTTGCTGCGGACGTGTCGCAGCAGCGCGGCGTGATACCAGAGCGCGACCACGACCGCCGCCGCGGCGAGCGCGCGCGTCGTGAGCACGCTGCTCGCAGGCGCCGCGATGTACGTGTCAGCGACGGCATCCAAGAGTTCGTGTCCGCCGCCGGTGGGCGTCGTCGCGGTCCGCTTCTGCGCAGTAACAACGGGTCGCAAGTCAGGCATGAGTTCTCGTTTCGACGACCGGCCTGGCAAACCAGGCGCGACGTGAACGAGACCCCACAGCAACCAGCGTGCCCAAGGCGCGCGCGTCTCGGAGCGCAGCCTGCGTCGTGCTCGAATCCGCCTACGCTTCGGGAGGTTGCGCGCACAAAGCGGCGCGCCCGCGCGTGAGTCGGGGAGCGTTTAGTGAGCTAGCGCACGGTGCGCGCTCCGTGCGCGCACGACGCTGCCCAATCGCAGGGACGATTGACGCGCGCTCGGGCTACAGCGCCGGGCGGTCTGCGAGCCAGGCGCCGTTCACACACAACGGTGAAGACCCGCCATCGGAGACGAAGAATCCGACGCCGATGCACATCTCGCGCGGGAACTTGATGGCTTCGCTCGTCGGATTGTCCCAGTAGCAGTGAGTTCTGAGCACGTCGCCGCTCTGGATGCGGAGCAAGTCGTCGAGCGGCCAGGTCGACTGATCGGCTTTGAACTGCATTTCGTAGGCCCACTTGGGGTCTTCGTGGACGAGCTCGGGTGCGCTGCCGCCGGCGCGAATGACCTCGCTCCGTGCGCGCGTTCCGTAGTCGTGCATGTGGTTGCTGAAGAACATGAAGTCGAGGTCGCGCGCGAATTTGCACTCGGCGGTGGCTTGACCGGACGCGCCCGCGGCAATCTCGATGCCGAGCTGCACGTTCGTGAACAAGGTGAGGACTTTGCGCGCGGGATCGGTCGGCGCAAACTTGATGTCGAGCACGGCTTCTCCGTCAATCGCGTCCTCGGCGACATTCAGGAAGTGTGTATTCAGCATGATGCCGTGCCCGCGCGGCAAACGGAACGCGACCCCTTCGGGTAGCACGAGGCCTCCGCCGCCTTCGCCGCCGATGCCGCCGATGAAAATGCCGCTCAGATTCTCCTGTCCCGTGCACCGCTCGTTGGTGTTGAGCGGATGGTCGCCGGGCATGCCGTAAGCCACGGCGTGGTGCCCCATGAGGGACTGGTATCCCTTCACATCGAGGATGTCGATGTCATGGTCGAGAGGTGCCTTGACGTACTGGCAGTACGTGACGTCGCCGCCGCCCTGCACACCGGTGATGATCGGTGCGACCATGCGCTCATACCCAGCGGGCACTGGCGGCGGTTTGAAGCCAGCTGGACCCGAGTCGTCGTCCGCGCCGCAGCCAACCAAGCCAGACGCAGCGAGCGCCGCAGCGAGGAGAGTAGGGGCAGAAATTTGAAGCACGGACTGTCGCGAACCGGGCAATGTCATGGCCGTGACCTTACGCGAAGCCCGTGCTTCGAGCACTGTCCCGGGCGGCCAATGATTGACCGATGAGCAGACGCGACGCTCGAGGCGCGGCTCGCTGCGCCCGACTCATTGCTGGTCGCGGTACTGTTTGGGCGTCACTCCGGTCCAGCGCTTGAAAGCGCGATGGAACGCGCTGGAGTCGGAGAAGCCCATGGCGTAGGCGGCGCCGAGAATCGACTGCGCGGGGTCGCGTAGCATGCGTTTGGCTGCGCTCGCGAGCGCCTGCTCGAACAGCTGCGTGTAAGTGATGCCCTCGTTGGCGAGCCGGCGTCGCAGACTGCGCTCACTCATCCCGAGCTGTTGCGCGACTTCCGCCATGTCCGGCCTTCCCGACAGCGCCCGGGAGCCCAGGTACTCTTCGACTCGCGTTCTCACGCTGGTGGCGCGCGTCAGGCGGCTGACTTTGCGCATCGCCTGCGTCTCCAGCACTTGATAAAGCTCGGGGTCCTTGTGTAGCGGCGCGCACGCAAGGAGCGCGCGATCGATTTCTATGCCCGTGAAGGCTTGTTCGAAGCGTTCCGCTCCGCCGAAGATGCGCCGATATTCGTGCGCATAGTCAGGCGCTGGGTACTGGAAGCACACGCGCCGGGCCACACTGTCCGGTCCGGCGAAATGCCGAATCAGCCGTAGAAATCCGGCCATTGCCAGCTCCGCGCGCAGGCGGTCGCTGCGCGGGTTTCCGGGCGGGATCCCCAGACGGAGCGTCGCCGCGCCGGCTGACTCGTGCAGGTCGGAGTCAGGATCATCGCTCAAGATGCGATTGAACTTCAAATACGTGTTCAGCCCGTCGCGCAGGGTTGCGGCGTGGGCGATCAGGCTCGCCATCACGTCGAATCCAGCAAAACTGGCGCGCTCGCCCATGTGGAGACCAAGCGCCGCGTCTCCGGTCAGGTCGAGGGCCGCGAGCTGCACGCGCTCGTAATCGCGCATCGGGACGCGTGCGTTGCTGTCATCGAGGCAACCGCCGTCGACTCCGGCCGCTACTAACAGCTTCTCACACGAGACTCCCACGAGCTCACACGCTTCCACCAGCACGCGGATCATCACTACCGAGACGGTCATCGTTTTGTTCAGGCCCGAGCTGTTTGCCAGGATATTTAAAAGTAAACGCGCAACGGCAGCAACAGCGCAACGGCCGCGCCGACATGGGACGCGGCGCTCCGGCTGGAAAATCGTGACATGGCCGTCTCCTCAACGAGCGGCCGGTGAATCCTTGGCACAGCGGAAGCCGGCGACGAGCAGGCGCCAGCTGCCGGGGTGGTGGACGCGGTTCGACGCACGCAGGCCTCGCGCATGATAGTTGAACGCGCCGCCACGCAGCACCCGTTCGCATTCGGAGGGGATCGGATTGGTGCCGGTGTAACCCTGACGCCCGTCCCGGCGCAGCTCGTCTTGTGCGGCCAAGACTTCTTCGCATGTGCCGGGCTCGCCGCGGCCCGCTGTCGGGCGCTTGTATGCGTACGGATCGTATGGATCGGACAGCCACTCCCAAACGTTGCCGGCGAGGTCGAGGTGACCGTATGGCCCCGCGCCGTCCGGATACGAACCGACGGGCATGGTCGCGCCGCTCACGGAGCCGGCAAAGCAGGCGTGCCGCAACGGATCGGGTTTGTCTTCACCCCACACGTACGTGCGGCCCTCGGCGCCTCGTGCGGCTTTTTCCCACTCGGCCTCGCGCGGCAAGCGCTTACCCCGCCACTCGCAATACGCCTTTGCATCGAACCACGAGACGCCGACCACCGGCTGCTTCGGCCCGCGGAAGCGATCATCCGTGCCGAGCTTCATGCTTGCCGCCACGCCCTGGCGATACGGCGCGCAGGCCTTGGCGGCGACACACGCGCGATAATCGTCGTTGGTGACCTCCGTCTTGTCCAGCAAGAAGGCGGCGATCGTGACCTGATGGCGTGGCTCTTCGTCCCGCTCGCCCACGCCGTCTGCGCCCATCCAAAATTCCCCGCCTGGTACGGGCAGCATGTCAGACGGAAGCGGCGCGCTCTCCGCCAGGGAAGTTGCTGTGCGGTCCGCCGGGCTCGCCGCGGCTGCGGATGCACTCTGCGTCGATTCGCGCGGGCCGTCCGCGGGCGCAGCGTCGGCGCCGTTCGTGGCGACAGCGAGCGGAGAGTGCGAGCCGTGCATGGTGCTCTTGGCGTGCGCTCGCGCTGGGCGCCCGCTGTGACTGCATGACGCCGCCAGCGCAACCATCACCATGGCGCAGCCCACGGACAGCGGGGTTTCGAAAGGTGGAGGGCGTGCTCTCCGCGACGAAGGCTTCACTTCTGCCGATTGTATGGCGTGTAGAGCGCGCGCCACCTGGGAAAACGACGGCGGGTGATGCGTCGAATGAGAACAAGAAGGTCCGTCCGGTAAGCTGTGCAAACAGGGGAAATTGCTCGATCGCGACCGGAGTTGCGCGTCCGGCAGCCGACAAGGCGAGGAGGGTGGCGTAGAGTCCGCTCACCGTGGCGTCCCCTCGTGCCCGCTCGTTGCCGCTCCTGTTCACCATGGCGTTGTCATCGCTTGCCGCGTGCTCGGGCGGCTCGGATCCCGAGGAGCCCGCGCAGGACGTGCAGCGCCCGGGCGACGCAGCGCGGGGTCACGATTTGCTCGTGAACAACGGCACCCCGGACGCGCCGTACCTGAACTGCGGTGTGCCCGCCGCGCTGTGGGAGCTCACCAAGGGTTTTTTCGCGAACGCCCCGAAGCTCCCCGGGAGAAACACCGAAAACGCGGACCTGCCGTATTTCATGAGCTTCGCGGCCGCGCCCTCGGGCGTGAAAGTCGTGACGACGAATTGCTTGTTCTGCCACGCCTCCGCGCTCGGAGGCTCCGTGATCCTGGGGCTGGGTGACGCGAACCGGAGCTTCGCCGGCTCGGGCGTGTTCGGGATTCCGAGTGAAGCGCTGAGCAGCCTGGCGTCGGCGCTGAAGCCGGAAGAG
>DATDJP010000087.1:0-24269 GCA_036520475.1 Polyangiaceae bacterium | reverse complement strand
TGCACTTTCCGGAGCTCCTGTGCGGCGCAGGGCTGAGCGACCACGACGCGAATGCTCGAAAACTTCAACTGACGCGCAGACACGCGCGAGTGGTCGCGTGAAGCGCCGCAACCACCGAGTGCACGAGCGAGTCACGAAATCACGGCGGATCCTGCCTCGGAAGCGTCAAGAGCAATCGACACGGCGACGCACTTTTATCGATGGTCTGCGTTGCTCTGTCGTCCAACGATGGACGGACGCGGCGATCCCGTCGTCGGGGCCAGCGCCTCGGCGTCGCGTTCACACCGACCGCAATACAGCTCGCGTTCGTGTCACAACGAGAACTGCACCCTGATGACTTGGCCTTTCGAAAGCCCTTAGCTCGAGACCGCGCCGAGCCGCGCTCGAGCGTGATCCGGCCCGCGCGCGCTCGCCCAAACCCGGCACACCTGCGCCGTGCGCTGTTCGACCAAGGCAGGCGCGCGCGCCCTGGCTTCGTCCGGTGGCAGGGGCGCGTCACAGATGCTGAATGCTGCGGTGATGCCTGCCTCCCACACCTGTTCGACGGGGAGACGCTCGGCGCCGGTCAGCACCACGACGGGGACCCCGGCCCGAGCCGCGCGCTGCGCCAGCGCCCACACGACCTTACCCTGCAAGGTCTGGGCATCGAGCGCGCCTTCGCCGCTGAGCACGTAGTCGGCGCGCGCCAGCCGTTCGTCGATGCCGACGGCGTCCAGCACGAAGTCGGCGCCGCTCGTCAGGGTGGCACCACACCAGGCGTGCAGCGCGAAGCCCAGACCGCCCGCGGCGCCAGTTCCCGGGGTGAGAGGATCGGCCAATGGGCGAGCGGCGCGTGTGAGCTCGGCGAGCCGCTCGAGCGCTCGGTCGAGCTGAGCGGCAAGCTCCGGCGAAGCGCCCTTCTGAGGCGCGAATCCCAGCGCGGCGCCTCGCGGTCCGAAGAGCGGAGCGGTCACGTCGCAGGCCACCAAGAGCGGCGTGCCCGTCAAGCGCGGTTCGAGCGCGCTCACGTCCACGCGCTCGAGGGCCAGCAGGTCCTGCCCGTGAGACGCCGCTGTTGCCGGCTCGAGCCGCGCACCCAGAGCTTGCAGCAAACCCAGCCCGCCATCACAAGTCGCGGTGCCGCCCAAACCGATGACGACGCGGCGAGCGCCCGCGTCGAGCGCTCGCAACACGAGCTCACCCACTCCGCGCGACGTGGTGTGCAGGGGATTGCGCTGCGCGGAAGGGACGAGCTCGAGCCCTGCGGCAGCCGCCGATTCGATGACGGCCGTGCCGTCCGCGAGCAGCCCCCAGTGTGCCGTGATCGGGACCCCCACGGGACCCGTCACGCGCGCCGCGCGGCGCTCGCCACCTCGCGCCGAAAGGACCACGTCCACGGTGCCCTCACCGCCATCCGCTAGCGGGCAAACATCCACCGTGGCGTGCGGCGCCGCGCGCTGAACGCCGGCCGCCATGGCCGTCGCGGCAGCGTTTGCCGTCAAGCTGCCCTTGAATTTGTCCGGAGCGATCAGAACGTGCACGCAAGGAGCCTCGCGCCGTGCGGCCATGAGCGCAAGCCGGGCGCGTTGACAGTCGGATGAGCGCGCGATACCCCCGTTTGAATGAAGAGACTGCATCGACCCGATCTGTTCGGGTGGTCTCGCTTCGATGAGTCGCGGGATATCGATTTCCACAGCGTGCTGTGGGTGCGCCCCTCCGGAAACGTCGTCATCGATCCTTTGCCGCTCAGCGACCACGACGCGGCGCATCTCGAGTCCCTCGGCGGGGTGGCTCAGATCGTCGTGACCAACTCCGATCACGTGCGTGACGCGCGCGCGCTGGCAGAGAGAATGAGGGCGCGCGTGCTGGGGCCCAAAGCCGAACGCGAGTCGTTCCCGATCGCCTGCGACGGCTCTCTGGGCGACGGCGACGAACCCGTACCTGGCCTGCGGGTGTTCGCTCTCGACGGTTCGAAGACCCCGGGCGAGCTGGCGTTGTTGATCGAGGACACCACGCTTTTGACGGGCGACCTGGTGCGCGCCCATCAGGCAGGGTCGCTGACTCTGCTTCCGGACGCGAAGCTCTCGAACCGTCAGCAAGCGCTGCGCTCCGTGCAGCGACTAGCGGACCTTCCGCACGTCGAGGCAGTCCTGACCGGTGATGGCTGGCCGGTTTTCCGGGACGGGAAGCGGGCGCTGCGCGAGCTGATCGCACGCGAGTCGGCTTGATGCCGCGGACGCGTGGGCGCGACCCTCAGGCGAGATACGCGACCGCGGCGTAGAGCGACATCGAGTTGATGACGACGGCTCTCTGGTCGAACGTCTCCTGCTTCGCGAACACGAGCAGCGGAATGAACACGAGCGGCAGGAACCGGACCCACGGATTCGTGACCAGCAGCGGCGTGACCACGGCGAAGCCGATCACGAGCACGGCGTAGAGGAGCTTCGTCGCCTTCGGCCCGATGTAGACGACGGTGGTGCGCTCGTTGGTCTGCTTGTCGACCTCGTAGTCGCGCAGCCCCTGCGAAATTTCGAGCGCGGTGCTGATGATGAAGTACTCGTACAGAAACGCGATCTCTCGCGTGGTCACCGCGATCTCGAAGAACGCGATGCCATAGACGATCATGCCCAAGATCCAGAAGCCGTGGATGACGACGTCCAGAAAGGGCTTGTTCTTGGCGCGGATGCCGGCGCTGTAGTTGATGGCGATCAAGAGCAGCGCGACGTTCAGGTAGATGTGCTTTAGATCGAAGAGCCCGACCCCGAGCAGCACGACCCCGGACAGGGCCATCAGAGAAATGGCCGTCTTTTTGTAGCGTTCGTTCAGGAACGGGTTGCGCGCTCGCTTGCCCTCGTCGTGATAGTCGTGCGGACTATCCATGTAGTCGTTGAACGAGAACATGAGATAGTTGTAGGCGAGGATCGTGAGCACGAAGAGGCTGCCCCGGGCGGCGTCGCTGGCGTGCTTCAGGAGCGGCAGCGGGATCCACGACAGGATCAGGATGTCGGCGATCCGAAAGCGCGCCGCGACGGATCCCTTCGCCGCGGAACGAGTCGGATCGGAAGTGGGCGCGGAGGTCATGGTCCAGAGCGCGGGCTTGCCAGCAGAGCGGCCGGGCCGAACGCGCCTCAGGCGCTGGGTAGCCCGGGCTTTTGAGCCGAGACGATGATGTAGTCCGTGATGCCGAACGGTTCAGTCCGTTTGGTCGCCTGCTCGATGTCCTCCGGTGACAGCTCGACGACGGCTTCGGCCATCGAGCGCCCGCTGCGCCGGTAGTCGGAATACTTGATGATGCCGGGGAACACGCCCTGGGCGATGGAGCGGCAGGTCACGTTCGTGAAGCCACTGGCCTTTAGCTTCTCTGCGTACACCTGGCGGTCGTAATAGTTTTCGACGGGCGAGGCCCAGTGGCGCAGCACGAGTCGCGTGGTCAGGCTGATGGGCTTGTGGCCGGGACTGGGTACACCGTCAGCGAGCGCGAGGCGTCCGCCGGGGCGCAGGACGCGAAATGCTTCCGCGAAGAAGCGCTCGCGCGTCTGAAAGTGGTGCGCGCACTCCAGCGCCGTCACCTTGTCGAACGAGGCGTCGGCATAAGGCATCTCCGTCGCAGATCCGACACCGAGGGTCATGCGATCCTGAAGTCCGCGCTCCTGCGCGCGTTTCTGCGTGCGCTCCACCTGCATGGGCGAGATGTTCAGGCCCGTGATGTGCTTCACGCCGAAGCGTTCGAGCCAATAGAAGTCCTGCTCGCCGAAGCCGAAGCCCACGTCCAGGAGCGCGTCGCTCGGGCCGAGCTGCGCGGCGTCCGCCACGAGCCGGGCCATCGCTTCCGCGGCTTCCGGGTAGGTGCGGGCCGACTCCCAGAAACCGAGGTTGAGCCAGAGCGGATTGGTCGTGGGGTTCGACTTGTCGCTCTCGCCTTCGACGACGTCGTCACCCAAAAAATCGTAGTATTCGACCGGATCGGACTTCCACGCCAGCTTGGGAACGGAAGCCAATAACCGGAGCTTTTTCGCGATCGCGTCCAACAAATCCCCACGGATGTAACACGAGGGCCGACGCTTCGCGCCAACAGATTGAAGTCAGAGCTGTCCAGTCGCGCGGCGAAGGCTCGCGAGCTCGTCACCAGGCTGACCATCTTGGATTTTACGCTTGACAGCGGATTGCGCGCGCTCGCGAGTCGGTCAATTCAAGGACAGGCACTACTGCGACTCGAGCACCAGCGTCGTCACTGCACGGCGCGCGACGTCCTCGGTGGTCCATGCGATCTCGATGCCCTGGCCGCGTTCCCACACCGGCAGGAGGTCACCGAAATGTGCGGAACAGGGGTTGCCCGACTGTCCACCGGCGAGCGACCAGCGACTGTTTTCCCACGCGCCCACGTCAATCACGGCGCGCAGATTGGCGATGCCGATCGGATCACCGAGTGGATGCTGAAAATCGACCGACGCCTGGGGAATGGTCGTTGCATCGCCGCCGACGGCGATCTTCGGCAGGCCGAACACGCGCGCGAATAGGGGCTCTGTCGCGAAGGGGTGACGCAGCACGAGCGGACGCACGGCGCCCCATGCCCAGCCGCTCTCGCGGCTCCCGTGACGGCCCTCGAGCTCTTTCACGGCAGCGGCGAGTGAGCGCCGCAGTTCAGCCTGCCAGCCGCCAGGAAAGAATCCAGCCGGCTGCTCACGGATCAGTCGCGAAAGATGCGACAGTCGGCGGAGCGGCATCGTACCGTGGGGAAGGATGGCGTTCACGGGTGTGCCCAGCGCGGAGCTCCACGCGTGTGGGGCTGCCGCACGGGCCACGCGGGTCGCGAGATCGGCCAGCGCCAGCTCGAAGACGCTCGCGGCGACCGACGCCGGGCTCACGTCTCCGTCCCACGCACGGAGCAGGCGATGCGCGGTCGCGATCTCCGCGTCGCCGCGCTCGGCAGCGTCGAGAAATGCAGCACGCACCTCGGACCAGAGGCGCGAGTGGCGGTCGAGCTGCATGGCCAGGCAGCCGTCGACCGTCCAATCTCGGCGTGCGTTCAGCAGCTCGGCGATACGGTCATAGCGATAGCTGTCGAGCCAATCGACGCCCAAGAAAGGCGTCGCGGGAGCGTCGGCAGCTTCTGGCCTCTGGTTTGCACTCGCGACCCAGCCGCGCGCGGGATCGCGCTCGGACGGCAGTTGATCGAAGGGGAGGGGCTCCGCGTGCCAGCCCACCGACGAGTCCCAGCCCGGCGCTGGCAAGAGCGCGCTGCCGCCGCGTCGCACGGGCACATCCCCGGTCATTTGCCAGGCGATGCAGCCCGCGACGTCCGCGAATACACGATTTTCCGAGAGCGTCGGGTACGAGGCGAAACACGCGCGCATCTCCGCGACGGTCTCGGCGCGGTGGATGCCGTAACCGCCGACCGGTCGCGCCGCCATCCAGGTGCCGCGCAGCGACAGCGCGTCGCCGTGCTCGCCGAGCACGGGGCCGACGATGGGGCCGCGCGGGGTCACGACGACTCGTTCCAGGACGTCGGGTTTGCCTTTGACGCGGATGCGCTCTTCTCGGACCTCGCACGGCACGAACCGCTCGCCGTCGAACACCGTCGTGCCGTCCGGGCCGAGGCGCTCCACGAACAAGTCCGTGTTGTCGGCGTGACCGGCCGTCACTCCCCAGGCGCCGTGCGCGTTGTGACCGACGCTGACCACGGGTTGCGTGACGAAGCAGGCGCCCGTCATCGCCCACTCTGGTGTGCGAACGTGCACGAGGTACCAGGGAGCCGGCAGCGTGGGGGAGAGGTGCGGATCGCTGGCGATCAGCGGTCTGCCGCTGGCCGTGCGCGAGCCGGCGATCGCCCAGTTGTTCGACGCGCCACCGGCAGCGCCGTGCTCGCGCAGCCCGGCGGCCCCGGCGGCGAATGCCTCCGCGGCATGCAGGATCTCGACGTCTCGAAGCGCGCGGTCGCTGGCGTCGACCGCGGCGCGCCACTCGCTCAGCGAGGCCTCCAGGCGCATCAGCGCCTGCTTGCCGTCGGCGCGCAGCACGCGCAGGCGCATGAGCTCGGCGTCCCAGTTGGAGCTCAGCGCGAAGGCCAAGAATTGCAGCACACCGAGCGAATCCGCCGCCTGATACCGCGACGGTTTCGCGCCGAGCAGGGTCAGCTCGTGCGCGGGCTTGCGCCGGCCCCGTGAGAGGCCAGCGTTCACGCCTTCGGCGAAGCTCTCGAGCATGGAGCGCGTGGCAGCGTCGCAGGCGGCGAGCTGCGCGGCCCCGATGCGCGCGAAGCCGATGCGCCGCGCCAACCGGTCGACTTCGAGCATGTCGGGCCCGACGATTTCGGACAGCGTACCGCGCGCCACGCGCAGCAGCAGCTCGATCTGGAACGCGCGGTCCTGCGCCTGACAGAAGCCGAGTCCGAAGAAGGCGTCCGCGTCGTGTTCAGCTTCCACGTAGGCGACGCCGTGCTCGTCGCGACGTAGAACCACGCGGCCCTCGATGCCTGACAGGCGGACTGTTCCGGAGAGGATCGGTTCGCGGGCGCCGAGCAAGGCGCGAAATAGACTCTTCAGCATGCAGCGAGCGATACTGCCACGCGCTTCCTCCGAGGGGCGGAGACGTCGCAGGCGCGCACGAAATCCGCCATAATGGCGCGGTGCCGCCGAGCGTCCGCGCCAAGGTTTACCTGTTCGGGCCATTTCGCCTGGACGTAGCCGAGCGGCGCCTGCAGAAGGGCGGCGAAGCGGTGCCTCTGCTCGGCAAGGCCTTCGACACGCTGGTATTGCTCGTCGAGGGCGCCGGCACGCTGCAGAAGCAGCCGCTGCTCATCGAGCGACTCTGGCCGGACGTAGCCGTCGAGCCCAACAACCTGCAACAGAACATTTCGCTCGTGCGAAGAGCGCTGAGCGACGTGCCCGGCGTCGAGATCGAAACCGTGCGCGGACAGGGCTATCGGCTGCACGCGAGCGTGCGGGAGGAGGCGAGCCCGCGTACCGCGAGTGAACCGGCGGACATGCCGCGAGTCGCGAGTGAACGCGCCGAGCACGGTCCTGGCTTGCAGCGCACCCAGTTCTGCACGGCGCCCGACGGTGCACGCCTCGCGTACGCCCGATTGGGCCAGGGCCCCGCGTTCGTCAAGGCTGCGAACTGGCTCAGCCACCTCGAGCTCGACCTGGACAGCCCCCTGTGGCGCCACTGGCTTTCGCTCCTCACGCGCGAACACTCGCTCATCCGCTATGACGCACGCGGCAACGGTCTCTCCGACTGGGATCCGCCCAGCCTTCGCTTTGCGGATTTCGTGGCCGATCTCGGCAGCGTCTTCGACGCCGCGGGCGTGCGGCGCGCGCCGCTGCTCGGGATATCGCAGGGCGCCGCGGTCTCGGTCGCGTACGCCGTGCGCAATCCGGAGCGGGTGTCCGCGCTGGTCCTGGTGGACGGCTGCGCACGGGGTTGGGCGACCAAGCGCCATCCAAAGCTCACGGAGCGCATGCAGGCGTTGATGGTGCTGATGCGGCAGGGATGGGGCCTCGAGCTACCGGCGTTTCGGCAGATATTCAGCACGTCGTTCTTTCCGGACGCCACTCGCGCACACACGGATTGGTTCGACGAGCTGCAGAGACGCACGACTTCGCCGGAGAACGCGGCCCAGATGCTGTTCGCGCTCGGCGATCTGGACGTACGGGACGAGCTCAGCAGGGTGAGCGTACCGACGCTGGTGGTCCACAGCCGCGGCGACAAGGTCGTCCCCCTGAAAGACGGGATCGAGCTCGCGGCAGGCATCCGCGGGGCGCGCTTCGTCGAGCTCGACAGCAACAATCACGTCCTGCTCGAGAACGAGCCGGCGTGGGCGCGCTTCCAGCGCGAGCTCAGCGAGTTCCTGCGCGACATCCGTGCGTGAGGCCCGCTCCGGCGGCAATCAGGTAAAACTCAGGTTCGGCAAAGTACGAAGCGGCCCTCGCTCCTCTAGGTTCTCTCTCATCGCCGCGCCGCTGCGGTGGACGGGAGAGAAACACGTGACCAATTGGACGACTACCATTCCGGGTTCCCCGGGCGACGCTCGATCATACGGTATTTCTGCATGGAAACGCGGGCTATCCGTGGCCCTCTACGGTCTCCTGGCGCGCACGTTTTTGGGGCCGCACACCACGCCTACCGCGCTGCGCTCCCGCTTCGAGCGCTTCGGGCGCAGCAGTCGTGCGTCGCTCCGGCGCCGCTACCCGAGCCTCGTGTTCGAGGACCACGTCACCGGTTCTCTGGCCCTGGAGTCGGTGCGTGCGCCGGCGGCTCCGAAGACGGTGCTCATTCATCTGCACGGCGGCGCCTTCGTTTTTGGTTCGACCGCGTCGTATCGGAACCGCGCGATGCGCCTGAGTTACCGCCTCCAGGCCGAAGTGTTCGTGCCGGACTACCGGCTCGCTCCGGAGCACCCGTTTCCAGCGGCTCTCGACGATGCGCTCGCGGCGTACCGCTACGTCCGAGCGCTGCGGCCGGACGCGCGCATCCTCATCACCGGTGATTCTGCGGGTGGCGGGCTGGCGTTGAGCCTCTTGGTATTGCTACGCCGGCTCGCAGAGCCGCTGCCGGCAGGAGCCATTCTGCTGTCGCCGTGGACGGATCTCAGCGTCTCCGGCGCCTCCGTCGCGGCCAACCACGGCAAAGATCGCTGGCTCGCGCGCGCGCACCTCGTGCAATGGTCGCGCTACTACGCTGGCGACGCGGACCGCTCTCTGCCGCTCCTGTCTCCCGTGTTCGCCGAGCTCGCGGGGCTACCGCCGCTGCTGGTGCTCGCGGGAGAAGACGAGGTGCTCCTGGACGACGCCACGCGCGTCGTCGCTGCTGCGACGCGTGCGGGCACGCACGCCGAGTTGCTGATTGGCAAGAGCATGCAGCACGACTGGCCCTTGACGATGCCGTGGCTTCCCGAAAGTCGCGAGGCGTGGGCGAAAATGCGTCGCTTCGTCGATAGATAGAGCGCGTTTAGCCTTCCCGCTCACGCTGCAGGATTCCGCGAATTCGCAGGATTGCGACCTGGAGCGAGTCAGATACTATGTAAGATAGTGTGCAAATTACTTTTGTGCGTGTCGTCACGGGTCACTTTCAGCCGGCGCGCGGGTCGGTTAGAAACGCAGGCGATGAAGACCTTGTGCCGCTTGGCGTTGGCGGTTTCTTTGGTAAGCGTTAGCGGGTGCCGACAGTTCGACCAGGAGCAGTGGCCGTGGCTCGGCTACGATCTGAAGTCGACTTACAACAACCAGGGCGAACGAAAGATCAACACGCGCACCGCGGGTCGTCTCGGCGCCCGCTGGCGCTCGACGGAGCACGGCCGCGTCAGCGGAGCGGCCGCCGTCGCCGAGGACGTGGTGTACATCCAGTCCAGCAAGGGTCTCTTTGCGCTGAATGCGCAGACGGGTCAGGAAATCTGGCGCAACGAGACGTTGAGCGGCAGCTCGTCGCCGACGTTCTCGGAGGGCGAGCTGTTCGTGCACGATTTCGCGTCCGTGCTGCATGCGTTCGACGCGGAGACGGGCCGCGAGCTCTGGCAAGTGCGGACGGATGCGCACCCCGCGGCCAATGGGTTTTCGTCGCCGGCGGTGCTGGACGCTTACGTCATCGTCGGCATTTCCTCGATCGACGAGGCGGTGAATCGCACGGAGTCATCGACTTTCCGAGGCGGCGTCGTGGCGTTCAATCGCAGCACGGGCCAGGAGATCTGGCGTCACTACACCGTCGATCCCCCGTTCAACGGCGTCGCCGTCTGGTCGAGCGTCTCGATCGATACGCAGCTCGGGCTGGTGTACGGCACGACCGGCAACAACTACACGGGGCAGGCCTCGGACACGTCCGATGCGATTTTCGCGCTGCGTTTGCACGACGGTCGCCTGGAGTGGTCGACGCAGCTGACGAAGGGCGACGTGTTCACGATCGCGCGTCCCCTGAGCGAGGACAGCGACTTCGGCACCAATCCCATTTTGATCGATACCGAAGTGAACGGCCGGCGTCGCAAGCTGGTCGCGGCGGGGCAGAAGTCGGGCATGTTCTACGCGCTCGATCGCCGCACGGGCGCGATCGTCTGGTCGCGCAACGTGAGCCCGGGAAGCGCCTTCATCGGCGGCATCTTCAACGCGGGCGCGTACGATGGCCGTCACATCCTGGTCGCTGGCAACCGCGGAACGAGCGCTGGGCCCGGCAGTGAGCCCGCGAACGGCGAGAGCCGGCTCGGCACGCCGGGCACCTCCGTGCTGGCAGCGCTGAATCCGGCGGACGGCAGCGTCGCCTGGGAGCGCCAGCTGCCGGCGCACGTCTGGGCGCCCATCACCGTGGCGAACGGCGTCGGATTCGTGCCGTACGAAAAGCAGCTGCAAGCGTTCGACGTGCGCGACGGCCGCAAGCTCTTCAACTACAAGACCGCGGGCACCATCACCTCGGCGCCCGTCGTGGCCGATGGCGCCGTCTTCTTCGGGAGTGGCCTGACCTACCTGGCCGCGCATCCCGACGAGACCTTTCACGCGCTCAGCATCGACGGTCCGCTCGAGGAGCCGGAAGTGCCGACGGAGCCGGACGGAGGGGCCGTCGTGACGTTCTCGCAGGTCTACGGTCAGGTCTTCACCGGCAACGGCTGCCGGTCCGCCTTCTGCCACGGCGGGAACGCCGGCAACTTGCGGCTCGACAACCCCGCCGTCGCTTACGCAAATCTCGTCGGTGTTCCGGCTTCGGGCGACGCCTGCGCAGCGACGGGCATGTTGCGCGTCGACCCGGGCAATCCGGACGGCAGCTTGCTCCTGAACAAGATGGCCCATGCCACGCCGGTGTGCGGAGAGGTCATGCCGCCGCGTGGTGGAGTCACGGTTTCGGACCCGCAGCTCCAGCAAGTGCGGGCGTGGATCGCACGCGGCGCACCCAACGACTGACACCGCGCTCGCGCGACGCAAGTCCGGCTCCGGTGAAGTCACGTCCGAGCCGGAGACAAGCCCGGTACGGGGAAGGTTTCGCAGAGCTCCATGACCTCGCCGCGAATGCGCTCGAGGGTGCCGGCGTGAGCCCGGCACCGCAGCGCCTCGATGATCCAGTGCGCCAGGCGCTGCATGTCTGCCGTCTGCATGCCGCGCGTCGTAGCCGCGGGCGTGCCGATGCGAATGCCGCTGGGGCGCAGGGGGGGACGCGGATCGTCCGGGATGACCTGCTTGCTCACCGTGATGCCCACGTGGTCGAGCACTTCCTCCGCCTCCTGTCCGTCGATGCCGAAGCTCTGCATCGTGTCGAGGACCAGCATGTGGTTGTCCGTGCCGCCGGTCACGAGACTGGCACGCCGTTCGAGGAGCGCCGCTGCGAGGGTTTGGGCGTTTTCGAGTACCAGCTCCGCGTAGCGCCGAAACTCGGGCTCGAGCGCTTTTTTGAGCGTTACCGCGATGCCGGCGACGACGTTCATGTGAGGCCCGCCCTGGAGCCCCGGGAACACGGATTTGTCGAGCCGCGCGGCGTGGCGAGCCTTGCACAGCACCATGCCGGCGCGCGGTCCGCGCAGACTTTTGTGCGTGGTCGTGGTCACGACGTCGAAGCCGTGGTCGAACGGGTTCCGCAGCACGCCCGCGGCCACGAGCCCGCCCACGTGCGAGATGTCGGCCATGCTGATCGCCCCGACCTCTTCGGCGATGCTGTGAAACTCGCCGTAGTCCAGGTCGCGCGGGTACGACGTGTAGCCGCACAGCAGGATCTTGGGACGCACCACGCGCACCAGGTTCCGAAGCGCGACGAAGTCGATGCGGCCGCGCTCTTCCGGAATCGACTTGTAGCGCACGAAATCGAACAGCTTTCCCATGTGTGACAGCGGTGAGCCATGCGTCAGGTGCCCGCCGTGCGAGAGGTCCATACCCACGATCGTGTCGCCCGGTTTCATGAACGCGAGGTAAACGGCCTGGTTCATCGGTGAGCCCGACAGTGGCTGCACGTTGGCGTGCTCGCAGCGAAACACCTGACGCGCGCGCGTCCGCGCCAGCTCCTCGATGCGGTCCGTGAACTCCTGGCCGCCGTAGTAGCGGCGTCCCGGATAGCCCTCGGCGTACTTGTTGGTCAGCACCGAGCCGAGCGTGACCAGCACCTCGGGATAGGTGTAGTTCTCCGACGCGATCAGCTCGATGCCGCGGTGCTGCCGGCGCTCCTCGCCCTGCAGCGCGTCGTGAATATCGGGGTCCGTTTCGGCCAGTAGCGTTCGGAAGCTCTGCATGCCCGAAACTGAAGCCGTGCGCCGTTGACAAGTAAAGTGAAACGTTATGACCATATTGTCAAATGAGATTGGACAAAGTCGACTTGAACAAGCTCGTGACTTTCCTCGCGATCGCCGACGCCGGCAGCGTGACGGCAGCCGGCGAGCGGCTTTCGCTGACCCGTTCCGCGGTGAGTCACAGCCTGCGTGCGCTCGAGGCGGAGCTCGGCTTGACCCTGTTTCATCGCGTGGGAAAGGCGCTCGCGCTCACGCACGAGGGGCAGCTCTTGCGGCGGGCGGTGCGCGAGATGCAAGATCACTTGAGCGGCACGCTCGACGACCTGGTCGGACGGGGCAAAGAAGTGCGCGGCCCGGTGCGGCTCGGCCTGTTCCTCGGTTTCTCGCGCTTTCAGCTGGCCGGCGTGCTCGACACGTTCACTCGCAAATACCCAGCCACGAGCGTGCGCGTCGCCTATGGGCCTCAAGCATGGCTGATCGAGCAGCTGCTCGCGGGCAAGCTCGACATGAGCCTGTCTCTGGAACCGACCGGCGTTCTGGCTTCGCGCATGCGCTCTCAGAAGATCAAAGCCGGGCCGCTGGTGCTGGTCACCCGGAAAACCCCGGGGCGCGCGCCTCGCGACATCGAACGCATCGCGCAGCTCGACATCATCGACTACTACCAGAGCGATCCAGTGATCGATCGCTGGACGGGGCACCACTACGCCGGTCGGCGGGTGCCTCGCGAGCGCATCCGGGTGTGGGCGGCAAGCAGCGATCTGGCGCTCGAGCTCGTCTTGCGCGGTACGGGCGCAGCGGTCATTCCCGAGCACATCGTGAAGCCGTTTCACAGCGCCAAGCAGCTCAGCGTGATTCCCGGGCTCGCGGCGCCCCTGCTCGACCACGTGTGGCTGAACGAGCTCAGGAGCGGGAGGAGCGCGCGCGCGCCGCTTGCGTTCCGGGAGCTCTTGCTCGAACAACTCGCCTCTTGAAAAGCAGGTTCACGCTAAGAGGGAGTCGCGAGCGGAGATAGCCGCCTACATGCGCCCCGATTTCCGTATATGCCACCCTTCAGCCAAGGTCCGCAGTAGCGAACACTTCTGTCCCTATTGGGCTATGGAAACTCGCGTTGCCAGGTGGGAAATTCAGCGCTTTTCTGGCCCATCCGACTCGGAATCGTCCAGGAAGGTCGTGTGTCGAGGCGAAGCGCGGCTCAATGCGGTCGTGGCTTAAACGCTGTTGCATCGCGAAGATTCGCGCGGTACGCGCGGGAAACCCTCACGCGAGAAGCGCAAGAAGGCGAAGGCGCTATTGATTGAGCAGTGTTGTGTAGTGTTGCGTGTACATGTTGCGTGTTGGACAACGCTCGCGCCCGTCGCGAGCCATGTTGGCGTTTTCGTTATAGTGAGCCGCTTTCTCATGGAAAATTGTAGCTGTGATGCGGGCGTTTCTTATGCGCGCATGTTTCAGACGCGTTGATATTAAATCAATAACAGGATATAAGGAGAAGATTGCGTCCGAGTTATTGGCGGACTCGGCGCTTTCCTCCGGGCTCTGGCTAACCCACACCGTCGACCGGCCGCGCAGATGGCGCGGAGCGACGAAAGGCGAACTTCTATGCGTTTGAGCGAAAGTGCGGTTCTGAGGAATCGATCCAGCAGATTGTCATTCGTAAAGCGTCCGGCGTTGCTGTCGAGCGGGGCCATGCTCGGCCTGCTGGCGGGCGTTGCGGCTTGCTCCGCAGCCGACGATCCGGCCTTGTACGATTCTGCTGAGGCCTCGGCGGCGCCGATTGCGCCGATCACGCCTTCGAGCGGCAGCCGCAACTTCGTCCACTTCGAGAGCGGACCTGTGCGGCCCGTCGCCATGTCGGCCGACGGCACGAAGCTGTTCGTGACGAATATCCCGGACGGCCGGCTCGAGATCTTCGGCATCGACAGTGTCGGGAATCTCTCGCCGCAGGCCTCGGTCCGCGTCGGGCTCGAGCCCGTGGCCGTGGCCGTACGCAGCGCGAGCGAGGTTTGGGTCGTCAACCACCTGAGCGACTCGGTCAGCATCGTGAACGTCGCTTCGAACCCGCCGCGCGTGACCCGTACGCTGCTCGTTGGCGACGAGCCGCGCGACATCGTGTTCGCCGGCGCCAGCAACAGCCGCGCGTTCATCACTACCGCGCACCGCGGCCAGAACCGCGCACTGGTTCCCGCGAACCTCTTCACGACGGGCACGCAAGACCCGCAGCTGTTCACCCGCAGCGTTCCGCGTGCGGACGTTTGGGTGTACGACTCGGCGAACGTAGGCACCGGAGCCGGCGGCACCCCGCTCAAGGTCATCGAGCTGTTTGGCGATACGCCCCGGCCGCTCACCGTCAGCCCCGACAAGAACACCGTTTACGCTGGTGTGCACTTCTCCGGCAATCAGACCTCCGTCGTGTCCGCCACCGCCGTGTGCGACGGCTGGCAGCCGAACACGCCGTGCACCATCAACGGCGTCACCTATCCGGGTGGTGATTTCGGTCCGCGCACGAACACGGCGGGCGTGCAGGCGCCCGACGTCGGCTTGATCGTGAAGTGGAACGCCGCGAACAGCCGCTGGGAAGATCTGATTGGCCGCAACTGGAACACCGCGGTCATGTTCAACCTGCCGGACAAGGACGTGTTCGCCATCAACGTCGGCACGCTCAGCGAGACGAAGAACTTCCGCGGCGTTGGCACCACCTTGATGAACATGGTGACCCACCCGGTAAACGGAAAGATCTACGTCTCGAACCTGGAGTCGAACAACTTCTCTCGCTTCGAAGGGGCGAGCGCGCACGGCACGGTGCAAGGCAACCTCGCCAAGGCCCGCATCACCGTCATCGACCCGGTGACGAGCGCCGTGAGCCCGCGCCACCTCAACAAGCACATCAATTACAGCGTGCTGAAAGCGCCGACCAGCGTGCGCAGCGCCAGCTTGTCGATGCCGGTTGACATGGTGATGAGCGGCAACGGCTCGAAGCTGTACGTCGCCGCCTTCGGCTCGAACAAGATCGGCGTCTACGACACCGCAGCGATCGACGCGAACAGCTTCGATCCGAACGCGGTCCAAGGCGCTCACATCAACACGCGGGGCGGCCCCGCCGGCATCGCGCTCAACGAGAGCAAAGCGCGCCTTTACGTGCTGAATCGCTTCGACAACTCGGTGTCGGCGATCAACACGAGCACCAGAGCGGAGGCGCAGAACATCAAGCTGTTCAACCCCGAGCCCGCGAACATCGTGGCGGGTCGCAAGTTCCTGTACGACGCGACCATTACGTCGTCGAACGGCGAAGCCTCGTGTGCGAGCTGCCACATCTTCGGCGATACGGACAACATGTCGTGGGACCTCGGTAACCCAGGCGGCGCGGTCGTGCGCTCGGACATGCCGTTCCACCTCGAAGCGGCCACGTCGTCCATCGCGTCGATCGACATAGAGATCGCCGATGCGGTGGAGGCAATGGCCGAAATCATCAACGGCACCGGTCAGCTGCGCAACCTGCACCCGATGAAGGGCCCGATGGCGACGCAGACCTTGCGCGGCATGCAGAACCACGGGCCGATGCACTGGCGCGGCGACCGCGTCGTCGGCCACTTCGGTACGGATTCGCGACAGGACGAGGGCCCGCCCTTCGGAGATCCGCGCCTCAACTTCCGGAACTTCATCGTCGCGTTCGACGGTCTCGTGGGTCGCTCCGGCCTAGTCTCCGACGCGGAGATGAACGCCTTCGCAGACTTCGCGATGAACCTGCTGCCACCGCCGAACCCCATTCGCAATCTCGACAACTCTCTGACGAGCGCTCAGGAACGCGGCCGCAAGTACTTCTTCGGCTGCGACGGCCCCGACACCCTCGTTCCTCTGCTGCCCAACATCTGCCAGGAAAGCTATGACGGAAACGGCGGCGTCCTCGACCCCATGGGCAAGGGTCACGGCGCGGCGGGCTCCATCCTCCTGGGCCTGTACGAGACGTGCGAAAGCTGCCACAGGATGGATCCAGAAGACGGGTTCTTTGGCGCCGATGGCCAGATGGCCTTCGACCAGATCACCCAATCCATGAAGGTGCCGCACTTCCGCAACGCGTACGCCAAGGTCGGCATGTTCGGGCAGCACAAGTCGCCCTTGCAGAATCAGACGCCGGACCTCGGCGTCCACCAAGGCGACCAGATCCGCGGGTTCGGCTTCCAGAGCAGCGGCGCGATGGACCAGCTGTTCCACTTCTTCAACGGCGAGCAGTTCAATGGCCGCGCCGGCAATATCATCGGCTTCGCGAACGACAACCAGCGGCGTGACGTGATCAGTTTCGTGATGGCCTCACCAGCGGATCTGGCTCCCGTCGTCGGGCAGCAGATGACGCTCACGAACTCGAACGCTGCCGCAGCGGGTCCGCGCATCGACATGCTGATCGCGCGCGCCAAGGCTCAGCACTGGGCTAAGGAGCTCGGCGGCGGAATCAACGAGTGCGAGCTGACGGCGAACGCGACCATCGCCGGCAAGCAGCGCGGGTGGCTGTTCCGCGCCAGCAACAACAACTTCGAGCCGGATGACGGCACCGCACGCGTCAGCGATGCCACGCTCCGCGCTCTGGCCGCCACCGCCGGCCAGGAAGTCACCTACACCTGCGTCCCGCCAGGATCCGGCTCGCGCATGGCGATCGATCGCGACAACGACCGCTACCCCAACCAGGTCGACCCCTGTCCGAACGACGCCAGCAACACCTGCACGCCCACTCCGGTGTGCCAGATGTACGGGGCCAACAACGAATCGCATTACAGCGCTGGCCGCGCCACGCGCGAACGCGACTGTTTCATTCTGTGCGGAGCCTACAGGTACAAAGCCAAGGGCACGAACGAGTCGCTCGGCAGCGGCAGCACGACGACCACGCTCTACTCGACCAACGGCACCTCGTGGACCAAGACGAGCTGCGGCACCTGAGCTAGCGACGGCTAGTTAACGTCCCAAGCGGCGGGCGACACCTCGAGTGCTCGCCCGCCGCGTCGTTTTGTAGTTCCCACGAGACGCATATCCGGTGGGCGCGCTGGCGCGCTCGACGCCTTACCGTTGTGCTGGCGCCTTTTGACAGTTGGCGAAGATGGCACTCCCGATGTAGGGCTTTGACGGATCCGCGGGGTCGGGCAGCGTGATGGTCCTGGCGCAGTTCACCTGGTAAAGCGCGTGCAGCAACGCGGGAAAGCCGCTCTTCGCGTCGTGGAACGATAGCCACTCGAAGCGCGCGACACAGGAATTGGTGCGGCAGTACCTGGCGCGCTAGCAAGGGTCCCGCACGATCCGCCACTAACGGTATCCCTGGTGACGCACGCCAGTGCCCAGACGCCTACGGCCGACGTGCTCGTGACGCTCACCGTGAGGGCGGTGACGCTGTCTACCCACAACGTACTATCTTCCACGACTGGACAGCTTAGGACGATCCAATCCGTGCTGCTGTTGTTGTAGAGCCCGCCTTTCGCCTCGTTGAAGCGAACATCGGCTGGATTGTCCGGTCTGCAACCCGACGCGTGGAATCTTCGCCACGCCGCGTCTGCGGAATCGCTGATGCTGAGCAGAAATCCCATGACCGATGCGCCGACGAATGCAGTGACACGATGTGCTGATCGCATGACAATTCCCCTTTGTGATGTGCCCCCGACAGCTGCATCGCGCCTTCCGGCGACTCGCAGTGTCTCAACCACGATGGTACGCTTCGTTTCCAATCCGCAAGAAATGCCAGCGCGCAGACGGCGGCGACAGAAGCGCGAAATCCTGCAGAACCTGTTGATCCGCGCGCGCGAATACCGATGCACGCGATGCACGTGCGCGTCGCAGGGCTGGCGATGCGCGCGCGAGCTGGATAGCGCAGCCAACGGCGTTCAGGCGCGACGAAGCACCAGGTCACACCGAGCGCGACGACACGCGAGCTTCGAAGCGATGCGCGTCGCCGTGTCTCGCTACTTGCGCATGTACGGATTGTTTTCGATCACGACGCCGCCGGTCGCGGGCTTCGGCAGCGGGCGCTGCACGGTGGTCGGCGCTTCGGGCTTTGCTTCGGTCGGTTCGTTGGCTGGCTCGGCCGCGGCTTCCCGTTCGGGACGCGCCGCGGGCCGGCGAGCGTACGAGCGCGTGACGCGCGGCCGCGCTGTTCGCTTGGAAGCCGTCTTGTCGTCGCCCTCCGCGTCTTCCTCGGCGTTCGCCTCGGGCTCGGGTTTTTCGGCTGCCAGTTGCTCGGGCGTCGTCGCCTGGACGTTTTCGGCAGCTGCCTGCGCGGCAGCCTTGGGGTCGGCTGGGGTCTCAGCCGCGGTCTTGGATTTCTCGTCGGGCGGCGCGGGGACAGGATGCGCGGCCATCGGTTGCGTGGCGACGCTCTGGGAGGGCTCCTCGTCGCCATCCGCGCGCATCAAGTAGAGAACCGACCCAATCAGCGCAACGCTCAATATTCCGGCGGTGACCCATAATCCTTTTCTACTGGGCCGCGACTCGTCGATGAGCGCGATGTCCGCTGGCGACAAGATTTCGGGTTGGCTGGCGTAAGGCACGATACTGCCGGATGCGGCGTCGGGGGGCATGCTGCTGGGCGAGAGCCCAGGCGGCGTGTACGAACCCACGGCCGAGCGCGAGAGCGATCCCGATCCGACCTTGGAGTGTGGACCGACGCTCGGCAGCACCGATAGCACCGTGATGCGCGAGGCCTCCGTCTGCTCGTGCTCTTCGAGCTTGCGCGCGGCAGCGGCGCGAATCGCCTGGCGCCGGGCGCGGAGCTCGTCGCCGAAGGTGTCGGTGACCCACTGCGCGACCTTGTGCTTCGAACACGACATGCCGTTGCTATGCGCCGCGGCGCGCAGCGCTTCGGCCATCTCGAAGGCCGACGCAAAACGGTTGGCTGGCTCGCGGTCGAGCGCGCGCAGCACGATGTCGTCGAAGTAGGGCGGTACGCCCTGGACCACGGCGCTGGGGGCTTCGACGGGTTTGGTGAGGACGCCGTGGATGGTGCCCGCGTCGTTCGCGGCGCGGAACAGGTGTTTGCCGGTGAGCGCCGTCCACAGCACCACGCCGGCGGCCCAGATGTCCGCGCGCATGTCGATGGCGTCGTCGTTCATGATCTGCTCGGGCGCCATGAACGCGAGCTTGCCCTTGCGCATGCCGGGTTGCGTGCTCGTGATGCGCGTCTCGGCCTTGGCGATGCCGAAGTCCGTGATGCGCGCCAGACCGTCGGTGCCGACCAGAATATTTTGCGGTGACACATCGCGGTGGACGAGCTGCAAATTATGCCCGTCGTCGTCCGTCATCATGTGCGCGGCGTACAAACCTTCCAAAGTGTCGATTAGTACCGTGACCGCTATTTCGGCGAAGGCCGCGGGACTCGAGCGTTTCAGCATGTTGCTGAACGGCATGCCCTCGATGTAGTCGAGCACCACATAGTGCACGTCGTCTTGCGACCCGAGGTCCAGGATGGCGACGACGTTCGGGTGATGGATGCGCGCGGAGATGCGCGCTTCGTCGTGCAACATATCGACGAAGGCCTTCTCCTCGGCCAGGTGCGGGTGCATGACCTTGATGGCGAACAGCCGTTGAAAGCCCGCCTCACCGGCGTGACGCGCCAGGTACACGGTGCCCATCCCGCCCCTGGCCAGCTCTCCGATCAGCTCGTAGCGACCAAACCTACGGCGCATGGAGCCAGGGCCGCGCGACGGCACAGGTGGAGCCGTCGGTTGCATTTTAAAAGCTGCCCTTCAAAGACATGGCGCCTCCACCGTTCATGGGATGTGTTGCCATCTGCCAGCGCGCGGGCTTTTTCGCCGTCGCCTCACCGCCGCCGCTCCAATCCGTGACGAGCGCGAGCACACCCGTGATGAGCGCCGCACCTGAAGCCGCGCCGATCAACAAGTTCGTTCGGAGCTGCTTGTCGCGGCCCTCTTGGTACTCTTTTCCCCCGCCCGAAAGTCCTCTGGGCTATTTCGCTCCGGATTGTAGTCGTCCTTCGCGCTCAGCGTGTCCATACCCGACCACACGGCCACGCCGGCCAGGGCGACCGTCACGACCGCGCCGCTGATGACGAAGACAGGGGACAGGCCGCGGTCGCGGAAGGCCGTGCCGCCGTCCCCCGTCACGTCGAACTCCCCGCCGCCGGCGAGCGAACGCGGGCGTTTCGGCTCGGGCGGCGCGTCGAAGGACAGCGTGCTCTCGCCACCGGCTTCAGCGGTGGCCTCCTGCGCCGGCGTCTGGTTCGAGCCGAACGCCCCCTTCACCTGGTGCTTGCCGGGCTCGAGATACACGGAGTGCTGAATCTTGGGAGCTGTCGTCACTGCCGCATCGTCGACAACGACGTTGCACGATCTCGGCTTACAGTGAATGACGTAGCGGGCGAGCTTTTCCTTGGCTTCTTCCAGAGTCGCTTGCGCGATCTCCGCGGACTTTTCGTCGTCGGGATACAGCTCGAGCAGCTCTTCGGCGTGACCCGCCGCGATACCGAGCTGCCCCGTGGCTCGACGCGCGCGGAGCGCGCTGCGCAGCGCTTCTTGCGAGGGGGCGAGTGTATTGGCGAGCTCGTAGAGCTCCGCGGCGGTCGCGTGGTCCCCGGTCAAGTCCGCCTGCTGGCCACGCGAGTACGCGCTCGCGGCGCCGGACACGTCTTGTGCGAGAGCAGCGGGCGCGAGCGTTAGCGAGGTGGCGCCCAGTGCGGCGGCGAGCAGCAACGTGCCGCAGGAGCGCCGAAATGAGAACGCGATGCGTTTAGCCATGCCGCTCATGATCCTCCGTCTCCATTGCCGCCGCTGCCGCCGCTGCCGCCGCTGCCGCCCGTGCCGCCCGTGCCGCCATCTGGTCCACAATCGGCGACTGCCGGCTCCGGGGGCTCGGGACAGGTGCACGTCGGAGGAGGCGCCTTGGGATGCCGTGGCTGGGGACAGTCCACCAGGAACGGGTCGTCTTCTTTCGTGAACCCGTCCAGGCGCGCCTGCTTTGCCTCGATTGCCATGCCAATGCTCATGGCATCACAAGTCTCCGATGGGTTCTTTCCAGTGGGGTCGAGAAAGACATCGCGGACTCCGTCGAGTACCGTGCTGACGGTGCGATACGCGCCGCACATGTTATTCTCGCAATAACCAATTTTCTCGAACGCATCGAGCATGGTGTCGGGAGCGACGGCGCCGCCCAACGTTGCATTCTTGAGCGACCACGTCCCGCTCGTTTCCTGGACGAGACGTCCAGCAAGAATGCCACGCTCGAACGTCAGGCGTATGCCTGAAGTGACACTGTTTTTGCCAATGAAGCCGATCACCGAGTGTGGTGGCAGAAACGCAACGAGGTAGTTGTCTTTGACATACGCTTCCTTGGTGTGAACCTTGGCATCGGGCAGGAAGTCTGGACCGCCCGTGTCCACGTCCCAGTTGCTCTTGGCGTAGACCCACGGGTGCGCTTCGAGCCAGCCCGTCTCGTCGCGCCAGTCCGGATAGGTGCGCGAGTCAAACGCCGTGATGTCCTTGCCGCCCTGGCCACCTCGGCAAAACCACGACCTTTGGTTTGGCGTGGTGATGCCCATGGTGTTGTACACATCGACGGTGACCGTCGGATCGTCGGCGCGGTAATTGTATTTGCGAATTCTGAACATCACGCCGTAGCCGCCGCGATGGAGCTCGCAGTTCCAATCGTTCTCATTCACGCCGAACCATTCCGCGGTGGTGGGTGCTGCATAGGACAGCGGAATCGTGACCCCCACTGCGTTGTCCCGGCAGTTCGTCCCGTCCGTCTGCCCCGTCGCGATCACAGGGACCGGAGGAGTACAACCAAGCTCCGCGATCAGGCCCCCATCAGCGTCGCGGCACGTGCTCGACGCGCTGCATTTGCCGTCGACGTCGAAGCCAATCCCCAGGTACGCCGTGGGATCCGGCTTCAGGTGCGCAGGGTCCTTAACGTTGGCGGCCGGAGGTGCCGTCGCGCCCAGGCGAATGAACGTCATCGCCATGACGAACTCCGGTCCGTCGTCCGCTTCCTCGGATTGCGGGGGCGCGTCGTCCCGTGTCGGTGGACTCGCGACTCGGCAGTCGCCTTTCATCGTTTCCCACCACGGCCCTTCAGGCGCCCCGCCACCCGCACCCGCGGTACCCCCGCTACCCGTGCCCGCGTCGTACGCGCGAATTGGCTCCGTGTCGAACACGGTGCACGCGCCGGCCCCGAACGAGCCGATGAGCGCGGTGAGCAGACCGGCGCCGATCAACGATCTTGTAAGAACTGAGCGACGGCGGGCGTGAAGAATGCGCATCTCCGATACTTGTCGTGTCAAAGCTTACCCACCATGAAAGATAGCCGCTCGCCCCCGCAGGTTGCGAGCAGATTGTGAAACCTGCCGCACATGCGTGATTGTATACCGAGAGCCGGCTCCGCGCAGCGTTGTGTTGGGGGCTCCGGCGCGAACCTCCCACGAACGTATGAGGGTGTCGTACCGAGTGGGACCACGCGCCGCGCAGCAGCATCTCGGGGTGGCCAACTGAACGCCGTTCGATGGCGCATCGACGGCGTCGCGCGCCAATCCGGGCAGCAGGAGGCAGAAAGGAGAGGATCCTCTTTCGCGCGCGTTGTCCAGTCTCCAGGGTGGCTTCGCATGGCACCGGAATGGTTGAGCCGCAACGAAACCCTGCCCTCATCTGGCAGGGTGCTCCACCCCACTGACCTCGAGCTGTTGCGAGCCACGCAACACCAGCGCCGCCGGCGTGAATTTCGTGCGCGAGGGCGGACGCCGCGGTTGACCGCGCCGAGATCCAAGGCGGTTCCCCGCATCGCGGAGCATCTCAGCTGCGAAAGAGCTCGCCAGGAGAAGGCTCCGCGGACTTACATATGGGCTCGTCTGAACACTTGGGAGCTGTCGATGCGGTTGAGCTGGATTCGAATTTCGCGCTGGGGCGTCGTCCTGGCTGCGCCCCTGCTGGCTGCACCCGCGTGCGACGACGCGAACCTGACGATTGCCAACACGCCGATTCTATCGGCGCCCGTGGGGCGTCTGGAGACGAGGTCCGTGTCCGTCGTCAACACGGGCGGCGTGGACGCGAAGCTCGGCGAAGTGAGCGCCGCGGCGCTCGGTCTGCAGGCGCCGTTCTCGGTCATTCCGGGCGGCACGTGCACGTCGGGCGCAATCGTAAGGAAGTCCCACGGCTCGTGCACGCTGCTGATCGGGTTCAACGCGCGAGAGGCCAGAGAGTACACGGACAGCCTCGCGCTCGCATACGGCTGGGCCGACGGCGCCGAGAATGGCACGCTGACGGCGCAGGTCGTCGGGGTGGGGGAGCCGCCGCTGCGAACGACTTCGGATTTCTACGGAGCGTTCCTGAAGCGCCCGCTCGGCAGCGTCACGCACGCGGAGCTGGTCGTGCAGAATGTCGGCGGGTACACGCTGACTCTCGGGGACGTGAGCAGCCCACAGCTGGACCTGGCGCCGCCGTTTTTCGCGGAGGGCGGCACGTGCGCCAGCGGCGCGGCCCTGGCGCCCAATGCCACCTGTACGATTGCCGTGCGCTTCGTGCCGACGACCATCGACACGTTCGATGACGCCCTCGCGTTCTCGTACAATTGGGCGGAAAGCGGCGCGGCGCCCCGTTCACACTACGTGGCGGTTCATGGATCGACGGTGGTTCCGGTCACCGTGTCGGCCGAGCCGACGATGCTGGCGCCGGTGCCCGTTGGCGGATCGGCGGTACAGACGCTGACAATACGGAACTCGGGCGGCGAGATCGCGGTGCTCGGGACCATTGACGCTGCAGCCCTCGGGCTCGCGCCACCGTTCGCGCTCGCGGGCGGGTCGTGCGCGACGGGACTTGCGCTCGCGCCGAACGGCGGATCGTGCACGCTCGATGTCGCGTTCTCGGCATCGACTCCGGGAGCGGCGAACGCGAACCTCGTCATTCGTTACGGTTGGGGCGGCTCTGCGATCGCGTTCAGCGTGTCGCACGCGATACCGGCTACAGCGGTGGCTCCGAGCTCCACGGATTGCTATGCGACCGGCTGCGCCGCAGGTCAGGTGTGTGCACAGATCACGAGCAGCGCAGCGGGAGCTGGCACTTGCGTCTCCGTTCCCGCTCCGCCTCCGGGCTGCATGGCGCCCTGCATTTGGGAGGCAAGAAAGAACTGCTTG
>DATDJP010000086.1:0-72748 GCA_036520475.1 Polyangiaceae bacterium | reverse complement strand
GACACGAGTTCCTGCACCGCTCGAGCACGGACGATGCCGCGCTCTGCGTGGGCGCCGGGGATCCGATGCGTGCCGGCGCGCCGTTCGGGTTGCTCGGCAGCGCGCTGCGTTCCTGTTTCGGCATTCACTCTTCATTGAAAGAGAGCGTCCAAAGGGAGCTGCTAGAGCTCCGGGTCCGACGTCACCTGCCGCGCGCCGATGCGGAGCGCGTGACCAGTTTCCTCGGCGAGCTGATGGACGTGACCGTCGCGGAGACGGTCGCCTTGCGCGCGGCACGGCAGGACCCGCTGCTGATGGCGGACCAACTCTTGCGCGCCTGGGAAGATTGGCTGGCGGCCGAGTCCACGGCGCATCCCGTGCTGCTGATTTTCGACGACATGCACTGGGGCGACCTACCGACAGTCAAGTTCGTGGACAGCGCGTTGCAACGCTTCGCCGATCGCCGCATCTTCGTGCTCGCGCTGGGGCGCTCCGAGATGCATCAGACGTTTCCGCAGCTGTGGGCGGAGCATGGCGCGACGGCGCTCCACCTGCGCAAGCTGCCGCGCAAAGCCTGTGAGCAACTGGCCCGCCAGCTGCTCGGCAGCGACACCGAGCCCGACCATCTGGTGCGGCTGATCGAGCACGCCGATGGCAACGCTTTCTATCTGGAGGAGCTGATCCGCTCGGCAGCGGAAGGCAGCCGGGAGCTGCCCGCGTCAGTGCTCGCGATGCTGCAGCTGCGCATCGCTGCCCTGCCCGACGAGCTGCGGCTGGTATTGCGCGCCGGCAGCGTGTTCGGGGGCACCTTCGCGCAGGCCGGAGCCGGCTCGCTGCTCGGCGAGGACGATCCCTCCGTACTTCGCGAATCGCTCGGCGAGCTCGTGCGGCGCGAGTGGCTCACCCACAATCGCGATCGGTCGGGCGTGGACAAGGGCACGTATGCATTCCGCCATGACCTCGTGCGCGAAGCGGCGTACCGCACATTGACGGACGAGGATCGAGTGCTCGGGCATCGGCTGGCCGCCGATTGGCTCGAAGCGAACGGTGAAACCGCGGCCATCGTGATCGCCGAACATTTGGATCGTGCAGGTGACCCGCGCGCGATCGAGTGGTACCGCCGCGCCGCCGAGCAGGCCATGGAGGGCAACGACCTCTCGGCGGCGATCGCGCGGGCCGAGCGCGGCGTGCAGTGCGGCGCTGAAAAAGAAGCGCTGGGCGGCTTGCGCGTCGTGCAGGCCGAGGCCCACAACTGGCTCGCGCAGCACGACGAGGCGGAGCGCCGTGCCGGCGAAGCCATGGCGCAACTGCCGCCCGGGAGCGCACTCTGGGCGCACGCCGTGCATCAGCGTTCGTGGGCGGTGTGCGTGCGAGGGCAGAGCTCGGAGGTCAAGCTCCTCGCAGAGCAGCTCCTGGCTCACACCGCTACAGAGCCACTGACCCGCCTGCACGTCATGGCACGAGCGCACATGTCCCACCACCAGCACCTGATCAACATGAGCGACACGGCAGCGGCCCTGGTCGAGCCCCTGAGCACACTCGCCCCGTCTACCCTGGACGAGGGGCAGCGCGGCACGATCGCGTACGCGCTCGCGCACCAGCAAAAGAGCATGGGCAATCTCTCCGAATGTGCCCGACTCTTGAAGAAGGCAAGCGCCGAATTTCGCGCTGCCAACGATGGCCGCCAGACGTGCTTGTCGATCGCCAACCTGGGCGACGTCCTGAGCGCGCTGGGCATGTATGCAGAGGCGCGGAGTGCGTTCGACGAAGCACTGGAGCTCGGGCGCACGCATGGAGTGCTGTCCACGGAAGCTACGGTCCTCACGAGCATCGCGCTGTGTCGCGCGTTCGCCGGTAAACCGACCGAAGCGTTGGCTTCTGCGTCCGCGGCCATGCGCCTGTTCGAGGGCTCGACCAGCCGCGAGGAATCGGGCATGGGCAGGGCGATGTACGCTCGCATTCTGTACGAGACCGGCGACTTCGTTGGCGCGGAGCGCGAGGCCCGCAGCGTCGCCGCGCAATCGTGCTTCAGCGCCAGGGTACAGCTCGGGGCCTGCGCCGTGCACGCGCAGACACTGCTGGTGTTGAATCGGCTCGAGGAAGCACGCGAACGTGCAGACTGTGCGCTGCGCGCGCTCGACACGTTGCAATCAGTAGAGGATCTGGAATCCCTGACGCGGCTCGTGCACGCCGAAGTCGAGCACGCGCGCGGTGACCAGCCCGCCGCCCGCGCGGCCATCCAGCGCGCTCGCGAGCGGCTGCTCGTACGCGCCGAGCTCATCGAGGACGCCAGTCAGCGCCAGTCGTTTCTCGAGAACGTGCCCGATAACGCGCGCACGCTCGCGCTCGCGTCCGAGTGGCTGCAAGAAGACGCGCTCGTGAACTGACTACAGCTCGATCTCGCCGTCGAGGTCGCTCACGAAGATCCAGCCGTCACCGAGCTCGCCGGTGCGCGCCGCGTGCTGGATGGCGCGCACGACGGCGTCCGCGTCGTGGTCGTCGCCGTACCAGAGCAGGCGCGCTTTCGGCACGAACTCGACTTCATACGGTGAGCCCTTGTGAATCAGCTGGTGTCCGCGCGTACGGCCGAAGCCGCGCACTTCATCCAGATACACCGCGTGCTCGCCGATCATACCGAGTCGTTCGATGACCGCTTCGGCACGCGCGATCTGGATGATGGCTTCGACTTTTTTCACATCGTCCCGCTTTTGGAGCCGTCGGACCGTCTCGCAAAGCAGCATTTCGCCTAGACTATTTCGGTAATGTTTCCGAAACAGGGCGGCACTGGCACGAACAGGCGCCGTTTACGGAAACTATGTCGAAACAAGGCACCGCGTATCTGTTCGAGCACACTTTCTGGAGGCAAACGATGAACGGTACAGAGATAAACGGGGCAGATACGGCCTGGGTGCTCGTATCCACGGCGATGGTCCTGCTGATGACTCCCGCGCTGGCGCTCTTCTACGGCGGCATGGTGCGCGCAAAGAACGTGCTCTCGACGTTCATGCACAGCTTCTTTGCTATGGGCCTCGCGACGCTCGTCTGGGTGACCGTCGCATACTCTCTGGCGTTTGCCCCGACCAAGGGTGGCTTCATCGGGGGCTTGGACCACCTGTTCCTGGCCGGCGTCGGCATGGAGCCGCGTAGCGGCATGACCATTCCGCACGTGCTGTTCATGGCGTTTCAGCTCATGTTCGCCATCATCACGCCGGCGCTGATCTCGGGCGCCTACGCCGAGCGGCTGAAGTTCTCCGGCTACGTGCTGTTCACGACCCTGTGGCTGGTCGCGATTTACGCGCCCGTCTGCCACTGGGTCTGGGCCCCGGGCGGCTGGCTCTTCGAGCGCGGTGCGCTCGACTTCGCGGGCGGCACGGTGGTCCACATGACCTCCGGTTTCAGCGCGCTGATTGTCGCGATGGTGCTCGGCAAGCGTCTCGGCTATCCGCAGCGCAAGTCGCCGCCGCACAACCTGACCATGACCCTGCTCGGCGCCGGCCTCCTGTGGTTCGGCTGGTTCGGCTTCAACGCCGGCTCAGCGCTCGGGGCGAACGGGTTGGCTTCGCTCGCGCTCGTCAACACGCACATCGCCGCGTCGATGGGTGCGGTGGCCTGGGCAGCGGCGGAATGGCTGCGCCTCGGCAAGCCTTCTGCGCTCGGCGTCGCCTCCGGCATCGTGGCCGGCCTCGTCGCCATCACGCCAGCGGCCGGCTTCGTCGGTCCCATGGCGTCGATCGCAATCGGCGGCGCGGCGGGCATCGTCTGCTACGGCGCCGTGCTCATGAAGCACAAGTTCGGTTATGACGACACGCTCGATGCGTTCGGCGTGCACGGCGTCGGCGGCATGTTGGGCGCCGCGCTCACGGGTGTGTTCGCCTCCACGGCGTACAACAGCGCGGGCAAGGACGGCCTGCTGAAGGGCGGCACGTCCGTGTTCGTCGAGCAGATGATCGCGGTCGGCGCGACGCTCGCGTACGCCTGCCTCGCGACCTTCGTGCTCTTGAAGATCACGGACGCTCTGGTCGGTCTGCGCGTGGCTAAGGAGGTCGAGCAGGAAGGCCTGGACGTCGCCCTTCACGGCGAAGAGTCCTATGCCCTCACCGAGGGTCCGGGCGCTCGCGCCATGCTGGATTCGGACGAGAGCCCCGCCGTGGTCGGCGCGGCAGTGCGTGCCGAAGGCTGAATAGGCACTCCAGAAACGTGACCGGCTGCTCTGAGCAGCCAGCGCCAAGGGCACCTCTTTACGGGGGTGCCCTTGGCGCATTTGGGCCACAGGGACCGGTGTAGTTGTGGCTGCGCGGCCCGGGCGGTGGCTGCAGAGCCACGGCAATCGTTCAGTAAATCAGCCCGACCTTACCCGGTTTCAGCGGAGTTCTGAAGGTGGCACACCGGGTGCAAGGCGAGTCCGGTGGAGGCACCTGATGAGGAGTCCAGCACCCCGGAGCCTGAGCAGCCTGCGGCCGATCAGCTCCGATACGCCCGCCAGCGGAACCTACCGCGCCGTTCGCCAGATCGGCATGCGCGGCCACACGAACTTCGCGGTCATCCTACACAACGGCGACGTGGTCGCGCACTGCCGCGCTGTGGACGTCTCTTCGACCGGCATCGTCATCGACCGCGGCCATCATCCCGGTCCCGCAGACGAAGACGGGATCTTCCGTCTGGAGTTGTACATGCCGGAGGCGAGCGCCCCCGTGCGCGCGTTGGCGCGCGTGGTGCGCAAACTCGGAAACGAGCAGGCGCTGCGCTTCGTCGCCATCTCGGACGCGGATCGTCTGACGATCACCGAGCACCTCGATCATCAGTGGTCGCGCGGCGCATCGTTACACTGAAACACTGAACTCGCGCACGTGGTTCAGCGCGTAGCAGTCCGACGCCGCGCGCGTCGCGGCAGAAACTTGCGATCGAATAGCCGCACGCGGCGCACCAGCAGATCGAGCACGAACACGACGATCGCCGCGATCACGAAGCGGTCCCACAGGGTCTTGTAAAAGACGATCTTCTCGTCCCCGGGGGCAAACCAGGCCTTGGGCTCCGCGTCGAGCGTGCCGCCGCCGGCCAGCGCGGCGCGGCGCAACCGTTCGATGTCGGGTTCGAAGCTCGCGTACTCACGCGGGTAGGGATGTGAGACCTGGCCGTAGCTCACCGCGACGGGGCGCAAATCGCCCTTGGCGGTGGCCTTGCGGTGTTCCGCGCGGAGCAAGAACGACCCGTAGGCATCGAGCTCGAACTCGGCTTCGTAGCGGCCCGGCGCGCTTTGCCGCATGGCAAACTCGCGGCGCTGACCGCCGGGAGCCGGACCGTGCACGACGAGCTTCGACTCCATGTCGTTGTCGAAGCGCTCGTCCGCCGTGAACGCATCGACGACCGCGTGAACCCGTCCGCCCACCACCTCGGTTTTCATGTCGAGCTCGCGGCGGCTCTTGGTGCGCATGTGCTCACGCACCAGCTGCCCCCAGAACTTGCTGAAGCCGGACCACCGCAGCCAATCGACTGCCCACAGGTTCTTGACGTCGCTCGTCCACGCCAAGGTCGAGCCCAGGCCGACGCGCCAGCGCGCCAGGATGGGCTCGCCGCGATCGCTCGCCAGCACCATTTGCGCGGGAGCCGGCTTCATCTGCGTGGCGACGTATCCGTGCAGCAGCGGCGCCTGGTTCACGGCGATGCCCTTGAGAAAGTCGGCCGGCGCGGTCTGCTGCACCGGAAACCACTCTTCGACTGCAGACTGCCGCGAGATCAGCTCCGTCTCCCGCGTGAAGATCTTGGGGAGACTGTTGGGGTCGGGAACGGCGTGGTAGCGACCGCCGCCGGTGTCCGCGACGGAACGTAGAAACTCGTGATCGGCGCCGTCGCCGAGGCCCACGGTAGTCACCGTGATCGACTCCGCGATCATCGCGCTCACCAGGTCCTTGATGCCCTGCACCGGTGCGCGGCCGTCCGTCAGCAAGATGACGTGCTTCTTGCGTGCCTGGACCACGCTGATGTCCTGGTAAGCCATGTCGAGCGCCGGGAAGATCTCCGTGCCTCCGCCGGGCTGAATGCGCGCGATGTCGTTCTGGATGCGGGCGCGGTAGCGCGCGGGCTGCATCTTGACGTAGCGCTGGGCAGTGGAGTCGAACGCGATGACTTCGATCAGATCGTCGCCTTGCAAGGTGCCGACCGTGGCGCGACACGCGGCCTTGGCCATCTCCATGGGCAACCCTGTCATGGAGCCCGAGCGATCGACGACCAGCGCCATGGCGACGCTCGGCATGTCCTTGCGACGCTCCGCGTCCATTCTCACCGGCAAAATGCGCTCGACAGTCGTGTGCGCCCAGCCGCCTAGCCCGAAGCCTGCCTCTCCACCGGCGAACAAGAACCCGCCGCCGAGGTCACGAACGTACTTTTCGACGAGCTCCTGGGACGCGAGACTCATCTGCTCTTTGGGTACGTCGCTGACGATCACGAAGTCGTAGCGTTCGAGCTCCTGGATTGATCCGGGAAACGCGGACGGCGCGCGCACGTCCACGTCGTACTCCTGCGCCCCGAGCGCGCTGGCCAGGTAGCTGGCGCGCTGCGGTTGGCCCTCGACGTACAGCACGGCGGGTCGTCCCGGCACGTCGAGCGTGGCGGAGTAGGCGTTGTTCTCCTTGAACTTGTCGGGGCCGAGCGGTTCGAGCTTCAAGGCGTACGTCACTTGTCCAGAGACCCGCACGACACTCTTGAATGCGACCTCGTTCTCGCCCGCGCGCAGCGCGACCTCGCGCACACCGTCGAGGCCGTTCAGGGTCTCACCCTGGTACAGGCGCAGGCGCGCGCCGGTCGCGCGCGTCGCGTGGATCTGCGCGGTCACCTCGAATGCCTGTCCAATCGACACCTTGTCCGGCACCCGCAGGCCACGCACTGCCACCTCTCCGGGGGCGGGCTGCCGATACGGCACGGTAGATAGCCGCACGCCGAAGCTGCGCGCGCGGTTGGCTTCTGCCAGCACGTCGCCGTCCGTCTCCACGCCGTCGCTGAGCAGCACCACGCGCTTCAGGTACCCCGCGGGAAAAACTCCGTATGCGAGCTGCAGCGCCGACTGCAAATTGCTGCCCGCCGTCGGCTTGTCGCGCAGAGACAGCGCCGTGCGCTCCACGTGCGCGCGCAGCGCCGGCGCAGGCGGTACGCGCGGCTGGTCGCGCTCGCCTTCGAGATCGACGAGCCGCGGGCGCTTGCCGAAGACGATCAACTTGACGAGATCGTCCTGCCCCTTCGCGGCGAGCCCGCGCACCACGGTCTGGCGCGCCGCCTCGACGGCCGCGTCCGACGCCGACTCGCTGACGTCCACCAGAAACACGCTGCAGACCTTCTGCGTCTCCTCGGTGCGCGCCAGACGGGCCAGGCCGAGCGCAACCAAGAGCAAGAACAGCACGCGCAGCAGCACCGAAAGCACCCGCTGCTGCCACGGCAGATCGGCGAGCGAGCGGCCCAGCACGAACAAGAGGAGCGGCGCCACGAGCAATACGCCGAGCACGCGCGGGTCGAGGAACTCGTACGTGACGCCGTCCCTGGACCACTTGAGCGGCACGGCGCTCGGGCCCACCACGAAACGAAAATACGCGAGCGCGAGGCACACGCCCACGAGCACGATGAACGCGCCCCACAAGGTCTTTTGCAAACGCGGATTCAAACTGCTCGCTGGTCCTTGCTAGAGCGAAACTGGAGCTCGTGAACAATCACACCGTGAGGCGACGGTGATACGTGATCCACTCGACCACCGACACCAAGAGCACCGCGGCCAGCAAGTAGAGCCACAGCTCACGCCGCATACCAGCCTGGAAGTTGCCCACGCTGGCGGCCTTGGTGCGGCCGAACGAAAGCTCGCGCTGGGGCGCGATCCGACTCTCCTCCGGATCCGCCAGGTTGCCGGCAAAGGACGTGGCTTCGTCGCGTTCTCCGCTGGTCAAGCGATAGAAGCCGGCCTGGTCACCCAGGTACACGGCGCGGCCCTCCTTGACGGGCACTTTGCGTGATCGACCCGCCGGATCGGTCAGCGTGGCCACATCGACGTTGCTGGGAGCCGGCACACGCCAGACCTCACCGGTGCGGTACGAGGAGACGTAGCTCGTGTCCTCTTCGACGAAATAGTTCACCACGTTCAGCACGAACAGCGGCCAGCCGACGCGCAGGACGAAGTCGCTGTCGCGCGGATCGAAGCCGAGCGCCACGAACGGCACCCCGCCGCGCCGCCCCTCGACCAGGATCGGCCCGAGGTCGCTCTGTCCGAGGACGCGATCCGGCGCCGCCACTTTGAAGCTGGACCCGTGCGCGACCTGGATGTCGCCCATGGAGATGAAGCGCAGTACTGGCGTCTTCTTGTCCCAAGCGTCGAAGCCGAAGCTCTCGATGAGCTTGCCGATCGGGACCGGCGAGTTTTGCGCCGGCGGGTTCAGGTACAGATAACCGCTCGCCGGCTGGGGCGGCGGAGCGACACCATCGAAAATCATTACGTCGTACGCTTCGCGCGACGGATACTGATCGGGAGAGAGCACGCTCACGTCGAGGTACTCGTCGAGCAAGAGCGCCGCCTCCAGGTACGTATTTCCGGAGGTCACGACGGCCACGCGCGAGCGACGCCGCTCCGGCATCAACGCATACGCGTGATTGTCCGCCGGCAGCTGGTCGCTGTTGCGATCGACGGGCGTTATCTTGGCCTCCAGCGTGCGGCTGGCTCCGGCCAGGTCCTTGTAGAAGCGCAGCACGCGCTCGCCCGCGCCCAGCGAAAGGCGCGTGATGTCGGCCACGACGCCGTCGCCGAGCAACGTGAGCTCGACCGGTGTCGGGCTCGCGTTCATGTTCATGATCTCGAGCATGACCTCGTAGCGAGCTTTGTCGAGCGGGTAGCGACGCACGGAAAATCCCGTAATGGCAACGTTTTTCCCGCTCTTGCCGACGGGTAAAAAGCTCAGCGCTGCGCCCCGCAAGTCGAGCCCGCGCACGGCCTCCTGCACGTCGCCGAACGCGCCGTCGCTCACGATCAGGATCTCACGCTTGGATAGATCGCGCAGGCTATCGAGCGCGAACTCGAGCCCGCGACGCAGATCGGCGCGCGTGTCCGTCGCGCGCAGCTCTGCCACGGCGCGTTCGAGCTCCGGGAGCTCCCCGGTCATGGTCGACAGCGGCGTGAGCCCCGCGTCCATTTGCGCGATCAGCATGCGATCGGCGCCGCCCAAGCTGCGCACGAGCTTTTTGAGCTCACGCTTGGCTGCGTGCAGACGCGTGGGCTCGACGTCCGTCGCCTTCATGGAAGCGCTGCCGTCCACGAGCACCACGATGTTTCGGCCTTCCACGACTGCCGCGCTGATGCGCGGATCTCCGAGCGCGAGCACCAGCGCGAGCAGCAGCAAGAGCTGCAAGAGCAACGACAACCAGCGCTTGAGCTGCGAGAACAGCTGCGTCGCTTCCTTGTCGCGGAGAACGCTCTGCCAGATGCGCGAGAACGGCACCGCCACTGGCCGGCGCCGCAGCTTCAGGATGTAGAGGCCGACGACCAGCGCGCCCGCCACGGCGAACGCCGCCAGCAGGGTAGTCAGCGGCAAGCCGGCCAGGAACATCAGCGCAGAAATCCCCCGCGCCGGAACACGCTGAGCACGAGCTCGTCGAACGGCTCGCTCGCGTCGGCGGCGAAGTAGGGCACCTGGCGCCGCGTGCAGAAGCGCTCGATCTGCTCGCGATACTCGTGATAGGCGCGCTCCATCTTGGCGAGCACCGGCTCGGTGACGGTGAGCTCGCGTTCGTCGCCGGTCTCACAGTCGTAGATGCGCACGTCCCCGCGGAGCTTGGGCCGCGCCTCGTCCGGATCCACGATGTGAAGCACGTACGGCTCGAATTTGTTGAAGCGCAGCATGTTGATGCCGCCCTCGAAGCCGGCTGGGTCGTACAGATCGCTGATCAGCACGGCGAGGCCGCGCCGTTTGTGCTGCGCGACGAACGTCTTCAAGCTGTCGCGCAAGTCGGTGGTGCCGCCGGCGCGGAGGCCGCTCAAGAACTCGAACACCTTGAAGATGCGCGCCTTGCCGCGCGTCGTGGGCATGCGCGCCACCAGCTCGTCGCTGACGGCGACGATCGTCACGCGATCCAGGTTGGCGAGACCGACGTAAGCGAGGGCCGCACACAACCGCCTTGCCTGCACGAACTTGTCGCCGCTGCCGAACGCCATCGAGCTCGAGCAATCCACGATGAAGTAAATGCTCAGATCCTCTTCTTCCTCGTACAGGCGCACGAGCAAGCGTCCGAAGCGCTGATACACGTTCCAGTCGACGAAGCGAAAGTCGTCCCCGGGCACGTAGTTTCTGTGATCGGCGAACTCGATGCCGCTGCCCTTCTTCTTGGTGCGGCGCTCGGCGCGCATGTTGCCGGCGAACACACGTCGGCTCACGATCGCGAGGGTCTCGAGCTTGCGCTGAAATTCGTCATCGAACAGCGGTTGCCCGGATGCCGCGCGTGCCGGCCCCGCTGACGCTCCCTGCGTCACACGTTTGAAGACGTCGAGGACGCCCATCTCTAGCTCGTCACACGCACGCTCAGGCCTTCGCCTCGGGGAGCTCCCGCAGGATTTCGCTGATCACGTCGTCTGACTTCACGCCCTCGGCCTCGCCCTCGAAGTTCAGCAAAATGCGATGCCGGAGCGCGGGCGGCGCCGAAGCCTTGACGTCCTCGAGCGCCGCCGCGAAGCGACCCTGGAACAAGGCGCGGATCTTGGCCGCCAAGAGCATGGCTTGCGCGCCGCGCGGCGACGCGCCCGTGCGCACGAAACGGCGCACCTTCTCGGTCGCTCCCTCGCCGTCGGGGTGCGTGGCCTGGAGCAGGCGAATCGCGTAGTCCTGGACGTGGCGCGCCACGGGCACCGTGCGGATTAGCATTTGCAGCTCGAGGATCTCCTCGCGCGTCACCACCGGCTTGACCTTCGCCTCGAACTCCGTGGTGGTGCGGTCGATGATCGCGTGCAGCTCCTCCCGATTGGGAAACGGCACGTGCAGCTTGAAGAAGAAGCGATCGAGCTGCGCTTCGGGCAGCGGATACGTGCCCTCCATCTCGAGCGGGTTCTGCGTGGCCATGACGAAGTACGGCTCTTCGATGGCGTACGTGGTGCGGCCCACCGTGACGCGGTGTTCCTGCATGGCTTCCAGAAGCGCGCTCTGGGTCTTGGGCGTCGCGCGGTTCACCTCGTCGGCCAGCACCAGGTTCGAAAACACGGGGCCCTTGCGGAACTCGAAGGCGTGCCCGCCGCTCTGCGTTTCGTCGATCACGGTGGTGCCGATGATGTCCGCGGGCATCAAATCGGGCGTGAACTGGATGCGCGAAAAGTTCAGGTTCACGGCCTCGGCCAGCGTGCGAATCAGCATCGTCTTTCCCAGGCCGGGCACCCCTTCGAGGAGCGCGTGCGAACCCGCGAGCATGCACGTGAGGACGCCATCCACGACCTCGCGATTGCCGACGATGACCTGTCCGATCTCCTCGCGCAGCGTCCCCATCTTTTTTTGAAAGGCAACGACCTCTTCTTGTGCCGCCTCTAGCTCACTCATGGTCACACACTCCCTCGCCCCCCTGCGCCGGAACAGGACGCGCTGCCCGCGTCATTCGCGCGGCCTTATCAACTGAAAGTACCGCTGCACGTAGAAACGGTATCCCGGCGGGATCTGATCTTCGTTCATCACCTGCTCGGCGACGTTGCGATAGTCCGTGTACACCTTGCGGTAGCCGCGACCGACGAAGCCACGCTGTGCGGCGCTGTGAATGACCTCGCTCGAAGCCGTGCCCTGACCGGTGTCCGCCGCGACCGCCGTCACGTCGCGGGTATTGCCCTGGAGGCTCGACGGGTCACCGGCGAGATTCGGGTCGTGTCCGCTGCCCGCGCCCCGGCCCGGCGAATCCCCGCCACCCGGTTGCTCTTGCCCCGGCTTGTTCTGTCCGCTCGGCCCGCTGCCGGCGCTGGCGCCCGCTGGCTGCCCACCACCGGGACCGCCCTTCGTGATGAGTAGATCCTGTCCCCCCTGGCCTTCCTTGAACACGGTGCCGCGCTGACCCTGGCCCTTGCCGGCGCCTGGCTTTTGACCCTGACCGCGCTGATCGCCTTTGCCGTCGTTGCCGCGGGCTCGCTCCGCGAAGCGCATCAAGCGCTGGAGCCGCTGCTTTCCACCTTGTCCTTGCTGGCGCACGAGCTCGCGCAGCTCCTGCAAGCGGCGGCGCAGCTGCTCCTTCTCCTGCTCGGTCATTTCCTGCTTGGCCATGCGGTTCAGATCCTCGGCGCCGCGCTCCAGATCCTGCGCGCTCGCTCCGAGCTCGCGCATCAAGTCTTCGGCTGCCTTGGCCAGCTCGCGGTCCAGCTTCGAGAGTTGCCGCTCGGCGCGCTGCGCCTGTTTCTGCTCACGGTCGAGACGCTCGAGCTGCCGTTCCTTGTTCTTGAGCAGATTCTTGTCGCGCTGATTGAGCCCGGCGTCGCCTGACTTCTTCAAGAGACTCTGGCGCTGCTGCTCGAGCTCCTGGCGCCGCGCGTCGATGTTCTTGAGCTTCTCGCTGTGCGTCTTGCTGGCGCGCGACAGCGCGCTGCGCAGCTTCTCGAGCTCGGCCTTGCTCGGCGCCTGCTGCTTGTTCTTCAGCTTCTCCGCCAGCTCGCGGAGCGCCTTCTCGGCGTCCGCGAGGCGCTGCTCCTGCAAGTGCTGAGCGACGGGCTTGCTGAGATCGCTCTTCGCCAGCTCCTGCGCCATGTTCTTGAGCCCATCCTCGAGCGCTTCTCGGTCGGCTTGGGTGGCCTTACTGAGCTCACGCTCGAGCTTTTCCAGCCTTTCGAACACCTCTCGGCGGTCGAGCCGGCGCTGAGCAATGTCCTCGATCAGCTGGTTGAAACGCGCCACGGCGGCCAGCGCTTCCGGATCCTGGCTCTTTTGCTCGAGCTCTTGCGTGATGTCGCGAAACAGGTCCAGGTCATCGCCGCTCATCATCATCGGCTCGAAGCGGCGGGTGTCGATCACCGTGCGTACCGTGCGTACTTCGAGATTGGCGAGGACGAACAGACCGACGACCAGGAGCAAAAGGACGCCGAGCTCGCGCGGCAGGTGAAACGGCGCTGCTGCACGCGGCTCGAGCGCTGGCACGTGCGTCTCCGCGTCGGCGATCGCCAGTTGCATCAGCGGCGAGCGTCGTTCCGGAGGCAGCGCGCGAAAGGCCAGAGCGTTCGTGACACGATCGGCCAGGCCGTGGTGGCGATCGAGAGCCAGCGCGCCGACTTCGCGCGCGCGCGGCTTGAACCAAACCCGAAGCAGCGCGGACAGCACGAGCAAGAGCGGCACCGCGCCGAGCCATGAGAGCGTGCGTGTCACGTCGGTCGGCGGCTTCGCTACCTTGACGTAGGTGAGCGCAGCGATCGCATAGACGAGGACCAGCGGCAGCAGCAGCGCGGCGCGCGCCAGCGTCTCGTCGAGCCTGAGGCGCAAGCCCGTACGCCGCGCGGCCCAGGCAAGGCGTTCGAGGTTCACTTCGGGCTTTCCCAACTCCACCATCCGATGTTCTCGATCTGTACGAGTGTACCGCGTCGAGTTTCCGTGATGCTGCGCTGCACCGCAGCATGCGGCAGGCAGCCGCTCAGGACAAAGTTAAGCACCTGAGGGTCGCGCTCGCATTCCCCTTGCGTGGCCCGGCGCCCCCGGGCGACCCAACTTGCGCTCTCACGAACGTTCCAGAACGTGTACCCTGCGCGCGCCGGGACTTGACCGGGTACTAGCCGCTGGTCTCGAATACCCGACGCCGGAGCGCGCCATACATGTCAGACGAAAATAAGATTGTAGTGCTCGTCGCGGACGACGAGCCGAGCACACTTGCGCTGGTTTCGGGGCACCTGCGCGCCAAAGGTTATCGAATCATCGAAGCCACCGACGGCGATCAAGCGTGGGAGCTCGCACATGAGCATCTGCCGCATCTCGTCGTATTGGACGTGATGATGCCCGGCATGAGCGGCTGGGAGGTGTGCAGGAAAATCCGCGAGGCCGTGTCACTCGCTCATACCGGCGTCGTGATGCTCACCGGGATCGGAGAGAACCTCAACGAGATGACCTCACCGCTCTACGGTGCGGACGCTTACGTCGACAAGCCGTTCGAGTTTTCCGACCTCGACGAGAAGATTCAATCCGCGCTGTCTCAGCGGCAGGGTGGCGCGCTCGGTCGGCCGGATCACGCCGACGTGGAAGACGCCTCGGACGAGGGCGAGGACGAGGACGCTTTCGACGACGACGACGACGACGACGACGACGACGACATTGACGACGAGGAGAGCGCCGGGGCGAAAGCAGACGGCGCGCGCGCGCGCGCAGACGCCAGCGCCGACAGCGACGATGAGGACGATGAGGACGACGAAGACGACGAAGACGACGAAGACGACGAAGACGGGGACGAAGACGAAGACGACCTCGCGAATGAAGACTCCCTCCCGGCGGCAGCGCGCAAGACGCGACCCGGGATAGGCCCGCGCCTGGCGAAAGCAGCTCGCGCCATCAGCTCGCTGCTCGGACGCACTGAGCCCATCCAACCCGCCGATGAGGATGAGGACGAGGACGAGGGCCAAGACGACGGCGACGAGGAAGAAACGACGGGCACCGGCTTCGGCGACTTCACCTCCGAAGCCGAAGAATCGTCGTCAGCGGCGGCGTCCGCGTCGGCCTCGAGCAAGCGTGCGACCGGCGCGCGTCAAAGGCAGACCGTAACCGCGAGCGGGCGCAGCCAGAAAGCCAGCGCCGGCACAGCAGCCAAAGCCGGCCAAGGCAAGGCCCCCGGCAGCGCGGCTGCTTCTGCCAAGAAAGCCAAGAAGGCAGCGCCTGCGAGCAAGGACAGCGGCGCGGCCGGAACGCAGGCACGCGGCAACAAGCCGGAGGCAGCCAGCAAGAAGGCAGCCAGCAAGAAGCCGAAGGCAGCCAGCAAGAAGCCGAAGGCGGCCAGCAAGAAGCCGAAGGCAGTCGCGAAGGCAAAGACAAAGACCCCCGCGAAGGCAGCCAAGACGAAGACCGCCGCCAAAAAGACCGCAAAGAAGCCGACCAAGGCCGCCGCGAAGTCGCCCAGGAAGGCCGCTCCGAACAAGGCCGCCGCGAAGAAAGCCGCGAAGAAGGCCGTTTCGAAGAAAGCCGTTTCGAAGAAAGCCCCCAAGGGACGCGCGCCTGCGCCCAAGAAGGCTAGCGGGCGTGGTGCGAAAAAAGCGCCGGCCGCGAAGAGGGGCAGCGCCAAGAAAGCCGCGCCGAAGAAGGCGGGCAAGGCCAAGAGCGCCAAGAAGCGCTGAGCGGCGCCTGCGAGCGGCCTCAGCTCGTGCCGGCGTATATCGTGAGCTTGCCGGGATCTTCGGCCAGACGCCTCCGGACGTAATCCGGGGGCGGGGGCCGTTCGAGCTGAAAATCGATGTGCCGCGTGTGCGGATCCTCGTGGAGCGAGAGGTAGCCTTCGTCGGCGAGCGCGCACAGCATGCCGAAGGTGTGACTCGGCGTGGAAATCGGGTGCGCGCCGGCGCTGGGGATGACCGCGTTCAAATCGCACGCGCGAAACGGGCGGCTGCGCCGCGCTTCGTCTGCCAGGAAGTCGCGCAGGAACGCGTCGTAGATGTCGCAGAAGTACGTCTCGGCGAACTCGACCCACGCGAGCGGCTCGGTCACCGCGAAACGTCCGTGCGGCGGCAGCACCGCGCGCACGCGGTGCGTCTGAAAGAAACGCCGCAGCACCGCGATCGTGTGCAGATAGCGCTCGTACGCCATCGAGTAGCTTTGCCCCGCGACCGTGAAGATCGGAATCACGAAGGCGTGCGACTCCGGAAGATCCGGCAGGCCGGTGCAGATGATCGTGTCGCCGGGCACGGCGATCTCGAGCTCGGCGTCGTAGTACAGCACGCAGTCCCAGGAGTGACCCGGCGTCGGCACGGCGACGATCCCCGGAGGCAGCTGGCCCTCATCGACGAAACGGAGCGCGCTCTTCGGCGTCTTCACGAAGTAATTCGCAAAGCGTTTGCGGATCACGTTCTCGATCATGTCCTTTTCGCTGAGCCGGTTGTACTCGATGAGTCCCCAGTGCGCGCGCATCAAGAACAGCTCGTACGTCTCGTGAAGGAACGCGGCGTTGGGCTGCGTCAGGAAACGGTAGCCCGCCGAATGTAGGTACACGGGCGCACGCTCTCCTTCGGGCCGACCCCAGCCGGCGATGACGCCGGCGCTGCCTGCGTGATCGCCGTGGCAGTGCGTGACGAGGAGCGCGTCCAGGCGCTCGACACCGGCGCTCGCCAGCCGTGATTCGATCTGGCTGATGATGTCCGTGCGCGCCGCGCTGGCCTCGAACAAATACGTCTGCCCGTCTCTATGCCGGAGCACGAGGTTGATGATCTTCGGACTCGGATAGCCGCTCAGCACCGGCAAGATCTGAATGCGATCGGACACGCCCAGCTCGCGCAAGGCGTCGGAGATCGGGATCATGCGCCGTGCTCCGCTGGCGCCGTCTCCGGCGCGTCTCCGGCGAACGCCTGCCAGAAGCGCTCCACTTCGCCGAGCTCGAACGCGCGCTGCGTCTTGGGTAGGCTCGAAAGGAGCCGGCGCGCGTAGCCCCGCCGATGCACACGCTCGTCGAGGAGCGCGACGATGCCCGCATCGGAGCTGCTGCGAATCAACCGGCCAAAGCCCTGCTTCAACGTCAGCGCCGCGCTCGGCACATGGTACTCCATGAACGAATTTCGCCCTTCGCGGTCGAGCGCCAGCGAACGCGCCTGAACAATCGGGTCCGAAGGCACGGGAAACGGAATCTTCTCGAGCACGACGAGGCGCAGCGCCCGGCCGGGCACGTCCACGCCCTCCCAGAAGCTCGAGGTCGCCACGAGCACGGCATCGCCCGCTGCTCGGAACGAGCTGACGAGCGCCGCCTTGGGCATCTCACCCTGGAGGAACAGCGCTTCGCCGCCGAGGCGTTGGCGTAACTTGGCGTGCAAGAGGCGCATGGAGCGCACGGACGTGGTGAGCACGAACGCGCCGCCCCCCGTGATCCGCACCAGCTCTGCGATGCGCTCTGCGGCCGCGTCGGCGAACTCCCGCGCGCTCGGCGACGGCAGATCCCGCGGCGTGTAGAACAGGGCACGGGACTCGAAGTCGAAGGGCGACTCGACCACGAGCTCGCACGCATTCAGCCCGTCCCCGTCCGCGCCGAGCCGCTGACGCAGAAACTCGAACGCTCCCTTCTGCTCGCTCCCCGGCGTACCGGGGCGGTGCACGGAGTTGGTGAGCGTCGCGCTGGTCAGCACCACGCTCGGTATGGTCTCGAACACGCGCTCCCGCAAGACCGCGGAGAGATCCACCTGGGACGAGCTCAGCACAGAGCCGCTCGGCGTGCTCTCGAACCAGGTCACGCGACCTCCCCCGCCGTCGATGATGGCGGAGAACTGCTCGCGCAGGCCTTGCACGCGACGCACCACGAGCTCCAGCACTTCGCGCGCCTTTTCGCCCTTGGCCTGCCCGCACAGGCCATCGAAGTACGCCGCGTGCACGTCGAGCGCGTTGTCCAGGCGGTACCAGCACTCCATGGGCCGGCCGATCCACGCGTCGCGCTCGACGGACCAGCGCCCGTCCTGTGCGCCGCGACGCGCCGCGAGCTCCGCGAACAGCGCGCGCGCGGCGAGCTCGATTTCGCTCGCCAAGTTCTGCACACTGCCGCCGGAGAACAGCGCTTCGCCGAAGCCGCAGGCGGCGGCCGCGCGCTCCGCGTCCCGGAGCACGCGCATCAGCCGCGCCTCGGACACGCGCAGGCCGAAAAAATCGCCGGCGATGTCTTCCAGCTGGTGCGCTTCGTCGAACACGACCGCGTCGTAGTCGGGGAGCGCGCGACCGGGATGCGGGCCGCGCAGCGCGAGGTCCGCAAAGAACAGGTGGTGATTGACGATCAGCACGTCCGCAGCGGCAGCTTCGCGCTTCATGCGCGTCACGAAACACTCGCGGTAGTGCGCGCAGTTCGCGCCGATCCGTGTGTCGCTCGACGCGATCACCTCCCGCCAAATGGGCTCGTGCTCGGGCAGCGCGGCGAGCTCCGCGATGTCTCCGGTCGTGCTTTCGCGCGCGAAGCTCTCGAGGCTCGCGAGCGCGCGTGCATGGCGCGGACGGAGCGACTCCGGACTTTTACGGAACTCGTCGAAGCGGCGCAGACACAAGTAGTTGGAGATCCCCTTCATCACGCGCACCCGCGGGCGGAGGCCGAACGCGCGCTCCAGAAGCGGCAGATCCTTGCTGACGATCTGCTCTTGCAGCGCCCGCGTCGCGGTCGAGATCACCACCTTCTTGCCACTGAGGATCGCCGGCAGCAGATAGGCGAGAGTCTTGCCGGTACCGGTGCCAGCTTCGCAGAACAGGATGCTCTCCTCAGCGAGCGCGCGTGCGACGGCCTCGGCCATGAGCAACTGTCCGGCGCGCGGCTCGTAACCCGTCAGCGTACGCGCGAGCGGCCCCTGCGGGCCCAAGAGGTCGCGGACCGAGGGCAGCTACCGCTCCGTCGGCGACTCGGAAGAGTCGTCTGAGGGGGACGGCACCGGGCCGTCGCAATCGAGAAACTTCAGCCCGCAGATCGTGCCATCCGCTTCGTCCTGCACCCACGCCACTCGGCTCTGCCGCACGACCTCGGAGACCCCATCTCCGACGCTGAGCTCGAAGACGGCCCCGACTTCCAGCCGGTCCTCGACGATCACGCGCAAACCGCCGCGGCTGGCGTTCAAGGTCCAGCCTTCGATGACGCGATATTCGGCGCGCAGGCGCACGCGTTCAGAAGCCTCGCTCCGCGCGCCCCCCACGCCTCGACGCCGGGCCTGCGGGTCTCCGGCGGGACCGGGTGGAGAGCTCAGGTTCCGGCGCGTCACACTGTTTTCATCATAGCAAACACGAGCGCCCACTCACATGCGCTTGCCGCCGCCCGCGCGCTGACCGCCTGCAGCTTGACGGGAGTCACGCGCTCTGCAAGGTTCCGCACTCCGGCGAGTAGCAAGGACTATGCCCAATCCATCAACGACGACCGACCTGAAAAAGGCTCTGATGGCGGAGGGGTTCGAAGTCTATCGCACCCTCGGGACTGCCGTGCTTCTCGCCGATCGCGTGCGCGACAACCTGATCATGGACAGCGCGGTGGCGGCGGTGGCCGGTGACGTGCTCAAAGCACGCTTCAGCGTGCGCGCGCAGCGTAACGACTTTCCCGGAGAGAGCGAGGAGCAGCTGTTCCAGCGCGCTCGCCTGCTGGCGCATTCGGCGCTCCAGCGCGGCTACGAGGAAGCTCAGACGAGCATCGTTCCCATGGTCGACCCGAGCGACAAGACGCGCAGTCTCGACACCTGGTTCGAAGTCAGTTTCGAAAAGAGCGTTGCGGACGTGAGCGAGCTCGTCACCGAGCTCCATTTCGCGCTTTCGTTGGACAAATTGGCGTCGCGGGCGTAGCCGGCCTGCGAGCGGCCTAGAGGCAGAGGTTAGAGCGGATGTTGGATATATTCAGGCGCGGCGGCGTGGCTCAGCTCGTCGTGGGCGCGATAGCCGTGACCATCATCATCGTGTTCGCGCTGGAGTTTCGCCCCGGACGCGGCGCCGTCGCCCGTCTGACGGAAGAGTGCGCGGTGAAAGTGTACGATTCCTGCGTCTCGCAGAAGGAGTTTCTGGCGGCTTACGGCCTGATCGTGCCGTATGGGGCGTCGCCCAAGCAAGTCAAACAGCTCGACGTACGGCGGCACATCGTGGGCGGCCTGGTGGAGCGCGAGCTCTTGAACGCCGAAGCCCGGCGCCTGGGTGTCGGCATCAGCGAAACCGCGGTGGATGACGAGCTCGCGTCGGGTCGCTTCCATGTCTCGCTGCCGGTGAGCTCCCGCTCGCTGAACCGCTCGTTGATCTTGTGCAAGGTGGACCAGATGTCCGACCAGTGCGAGCCCGGCACCGAAATGGTCCGCTACGTGCCGGACGTGAAGAGCGTGGAGACGGGCGAGTTCGACTACAAGAAGTACGAACGCATCGTGCGCAACGTGGCCAATCGTGGCCCGCGCGAGTTCAAGGAGATGCAGGAGCGCGAGCTCCTCGCCGAGCGTATGCGCAACCTGGTGCGCGCGCGGGTCCGCGTCTCCGTCGAAGAAGCGCGCATGCAATTCGAGCGCGAGCGGTCCAAAGCCACCGTGCGTACGGTGCACGCCAACCGCGACTGGTTCGCGCGCTACGTCGTGAGCCTCGGCCCGGCCGAGATCACGGCGTGGACCGAGAAGAACAAGGCCCCGGTCGACGCCGCGTGGAACGGCGAAAAATCGAGCTTTACCGCCGAGTGTCCGCTGATCAGCGAAATCCTGTTGCCGCTGTCCCCGGACGCGCCCGAGACCGAATCAGCCGAACGGCGCGCGCAGCTCGAACAGGCCGAAAAACGCCTGCGCGCGGGCACGGCGTTCGAGACGCTGGCGCGCACTCTGAGCCAGGGCCCGAGCGCGGTCGCGGGTGGCTACGTCGGCTGCCTGACGGAGAGCTACGGGGCGGGCGCCGCCGAGCTGCTGCAGGCCGTCGGCAAGCTCGAGCCGGGTAAGGTATCGCCAATCGTGACGAGCTCCCGCGGCCTGCACCTCGTGAAGTTTCACGGCAAGCTCAAGAAGGACGAGCTCGAAAAGGTGGGCCGGAGCGCGGTCGCCGAGCGGCTGGCTTTCCGAGCGCGCGCCGACGAGCTCGCCAAGGAGTTCGCCACTCAGCTCATCCAGCGCGCGAAGAGCGGCGCGAAGCTCGAGCAGGCGGTGACCGATCTGAGCAGCGAGCTCTTGAACAAGCACGCCGGCGCGGCGGCGAGCGAAGCCGCCCTTGCCGACGAGGCTCGACCGAAGCTCGACATCAGCGCTCCGTTCAGCATCCTGAACAATCCCATTCCGGACGCACTGCCGACGGAACCGGTGGCGAGTCTCGCGTTCGAGCTCGACAAGCCAGACGCGGTGCACGGCGCGCCCGTCGCCACGGAGCGCGGTTTTTCCGTGATGCAGCTCAAGGAAAAAGAGCTCAGCAAGCCCGAACAGTTCGAGAAGGAGCGGCACGAGATCATCCGCTCGCTTCAGCACGTCAAGGCCAACGACGCGCTCATCCGTTACCTGGCGCAGTTGCGCAAGACGGCAGGCGGAAAGCTCGTACACGACAAGAGCCTGCTCGACGAACCGGCCAAGGAGCAGCCTGGCGACAGCTGAAGGGAGCCCCGCGCGGCTCGAGAGCGTGCTGCCGAACGGCACGGAGCTCTTGGCGATCCACACGCCGGGCCTGAAAAGCGGTGTGATCAGCGCTCACGTGCGCGTCGGCTCGCTGTTCGAGCGCGTCGAGAGCGCTGGCATCAGCCACTTCCTCGAGCACATGTTGTGTCGCGGCACCGCGCGGCACCCTTCGGCGTACGAGCAGGCGCTGGCCTTCGAGAGCGTCGCCGGCACGCTCAGCGCCGCGACGATGGTGGATCACGGGACGCTGTCGGTGGCTCTGCCTGCAGACACCTTCGACGAGGTCGCGGCGCTGTTTGCCGAGGCTTTCGGCGAGCCGCTCTTGACCGACGTGAAGCTCGAGCGCGGCATCATCGAAGAAGAAATCCTGGAAGGGCTGGATGAATCCGGGAAATCGATCGACGGCGACAACCTCGTGCGCGAGCTGTGTTTCGGAGATCACCCGCTCGGCTTTCCAATCACCGGCACACTCGATCATCTCGATCGCTTCGATTCCGCGTCGCTGAAGGCGCATCACGCGCGCCACTACACGGGCGCCTGCAGCGTCATCACCGTCGCGGGTCCCTTCGATCCAGCCCACGTGCTCGAAACCTTGACGCGCCATTTCGGCGGGCTGCCCGTGGGCACGCTGCCCGACTTTCCGGAAGCCCCACCGCAAGACGCAGCGCGCTTCCGCTACGTCAGAAACCCTGGCAGCCAGACGGCCCTACGCTTGGCTTTCCGCGCGCCGGGTCGACGCACGAGCCTCGAGCCCGCGACCGAGCTCCTGCTGCGCGTCCTCGACGACGGCATGTCCACGCGGCTCTATCACCGCGTCTGTGACGTCCGCGGGCTGTGTTACGACATCTCCGCGGGGTACGAGGCGTACGCAGACGTCGGTCTGTTCGATATCCAGGCGGACACGCTGCACGAGCGCGCGGGGGAGGTCGTCGAGGAGACGTTCGACGTGCTCTGCGACCTGCGGAGCACGGGACCGAGCGAGCTCGAGCTCAGCAAGGCCAGGCGACGCATCCACTGGGAGCTCTGCGCCGTCTGGGACGACGCCGCCGAAATCGCCGACTTCTGCGGCACCGCCCGCCTACTCGGCATGAGCTCGACCCCCGACGCGCGTCGAGAGGAGCTGATGGCGGTCACGCGCGAAGACGTACGAAGCGCCGCGGAAGCCGTGTTCCGACCTGCGAACCTCAGCTTGGTCGCGGTCGGTCTCGTGCCACGACGCGCGCAGCAAGCGCTGGCGCGCCGCGTCGAAACGTTTGGCTGAGAACGAGACACGCCGCGTCGCGTGTGTCTCGTTCAGAGCCTACCTCAGCCGCGTTTGCGCGACTTGCGCCGCGTCGTCGGACGCAGCTCGACTTGCTCGTCGCGCACCAACGCCTCGGCAATACGCAGGACGCGTTGTCGAGTGGCTGGACTCGCGCCTCGCAAAATCGCACCGATCCGATCCTCCTTGGGCCGCGGCTTGGAAGGCGTCGCCAGTAAGTCGGCGACCTCTACTCCCAAGGCTCCACTCAGGCGAGCGAGGGTTTCGAGCGAAGGGTTGGCGTTAGCCGATGAGCGCCCGCGCAGCACGCGTTCGAGGCGCGCTACGGTTTCGACAGTGACGCCGGCTCGGGATGCGAGCTCCGCTTGGGTTACGCCGGCATCCAGGCGAAGTTGCCTGACTCGATCCGCTAAACGTATGGCAATATCTCTCACACTATGCTCGGGCGGGATTGAATAGGACCCCCTGGGATTACGCGCGTACACTACGGAATCTGGAATAGCTGTCATTCCTCGTATTCGCCTGGACTTCAAACCCTTGCCCTGAAGCAACATTTACTCAGGGCGCAAACGCACCCGCGCGCCGCACCGAAGCGGCCGGGCAACCGGGATGTCACAATCGCCTCCGGGAGCATGGGCATCCGCGAGAGGCACAGTCAGTAGCAGCGCCTAGCGCTCCGGTTTGGACGAAGCACGCGGCGTGCCGCTCCCGAAGCACGACGTCCCAGCTACTTAGGAGGCCGGGCGCTCGCCCGCCCGAGCTCCACTTTTCAAGCGTGCAAAGGTCTTGCACGGTTTGAAAGCGACACAGGTACGGTCCGACCGCCAGTCCGGGAGAACGGAAGGGACGCCTCTGGCCGAAAAGAGGAACCTCGTACTTTTCAAAACGGAAACTCTGGGTGCAGGGCACGGTCCTCGACCTCGGCGACCTCGACTCGCTCGAGCAGGCCGCCAGCGACCACCGCGAGCGTCGCGCCGACGCGCTCTTCGGCTCGCGGACCGCGACCGCGCGTCGTGAACACGGCCGCGTAGCAACGCCCCACGGCAGCACCGAAGGCCAGCGCGAAGCCCTCGAGCTCCGATCCAGCGGCGAGCAGCCGCACACCGGCTATCAACTGGCCGTGGTAGCCGGTCGGCGCGCGCAGCCGCCGCGCCTCGACGGCGTCGTCGGCGGCGGGCACGGGTGCAGTACGCAGCCACAGGCGCGCTTGCGTCTCGCATTGTTCGGGCGTGACGCTGCGGTTCGCCGACCAGGCGCGCATGCGGAGCTCGCTGCTCGAGCCAGCGTGCCGCGCCACGAACCAGTGCTCACTCTTGTCATCGATGCTCCACTCCGCGAACTCGGGCAGCGGGACCACGAGCGAGAAGCGTGGCAACACGACGCTCTTCCAGCTTGCGCCACGCAGCTGCGCCGGGTCATGCCGCAGCGCGGCGGAGTCCTGCCGAGGACGAGGCAACTGCGATGGCTCACGAGGCGATCCTGATGCGCACGAGCAGAGCGCAATCGTACAGGCGGCCCACACGACGCGCGGCGCGCTCGCGCTCTTCCTCGAAGGCTGCCCTCGCTTCCGCACGCGAGCCTGTTTAGCCGAGGACCTGGCGACCTGGCCGCATTTTTAATCGACTGGCCGGACGCCCGTGGTATTTGAGCGGAGCAGTTGCTGTTGTCGGGAGCGGTCGTTCAGCAAGCGCTCCGGCAGCATCTGGCCCCGTCGAGCTCAATAATTCGCGGTGACGAGCACCGCCGGTGGGCTGCCAGAGATACGTAGTAGCTGTTCGAACAGGAACTACGCTCATGGATGAACAACGCCAGAGGTCCGGCCGAGGTCGGAAGCGACGGCGCAAAGCTCGGCCCAGCTCACGGCCCGTGTCCGAGCCCATTCTGATCGCCGCGCGGCGTCCCAATGCGCCGCTCCTACAAAACGGCAAAGCCCGCCCGCCGGTGAACGCTTCGGCCGCCCCGGCGCCAACGGAGCCCGCCGAGCACAAGTCCGAGCCGCGTCCCTCGCGGCCTCCGGAGATGGCGCCGCCGCGACGCACTGCGCGCATCGTGCAAGCCAGCGACGGAAGCTCCGACGATCTGGAAAAAGAGCGCCGTCGCTTGCTCGGTCGCGTGCTGACCTCGGAGGGACGGGGAGCGATCTCGCGCGCGGCCGAAGAGTATCGGCGAGCCGGCTTCGAGTTTCCCGTGGAGCAGGCCGTGCAGCTGCAGTTGCTCGAGCATGCGGACGAGGATCAGGCGCGCCAGGCCATCCTTCATTTGAGCACGCTGCTCGAGCGCGAGCCGCCCATCAAAAAGCCGATCTTCGATCAACGCCTGCGCCGGCTCGAGGAGTACGCGGACGACGACGCCACGCGCAGCGCTGCTGCGTCGTTACGCCGTGTGATCCGTGCCTGACTCGAAAGCCGCTGCCGGGCCGGGCCCGACCGTCCGCGAGTTCGAGTCGCGGCTGCGCGAGCTGACGACGAGCCTGGGGCGCGAGCGCGCCAACCAGGGCTGCGTTGAATGTGTCGGCTGCAGCGCGTGCAACGGCTGTACGTTCTGCCGGGAATCCGAGCGGCTCGTGCGGTCGCACTACTGCGTGCGCTGCGCCATGTGCACCGATTGCTCGCATTGTCGGGGCTCGCGCGCCCTTTTCGCGTGTCATCACTGCACCGAGTGCGAGGCGTGCTCCTCGAGCTCCTACCTCGTCAAGTGCACGGCCCTGACCAATTGCCTGTACTGCTTCGGTTGCGTCGGCTTGAGCGGCAAAGAGTTCCACGTTCTCAACGAGCCCTATTCGAAGAGCGATTACTTCGCGCTCACGCGCCGGCTGACTAGCGAGCTCAAGCTCTGAAGGTCCGAGGGGAGTCGAGGCATGGCGCCGGATGCGTCGCTCGAAGCGCTCTGGAAGAACGCTCTCGATCGCTGGGATGACGATCGCGCTCACGCCGCGTTCCTCGAGCACTGTCAGCGCACGGGGCAGCTGGCTGAAGCCGCTGCGCGCTATCGTGGCATGACCGGGGATCGCTCGCGCGGGCCGAGCGCGGAGAAGCGGCTCCACGGCGTGGCCACGCTGGCGCTCCTGGCTCTGGAAGCGTCGCGGACGCCCCCCCGCGAGTCGCGCCGGAACGCGAGCGCGATCGTGCTCGCGGTGCTGTTCATGGCCGGTGCCGTCGCGCTCACCGTGTATGCTTCCCTGCGCTGAACCGGGCCGGAGTGAGTCTTGTCCTCACCCGGGGGCCAGCGCTGCGGCAACGCGGGACAGTACTGGCGTAAACTTCACGAGCACTTGCCGGACTTTAGCGGCTGTTGCCGGCCGCTCTGAACCCCGCTAGGAAGGTACCGTTCGCTGAACGAGGCGAGCGCGTGCTGCGGGAGCGCAATCGCCGAGCCGTCACCGGCGGATTCGGGTTAGACAGCGCCTTTACCACAGGCGATCAAGACACATCGCACAGGGAGACGTTCGAGATGAGATTCACATCAATCGCTGCGCTATTCGCCGTGGCCGCAACTATGGCCTGCAGCTCCGATCCCAAGCCGCCGCCGGCGTCGCCCTCGGGCGGGACGGATGACTCGCTCGCGACCGCCAACTTGCAAGGCCCGAAGGACGAAAAGCCGGGAGACAATCCCAACCAGAGCCAGATCAACATCAGCGACGAGATCAAGAAGGCCTGCGGCATCTCCGACTCCGATGCGTTTTTCGCGTTCGACTCGGCCAACATTCGCGAGCAGGATCACCGCGTTCTAGGACAACTGGCCACGTGCTTCAGCACCGGACCGCTCAAGGGTCGCGAGATGCGCCTGGTCGGTCACGCCGACCCGCGCGGCGAACCCGAGTACAACATGGTCCTGGGCGGGCGGCGTGCCGACAACGTCAAGGGTTTCATCGTGCAAAAGGGCCTGGAGACGGGCAAGGTCAACACGACCTCCCGCGGGGAGATGGACGCGACCGGCACGGACGAAGCGACCTGGTCGCGGGACCGCCGCGTCGATGTCGTGCTCGGTGATTGACAGCCCGCGCCGCTCGGCGCGCGTGCCTGAAGTGTTGCCACGCACACGTGCGGACTGCTGCTGCCGGCGTCGATTCGAGCCGGCAGTGGTAGGCCGGACACTCGCGTGTGCTGCGGGCGGCGTGCCCGTTTGCGCTATAGCGAGCAGCTCAGTCATCCCTTTTTGGCCATCATGAACACATCGCCCCCCGTCCCCGAAAGCGTCCCCGAAAGCCAGGCCCTCGATCCGTTTCATTTGATGCTCGACGCGTCGGGCATCGTGCTGGTGGTCCTGCTCATTCTGATCATCGCCTCGGTTCTGGTTTGGGTGATCTGGGTGCTCAAGGCGCTGCAGCTCGGACGGCTCCGGCATTCCCACCTGCTGTTCGAAAAGAACGCGGAAACCGTGGAAACCGGCTCGGACCTGATCTCGCTCGCGCTTCAGCACCGGGACGCGCCGGGCGCGCGCATCGTGATCGAGCTCGCGAAGCGACACCATCACCGCAATCTCAACGCAGATCTGCTGATGGCCGTGGCCAAGCGCGCGATCGCCTCGGAGGCGCAGAAGGCGTCGCGGTTGATGCCCACGCTCTCCAGCATCGCGTCGGCGTCGCCGTTCATCGGCCTGTTCGGCACGGTTTGGGGCATCATGGATGCGTTCTTGCGAATCGGTTTGGAGAAGAGCGCTTCGCTGCCGGTGGTTGCGCCGGCGATCGGCGAGGCGCTGATCGCGACGGCGTTCGGCCTGGTCGCGGCGATCCCTGCCACCATCGGCTTCAACTACGTCGACAAGCGCATCGGGGATCTGCTCGAGGAGCTCAGCGCATCGAGTGAAGCCTGGGTGCAGACGCTCGCCTCCGATGCCGGCGGACGCGGCGCGGCCATGCCCCTGGTTCGCGAACCCCACCGGCAGGGTTACCCCGGCGGGGTCTGAAATGGGCATACAGCTGAGCAGCCGCCGGCGTGGCGGCTTCCGAGACATCAATGTCACCCCCCTCGTGGACGTGATGCTCGTTTTGCTGGTCGTGTTCATGGTCACGGCCCCGCTGCTCACGACCGGCCTGCGCATCGACCTGCCCGAGGTCAAAGCCGCTCAAACGCCCGTCAAGGACGCACGACTGCTCGTGACCGTCACCAAAGAAGAGCGCGTGCTCTTCGGGGAAGAGGACGTCACGGGGCGAGTCGACGAGGCGTTCCGCGACAACGCCCGCGTCCAGAAAGAACGAGAGCTGTACATCCGGGCAGACAAGAACGCCCGCTACGGCACCGTGGCGCTGGTCGTCGCGGCCGCGCGCAGCAGCGGCGTCAATTCCTTGAATCTGCTCGTGGAGCCGGAAATCGAAGGCGAGCCGGAACAAGCGAGCGACGAAGAAGGTCCTGGTAAACGGGGCCGCACCACAGCGCCCCGGACGCCCTGAGCCATGATCGATGCGCAAGCGCCGGCTTTCACCTTCGTCGAGCTGGCGGCAGCGCTCACCGCCGCCGCCGCCATCCAGGTCGCCTTCTTTTCCGTCCTGATCGCCGCCGGCACCGCCGACGCCAAGCTCGACCACCGCATCGAGCTGGCCCCGAGAGAGGTGCCGATCGCCGTCAAGCCGGTGCTCGACGACACCCCGCTGCTCAAGCTCGGCGGCAAGAAGGTGAAGACCAAGCTGCCGGATATGTGGAAGAAACAGGCGCCGGTGCAGCGCTTCGAAGAGAAGAGCGCGCCCTCGCCCAAAGCCGAGAAGACGCCAGAAGCCATCCCCACGAGCCCGGTCGTTACCGAGGACGCCCAGGCACCGCCCCCGGATGCGGAGCTCGCCAAGGAGGTGGACGAGCAGCTCGTGGATGCCGCGCCCGAGCCGACTCAGGTCGCCGAAGGGGAAGGCGCACCCGACGGCGTCAAGGAAGGGACGGAGACCGATCCCTTGAAGGCGCGCGCGGTGGGCGGCTATCGGGCACGTCTGATCTCCTGGTTCAGCTCGCGCTTTCACGTGCCGCCCGGAGCCATCCCCTGTGAGGAGCTCAAGGCATTGAGCTCGTCCGTTTCCACCACGATCTCGCCGGACGGCACGGTCGCCGGCTTCTCGGTAGGTAGACCGAGCGGAAACGGCGTGTTCGACTCGCGCGTTCAAGCAGCCATGCAGTCCGTGGTAGGGCAGCAAGTACCGCCACCTCCGCCACTTTATCCAGACATCCTTCCCCCGGCGCTGTCCCTCAACTTTCTCGGAAAAAATCAACGATGCCAATGATCCGCACTCGCTTGCTCGTGCCGTCGCTCGCGGCGCTGGCGTCGTCGTTGATCACGGGCGCTGCCATGGCGCAGCCGGCGGCCACGCCTCCGCCCGACGAGAGCCTGCTCGGCGAGCTGCCGATCACCGCGAACGTTCAGGAACACATCCCCAAGATCGCGCTCTTGCCGTCGCTGTCGCCGGAACTCGAAGACGTGATCGTGCGCGGCGTGGTGCGGCGCGACTTCGAGCTCACCGGCTTGTTCGACGTGATCGCCGACAGCAAGGCGCCGCCCGGCTTGTACGGCTGGGACGATCCGGTGGACATCGACGCCTGGAAGAAGCTCGGCGCGGAGGCGATCCTCAAAGTTTCCGCGCGGAAACACAGCTCCGGCAAGATCGAAGTGTTCGGCCTCGCCTACTTCCTCAACGTGGGCAAGGACCCGGTCTACGAAAAGAAGCTGCTCGTGGATGCGAAAGACATCCGCGTCACGGCGCACCGCGTGACCGACGCCCTGCTCGGGGCGCTCACCGGTCGTCCCGGCGGCTTCGCGAGCCATTTCGTGTTCTCGGCCCCGTGGGGCCGCAATCGCCGCATCTTCAGCATGGACGCAGACGGCAACGGCCTCACGCCCCACACCGCGCCGGACTTGACGGCGATCGCGCCGACCTGGGGTCCCGACAATCAAATCTTCTACACCGTCAGCAAGAACTACTCGCCGTACCGGCTGTTCATGCTCGCACCCGGCGCGCAGCCAAAGCCCATCGACGTCCCGTTCAAAACGTCGATCTACAGCGTCGCCTTCAACAAAGACTTCTCGAACCTCGCGGTCGCGGTAGCGGCGGACGCCAAGAGCGCCATTTACACCGGTAGCGCCGACGGCTCGAACATGAAGAAGACCTCGAACACGGACCTGTCGACGCACCCCGTGTTCAGCCCGTCCGGCAAATTGGCGTGGATCGGCGGCAGCCCGAAGCAAGGCTCCCAGCGCGTGTTCCTGGACGGCAAGCCGATCTCGCCGCCCGGCTTCACCGCCGGCGCGCCGACCTTCTGTGACACGGAGGACGGCGTGCGCGTCGTGTATTCGGTGTCGGTCGGCGGCGATCGCCACGACATCGTCATGAGCGGCGAGAACGGCCGCGGCATGACGCGACTCACACAGAACCAGGGTTCCAACACAGCACCGGCGTGCAGCCCCGACGGCCGGATGCTGGCGTTCTTCTCGACGCGCAGCAAAGCGCCGGGCATGTACATGATGTCGCTCAAGCGCTTCAAGACGCAGAAGCTCTCGAGCCAGCACGGCGAATCCCTGCGCTGGGCCGCGCTACCAGCGCCGCCGGCCGCCGCTGCAGCTACGCCTTAGGACACTCGAAGGAGCGTCCCGATCTGCTGTCGGTGGGCGCCGTCGGTTCGCTCGTCGGACAGTCGCTCATTTCAGACGATCCATGAGCGCGCGACGCACACGAGCCCGGCATCCTCTCGTCACCTCGCCGGCAAGGCGAGCTTCACGAGCGTGCCCAGAATCCTGCGACACTGCGCTTCGAAGGCCGGCTCGAGCGCTTGGACGTACCCGTGCACCTGCGCCGCTTGCAATGCCGAATAGCTCTCGCCCATTTCGCGCAGCGCCACGCCGTACGCATTCGTGCGATGTCCCCCGCGCGAGTACATGCCTTCCCCGAGGTTGAGAATCACCGACGAGCTCGACCTCCGAAGCTGCTTCGCCAGATCGCCGTCGTACCGAGCAATCTGAGCAATCAACGGACGCACCGCCTTGAGCCATTCGAGAGCAATGGGATAGATCCGCAGCATAAGGGCGCCGCAGGCGCCGCGCGCAGCGCGGGCGAAGCCCCTTGAAGCGGCCGAGCACGAGTGCAAAATCAAAAACCCCGAGCGGCATTTCTTCGCCGTCCGTCCCGCAGAACTCCGCCCCGCCGCCGCCCGCGTCGCCCCGCGCTAACCCCAAAAATCAAGCCGCGCGAAGTGTCCGCCTCCGTCCCCAGACCTGACAGATGAGCCCTCCACCCACGGCGCGTGAGAGGCGGCACGGGCCGGATTGCACCGCACGGTGTAACCCATGTTGCGGATGATTACCCTCGAGCGGCCGCGGCCTCACGGCGGGGTACGCCTACGCCCGGTTGCACCGCGCCGCCGCGTTCGCCCCCGCATTCGCCTGCGCCCCCGCATTCGCCTGCGCCCCCGCATTCGCCTCCTCCCAACAGACCGTGAGGTCATTGCAGCCTCACACACGGAGGTTTTGGGGCCCCAAGCCCGAAACGCTGCGGCTGCGCGCTAAACGAACACGCCGCTCAGCGCCATCGGGATCTGCGCGTTGCCGAGGATGCGGATCCGGCCGCTGAGCGCGAGCTGCATGGGATTCAACTTGCCCGTCTGCATGTCCATGAAGTCGCCAATCAAGCACTCGATACGGCACTCGGGCGCGTCCACGTTCGGCGCCGCGCTGCCGGGCGTGAGCACGAGGCGATGCTGCGCTCCCGACTCACTGATCACGAACGCCATACTGCCGCGCACGCTCTGCACCATGGCGACGCGTTCCGCGTCGATCGTCAGCACCTTGAACGCCAGCAGCTGCTGGTCGGCCGACGGCGGCTCTTTCTCCTGGAGCTCCGCGCCCCGCACCACGACGGCCTTGAAATCACGCTCGGGGACGGTGACCTGCAGCACGACGTCCGGCGCCATCCCTTCGCTGACCTGGAGCTCGCCGCCTGAAAGCCGCATGCTCCATTCGTGTTGACCGACGCGGAACGTGAGCGCGCCCACCGAGCTCTTGCCCGCTACCCCGACCTTCACGGTGTCGAAGCGCGCCGGCACGTACTTCGTGAAAAAGTCGTGCGGGTTCTCGGGAACGACGTTCATTCATCACCTTTCGTGGTCGGCGCCGCCGACGGCCGGAATGATGCACGCCGGAGGCTCGCGACGCTATAGTCTAGCTTCGTGTCCTCGCCGGCAGGCACCGCGCGCCCGCGCCTCCCGGGCCGCCGCTGGCGCGCCGCGTTGGCGCCGCTCTTGATAGCTCACGCGCTCGCGTACCCCGTGGCGCTGCTTTCGGCGCTCGCCTGCATGCCGCTGGCCATCATCTCGAGAAGGCGCGCGCTCCTGGATGCGAGGCCGGGCGACCCGACCCACCCGATCATCAGTGACGTCGCGCGTGACCTATCACTGACGGCGGTGGAGGCGGCGCAGGTCCAGCTGGTGCTCGAAGTGGTGCTCGGCGCCGCGCTCGTCGCGCTCGTGCTGGTGCATTTGGCGGCGCTGCCCTGGGCCGCCGCCGAAACTCGCGCCAGCACGGGCGTCCGCGAAGCTGCGCGTGGTCGTCGCGTGTTCGTGTACTGCTTCGCGCTCATCGTCGCCGGCATGCTGCTGCTCGGAGCTGCGAGCTGGGTCTGGCTGTTCGTCGCCCCCGCGACGTCCGCTGCCGACTAGCGCCTCGAGTCCATCGAGCGATGGGAATTTCGAGGCCCCTGACGGGGCAAGGGCCTCGAAATTCCTGCGCCATGGGCTCATTTGACTCGAGCACGGACTGTCATGACGTACCTCGATTCGAATGAATCGAGGTACTACGGACGCGGCAGCTTCGTGATGGCGTGCGTCTCGCGCGCGCCGAGCAAGCCGAACTGCACGCCGAAGCCGCCAGCTTTGGTCCAGCGTACCACCGCGGGCAACCGCGCCTCGCGCCCGAGGCCGGGCAACTCGCACACGATGGTGATCGGCGTCCCGAAGGCGGGGCTCGTGTCCTCTGCCTCGACGAACATGCCGCCCAGGCTGATGTCCTTGGCGCTGCCGGAGATCGCAGGCTGCCCGGCAAGCTCGCAGGTGACGGGAATGCGGAGCGGGGAACGGGGGTGTACGCGCTTTTCTTCCACGACAGGTCCGAGAGGGTTGAGCGGTGTGCGTCGCCTTGCGATGCTTCCCGCGGAACCGTATCTCTGAGACACGCGCGGCAAGGAGTCAAGGCAACGCTTTCCCCACGCTCCCCACGCTCCCCACGCCCCCGCGACCCCGCTCGCCCACAAGCGCGCTTCCAAGTCCCTCGGGTGGGCGGATATCGCCGTCACCTCGAAGGCTGGCAGCTCGGCGTCGTGTCGGTGGGCCTCGCGCTCCTCGCGCTTGCGCTCGCTTTACCTCGGCCGGTAGGAGAGGGGATTTTGCCGCTGCCGAGCGTCGATCCCGCGTTCGAAGCGCGCGCCGAGCAGCGGAAAGCGGCGGCACGAGCGCAAGCGCGACGGCTACAGTTGCCGTTTTCGGTCCGCGCCGTCGGCGAAGCGCTGCGGCGTTTCGGGCGCGCTGAAGTGAGCGACGACCCGCCGCAGATATCGGGTGCTCTCGCACATCTGCGGCGCACCGTGCAGCTGGCGCGATCCGACGCCCGCGCGCCGCTCCTGCTCGAGCTCCGCGCGGTGCAGTCCGAGCTCTTTTTACACGCTGTCCGCGCCTGGGAAGTCAGCGGTGAGCGCCCCGCCGATCTCGTGGAGCTCGGCGGCAAGTTCGTGGACCGTGCGGGGCAGTACGGCTGGATCGACGCCGATCGGAAGCTCGGTTTGAGCGAAAGGGAGCGCGCGGTGCTGTTCGAATTTCGCTGGCTCGAGCTGCTCGGCGTGCGCGACGACCCTGCGTTCGCCCCGGCTCTCGACGAGTGGCGGCGCTACTATCGCTGCTTGCTCGAGCACCCACAAGCGGACGCGAGCGGCGCGGCACCGGACGGCAACCGCGCGCGCCTGGGCTACGTGAACGCGCTCGCGAAAGTGGACCCGGAGTACCCCGCCGCGCTCGCCCGCGGCATCCTCCATCAGCGGCTCGGTGAGCACGCTGAGGCGCGCCGCGAGCTCGAGCTGCACCTCCAGGCTCATCCGCGCGGGGCCTGGGCCTTGCGCGCCAGAAACCACTGGCTAGCCACCTTCTCGCCGTAGCCGCCTGGCGGCCTACCTCGCCGAGCGAGTGGTGCTAAGACGCGCGCCTCGCATGCACGACATGGCGTCCGAGCTCGACGACATTCAGGGACCGCTGCGGCTCCCTTCCATGCGGCGCGTCCTCACACCGGCGCAGGCCGCCGAGCAAGCGCAGAAGAGTCCCGGACCGTTCCACGTGGTGGACGCCCGCGGCGCGGCGCCGGGCCTGCTTGCCTGCGCGCTCGCTAGCACCGGCGCGCCGGTGCTGTACGTGGTGCCGAACGGCGATGCTGCGCTGCGTGCCGCGGCGGACCTCGCGTTTCTGTCGCGCGAGCTCGCAGGTCCCGACGCCGCGCTGTCCCCACCGCTGATGCTGACAGCCTCCGAGGGCAGCCCCTACGCCGAAGCGCGGGCCGACCGCCGCGCGGCGATGAGGCGCACGGCGACTTTGTTTCACCTGGCGGCGCGCCTGCCGTGGCAGTTTCTGGTCGCCAGCGCGCCCGCGCTCATCCGCCGCGTCGTCCGCCCCGAGACTTTGGTGCACGGTGCGCGCGAGCTTGCGCCAGAAAGCGAAATCGATGTCACGAAGCTGGCGGAGGAGCTGGTCGCGGCCGGCTACCTGCGCGTCCCCGTGGTGGAAGACTCAGGCAGCTTCGCCGTGCGCGGCGGCATCTTCGATGTCTGGCCCGCTGCCGCCGAAGCTCCCGTCCGCGCCGAGCTGTACGGAGACCTGATCGTGACGTTACGGCGCTTCGATCCCGACGATCAGAAGAGCCTGGAAGAAGTCAGCCACGTCTGGCTGCCGCCGGCGCGCGAAGCCATCGTGACGGAAGCCGCCGCGGCGCGCGCGCGGCCGGTGCTGCGGAACCTGTGTGACGCGGTGAATCTGCCGTCCACGAAGGCGCGTGGCTTCGTCGAAGACGTGGCCACGGGCCGCGCTTACTTCGGTCTCGAAGGCTACCTGCCGGTGTTCGCGGAGCTAGTCCCGCTCTGGCACTATCTGCCGGACAAAGCCGCGCTGCTCGTCGAGGACGGGACCGACGTGCTTCTGGCGTTGCGCCACGAACGCGAGCAGAGCGAGCGCGGTCTCGCAGCGCGGCGGGAGGCGCCCCACTTTCCGATCGCGGAGCTGTATACGGACGACGCCGAGCTCGCGTGCGCGTTCGAGCGCCGCGCCGTGCTGTGCGCGCATCGCAGCGGCATCAGCGGACAGCCCGAGCCCTCGCCGCTCAGCGCGCTCGAGATCGTGCCCGCAGACGCCGCGAGCGTGGCCATGTCCGATCACGCCGACCTGGAGCGCGCCGTAAAATTGGCGCGCTCCACGTCTGGCAAGCAGGCCGCGCTCGATCCGTTGATCGCGCGCGTCACGGCCTGGCAGGAGCAGGGGCTCCAGGTATCCATCGCCGCACGCGTGCCGACCCAGGCCGAGCGCGTGGCCGCGCTGCTCGGCCACCGCGGAGTGCGCGTGGAGGTCGATGGCCGCCCGAGCCGCGACGCCGTGCGCATCGTGACGGGAGCCCTCGCGCGCGGCGTGATCGCTCCGACCTTGAACCGCGTCTGGGTCACCGAGGAAGAAATCTTCGGCCACCGCGCGCACCGGCCCCGCGAACGCAAACGCGCGCCGCAGGCGCTGCTCGAGGATCTGCGCGCGCTTCAGCCGGGTGACTACGTCGTGCACGTCGAGCACGGCATCGGGCGTTATTTGGGCCTTGAACGCAAGCTGATCGGCAACGTCGGCGTCGACTTGCTCGCGGTCGAGTACCTGGGCGGTAAGCTGTTTCTGCCTGTTTATCGGCTGAATCAGATCCAGAAGCACTCCGGCGGCGACACCGCGCCCAAGCTGGATCGGCTCGGCGGGCTGTCATTCGCGAAGACCAAAGCGAAGGTCGAACGACGCGTGCGTCAGCTCGCCGACGAGCTCTTGCGCCTGTACGCCGAGCGCGCAGCGCTCGAGAAGGAGCCGCTGCCCCCCGCCGACGACGAGTATGCGGCGTTCGAGGCGACGTTCCCGTTCGAGGAGACGCGCGACCAGGCGCTCGCGATCGGCGAAGTGGCGCGCGAGATGGAAAGTCCCAAAGTCATGGATCGCCTGGTGTGCGGCGACGTCGGCTTCGGCAAGACCGAGGTCGCGCTGCGTGCGGCGTTCCGCAACGCCCTCGCAGGACGGCAGGTGGCGCTGCTCTGCCCCACCACCGTGCTCGCGCAGCAGCACTACCTGACCTTCTCGAACCGTCTCGCAGACTATCCGATCACGGTGCGCGCACTGAGCCGCTTCGAATCCAAGAAGGAGCAACAGGAGACGCTCAAAGGCCTGAAAGAAGGCTCGGTCGACGTCGTGATCGGCACGCACCGCTTGCTCTCCAAGGACGTCCACTTCAAGCGCCTGGGCTTGCTCGTCGTGGACGAGGAGCACCGCTTCGGCGTGACGCACAAGGAACGCATCAAGCAGCTGCGCGCGAGCGTGGACGTGCTCACGCTGAGCGCGACACCGATCCCGCGCACGCTCCAGATGGCCGTGGGCGGCCTGCGCGATCTGTCCATCATCAACACTCCGCCGATCGACCGGCGCGCCGTGCGCACGATCACCTCGCGCTTCGACGAAGGGCTGATCCGCGAAGCCGTCGAACGCGAGCTCGCGCGCGGTGGTCAGGTTTTTTACGTATACAATCGCGTCGAGGGCATTTACGAGCGCGCCGCGCTCTTGCAACAGCTCTTGCCGGACGCGCGCGTCATAGTCGGGCACGGCCAGCTGCCCGAGGCGGAGCTCGAGCGCACCATGCTCGACTTCATCGCCGGCAAGTACGACGTCCTGGTGGCCACGGCGATCATCGAGAGCGGCCTCGATATTCCGCGCGCAAACACCATGATCATCGATCGCGCGGATCTGTTCGGGCTCGCGCAGCTCTACCAACTCCGCGGGCGCGTCGGTCGCGCCAGCGAGCGCGCCTACTGCTATTTGCTCGTGCCGCCTGCCAGTCAGCTCAGCGAGGAAGCCCGGATGCGCATCGAGGCGCTCGAGCGCTACACGGAGCTCGGCTCAGGGCTGCACATCGCCACGCTCGACATGGAGCTGCGCGGCGCGGGCGATCTACTGGGCGGCGAGCAGAGCGGCTTCGTGGCCAGCGTCGGCTTCGACCTGTTCTGTCAGATGCTGGATGAAGCCACGCACGAGCTGCGCGGCGAGCCCGTCGTGCACGACGTGGATCCCGAGCTCAGCTTCGACGTCGAAGCGCTGCTACCGGAGGACTACATCTCCGAAGTGGGCGTGCGTCTGTCGTTCTACAAGCGGCTGGCGAGCGCGGGCGGCGACGGCGAGGTTTCGGAGCTGGCCACGGAGATGCAGGACCGCTTCGGCAATCCGCCGCTCGAAGCGCGCCGCCTGGTCGAGCTGATGCGCCTCAAGACCGAGCTGCGCGCGCTATGCGTCCTCGGCTGCGAAGCCAGCGCCAAGAGCGTCAGCCTACACCTGCGCGAAGACACCCCGCTCGACGCCGAGCGCATCGGGCAGCTCGTATCCCGCAAGAACTCGGCTTACCGCCTGTCCCCGGGCGGCCGCTTGACGCGCCGAGCGCTCGAGCACGAGACCTTCGGCGATGGTCTGCAGCTCGCCGACCGCATGCTGAGCGAGCTCGCTTCAGCCGTGAAACAGCCCGCCGAAAGCTAACGCACGCCGCCGGTCACTTGCCACGGCCCATGCGGCGCATGGCTTCCGCGGCGCTGCGCACCATCAGCGCCCGCGGCAAAAACTTCGACGACAAGGTCTGGACGGTGTTGAGCACGCCCGGGACGCACAGGACTTCCCCCGCTTCATACGCCTCGAGCGCGCGCGTCACGGTCGCTTCGGCGCTCAGCCCCACCGCGCCCGCGACCCGGCTCGGCGCCATGCCGGCGGCGGCCTGAAAGCCGCTCGGCACCGGACCCGGGCAGAGCGCGCACACGCGCACCTTGTGCTTTCGCACTTCCTCGGCGAGCGCGAGCGAGAAGCTCAGCACGAAGGCTTTCGTCGCGCCGTACGTGGCCATGAACGGCACCGGCATGTGACCGGCGACGGAGGCCACGTGGATGATGCCGCCCTGACGGCGCCCCACCATGCCGGGCAGGAAATGGCGCGACAACCGCATCAGCGCTTCACAGTTGAGCCGCACCATGCGCGCGTGCTTCTCGACGTCGGCTTCCACGAACGGACCAACGTCACCAAAGCCCGCGTTGTTGACGACGTGATCGATGCGCACACCGAGCCGATCGATCTCACGGCACAGCTGCTCGGCCCCGCCGGGCTCGGCCAGATCGGCGCTGACGACTTGAGTCTCGACGTGGTGCGCGGCGGATAGCTTGCGCGCGAGCTGCTCGAGCCGGTCGGTCGAACGCGCCGTGAGCACGAGGTGCGCACCCTCCCGGGCCATCTGCCGTGCGAACTCTTCTCCAATGCCCGACGAGGCCCCGCTGACGAGCACCCATGCCCCCGAAAAGGACGTCATTTGCCAACGATAGGGTGAGCACGCGCGGCGCGTCGAGCCGCAAAGGCGGAGCTCAGCCCAGACTCTTGCTCTGGCCGCACCAGCGCAGCCAGTGATCCGCCAGGACGAGCGCCACCATGGCCTCCGCGATCGGCACGAAGCGCGGCAGAAGACAGGGATCGTGGCGGCCCCGAGTGCGGATTTGCGTGGGCTCACCCTCCTGCGTGACCGTCGGCTGCTCCCGCGACAGACTGCTCGTCGGCTTGACGGCCGCGCGCAGCACGATGGGCATCCCCGACGAGATGCCGCCGAGCATCCCGCCATGTCGATTGCTGCCCGTCAGGATACTGGGAAGATCGCCCGGTCCGGGCTCCGCGACGAACACGTCGTTGTGCTCGCTGCCGCGCTGCTCCGCACAGGCGAAGCCCGAGCCGTATTCGACGCCCATGACCGCAGGCAGGCTGAACAGCGCCTTGCCTAGATCCGCCTTGAGCTTGTCGAACACCGGCTCCCCGAGTCCGGGGGGAACACCGAGCGCGACGACCTCGGCCACGCCGCCCACGGAGTCCTGCTCTTTTCGGACCTCTTCCACCAACGCGATCATGCGCCGCGCGACATCCGGATCAGGGCACCGCACCAGGTTCGGCGAGCCATCGGGCAGTGTTTCCACCTGTTCGGTCGTGAGCCGCGTGGGGTCGATGGCGCCAGCTTGCACCGTGCCGATGCGCGTGACGTAACCGATCACACGGCCGGAAAAGGCCGTCTCGATGACCTTCTTGGCTACCGCGCCCGCCGCCACGCGCGCCACGGTTTCGCGCGCGCTGGCACGGCCGCCGCCGCGATAGTCGCGAAAACCGTACTTGCGATCGTACGTGTAGTCCGCGTGTCCCGGGCGGTACTTGTCGCGAATGTCCGCGTAGTCCCGGCTCTTCTGGTCCGTGTTTCGCACGAGAATCGCGATGCTGGTGCCCGTCGTGCGGCCGTCGAACACGCCGCTCAGGATTTCCGGCTCGTCGGCCTCTTGCCGTTGCGTGACGATTTTGCTCTGCCCGGGCCGTCGGCGCGCGAGGTCAACGCGCAGGTCTTCTTCGGCGAGCGGAATCCCGGGCGGGCAGCCGTCGATGATCACCACGTTGCCCGGACCATGAGATTCCCCGGCGGTGGTGATGCGAAACGCCTGCCCGAAGCTGTTGCCTGCCATGGGCCATCATTGTACGCCCGAACCCAACATGTCCGCACGTGCACTCACCGATTTGACCGAAGAAGAACGTTTGTTTCGGGACTCCGTGTTCGCTTTCGCGCGCGAACGCGTCGCCCCCAAGTCCCAGCAGATGGACCACGACGCCCACCTCGATCCGGCGCTGATTCCCGAGCTGTTCGCGCTCGGCGTGATGGGCGTCGAGATCCCTGGCGAGTACTCGGGCTCGGGCAGCAACTTGTTCAATCTGATGCTGGCCGTCGAGGCGCTGGCGCGCGTGGACGCGAGCGTATCGCTCCTCGTGGACGTGCAAAATACGCTCATGAACGGGGCCATCATTCGTTGGGGTAGCACCGAGCAGAAGCAGCGCTATCTGCCGCGCCTGGCCAGCGAATGGGTCGGTTCGTACGCGCTCAGCGAAGCCAGCTCCGGCTCGGACGCCTTCGCGCTCAAAACGCGCGCCGAGCGCGCGAAGAGCGGCTGGCGTTTGAACGGACGCAAGCTGTGGATCACGAACGCAAACGAGAGCTCTCTGTTCGTCGTCTTCGCCAACGTCGACCCCAGCCAGGGCTACAAGGGCATCACCGCGTTCCTGGTCGAGCGCAGCTTCAACGGCTTCTCCGTCGGCAAGAAGGAAGACAAGCTCGGCATTCGCGCCTCGAGCACGTGCGAGCTCGTCCTCGATGATTGCGAGGTTCCGGAGGAGAACGTGCTCGGCGAAATCGGCCGTGGTTACAAGATCGCGATGGAGACCCTGAACGAGGGTCGCATCGGCATCGGCGCGCAGATGCTCGGCCTCGCGCAAGGCACGTTCGACTATGCGCTCGCGTACATGCACGAGCGCAAGCAGTTCGGCAAAGCCATCGCAGATTTTCAGGGCGTGCAGTTTCAGTACGCGCGCGCCGCCGCCGAAATCGAAGCCGCGCGTTTGCTCGTTTACAACGCGGCCCGCCTCAAGGATGCGGGGCAGCCGTTCGCGAGAGAGGCCGCGATCGCCAAGCTCACCGCTTCGGAGGTCGCCGAACGCACGGCTTCACTGTGCGTGGAGTTTCTGGGCGGCGTGGGCTTCACCAAGGAATACCCGGCAGAACGCTTCTTCCGCGACGCCAAGATCGGCAAGATCTACGAGGGCACTAGCAACATGCAGCTCTTGACGATCGCGAAGATGCTGCAGCAGCAGTACGACCAAAAAGGCTGACTCATACCGCGCTGAGCTAGTGCCGTGTCTCGGAAGTAAGAATCGTTTTGGGGTAGCGGGCCCCAAAACCTGAGGGTGGGGCCCCGCTGAATTCACTTCAGCGGGGCGGGAGCTGTGCTCCCGATGGAACAAGGGGCTAGTGCGCTCGCTGCGGAGCAGCGGCCTGGCGAAGCCAGGAGTCTCAGAAGGCGCTCGCGACTTCTGAGACAGCGCGCTAGCCGGCGTCGGACTGAGAGTCTTCGTCGCGGTTCGAAAGGGTCAGCGCCAGCGCCCAATCCAGGGTGCCGACGAGCTCGTCGGCGTCCACACCTTTTTGCAGTGCGGCACGCGCGTAGTGCCGCACTCGCTCACTTCCGAGACTCTCGAGTTGAGACGAGTGGATCACGCAGGTGATCTCGGGATGGCGGACCGCGACCTGTGCCAGGAGCGCCATGCCGTCCATGTTCGGCATCTGCAGGTCCGTAACCAGGACATCGTAGGACTGCGAAGCGAGCTCGGCGAGCGCCTCTTCCCCACTCTCCGCCGTGGTGATTTCCCAGTCCGGATGGGCCTTTCGGAGCAACCGGCCCATACTTCGCAGCATCAGCGGGTCGTCATCGACCAGCAGAAAGCGATGCGGACGCTGCACGCGTCGCGAAGCGCTGCGAACTTTCTTTCCGTCTCTGGAACTCATCACCCGAGCCGATGTGCAAGAGCCTTGCCAATCACGGAGTGCGCTACATGCCGCTCGAAAACGAGCACGGGCGATGCTCAGCGTATCACGGGAATGTACGGCCCGGTCCTACGATGTGTGTCTCGAAGTAGCACCGCGCCTTCGGCCGTGTCCCGGTAATTTGCCACTCTCGATGAAAATGCGCGTCACGCGACGCGAGGCGGAGTGTGCCACGGCGCACGACCCTCCAAAATTCCGCCGTCCGCGGTCATCGCCACGACCATGCCGGCGTCCGCCATCAAGCTCACGAACGGCGCGCGCCAGCTCGCTTCCTTCCACACGCTCTGCCAGCGCGCGTCGCGTTCAGGGTCACGCACCCAGAGTCGGCCGACGCTCGTCACCCATTCGCGATCCAGCACGTCCATCGCGCCGGCGGTCAGGTCGGGGCGACCTTCGGCGATCGAGCTCTGAGCGCGTTCCCCGTCGAAGCGCACGGTGACGCCGTCTGTTCCGACCATGAGCGCGAGGCCGCGTTCGAGTTGTGCCGCTCCGCCGACGAACGCGCGCGTCGCGGGGGTGGGCAGCACGCTGACCTCCCAGTGCATCGGCGAATACACCGCCACGAAGCCTCCGCCCTCCACGAGGCGACCGCACAAGAGCCAGCGCGAATCGTCCAGCCGCAGCAGCGCGGACAGATAGGCGACCTTCGGCAGCGGCAGCGGTTTCATCCAGCGCCGCGCGGCCATGGCCCACAGCTCCGGCGGCGAGCCGGGACGCTGCGCGATCGCGACGAGTAGATCGTCGAAGCGCCCGCTCGCGTCGAGAAACGTGACGCGTCGATCGGAGGCGCGCACCACCTCCCGCACGCCGTCTGTCGCGAACACGGCGAGCGTGCCTTCATCGCCGCCGACGAGCCAGCGTCCGGCCTCGAAACGCCGCGCGAAAAATAATCCCTTGGGCAAGGTCCGCTCCGTCTGCGTCGGCACCCAGGCCGTGCCGTTCCAGAACTCGAGCCCGCGCGTGGTTGCGACGAAACAGCGCCCGTCTCCGTCCCATGCCGCGCTGCGAATCACGCGATCGTCGCCCGTAGGGTGGCGCACCAGAAAGCCCCACGTGGACACCTGCGCGGGCGAGGACAGATTGAGCAGGCTGCCCATCAACCGGCGACCGGGGCGCGGGCCGCCCGAGCCGTCGCCGATCCACGGCGCGAGGCTCGCGGCAAACTGCGCGACGCTGGGCCGGAGCGTCGGGTCCACGGATGTAGCCTGCGCCAGCGCTTGATCGATGGCGTCGCAGGCTTCACTGCGCTCCCGCATCTCCGGACACAGCCACTTCGAGTCGCGAATGCTGCGACGTTTGCCGGATTGGATCGCGAGGATCGCGCGCACCGGCGTGCTGTCGTCGAAATACGCCTGCGCGGTCAGCGCATAAAACAGGACGCACGCCAGGCTGAATACGTCCGTGTACGGACCGACGCCCGTGCCGTCTTTCGAGTTCTGCTCCGGCGCCGTGTAGCCCACCGTGCCGAGCAACATGTCACCGAAGGTGACGCTCATGCCACCCGGCTTCGCGATCCCGAAGTCCGAGATTTTGAAAATCTCGGCCTCGCCGAAGCCACAGCACAGCACGTTGTTCGGAGTCAGATCGCGGTGAACGACGCCTACCGCGTGGATCGCCGCGAGCCCACTCGTGAGACAGCGCAGGAGGTGCGCCACGCGCTGCGGCTCGAACGCGTAGCCCGTCTTCTCGAAGCTGTAGACGACGCGTTCCTCCAGCGTCGTGCCCTCCACGCCACCATGCACGTACTCGAGGGCCAACCACGGCAGCGCGGGACGGTGTTCACCGTGCAAGCTCACGCGTCCGGTGTCGATGAAGCGCACGACGAACGGCGTGGGTGGCACGCTCTCGTTCAAGCGACCGAGCGCGACGGCTTCCTTCTGGATGACGAGCAGCGCCGTCGGGCCTCCGCTCGCGACGACTTCCGGCTTCACCAGCTTGATCACGACCGGCGCGATCCCGTCGGGCGCATGCCGGAGCGCGAAGAACGCAACGGCTGTGCCTCCCTCCCCAATGCGTCGTTCGAGGCGGTAATTGACGGCCGGGTACACCTCCGACGGGATCGTGATCTGGCTCAGGCCCGTAGGCTCGTCGTCACGATCCAGGTGCTCTGTCATCCCACCCGGCTGGAGGGTACCACAGCTCACGGCCTGCCGACGCGGGAGGCCGGTTCCGGGCTCCCCCCGAGCCGGCACTTGCAGCGCGCCCTCGCTTGAGTTAACCCCTCGCGCGCCATGGAACCCGGCCTCGTGACGCTCGCCAAGATCGTCGGCACCCTGATTCTCGCCATCGGTGTGATTCCAATGGTGTTCTTGCTGTGGCCGAGCGGCGACCGCCGCGAGCCCCCGGACGACGAAGCCGCTCACCACTGAGTTTCGCGCGGCTTTCGCGGGCCTGCCTGGTTCGCTGCCAGTCCGGCACGGCCGCGCCCTGGGTCCCGAACCGCGGACGCTCAGCGGCTGAAACCGTTAAGCTGTAGCGACGTACGACCAGCGCGGCCGTGGAGACACTCCTTCAGGGCGCGTCGAAGGGAGACGTTTCATGCAGCGAGTCCTGGGGTGTGTGCTGGCTCTGTCGCTGGCCCAATGTAACGAAAAGCCGAAGACGGAGCTGGCGCCCGCGGCGTCGGCGCTGAGTAAACCGCGGCCCGCGAGCGCAGGGGCGCTGGTGTTCGTCGTGGACACCAAAAGCAGCGTCGCGTCGTTCACCATGGACGCGGAGCTCGAGAAGATCCGCGGACACGCGAACGCAGCCGTGCTCGGCGAAGTGTCCGTCGATCTGAGCGATATCGCGAAGAGCTCCGGCCTAATCCGGCTCGATCTCGATCGGCTCGCGATTTACCAACGCAAACGCGACGACGCGAGCGGACAGTTCGGCGAGGAGACCAAGAACGACAAACAGAACGCCGACATGCGCACGTGGTTCGAGATCTCGGAAGACACGCCCGCGGACGTCCGCGAGGGCAACCGCTGGGCGGAGTTCAAGCTGACGGAGCTGAGCGCGCCAGCGCCGCGCGACCTCCGGCCCGGGGCCGCGAAAGAACCCAAGCTGACCGCCCGAGCGCAGGGCGATTTTCGCCTGCACGGTCGCGTGAAGCCGCGCTCCGCGCAGGTCGAAATCCGTGTGCTCTACGCCGGTGACACGGCGCGCGAGCTTTCCGTCAAGACACTCGAGCCGTTGCCCGTCCCGCTCCAGGAACACGACGTGCGGCCGCGCTCGGCGTTCGGCAAGCTAGCGGACAAGACGCTGGATGCGCTCGGCGCCAAGGTCTCCAAGGTCGCGCTCGTCTCGCTCGAATTCACAGCGCGTCCTAAGGCCGGCACGCCCTGATTGAGCGCTACTCAGCGGCGCACACTCTCTCGAGACACGCGCCGCTTCACGAGCTGCCCGCCGCGCTGAATCGATAGCACCACGTCCGAGCTGACGGGGCCGCCGAGTCGCGTGCGCGCTTCCTTCATATCGCGGACAGCGTGACCGTCGATGCTGACGAGCACGTCGCCAGGTGTGACGCCCGCGCGCTCCGCTTCGCTGCCCGGTGACACTTGCACGATCACCACCTCCACGCTGGGCTCGTCGCCTCGCTCACCCAGGGTGAGCGCGACGCCGCCTGCCGCGGCGGAATCGTCAGCGGCGCGCTCGCCCGGCAGTCGGATTTCGACGTCCTTCGTGGCGCGCCCGCTCTCTGCTTGCACCGTCACCGAGCCACGCCCGAAATCGGCCGAATATGCCTCGATTTCGAGGTTACCGGCGCGCGTGCCGCGGAGCGTGAACGCGCCGTTCGCGTCGCTGATGGCGACTCCAGCGGGCAGCGCGCCCACGGGAAGATAGGCCGGCGCCACGCCCACGGCGACGCGCGCGCCAGCGACCGGACGGCCCTCTGGATCGACGACGCGGCCGGAGAGCTCCGCGGGCTCGTCGAGATCGATGGCCTTGAGCTCGTATGGACGATCGTCGCGCTGCGTCGACTCCACGCGCGTCGTGAGCTCGGCTCCAGCGTAGTCCGGATGCTCGACCACGACGCGCACGGCGCCGGGCGCCACGTCGCGAACTCGGTACAGTCCGTCCGCGTCCGTGAGCGCCGACTTACGCAGACCCTCGCCGATCACGCTGACTGTCGCGCCTGCCACGGGCCTGCGCCCGCGCACGGCCGTAACGCGACCTTCCACGATCACGCCGCGTCGCAGCACGACTTCCAGCGTCTCGGGGGCGCGCTCGTGCTGCTGCTCGGTGCGGGCATAGCCCGGCGCTTCCACGACGACGCGCACGCTGATGCCGGCGGCGTCGGCGATGCTCACCCGACCTTGCTCGTCGGTGAATGCCGTGCGCCGTACCGGCGCCTTCGGATCCAGAGACGCGACGCTCACCTGCGCCGTTTCGACGGGCGCGCCGCGCGCGTCCCGGACTCGTACCGAAACGGCGCCGCGCAGGGCCGGGAGCACCAGCTCGATGCGCTTCTTTTCGCCTTCTGCGACGCGCACTTCTTCGCGCAGCGCCACGCTCAGGGTGTCGTCCGGACGAGCGACGGACAACGCCACTTCACTGGGCACGGCGGCGAACGCGAACGTCCCGTCATCGGCGCTCACCGTGGAGCGCTCGAGCGTGCCGCGCAGCGCTACCAGATCAATGCGCGCGCCGCCCACCGGGCGCTTGTTTTCAGAGACCACGCGGCCCTCGAGTGATCCGCCGGCATACAGCGTGACCTTCACGCGCGCTTCGCCGCCGGGCGCCAGCGTGACCGCCTCGCTCAGCCCCTCGACGTACGCCGGATGCCGCACCAGAGCGCGCACACGTCCGGGCGTGACAGGGCGTACGCTGAAAGTGCCGTCGAAGCGCGTCACCCACGGCTCGAACGTGTCGGTGCTGTCCGCCGCCAGATCGTCCGTGAACGAGGAACGCCCCAAAAGGCCCGGCCGCGGGATCGGCGGCACGGGACCCGGCATGACGCCCAGCTCCCCGGCCGGAATCAGTGGTGTGGGTCCGGGCAAGGCCCATTCGAAGTGCGCACGGCCGAACCGCGCGAGCTCGGGGCTCTCCGCGATGGGAAGCCCGTACGTGTCGCTGCCGATCACTTCGATCGAAGCGCCATCGATGGGCCGTCCCTTCGAGTCGCTGACTTCGCCGTGGAGCGTGGCGCCCTTGAGCAGCGCGATCCGCACCGGTCCCTCCGGCTTTTCCGGCACCGCCACTGCGCTCCGCCCCACGAAGCCCTCGGCGCGCGCGCTCAGAGCGGCCGGCCCGCTGGCGATGGGACCGAGCCGGACCTGCCCGTCTTTTCCGGTCCTGCCGCGCCAGGGGAAGGATCCCAACCCTTGCTCGACCAACACGACATCGGCGTTCGGCACGCCCTGCACCGGCTCGCCTTCGCCGTCGCTGACCAGCGCGTGGATCATCCGCCCCGGATAGAGCTGCAAGGTCAGCTGCTCGCGTGCGCCGCGTCCGAGCTCGAAGCCCACCCGCGTATCGGAGACCAGGCTGCCGAGCGACGCCTTCAGGTCGTACGCGCCGCTCAGGAGCCCGACGACGAGCGTCTTGCCCTCACGGTCCGTCTCCGAGCTGCGCGCTGGCCAAAGCACCGCGCCGGCGATGCTGACCGTGGCCTTCGGCGCTGGCTTTCCATCGGGACGCAGGACCCGCACCTCGAGTGACCCGAGCCGCCGCAAGGTGACAGTCTCGTTGCCGGTGATGCCAGAGCGGGTGACCGATTCGTAGCCCGGCGCGGCCGCCTTCACCGTCCACGGCGACGGGCCGATGCGCGTGAAGCGCGCGACGCCGGCGGCGCTCGTCAATGCGCCGTACGGCAGCGGATCGCCGCCGCTGACGAGCACGGTCGCTCGCTCGATGGGCCCCGTGTCGTCCGAACGCACACTGACCTCGAGCTCGTGTGCTTTCGGCAGCTCCAGCCGCACCTGGCGCGGCTGGTCCGCGAGCACGAGCTGCGTCGAGCTCCGTGCGTACCCGGGCGCCTCCGCGACTACCCACAGCGCGCCGCGCGCGATGCCCTTCAGCGCCGCTGCGCCGCGCTCGTCGCTGTCGGCAGTGCCTGCCAGGAAGTAGCTACCGCGCTGTTCCCAGAACACCCGCACGGTCGCGCCGGCGAGCGGCCGCTTGGGACCGTTCTTCGAGAAAACCTCGACGGTCAAGCGGCCGTCCCGTTCGGAGACATCCACGGGCGGCGGCGGCGCGTGCGGACCGAGCGGCTGCTGTCGCAGCTTCACGTCGAACATCCCCAGCACGAATGCCAGGCACGCGAGCACACCGGCCATCGACAAAAGGGGCTCGAGACGCACGACGTTCACAGCGGGACCATACCTCTAGCGCGCGCCCGGGGCGGGAGCTCGAAAGCTTCTGCCCTGCTATGCTGAGATGGTGCCCGCATTTGCATACCGGACGACACGGCTCGCGGCGGCGCTGCTCGCGTTGAGCTGCGCGCCGGCCGAAGAACGGCCCGGGCACCACAGCACTCCCAAAGAGGCCGGCCTGCAGGAAGAGGGCGGAATACGGCCCTTCGAGGCTGGGCCACCCCCCGCTGACGGCGCGGGTTTCTGCGGCAACCAGCTCATCCCCGTCATCCTGGAACGCCCGAATGTCTATTTCATCATGGACCGATCGGGCAGCATGGAAGCGATGGTCGACCGGTACAATCGGTACACGACCGCGCGCTTGGCGATCGGCGAAGTACTGCGCGCGATCGGCCATCGCATTTCCTACGGAGCCGCGGTGCTGCCCGCCTTTCACAACCCCGACAATTGTGCCACCGGCAAGCAAGTGTTCGCGGCCACGCAGGGCGATCCGATCACCGCCGATCGAACGCAAAACGGTCCCACGTTGCAGACCTTCTTGCGCCTGCTCGCCAGCTATCCTCCGAGCGGCAACACGCCCGTCGCCGCCACGCTCGTCGCGCTGACTCCGACGCTCTTGGCCCTGTCGGGCCGCACCGTGGCGATCCTCGCGACGGATGGCGGTCCGAACTGCAACCTCGAAGCGCGCTGCAGCGCCGCCAGTTGCATTGCCAACATCGAAGGCGTCAATCCACTCTGCACCGGCGATTTCAATTGCTGCGACCCTGCAAACGTCCGAGATGGCCAGGTCCTGTGCGTCGACGAGGACGCGACGATCGCCGCGCTCGAGAACCTCGCGCAGCACGACGTCTCGACCTACGTCGTCGGGTTGCCAGGCAGCAACGTCTATGCGGACGCACTGAATCGCTTCGCCGCGGCGGGACGGACGGCGCGCGAGGGCGTGACTCGCTACTACGCAGCGGACGACCAGCCCGAGCTCACCGGAGCGCTCCGCGAGATCCTCGGCTCGGTGGCGATCAGCTGCGACATAGCGCTCGATGCCAAGCCGCCGAACAGCGCGATGGTGAACGTCTATTTCGACCAGCGGGTCGTCCCGCTGAACGCAGCTCACGGCTGGTCCTGGCTAGACGACCGCACACTGCGCATCCAGGGCAGCCGGTGTGAGGAGCTCAAGAGCGGGGATGTGGGTCAAGTCCAGGTGCTGAGCGGCTGCACGACCGTCGTGGAGTGAAAGCGCTCGCGTGGCGCGTGCGTCGCGGCTAGCATTCGCACGATGAAAGCCGCCGCGGAACTCGAGGCGCTGCGACGCGCGATCGACGAGGTCGACCACAGAATCCTCGAGCTCGTGGCCGAACGCGTGCGCCTCGTACTGGCTGTGGGCGAATACAAGCGGACCAACGCCCTGCCGGTCTACGACCCCGAACGCGAGCGGCACTTGCTGGAACGCCTCTCGCGTGCGGCGCCTGCGCCGCTAGACGGCGACACAGCGCGTCGCATCTTCGAGCGGCTCGTCGATGAATCGCGCCGGCTGGAACAAAAGCACGTCGGCCGGAGTTGACTTTCGCCAAGTATTTCGTCTGACCTAGCGCTGCGCGGTACGCGCATTACGCTGCTGACATGTCGCGACCGCTCATCGGGGTCAGCGGCCCGGACCGCGGCGGCTATCCGGCCTGGTTCTTCACCAGCTGGACCCTTCGACTCGCGGGCGGCCGGCCGATACGTCTGACCCCCTCGCGCGGCGAGCCACCGCCACTCCTGGACGCGCTGGTCCTGGGAGGCGGCGCCGACGTGGACCCGCTGCTCTACGGCGACGAAGAAGTCCTGCCGCCGTTGAAGCCGCAGATCCAGGGCAAGAGCGCGCGCTCGATCCTGCGCGTGCTGCTCGGCTACATCGTCGCTCCGCTCGTGTACTTGATCCGGCGGCTGTTCAGTGTTCGCCACAGCGGGCTCGATCCGGCGCGCGACGCGCTCGAGAACGAGCTCCTGAAGCGCGCGATTCGGGACGGCGCCCCGGTGCTCGGGATCTGCCGCGGCGCGCAGCTGATCAACGTGCACCTCGGCGGCACGTTGCACCGCGACGTCGCCACGTTCTACGTCGAGTCGCCGAACCCCTGGACGGTGTTCCCCAGAAAGCGCGTGGCCCTCGAGGCCGGCAGTCACCTGGCCGCGCTGCTCGGTCGCACGCACGCCGTAGTCAACAGCCTGCACCGGCAGGCGGTCGGTCTGCTGGGCAACGGTCTGGTCGCCAGCGCGCGCGAACGCAACGGCGTGGTGCAGGGCATCGAAACACCGGAGCCGTCCTTCCTCGTCGGCGTGCAGTGGCATCCGGAGTACATGCCGCAGCGCCCCGAGCAACGCCGGCTGTTTCGCGAGTTCGTGCGCGCCGCGCGCGAGCACGCTCTGAATCGCCAAGGGTTGGACGCCAGCGCCGTCGCTTTGCCGGAGCGAGACTGAAGCGGCGCTCAACCGTCGGCTTTGACGCTGGACAATACGTCCGCCGACAGCTTGCCGTGACGGACGAACACGGCCAGCGGATACACCAAGCCCAGCACCGGCAGCGGATCGTCGGCGTCGAACAACATGGTGACGTTGCCCTCGTTCTGCTCCAGGAGGTCGCGCACACGCTCCAGCCGGCCCTCCACGTCCACGGTTTCACTCAGGCCGGTAAACAGTTCTCGAGCCGCCGACCAGGCGTTCCCTCGTTCGAAGGAGCGCTTGGCGGCGCTCCACGCGCTCTCCAGACGCCCTAGATCCGGCTCGCGCTCGAGAAATTCGCTCAACGTCGCCAGAAGCGCGGCGACGGGTGTTTCGGTGCGCGTGCCGATCTCGACGTTGTCGGGCGGTGTCACGTCGCCGTTCACCGCCATTTGATAGAGCAGCCACGGGTAGTCGACGCCGGACTCGATGCTCTGGAACAGCCCGCCGAAGAAGCGCGGATTGATCTCGAGCAAATACGCCGGATCGTCGTGCTTGCCGGTCCAGCGAAAATCGACCTGCGCGATGCCGTGCCAGCCGAGTTCACCGAGCAGATCCGCAGCCAGCCGCTCGAGGCGCGGCGCCGACACCGTTTCGCGTACCACGCCGGGCCCGTGAACCCGCGGAAACGTGACCACGTTCTTGTAGGTCATGGTCGCGCGCAGGGCTCCTCTGTTGAACAGGCCCGTCACGCACAGGTCCTCGCCGTCGACTGCTTCCTGGACGATTGGTCGTTGGTCTTCGTCGAGGCCCGTCTGCTCGACCATCTCCGCGAAGCTTTTTGCAAGCTCCTCTTTGGATTCGACTTTCTGCACGCCGACGCCGGCCGCCGACGCGGGCACCTTGATGAAGGCGGGGTACGTGATCGAGTCGAGCTCGCGCGCGAGATCTTCGACGCTCGCCGGCGTCCATGTCCTGGGAACGGCAAAGCCGCGCGCTTCCGCGTAGCGCGCCAAGCGCCCCTTGTGACGAACCAGATCGAACTGCTCGCCCGACGAGAGCGGCACTGCAATGCGCCCTGCAAAGCGCTCCCGCGCCTTGGCGATCAGGTAGCTCTCCTGATGGATCGGCATGAGCACGTAGGGCACGCCCGAACCCGGCGCGTGCTCGTCGACCGCGGCGGAGAGCGCGTCGAGGAAGGCTTTCGCGTCCTCACCGGGACTCGGATACTGAAAGCTCGTCGTGGTGTACCTCGACATGCCGCCCGGAGTGATCGCGTATTCATCGCCAGCGATGACCTCGACGCCATGCCGGCCAAGGCTGCGGATGGCGGCCAGAGCCTGCCAGCTGCGCGAATACGTGACAATGACTCGGCCGGGCGGGGCCAGCGATTCCTCGGTCTTGCCTGACACGCTCACTCAGCGACAATAAGCACCCTCGTAGCGAAGTCGACCCGGACGGCGCGGGGGTTCGGGATTCTTCCGGCCCGTGAACGTGAACGTGAACGTGAACGAGAGGCGCAACCTGCAGCGCGGGAGAGGATGAAGGCGCACGGCGCCCGAACTCAGGCAGGCGTCGTTGTCGATCGTGCGCCACATCGCGGAGAGAGCAGGGACGCCCGGCGAAATTCCACTGCCGCCCGCGTCGCCCGCGCTAACCCAAAATCAAGCCGCCCGAAGTATCAAACTTCCGTCCCAGGGCTGCGGCCTACCCGCGTTCGCGTCCGCCGCTATCGCGGGCGAAGACTGCGGTGGTGGGACCCGTCGGTTTGCACGCCCGGCGGGTTTGCTCATTCCGGACGATTGATAATGTAGGACCGCCATTTCATGCGCGATCGTCTCGAAAGCGCGACCCCCGCGGCGCGCGAGGCCGTGGCGACGCACAAGTGCGCGCTCTCGCCAGGATGCGCGTCGCTCCGAGGCATTGCGCGACCCTATGGAGCTCCAAACATCCGAACCAGCCTGCCCGGCCTGTTCGTTCAGAGTGCACAGCGTCGCTCTCGCCCTTGCAAACACGTGCGGCATGCGGTCAATGCTCAGACGGGCACGGGCACGGGCACGGAACGGGCACGGGCACGGGGCACGGGCACGGGGGGAGCGGAGCGAGACCCTAATGCAGCGTGTGCCACTGGCCGTCGTGCTCGACCTTCGGGATCTCCACTTCGGAGATGGTCGGGCGGCGCGGTTCGCCGCTGCGCTGGGCGGAGCGAGCGATGACGATGTGCACACGGGGGGCCACGGTCTCGGGGCGGCGCTTGCGCGCGTCTTCCGCGGCCTCCTCGCGCTCCCAGCGCGCCATAGTCTCGCGGTTCTGCCGCTTGCGCCGGCGCCAACCCCACGCGAATAACCCGAGCGCGGCGGCCCAGATCATCGAGCCGCTGAAGAATACCGGCCAGAATGTGTAGCGGCGGGCCACGTCCTCGCGCCACTCGAACTCGAGGCTCGGCACGTTCGTGCCGTACGCATCTTCCAGAGCTCGCTCGAACGTCTGCCCGTCGCGAATGCGCGCGACGAGCGCGGCGAAGCGCTGCTCTTCCTCGCGCCGCACCAAGAACCTCACCACGTCTACCGCTTGCGCGTACGCGACGGAGGCGGTCACGTCGTCGGACGGAAAGCCCCGTTCCAGGCGCGCGAGTGGGAGCAGGTTGTCGGAGAGCGTCGCGGTCCACAGTGATTGCCAACGGACGAGTGAGCTCTCGCCGGACGCGAACACGGCGAACCCTTCGTTGAACCAGCGCGGCACCGCGCGCCCGAGCACCGCGTCGTTGAGCGCGATGTGAGCGAGCTCGTGTTTGAACACCTCGCGCAGATCGTGTTGCGAGTTGGGGTGCACCGGAGCGATCGTGAGCAGCACCAGCCCGAGCTGCGGATAAGCGACGCCGGCCGCGTACTTCGGGTATGGCGCGCCCTGCGGCGCCAGCACGGCCATTTCCCCGGGCGTACGTCCGATGTGCACGACGACGTGGTCGAGCACGGGTTGCCCGAGTCGCGCGCTCAGCTCGGCGCGAATCGCCGGCGCCTCGTCGATCAGCGGCTGGACGCGAGCGCGGACGCTGGGGTGGTACGTGAAGCGTATCCAAGCGGCGTTGTGCACGGTGTGACTGGCCGGCGGCGCGGGCAGCGCCGGCAAGCCCGCCGAAAAGCGCGGCGCATCCCCCGGCGGGCTGTGCGCGGACGAATCGGGCTCACCCGGATCGGCTAGGCTTCCCGGCGGCGCGCTCTCGGGAGCCTCCACCGACGTGGTACCGGTGCGCACCTGTGCCGCAGTCGGATCGCTCGGCGGTGTGGTGGCCGCCGCCGGCACGACGGATGGAAATCCGCACACCAGCAGCGTGAAGGCGACGACGAAAGCGCGCAGTGGCAATCGGAGCAGCCCGCGGGCCATCAGTGTCAGATCATGGATCGGCGACTCGCCGCCGTCGCGTGAATTTCGGATCTAAACGCCGGGGCACTAGAGCCACAACAGCGGCGCCAGCGGCACGGGCGCTTCCGCCTGCAAAACTGCGTAATCTACGGAATAGCGCAGCAACACCGCGCCCGTTGCCACGACGACGGTGTAGGCCGCCGGCCCGACGACGCGCAGGGTTCTATTCAATGCCGCTGAAACATCCCAGCGCGTCGCAGCGACTCCGAGCACCACGAGCAGGGTGAAGTCCAGCAAGCCGGCGCGAAATGTCGGGTCGGACAGCGCCCCGGGCAGGCGGCTGAAACCCAGAGCCAGTGAAGCGGCGCACGCAATTCCGAGCAACGCGCGTGTAACGCGCCGCGGCTCAGCGGAGGCCCGGGGCCCCACGCTGCGAAGGCGCGCGACCACCGCGACGCTGCCGAGAAGGAGCCCCGTGGCGACGATGCTGAACGTGACGGCCCCGAGCGGGCGGTGGTGGGTCGCTGCCCACAACTTGCCAGCGAACAGCGTGAGGGGACCGAAACACAACAGCAAGGCACAGCTCACCGTGATCAGCGGGGAAGGGGCGGGCCGCAAGATGCGCGCGGCCACGACCGCCGGCGCGAGCCACGCCGCGGTCAGGCCAACCAGGCTCACGTGGCTTCCCGACAGCACCATGGAGAATCGCAAGACAGCGGGCAGTGTGGCGAGTAGGGCGGCCAACGTGCCGAGCATGAGCCCGATTCCGAGTTGCTGAGTTCTTCCGGCGCCGGCCACGCCGGAGGGCTCACTCGTGGCTTCCCCGCGTTCGCCCAGCTCCAACGTCATGCGGGTCGGAGCTCCAGCCGCACGCGGCGGGCAGCATGCTCGGGCACATACCCCTGCTCGAGAAACCACAGCACCGCGCGCGCGAGCGCTTCTCGCGCCTGGCGAAACGAGTAGCCGAGCTCGCGCTGGGCTTTGGCACTGCTGACGAACACGTACTTTTCCGAGTAGTCCCGCAAAAGGCGCGCCGTCAACAGGGGCTCGTCTCCTTGCAGCGTGGCCTTGATGCCGAGCCAGGCAGCGTGCACGCCGAGGGCGGGCTTGCGCTGGACACGGCCGGGACGCGCGAGGCCCGTCAGCCCGTGCAGCAGGGTGAAGAGCTGCTCGTAGTTCAGATTTTCGCCGCCGAGGAGATAGCGTTCGCCGGGTTGGCCGCGCTGCATGGCCAGCATGGTTCCCTCCAGCACGTCATCCACGTCGACCACGCTCACGCCGCCGGGGGCGAGCGGGACGCGGGCGGAGGGGGGCAAGCGAAGGTAGCGCGCGATCAGCGCACTCAGGCAGGCCGGGCGCCGATCGCCAGGTCCGATGGCGCAAGCCGGGAGCACGGTCACTAGCGGAACACCGGCGTCGAGGTCCGCGCCTCGAGCATCGAGCCCGTCCTCGGTCAACGGCTCTGCCGCCTCGGTGCCGACGAGCGCGGCGGCAGAGCGGGTGAGCACCACGCGCCGTAGCCGGCGCTTGCGCGCCGCACCCAGCACGGCACGCGTCACCGCAGGCGACTCGGAAGGAGCAGGGCTCCCCGGCGGACTGCTCGCCTCTTCACTGGCCGCCACGTGATACAAGCGCTCGCAGCTGGCCAGCGCGCGATACACGGTGTGCTCGACGCGGACGTCTCCGAACGCGAGCTCGAAGCGGTCACGGGGCAACCCCTCGAAAGACGACAAGCTCGAGCCCGCGTGCACGAACGCCTTCACGGCCTCGCCGCGGTCGACCAGCGCGCGTACCAGGCGCGAGCCGACGAACCCCGAGGCACCCGTTACCAGTGTCCAGCGCATGAGCCGTTTCCCACCATACACAAGGCGCGCGCAGGCGGGCCGTCGATCTCGAACAGCGCCGGCGTGGCGCGGGACGCGGCGCCCGCTGGGCCGCCGGCGAGCCTACGGATCGGTCGGCTGCGCCAATTTCCGCGACCAGAGGAAGGCGTCGACGCGCTCTCCGCCGATCAGCAAGTGCCGGTGTAGGAGACCGGTCCTGCGGAATCCGTTCATGGCGTAGGCCACCGCGAGCTCGACGTCGTTCGTTGGGCTCAGCGCAAAGCAGCACACGATCTGACGACCCATCAACTCGTCGCACAAGCAGCGAATCGCCGCCGCGGTGAGCAGGGCTTCTTTCTGCGTGCGCGGACCCGTGAGCAGCTCGATGAACGCGTTGTTGAAGCACGGCTGCGTTTCGGCGGACGCCATCAAAGAAAACCCGCCGCGCGCGGTGCACACGAACGCGATGCGCTCGACGTCGCGACCGAAGGGCTCGAACGCCGTCAGCGCTCGGCCCGATTTCGTCGCCGACGCGAGCGCGCGCTTCACGTCCGCTTCGCGCGCCGCCTGGATGCGCACGAACGGCAGCGGTACCTCCGCGCGCTCTTTGGCGATGCGCCGCGCAGTTTGGTAGACGCGGTCCGCCTCGCTCTCCACCTCGTAGTCGACGGCGCGAGCGACCTTCATGACGCCGGACTCCGCGACCGCCTCGTCGGCGCTGTCGCGGGGCACCGATGCTCCCAGGATGAAGGCGTCGCTGCGCTTGTAAAACGCGGGGATGTTCCCCTCTCTCTGAAAGCCGAGGCGCGCCCACGTCGATACCTCGTCGCGTTCGACCAGCGTGTACACGCGCTCGGCCCCCTCGCGCTTGCCCAGACTCATGACGAAGATGCGCTTGGCGGGGTTCGGGCCGGACCGGAAATCAACCACGCGCAGCGTGCGCGCCCTACGGTTCAGCAGCAAGCAGAGCGAGACTCCCTCGTTCTGAAACAGGATTTCATCGGAAGCACTCGGCAGTATCGTGGTTCTGGTTGCCATCGGTCCCTACCAACGCATTACGTGAGAATCCTCGAACGTCCTGGCCTGTGCAAAATTGCCACAGATCAGCAACTTACAACTACAATACCCACAACTGCATTTCACATATGAAATTCTTCGTAACATGATCGCACTATCGCGGCAATTACCCAAAGCGCATTTCTCCCACTGCTTATGCGGACTTAATGCGCAGTTTATCCACAGGCCTTCAGCCCATGCGAAGACGTTTGAACGCACGCACGACGTGACGCTCAATGAAGCGATACGTAGACCTAAATGTCTAGCGCTGTGAGGGCGGACGCGTCCATGCCCAGCGCTGTGAGCACTTCCCTGGCACGCGTCCGCGGCAGCGAGACGCGTGTAGGCATGCCGCCCCCGAGCCGGAACAGATCGACGAAGTTCTTTCCGCTGTCGAACGCGGCCGCGACGCTCACGTTGTCCTGGTCGAGCACGACGCTCACCGTCTCCCGCTCTTGCCCGAGTAAGAGCAGCAGCGTCTTGTCGACTTTCGTGTAGCCGCGCGCGACGTCCACGACGGCTATTCCAGGCTCGAAGCGCTGGTACGCCTGAGCCGCACGCCGCGTCTCCTGCTCGACTGGCAGAAGCTCCGCCGCGGCTCGGTCGATGCTTTCCCACAGCGCTGCATCTTCGAGCCCGCTCGACAGGTGGCGCACGATCACACCGAATAGCGCCATGTCGCGTGGCCGACCGCGCAGCGCGCGATCGATCCGATCGGCGACGGCGCTCGGCTGCCCGATCCGCGTATCGATGGCGCGCGCGTCGTCGTCACAGCCGGGATACGGCTCGACCCCGTAGCGGATCCACTTGGCCGCGCTCGCCAGGCCGTCGAAGTCCGTGTGGCACACGACGGTGTCGATAGTGCCAACGCGCGCGACCAGCGCCTCGTCGATCATCTCCGGACACGCGCCATGCTCGGCCTTCGTGGCGAGCACGAAGCGCGGATCGTCGCGATACTGCACGTGGGCTTCATGGTCGTGGTGATCGACCCAGGCTCGCAGGCGCGGGCCGAGCGCGTCGATGAACGGCTTCGTGACCTGCTGGAAACCGCCGCCCACTCCGCCTGCAAAGGCCACGTCGAGCACGACGACCTTGCCGGCGAGCTGCTGCGCTCTGGGCAGCTTGCGCGGAGTACCGAAGGCCAGATGTACGGCCATGCGACGTGTTTTTTCGTCCACCCGAGCGACTCACCTTCAGCGGAAAGGATCCGGCATAGCACGCGCCGTCGCCGGGCGGCACGCCACGAAACAGCCAGCCGCTCCGCGCCCGAGCAGTGCTAGCGTCCCGCGCCGTGCCCAGCGTCTCCGCCGAAACAATCCGCGCGGCCCTCGCGCACCCCTTGACCAGCACGGACTTTCCCGAGCTCGGCCGCAAGTACGAGGGCAAGGTCCGCGACAACTACACGACGCCAGATGGCCGCCGCGTGATCATCGTCACGGACCGCATCAGCGCCTTCGACCGCGTGCTCGGCACCTTGCCGCTCAAGGGTCAGCTCTTGAATCACGTCGCCGCGTTCTGGTTTCGTACGACGGCCGACATCTGCAAAAACCACATGCTGAGCGTGCCGGACCCGAACGTCCTGGTCGCGCGCGAATGCACGCCGCTGCCCGTGGAAATGGTGGTCCGCGCCTACCTCACGGGCACCACGGACACGAGCATCTGGGTGCACTACGGGAAGGGCGCGCGGACGTTCTGCGGTCACGCGCTGCCAGACGGCATGCGCAAGCACCAGCGCCTGCCAGCCCCGATCATCACGCCGAGCACGAAGGCCGCGAAAGGTCAGCACGACGTGTCGGCGTCGCGCGAGGAGATCCTCACGCTGACCGGCATGCCGGCGGCCGACTTCGATCGCGCCGCCGAGCTCGCGCTCGCGCTGTTTCGTTTCGGACAATCGTGGTGCGACGAGCGCGGTCTGATTCTGGTCGATACCAAATACGAGTTCGGCAAAACGGCGGACGGCGAGATCGTGGTGATCGACGAGATCCACACCCCGGATTCGTCGCGCTATTGGTACAAGAGCAGCTACGCCGAGCGCTTCGAAACGGGGCTCGACCCGCAAAGCTTCGACAAGGACCAGGTCCGTCGCTACCTCTCCGAGCGCGGCTTCACCGGGCACGGCCCGGCCCCGACGATCCCGGATGAAGTACGCATCGAGGCGACTTTGCGCTACATCGACGCGGTTGAAATCATCACCGGCGAGCCGTTCATTCCGGATCTGAATCCCGATCCGGCGCAGCGGATCGCCAAGAACTTGGGACTTCGACGAGCATGAAAGCAACCGTGTACGTGCGTCTGAAGAGCGAAGTGCTCGACCCTCAGGGCCGAGCGGTGCAGCGGGCGCTCGGCGCGCTCGGGGTGGAAGGCGTCAAGGACGTGCGCATCGGCAAGCTCATCGAGATAGAGCTCGACGACGCCGCAGGCGCGGGTGCGGCCGACAAACTCCGACAAATTTCGGACGAGCTGCTGGCCAATCCGGTGATCGAAGACTACGAAGTGGTCATCGCCTGAACGCGGTAACCGCCGCAGGCCCCGGCCGTTCGGCCCGCAGGCCGCTTCAGAACGCTCTTGATCGACGGCCGCGCTGGCCGCTCGCGTCCGGAACGGCGTAGATTCGCCAGCCCTGCCTCAGCCGACCCGGGAGATTCGCATGGCCGACCGATTGCCGGATGTTTTCATTGTCAGCGCCGCTCGTACGCCCATCGGCTCCTATTTGGGAGCGCTCGCGTCGTTGCCGGCTCCGCGCCTCGGCGCGACGGCGATCCGCGCCGCCGTGGAACGCGCCGGCCTCGCGGCGGAGCAAATCGAAGAAGTGTTCATGGGCAACGTGCTCTCGGCGGGCATCGGTCAGGCGCCGGCGCGGCAGGCCAGCATCTACGCGGGCATCCCGGCGCAGGTTCCGACCACGACCGTGAGCAAGGTCTGCGGCTCGGGGCTGCAGGCCGTGGTCTTCGCCACCAAGACGTTGCTCGTGGGAGACGCTGAGCTCGCCGTCGCGGGCGGCATGGAATCCATGTCGAACGTGCCGTACTACCTGCAGCAGGCACGCACTGGTTATCGCATGGGCGACGGTAAGGTCGTGGACGGCATGATCTTCGACGGCCTGTGGGATCCGTACAGCAACTCCCACATGGGCAATGCGGGCGAGGCGTGTGCGCTCGAATACGGTTTCACGCGCGAGGCGCAGGACGGATTCGCGCGTGAAAGTTACGGCCGCGCGCAGAAAGCGATCGAGAGCGGCGCCTTCGCTGCGGAAATCGTCAGCGTCCCGATCCCACAAAAGAAAGGCGCGGACGTGCTCGTGGCAGAGGACGAAGAACCGGGTCGCGGCGATCCGTCCAAGTTCGACAAGCTCAGGCCAGCGTTCACCAAGGACGGCACGATCACCGCAGCCAACGCCTCGAGCATCAACGACGGCGCGGCGGCGCTCGTGCTCGCGACGGAGAGCGCGCTCAAACGCCACAAGCTCGAGCCACTCGCGCGCATCGTCGGCTACGGCAGCGCCGCACAAGCCCCGGAATGGTTCACGACCGCGCCGGCCAAGGCCATCGACCTGACGCTCAAGAAGCTCAAGCTCGACAAGGACAGCATCGATCTCTGGGAAATCAACGAGGCGTTCTCGTGCGTCACGATGGCCTGCAGCAAGCTCGCCGGCATCGACCTCGCCAAGGTGAATGTCCGCGGCGGCGCGGTTGCGCTCGGGCACCCCATCGGCGCATCCGGCGCGCGCGTCCTGACCACGCTGCTCTACGCCATGCGCGATCAGAAAGCCCGGCGCGGGCTCGCCACCCTGTGCATCGGCGGGGGCGAAGCCGTTGCCCTGGTCGTCGAACGACCGTAGCAGCCTGAAAGGTTCGGTATCCAGGGTAGGAGCCCTCGGCACACGAGGTGCTACACTGCCGACGCTCATGTTGCGGCCGCGAACCATCGCTCCCGGCGTGGAGGTCTTCGACGCGCTGACCCCGACGTTGCCGCCGGCCACACACACGAACAGCTACGCGCTCGGCGCCCGCGACGTGCTGCTGGTCGAGCCCGCCACGCCTTACACCGACGAGCAACGCGCCTGGCTCGACTGGGCGCGGGGCCTCGTGGCTCAGGGACGGCAGCTGCGCGCGATCGTGCTCACGCATCACCACGGCGACCACGTCGGCGGCGCTGAAGTACTGAGCCGAGAGCTCAGCGTGCCGCTCTGGGCACACACGGAGACCGCGGCGCGGCTCCCGGAGCTGCGCGTCGAGCGTCACCTCGCCGAGGGCGACACGCTGGATCTCGCCGGGCCGGCCGCGCAGCGCTGGCAGGTGCTACACACACCCGGTCACGCGTGGGGCCACGTCTGCCTGTTCGAACCCGAGTCCGGCCACGTCGTGGTGGGCGACATGGTGGCGAGCGTCGGAACCATCCTGGTCGATCCCTTCGACGGCGACATGCGCGTGTACCTGCGCGAGCTCGCGCGCCTGAAAGCGCTCGGGGCGAGCGTCGCCCTGCCCGCGCACGGCGCGCCCATCGCCGAGCCCTCATTTTTGTTCGGCTTTTACATCCAGCACCGCCTCGAGCGCGAGCACAAGGTGCTGGCGGCGCTGAAGGCTTGCGGCCAGCGCGGCGCCAGCGCCGAGGAGCTCTTGCCAGGTGCCTACGCCGACACTGGGCGCGAAGCCTGGCCGCTGGCGCTGCTCAGCATCCAGGCGCATCTCGTGAAGCTCGTCTCCGACGGGCAGGCACAGAGCAAAGGCGAAAGACACGTGGCTGCATGAGCGTCGCGTCACACGACCCGAATGACGTCGCGACTCGCTTCGAACGCGGCTTCGTCGCCATGAGTTACGTGCTCGGACGGCGTGGCAAAGGGCTCGGCGAGGGGCTGGCTCACGCGGGCAGAAGCAGCCGCGCCCTCGTGGCAGCGCTGAGCGCCGAGGGGCGCGAACAGCGGGCCCGTGCGCTGGCCGCGGAGCTCTTGCGAATCACCAGCGCGCTCGAAAGCTGGAGACGCCTGTGACGCTCTCTCGCGGCCGCGTGCTCAAAGCGGACAGCGGCTCTGATTTTCAGACCCTGCCGCGCGCTCTTCCCGCCGCCCGGCACGCCCGCGTGGTGCCGCGGCGCGTGCTCGAAGCCCAGGAAGAGGCAGCACGGATCCTGGCGGAAGCCGGCACCCGGGCCGCGGAGCTCGTCGCAGCGGCCGAGCTCGCGGTCCACGACACGCGCGTTCGCGCCGAAGTGGAGGGACGCGCCGAAGGCGTCGCGAAGGTCGCAGCGCGGGCGCTCGCGCTCGCCCGGCACGAGGCGCGCGCGGCGGAGCGTCAGCTCGATCAACTGGTGGAGCTCGCGCGCCTGCTCGCAGAGCGCCTGCTCGGCGAGCAGCTGGCTCTCGATCCGAACCGCGTGAGCGCGCTCGCACGTCAGGCGCTGAGTGAAGCGCGGGGCGCGCGCCGCATCACGATCGTGGCGCAGCCGGCCGACGCCGAAATCCTGACGCGCGATTTGGCAGAGCTCGGTCTCGACGCGAACCTCGTCAGCATCGAGAGCGACGCGGAGCGTGCGCGCGGCCACCTGCGCCTGGTTACGGACATCGGCATCCTGGACGCGGAGCTCGCGCCGCAACTCGCGCGCCTCGCCGCAAAACTCCGCGAGACCTTGCATGAGCGTTGAACACGATTTTCGCAGTTTTCCGGCGGTCCCGCCGCCGGACACGGGTAGACCGTCCTTGCCCGACGACCGCGCCCTCTCCGAACCCGCTCCACCTGACGAAGGGCCGATTCGGTTCGACTGGCGCAACAACGCGATCCTGTTCGGTCTCACCGTCGTCAGCGTGTTTTACGTGGGGCGCATGTGGAGCCTCGACCCGGTCGCGCCGGGAGTCGCGGGCTGGATCGGCGGATGGAAGTTCGCCGTGCCCCTGCTCGTGATCTTGCTGTTCCACGAGTTCGGGCACTACATCGCGGCGCGGCTGCACCGCGTGCCCGCGTCGCTACCGTACTTCTTGCCGCTTCCCATCCTGAGCCCGTTCGGCACGCTCGGCGCGGTCATCTTGATGCCGAAACGCATCGCTTCGCGCAAGGCGCTGCTCGATATCGGTGCTGCCGGGCCGCTGGCAGGGCTGCTGGTCGCCATTCCGATCATGATTTACGGGCTCTCGCTCTCGGAGCTCGGCCCGCGCGTAGTCGGCGCCCACACACAGGAGGGTCAGAGCCTCCTGTACATGGCGCTCAAGTACCTGGTGTACGGCTCTTATCCGGCGCAGCTGGACGTGCATCTGCATCCCACCGCGGGCGCCGCGTGGGCCGGCTTTCTCGTCACGTTTCTCAATCTGCTCCCGTTCGGCCAGCTCGACGGCGGGCACGTGGCGTACGCGCTGTTCGGAGAGCGTCAGAATCGTTTCGCCCGCTGGGTGTTCTTTGCACCGCTCGTGGTGTTTGCCTACAACTTCGTCGTGTTCGCGTGGCCCGTGCTGCGACGCGGACTCGACGCGGGCTTCGCGAGCATCCCCAGTGTTGCGTGGATGCCCGTGGTCAGCTCGCTGAGCACGTGGGTGGTGCTGTTCGTGCTACTCGCCGTGATGCGGCGCGGGACGGGGCTCGATCACCCCCCGGTCGACGACCACTCGCTGTCGCCACTGCGCAAAGCGGTGGCCGTGTTCACGCTGGCGTTCTTCGTGCTCCTGTTCATGCCGTCCCCCTGGATCGTCTACTGACCGCCTCGTCGGCAGCGCATGAAGCGAGAGCGCCAAATTCAGGCGGGCTTGAAGCGCTCTCGGAGTGCCGCGCGCACGGCATCGGGCGCGTAGCGCGTCACGTCGCCACCATGACTGGCTATCTCGCGCACCAGAGACGCGGAGATGAAGCCGTAGTTGGTGCGCGTCGGTAGAAAGACGGTGTCGATTTCAGGCCGCAGATCGGCGTTCGCGTGCGCGATCTGCAGCTCGTATTCGAAGTCCGTGCCCGCGCGCAGGCCGCGCACGATGACGCGCGCGCCGACCGAGATACAGTACTCGACGAGCAGGCCGTTGAACGTGTTCACTTCGACGTTCGAATAGGGCTTGCAGATCTCCTTCAACAGCGCGAGCCGCTCGTCGAACGAGAACAACGGCTGCCGCGTCGGGTGCAAGCCGAGCGCGACGATCACTTTGGGAAATAGCTTCGCGGCGCGTTCCACCAAATCCAAATGCCCGTACGTCGGCGGATCGAAGCTGCCGGCGTACACCGCCATGTCGGTCTGGCTCATTTCGCTTTTCGCAGCTTAGAGCGTTCGACAGGAGTCGTCACGACTGCAGCGCTCAATTGGGCGCGCGGTGGCTCGCGGGACCGCCTGCGCCCGCTCCGGGCGGCGGACTGCTCTGACCACTTCCAGGCCCGCCCGCGGCCGGCGCAGCACCTGGTTTTGCCGGCGCTTTCTTGCCGGGCTTGCCGGGCTTGCCGGGCTTGCCGGGCTTGCCGGCGGGCGGCTCTACCTGCTCGGGTTCTTCCGGGTCGGGCTCGACACCCGCCGGCAGCTCCGGGCCTCGATTCTGACGCATGACGGCTTCAGACGGCATGTCTTCGAGCCACATCGTGCGGCCACCATCGACCAGCGTGACCCGGAACGCCGCGAGCAAACGCGAGCCGACCAAGCCGTCGAGGTCCATGCCGAGCTCCTTCTCGAATTCAGCGATCGGCGCGCCGTCGACGCCCGGGACACGCGGCACCTCGAACGCGCCCAGGCGCAGGAGCGGCAGCACGCCGTGGCGCAGGCCCGGCTGATTCGGCACGGGTTTCAACGTGCTCGGATCGACGCCGGCCTTCTTCCACGCGGCCTCGTCCAGGGCGAGCGGCACGTGCAATGACGTGTCCACCAGCAGCGACGCCGTCGGCGCGTTCTCTTCGGAACCGAACGCGCCGCGCAGGAGCATGCCGCCGCCGCGCACGTAGTTGACGCGCACCGTGGTCGCCTGCGGCGGAGGCGGTGGCTCGTAGTTGCGCACGACGAACTGGCCACCCATGAAGTCGAAGGTCGGGTGCAGATGCCGCAACAAGTTGACGCCGAGCAAGACCTTGATCGGCGCGTTCAGATGCCGCGACAGCCCGGACAGGTCCTTGGCGAGCGCCGGCACGTCCTTGACTTCGATGCGACCGTCGTGGTCCGTGTCCGAAAAGCCGCGAGCAGCGCGCGGCTCGCCGAAGCGCAGCGAAATCCAGGTCGGCTCGCTGCTGCCCCCGCTCGAGTCCACGACCGCCTCGGGCGTGGCCGTCGCGATCAGCCCCAGCGCCGGGTCGCCGTTGACTTCGAGCGGCACGATCAGCGCGCTCGTACCCACCTGCGGCATGTCCGTGACCGCCACCATGCCGCCGCTCATCTGGAACGGCTTCCGCCCTGCACCCCTCCGAGCCAGGTGCACGACGTCGCGCGCCCAGGGATCGCGAACCTCGGGATCCGCCACCAGGCGCTCGAGCGCGTCGGCCGCTTCCTCGAGGCGTCCCGCGTACCAGTACGAGCGGCCACGCACCGCCAGCGCCGCTGGAGTCTCGAGACCAGAGAGCAGCTCGATGGAGCGTTCGTATTCGAGCCGGGCCAGCGCGACGCGCGCGGCCAGGAGCCGCACGTCCGGTTCATGCGGCATCACACGCAGCGCATTATCCACCGCCAGCTGCGCGTCGTCGATGTCTCCCTGCCGGTAGCTGGATTCGGCACGATCGAACCACTTCTTCCCGAGCGGCGGCCAATCGGCGCGTCCGCCCGCGGAGCCGCCACAGGCGGCACAGCCCATGGCCAGAGCCAGCACTACGGCACGGCATGCCTGAGCCGGCCTGATGAACAGCGAAAGCGACGATGTAGGATACACGCACGGGCGGGATAGCCCATTGTTCCCGCGCGGTCGAGGTTCGCGTCTCCGGCCCCCGGCGACCGCGAGCCGAAGCCAGGGCACGGCCTCGAGCACAGCCGCAAAGCCCGCTGCTTTTTGCCACAAATCGGCTTTTCGCCGACTCGTGCTAGCCTCAGCACTCGTGACGGCCTCGCCGGGCAGCCAGAGCTCCCGTCAGTCCAACGGGAGAGACGTACTGAGCGTGCCGGTGCTGCTGCTCAATCGGTTCTTCTCGCCGGTCAGCGTCACCAGCGCGCGGCGCGCGCTCGTCCTGCTCTATGGCGGCTCCGCACACGCCGTGGACGACAGCGGCGAGACGCACGACTTCGGAGGCTGGCTGCGGCTTCCAGTGCGCGACGCGGACGACCGTCTGCCCATCGTCGGCGGCCAGCTGCGTGTGCCGCGCGTGCTGCATCTGCAGCGCTACGACCGAGCCCCGCGCATGTCAGTGCGTCTCACGCGCCGAAACCTCATGCTGCGCGACGAACACCAGTGTCAGTACTGCGGGCGCACGCCGAGTGTACGCGACTTGAACCTGGATCACGTGCTGCCGCGCTCCCGGGGTGGCCTCGACTCCTGGGAAAATCTGGTGGTCTCGTGTCGTACCTGCAATCTGAAGAAGGGCCGCCGCACGCCGGACGAAGCAGGCATGCGCCTGATGCGTCTACCGCAGCAGCCCCGCTGGTCCACCACCGCCCACATCCTGCTCGCCGCACGCGAGCCCTTCGACGAGTGGCAGCCGTTTTTAAAGGCGGGCTAGCCGCCCCGTAAACGTGCCCGTGCCCGATCTGCTCGGACCACGGGAGCGCCCCCCTTGCGCCCCTAGGCGGGCTAGGATGCGCCCCATGCAAGCCTGCACCCTGCTGAACACGTTTGCCGGAAGCGTCCTGGTCTTCACCCTCGGATTCGCTGGGTGCCAGGCGAACACGCTCGAGCCTGCGGAGACGCCCAATCCGAGCGAGTCCGCTCCCTCTGCACCCGAGGCTTCCGAGTCCGCCGCGTCGGGCAGCGCCGATTCAGCGGATTCTGCCGACAAATGGGAGGGGGAGAGCGAAGCGACCGCGAGCGCATCGACGGCGCCGAGCAGCGAGGGGCAAGAGAGCCGCACGACGGCCATCATCCAGAAGCAGATCGTCGACAACAGAAAGCCGTTTCGCGACTGCTACGACAAGGCGCGCAAGGAGCTGCCAGAGCTGCGCGGCACGATGACCATCCACTTCGTGCTGGATCCGGAAGGCAACGTGAAGAAGGCCGAGCTCAACCTCGACCGCAGCGAGATCAAGACCGCAAACGTGTCCGACTGCGCGATCGGCGTGCTCAAGAGCATGAAGTTTCCGCCCTCCTCCCGCGGCATGGAGACGACGGTGAACTACCCGTTCGACTTCAAGCCGTGAACCGCCGCGCCGGCGCATGTCCGATCTCGCTCTGAAACGCAGCTCGCTGCCGTCCTTCGGTGACGGCAGCGATCACTACGCTGCGCTCCTCAGCGGCACACGCGGGCTGCGCCGCGAGCAGCGCGCGCTGCGCGATCATTGGTTTCAGAGCCTCACGCTCGAGGGCAAGGACGAGCTCTTGTTCGAGTTCGAGGTGCTGCTCAAGGCCAGCGCCTGCTTCGCGAACCCACGCAATCATCCCGGGGCTCCGCGCCGCGCGCCGGTCGTCGCGCAGGACTTTCGCGCGGCCGCGCTCTTGTTTCGGGACGGCCTCATGCGCGCCATCTGGCTCGCCCGGCAGATGCTGGGCCCGCGCGATCGCGCGTTCGTGTTTCAGCGCTACCTCGAGACCGTATTGCCGGAGGACAACGCGCGTAACCGCCTGCTGCAGGAGGGCGCGAGCCACGTCACACCGGAAGAAGGGTTGATCGCGCTGCGTCACTCGCTCACCGGCACGGTCGAGATCGTCGAGGGCGTGCTGCGCGCGCACCGCGTTTCGTTCCGTCTGTTTTACGCGGTGCTCGCGAGCGTGCAGCGCGACATCGCGCAAAATGCCTTCTTCAATCCGCTCGCAGCGCTCGAGTTCCGGCCCGAGTTCGATCGCATCCGCTCCACGCAGGTTCTGGACCTGATTCGCAGCGTGCCCGGAGACGAAGCCCACCGGCTCGTCGCGCTCACCTTCTTGTCGCTGTTCCGCATGCTGCGCTACCTGCGCCTGCTCGACCGCATCGCCGTCGAGTCCGGTCCCGGACGCCGGCGGCGCGCTCTCGGCCGTGCCTACATGGTGCTCTCCGTGCTCCGCTCCGACGCGCGCGCGCTCAGCGACTATCTGCGCCGGCGCGCCGGCTCATTGCTGGCAGATAGCTTCCGTCGCGACCTGATGCTGGTGCCCGTCACGGAGGTGACGAAGCGCGCCACCAGCCTGCGCGCCTCCGGGCACCGGCTGATCGGTATACGCAGCGCCCTCGAAGGCCTGGCCGGCAACCTGAGGCTCGAGATGCGCCGCGCCTTCCAGCACGATTTGCCGCCGCTCGACTCGACCATTTCCGAGGCAGAGCTGCGCAGCGCGCTGCAGACGACGAGCGCCAATTTACGGCCTTCGCTGCGCAACGCGATCCTATTTCTCGGCAAGGCGCTCGGCGTCAGTCTCGAGGAAGGTCGCGTCTTCGACGACCAGGCGGCGCGGCGCGAAACCAGCGAACGACTACGGCGCGACGTCTGGATGTTCGCGCAGATCGTGCGCGCGTTCTCGACGAAGGCTCAACACTCTCCCAGCGACGATCGCTGGGCAGCGGCGTACGACTTCGAATACGTGCGCGAGTTTCTCGCGTACTTCCGGGCGATGGGTTACCCGCTGCTCCGCGCGAGCGAGTATCCGCGCTTCGACGCGTTCATGAACGCGATGTCACGACTCCAGGATACCGATCTGGTCGATCCGGCGCGCCTCGAGAACGCCATCGATGAATGCATGGCGTTCCACGGCTACCTCGTGCAGCTCTTCGAAGACATCTCGCGCCGCGACGTGCTCGAAGGACAACCCTTCGATCGGCGCGCCGCCGCCAGCGCGCTCCGGCTGTACCTCGGCGACTAGCGACTGAATTGCTCGCGTACGAGGAGCGCGAGGGAGAAAGAATTGGCGCAGCGCGCGCCGTCGTCGAGCGCACTGACGTCGCCGCAGCGGATAGCTGCACTTTGCGACGCGATTTGGGAGACGCAACGCGCCTTGTGGTGGTCGTGCGGAGGCGCGTGCGCGAGGGCGTAAGCGTGCGCGAGGGCGTAAGCGTAGGCGTAGGCTGGGAACCGCAGCTCTGGGACGGAAGCTGGATACTGCGGGCGGCTGATGTTTTGGGTTAGCGCGGGGCGGCGCCGGCGGCTGTGAGGCGGAGTTCGCAGGCGGGGGACGGCTCCCCTAGCCGGGCACGTTCACGGGCACGTTCACGTAACGTTCACGTTCACGGTCAGAGAGACAAAACGCCAAGGACCCATGCTCCTGCACCCGTCCGGCGCGCAGCATGGGTCCCTGCCAGGACGCGGCGCCGCTTCAATCGCGGCGCGCGCTTCCAGAAGCTCAGGCGGCCTTCTTGGCCTTGCGGCGCTTCTTGCGCTTCGCCGGCTTCTTGGCTGCCGCTGCCTTCTTGGTCTTACGACCACCGCGCTTCTTGGCAACCTTGGGCGCCTTTTTGGCAGCGGGCTTCCGAGCCGACTTCGTTCGCGTCTTCTTTGCAGCCATATCGAACCTCCGTACGAGTCGGAGCAGGCCCCGTTGGGGTTCGCTCCGAGGGTATGTTGCAAGACGTATATTGCCACCTAGTGTGGTGTGTCAACGAAAAAAGTTCAGAATCGTCTGCCCACATCGGAGTCTAAGCGCATACTTGCTATGCACATTTTGCGGAGAGCGCAGGCGTATAGTGAACGGACCTCCGGCCCGGCGGAGGAACATCCAGAGGCTCTTCTGACGGGGGCTCCGGAAAAAAGCCGGAGACAACGCGCAGTTGACCTCTTGTCGCGCACGTTATAGCGGGTCACGGCCCTGGCCATTCTCGGCCTACGCCGGACTAAAAAAGATGCGAGCACACGGTTTCCTCACTCCCCGCCGCAGCGCGATCGCGCTCGCCATCGCCATCGCCTCTGCCGGCTGCGGTTACTCGCAGGAGGAGTGGGATCAGAAGGTGCGCGAGAACGAGAGTCTCCGCAATCAGCTCGCCGCGCAGCGCCAGGCGCAGAAGAAGAGCGAGGCCGACTACTCGGATGCGCACAGCGAGATCGACGAGCTCAAGCGCCGCCTCAAGGAACGCGGCGTCGACCTCGACACCGTGAGCGCCAACCTCGCGCAGACCAACAAGGCGCTCGAGGAGTATCAGCGACGCGCCACGCAGCTCGACGAGATCCGCAAACGCTTCGAGCTTCTCCGCAACAAGCTGCAGAAGCTCACGCAGCTCGGCCTCAAGGTCGACGTGCGTGACAATCGCATGGTCATTCAATTGCCGGGTGATGTCCTGTTCGACTCCGGGCGCGAGAAGCTGAAGCCCGAGGGCGTGAGCATTTTGAAGCAAGTCGCCGACGTGGTCCGGGCAGATTCCGACCTCTCGAAGCGGCAGTTCCAGGTCGCGGGTCACACCGATGCCAAGCCGCTGCAGGGCGGCGCGTTCAAGGACAACTGGGGACTGTCGGCGATGCGCGCGCGCTCGGTGCTAGTCCTGTTGACGACGTCTGCCGCGCAGGGCGGCGGCGGCCTCGATCCGCGCAACTGGAGCGCCGCGGGCTACAGCGACACGGATCCCGTCGCGACCAACGACTCCGAGGAAGGTCGGCAGAAAAATCGCCGCGTCGAGCTGGTCATTCAGCCCAACGTCGAGGAGATGCTGAACCTCAACAGCCTCGCGCAACCTTGACGGACCGCGAGCGCTTCGCGGCGATCGATATCGGCACCAACACGGTGCTGCTGCTGATCGCGGAGCGGAGCGGACACGGGCTCGTCGCCGTCGAGGAGCACGCCACCATCACGCGCTTGGGCGAGGGTGTCGATCGCACGCGCCGGCTCGATGCGCACGCCGCGTCGCGCACGCTCACCTGCCTCGAGCGCTACGCCGCTGCCATGCGCAACTCCGACGTGTCACGCTTCTCCGTGGTCGGAACGAGCGCGCTGCGCGACGCCGAGGGGGCTCGGGATTTCCTCGATCAGGCAGAGAGCATCCTGGGCGAGCGACCGCGCGTGATCGGCGGGGAAGAGGAAGCGGCGCTGAGCTTCGTGGGAACGCTCTCGGGATTGCCGATTGCCGGGCCCGTCACCGTATTCGACATCGGCGGCGGTAGTACCGAGATCATTTTCGGACAGGCGCGCGCGCCGAGCTACGCGGTGGACGCGGCATTCAGCCTCGACATCGGCAGCGTCCGCTTGCTCGAGCGCCATCTGCAAGACGACCCGCCTAGCGCCGCTGAGCTCGATCAGGTCCGGCGCGACGTGCGCGCGGCGCTGGCGACGCTCCCGCGCGCGCCCGCCGGACGCGTCGTCGGCGTGGCTGGCACCGTGACGACGCTGGCTGCCATCCAAGCGGAGCTCCAGCCCTACGATGGCGCTGCCGTCCACGGCAGCGTGCTCGCCACGAGCTCGGTGAACGCGCTCGCAGCGCGCCTGGCGTCGCTTTCCCACGAAGAGCGTCGAGCCCTGCGGGGCCTCGACGTCAAGCGCGCGGACGTGATCGTCTCCGGCGCGCTGATCGCCTGCGAACTGCTCGACTGGTGTGGAGCCAGCGAGCTCGTGGTCTCCGATCGCGGCGTCCGCTGGGGGCTGCTCCAACGCCTGGCGCCCCCGGCGGGCTGAGCCGGCGGCCGCGTAGATCGGGGCCGCGCCGGGGTAAAGGGCGCTTACCGACCGACCAGCCGAAAAAAGTGCACGCGGGATTTGCGCGCGTAACTGCCGAGATTCCCCGGTCAATTGCAGGACACCTGCAACGACTCGGAGGTTATGCGCGGGCGCGCAGCGCAAAAATAGGTAAACTACACCGCATTCCGCACACCTACAGCAACGCGACTTTCAGGGCATTTTTCTTGACACGAATAGTAGACCTGACTACAGTGCCGCGCCTGGCGACCCCTGACCCTGGGGATTGCTGCCGCGTCTCAGCGAAAAATTTCTCGCGAGGTGCGCAGTTTCATCGGGGCCGTCGCGAGCCAGGGAATGAACTTCTTGCCCGGTCCGTTAGTGTCGCGGCTTAGCGCGTCGGCACGCAGAAGCAAGGACGGGCCGAAACGCTTACGAAATCTCAGCCGAGGGTGCAACCCTAGTGCGCGCAGCAGAAATGCCGCGCCGCCAGCGCCCCGGCAGTCCCGCAAAAGGAGCGATCATGCAGTCAAGCCAGGAAATTGAGTTCAAGGTCGGCGACAAGGCCGTCTACCCCGCCCAGGGTGTGGCCGAAGTCATCAGCATCGATGAAAAGGACATCGCCGGCTCTCGACAACGTTTTTACGTGCTCAGGATCCTGGACACCGACCGCAAGATCATGGTGCCGGTATCGAATGCCAACGCCGTTGGCCTGCGCCAGGTGATCAGCGAGCAAGAGATTCGCGAGATCTTCGACATCCTGAAGGAACGCACGATCGGCTTCGACACCCAGACCTGGAACCGCCGCTACCGGGGTTTCATGGACAAGATCAAGACGGGCTCGATCTACGACGTCGCGGAAGTGCTGCGTGATCTGTACCGCCTCAAGGCGAACAAGCAGCTCTCGTTCGGCGAACGCCGCATGCTCGACACCGCGCGCTCTCTGATCGTCAAAGAGATCGCGATCGCGCGCGAGCAGACCGAAGAAGACGTGAAGAACGAGATCGAAGCGATCTTTTTCTCGAACTGATCGCGAAGAAGACTCGTCAAGAAGCGCATGCTGCTCCGTGCAGCATGCGCTTTGACGTTTTGTGCGTTCGCTATTCGCGCTCACCGGGTCTCTCGAGGCGTTTCTCGATGGCCTGCGACGGCGGCAGCTCCATCACGACACGCCAGCGCCCGCCTTCGCGCACGCACTTCACGCTGTGCGGCTGTGGATCGTTGCCGTCGCCGCTCAGCGACACGAGCGCCCAATCACCGGACACCTCTGCGCGATAGCGCTGCGGCTGATAGCGCGCGAAGAAGCGCGACGGCGCCAGCATCTCCTCCGGCAGCACCTTACGGCCGCTCACGGCGCTCGCGCGCTTCGCGCGTTCCGCCAGATTGGTGCGCGCAGGAGCCCAGAGCAGATCGTAGGCGGCGCGCGCCGCCGCTGGATCGCCGTGCACGCGCTGCATGCGCTGCACGAACTCCTCCACCGTTCGCGCCGGATCCCCGTCCATGACTTCCGGCTCGCAGCCCGCGCTGGCCACAGCCAAAACGAGCACGAGCGCGCCTGGCGCCTGGCGTTTCATGGATGCGCCTGCGCGTTCCGCCATCTGCAGGTCCGGTAGCGCTGCGCGTCTCTCGGGGCAAGCGCACACCAGAGCGCGCTGCCTATTTGGCCGGCTCGCAGCGACCCCGATACGATTTGCAGCGATGACGACGTCCCCCTCCGTTCGCCTGCACTGGCCCGGCAAGGCCGTACCGCAGCCCGCCCCCGCCGCCGAGCTCCGGCTGCTCCGGGGCGGTCACCCGGCGAGCATGCTGGTGCACGGGGACAATCTGCTCGGGATGAGCGCTATCTCGAGGCGCAGCCCCGACGGATTCGCGCTCGCCTACCTCGATCCGCCGTTCTTTACGGGCCGGCAACACAGCGCCGTGGCCCGCACGCGCAAGAGCAACGGCGAGATCGTACGACGCCTGACGCCAGCCTTCGACGACCGCTGGGCAGACTTCGAGGAGTACCTCGGGACGCTCGCCGAGCGCATCGCCGCGGCGCGCCAGCTGCTCCGGCCCGACGGCTGCCTGGTGCTGCACGTCGATTCCAAGACCAGCCACTACGCCAAGGTG
>DATDJP010000085.1:0-2128 GCA_036520475.1 Polyangiaceae bacterium | reverse complement strand
GCGTTGAGCTGCTGGATGACCTGCTCATCGACGCTGCCGAACTTGGTTCGGAGAAGCTCGACCAACAGCACGCTCTGGCCGTGATGCAAGCCCTGCTGAAGACCCTCTTGCCGGCCTTGCTGTAGGCCCTCTTGCAGGCCTTGCTGTATGCCCTGCTGTCGCGCTTCTTCGGCGATAGTCAGGCCTTCCTTGAGGCCCAGTTGTCGCATTTCTTCGGCAATGGTCATGAGGCTATCCTCGACTTCGGGTAACACCTTGTGGACGACTTGCTGGAAGCGCTGCAAACCGAGCTGGTCGGCGACCATGGAAACATACCTGAAGAGGACCATGAGCGCATCTCGGCCGCTTTCAGCGCGCTGAAGACTACGTAAAAGGTCAACCCACAGCGGGAAACGGAGCAGAAAGCGTTCCGTTGCGCGGACGTCTCGCAAGAACAAGAGCGCCAGCATGCCGAAGGCGTTGAGTGCGCGGGCACGAATGTCCTCGTCCGTGGCGCGCCCGATGTCGTCGACCAGAAACTCGAACCGGGGGATGAAGCGTGCGAGGCCGGGAATGTCTTGGGCAGCTGGGTCTACGATTTCCCAAAACGAAGTACCAGCGGCCCAACCACCATCCTGATGGTGCACGACGAGCGGAATGATGGGCGGTAGATGCGTCAGATCCGGAGCGTGCGCGCGGCAGCGCTCCCAGATGCGAACCATGTAGCGGAGGAGCTGCAGGGGAACCCAGCGGTCGGTCGAGCTCTTGTGCTCGAACAGGACGTAGACGAGCGCTTCACGCCCTGCGACGCGCACGGAAAAGAGGAGATCGCTCTGTGAGTCCCGGAGCGCGACATCTCGAAACTCGCCGGGCACGGGGGCGAGCGAAGCGAAGTCGATGTGCTCGACGAGTGACGGCGGCGCCATGCTCCGAATTTGCCCAGCGGCGTTCTCCACGTTGCCGAACGCTTCCTTGAACAGCTTGTCGTGCGGCGAATCCGTCATACCCGGGCAGGATTCGGACACCGGCGGTGCGCAGTTGCGACTTTCACGGTTGCCGCGGCGACGTCTGAAGGGGGAGTTCGTCGCGCGCTGTCAGCGTGGCGACGACGCGCCCGGCCGGCGGTGATCCCCAAGCCGAAGCGCGCGCGGAGCTGCCGATTGCACGAAACTAAAGTCTCACTTAACCTTTGTGCATGCCCCTGGCGACGCTTGCCGACCGCCCCAGCTGGGACGGCCTGTACGAAACAGCAGCCGCGCAGGCGGGCTACTTCACGACCGAGCAGGCGGCGAATGCCGGCTACTCCCCGCAGCTTCTGACGCACCATGTCCAAAGCGCCCGCATCACTCGAGTCCGCCGCGGCGTGTACCGGCTGGTCCACTTCCCTGCTGGAGACCACGAGGAGCTCGTCATTGCGTGGCTCTGGTCGGAACAGGCCGGCGTCGTCTCCCACGAAACCGTGCTGGCGCTGCACGACCTATCGGACGTTCTCCCGGCCAAGATACACCTGACGCTCCCTGCTGCGTGGCAGCGCCGGCGCCTTCGCGTGCCGACCGGCGTGCTGCTGTATCACGCAGACATCCCACCCAGAGATCGCACCTGGTTCGGTCCTGTGCCAACGACGAGCGTACGGCGCGCCCTGAACGACTGCGCGCGGGCGCATCTGTCACCGGAGCTACTGCGACAAGGCGCCCAGCAAGCCCTGCGCCGGGGCATCGTCACGCGACGCGACATCGGGCCGGTAGACGAAGCGCTGACGCCTTTTGGTGGGCTCTAACGCCTCGACGTCGTGGGACAGGGAGGGCGTAAGGGTCAGGCGCGTGGTCGGCACCTGCCCCGGCGCTGGCGCTACGCGGGTCACGCTGCTGGGCGCGGCTCAATCGAAGCGTCGCCCGCCGGGGACAAGGGCTTGGACGGCTGACGAATGCGCGTGCCCGCATAGAGCCCGGTCACCGTCTCCCACTCCACGACCAGCTTTCCGCCGGCGCGCTCCGCTTGGCGCTCCCAATTGCCGAGCTCGACGATGGCGGCGTGATCCATGTACGTCACGTCGTCCAGATGAACGTGGAGCTCGGAGTCGAGTGGCACGCTGGCCAGCGCCGCCGTGAGCTTCGGCAGACGCAGGAATGTGACGGACCCCGCAAGGCGG
>DATDJP010000084.1:0-16993 GCA_036520475.1 Polyangiaceae bacterium | reverse complement strand
GTGCACGTCGTCCACGTCGATCTCGTCCGCGTGGGACTCCAGGGTGGCGTCGATGTGCTCGTGAATGAACTCGAGCAGGTGAGGCTGCTCCATGGCGATCACGTCGTCGCTGTCCAGGGCCTCGGCGGGGTCGGCGCGGCGGATGTCTTCGTCGAGGCTCAGCAGCTCTTCGGTGGCCGTGATCTCTTCTTGCTGAACCGCGTCGATGTGCTCGCCGTGCGTCTGCTCGAACGCGAGCCAGACGGCCAGCGCGAGAAAATAGCCGAGCGCGAGCGCGGTCTCGTCGAGCGGTTTTCCGAGCGCCTCGGCCACGTGTTCGGCGAGCGCCGGCTGGGTCCGCTCGAAGCGGCTGAATGCTTCATCCAGCTGATCGCGCGCTTCGTCGTCGTCCTCGGCCAAGCTGTCGCGAACGGCCTCGAGCGCGTGCACGGGCACTTTGGCAAAGGATGGAACGGGGCGAATGGCCGAGCGGCGAACCCACACCCCACAACACCTAGCACGGGGCGAGCCTCGCGTCCGCCATTCGGCCGCATGCTAGTCTCGCCCGGTCATCCGATTTTGCGCGACGCGCCAGCCTGTCATCGCGTACGGGTTTGCGCGGCGGATGTTGCGTTGCTGGCGCAGCACGTGCTAGCGGCGCGCGCAGTCTGGGTCGCGTCCTCCCTCGAGCCTTTCATTCCGCATGGGCCGCCTGCAAGCAAGATTTGGCATCGGCACGAGAAATCGTGCAGGCCTGCTGGTTTGTTTCCTCGCGCCCGTGGTGCTCGCCCTGTGCCTACTTCTCCTCACGCGCGTGCTGTTCGCGTCGCGCGCGTCGCACGGGCTTCGCGTGGGGGAGCTGTCAGTGGCTGGCATGGACCGCGCCGCTCTCGAACGCGAGCTCACCGAGCTGGAGAAGCGTCTACGACGTACGCCGCTCAGCGTCGTGCTGGCTGGCCACGCGTTCGTGCTGCATCCGGAGAACGTAAATTTTCGTCTGGACGTGGCAGCGACGACACGGGGCGTGCTGAACGAACCCGAGGGACGCGGCGTGTTGGCACGCATCGGGTCGTGGTGCCGTCGCTGGCTTTCTCCGGAGTCTCGACCGGCGCAGGCAGAGCTCGATGCTCCGCGCATGGAGGAGTCGTTCGAACAGTGGGAAGCGGCCGCGCTCCGTCACCGGCCGTTCGAAGGGGGCATCGCCGTTCACGGAGAAGAGCTCCGTTTCGATCCGCCGCGCGCCGGTGAGCGTATCGATCGCGCCCGCGCGCTGGCGGTGCTCCGCGCGGAGCTCGCGAACGAGCGGCGCGGCAGCGTGGTGCTGCCTCTGGTGCGCTACGAACCGAAGCTGAGCTCCAAAGAGAGTGAACGCATCCTGTCTCAAGCGCGCGCGCTCACGGCAGGTCCGGTCGAGCTCGTGCACGACGAATTCGGCGTCGACCTGCGGCTCGATGAGAGAGTCTTGCGAGCCGCTCTACGTCTGCGCACTGCGCGCGGCTCGGCGCCCGTGCTCGAATTCAGTCCGGAGGCGCTGGAACGACACGTCGAGACGCTGCGCCGGAGCGTCGAGCGCGCGCCGCGCGACGCCCAGTTCGTGATCGACGCGCGCGATCGCGTGAGCGTCGTGCCCAGCCAGGACGGGACGCGTTTGCATGTGCGGCATCTGGCGGACTCTCTCTTGCAAGCGGCGGCGTCCCCGGCGCGTCTGGGTCCGTTGCCGGTGCAGCTGGCCGTCGAACCGAAGCTTCACACCGACGCCGCGCTGGCGCTCGGCATCGAGCGGCTCGTCGCCGAATTTTCGACCGGCCACGCCTGCTGTCAGCCGCGCGTGCAGAACATCCATCGCATCGCGCAGCTGATGGACGGAGCGCGGGTCCTGCCCGGTGACACGTTCAGCGTGAACGAGCACGTCGGGCAGCGCACACAGAAGAACGGTTTCGTGCCCGCGCCGAGCATCCAGGACGGCGAGATGGTGGACACCGTCGGAGGCGGGGTCAGTCAGTTTGCCACCACCTTTTTCAACGCGGTTTTTTACGCGGGGTACGACATCATCGAGCGCCAGCCGCATACATACTGGTTCTCGCGTTATCCCATGGGACACGAAGCCACGCTGTCGTGGCCGAAACCCGACGTGATTTTTCGCAACGACAGCGACGCGGGCGTGCTGATCAAGACGCACTACAGCGACACCCGTATCAGCGTGAAGCTCTACGGAAACAACGGCGGGCGCAGGGTGGAGGCGCGTGTCTCGCCGCGACGTGACCAGGTTCCGCCCGAAGTGGAGCTCTTGCCGAACCCGGACCTGCCCGTGACCGAGGAAAAAGTGAAGGAGGCGGGCATGGAGGGCTGGTCCGTGATCGTCGGCCGAAAAATCACGTTCGCCGACGGTCGCACCAAAAACGAGCAGCGCAAGGTCACTTACAAGCCGCGAATCCGTCGTGTCGAAGTACACCCGTGCCGCATTCCAGAGGGCGAGCCGGGCTACACCGGCGAGCGCTGCCCGGAGCCCGACGCGGGGCTACCAGAGGAGTCGGCGAGCAGTATAGACTCGGCCCCGCCATGATAATGCGAGGCAGGGCTCTGGTATGGGCTTTGGGTGTGGCGTGTCTGCTGCTATCCGGCTGTGACCACGGCGCGCCGCCGGAGCTTCCGGCGCATCAGAAGGCGTGCGCAGGCAAGAGCTGTGGCGAAGCGTGCAATCTGTGTCCCGCGGGCAACGAAGGGTGTACGGATACCGCGTTGACGCGTGGTTGCAATCAGGACGGGGAGTGCGTACCAGCGCCTGTACAATGCAGCAAACGCACACCCACGTGGTGAGAGGGGACGATCGATGCTGAAGGAATTCAAAGAGTTCGCCATCAAGGGCAACGTGGTCGACATGGCCGTTGGTATCATCATCGGTGCTGCGTTCACGACCGTCGTCAAGACTCTGGTCGATGAAGTGATCATGCCCCCCATTGGTTTGATCACGGGTGGCGTCGACTTCTCGTCCAAGTTTCTGCTCCTGAAAGACGGCGTCGCCGTGGGAGCGCCGTACGCATCCCTGGCGGACGCGAAGAAGGCCGGCGCGGTGGTGCTCGCGTACGGTAGTTTCATCAACACCGTAGTGAGCTTTTTGATCGTCTCACTGGTGCTGTTCTTCATCGTGCGCTGGGTCAACAACCTGCGCCGGAAAGATCCGCCGCCGATTCCGAACACGAAGCAGTGCCCGTTCTGCCTGTCGCAGATCGACAAGGGCGCCTCGCGCTGCATGCATTGCACCTCCGAGGTCGACAAAACCGCGGCAGCAGCCGTGTGAGCGCGTAGTTCGCCGCAGCTCGAGTTGCGTCATCGCAACGACTGAGCGGGTGTGCAGCGTGTAACGCGCCGGGGAATGCCGCTACGGTGTTCTCCCGAATGAAACGGGTCCTCGCAGCCTGGCTATTGTTCGCCCTTCCGGGCTGCGCGCTGCTGCGCGACGAACGACCGCGCGCGCCCAGGGCCGTGCCGCTCCAGAACGCGTATCAAGAAGCTCGGCCGCTCACGGAGCCGCCCGCATCAGCGGCCGTGCCTCGGGCGCCGGGCAAAGCATTGGAACCCGAGCGCCACGCGTCTTACGAAGACGACCACGAGGAGCCGCTCGACGACGACTTCGAAACGAGCGAGCCGAGCGGCGCGGACGGCAGCGTAAGGCCGCACCCGCTCGACGGGCTCAGTCAGCAGGAGCTCGAAGAACGGCTGAAGCGTGATCCCGCCCAGATCGGCTCCATATCCCTGGGCGTGCCGAGCGGCGGGCGGCTATTCAACGCGGTGCAGATGCCGGAGGACGATCCGCGCTGGGCGCTCGTCGATCGCGCCCACGCCTGGGGCACGCAGGAAACCGTGGACTATCTGAGCCGCGCGATCGCCAAGGTCCACGAGCGGTTTCCGGGGAGCCCGAAGCTGTACATCGGACACATCAGCGGGAAGGCGGGCGGTCATCTTTCCCCGCACTTGAGTCACCAGGCTGGTCGCGACGTGGACATCAGCTACTTTTACACGGACGAGCGCGCGGGTTGGTACGCGCGTGCTGGCGGGCACAATCTGGATCTGCCGCGCACCTGGGCGTTCGTACGAGCGCTGATCACGGAGACGGACGTCGAGCTCATTCTCATCGATCACTCGTTGCAAGCACTGATCAAGAGGTATGCGATCCAGATCGGTGAAGACGAGGCCTGGGTTTCAGGGCTGTTCCGCGGCCAGGGTAAACTCCGCCCGTTGATCGTGCACGCCAAGGGGCATGCGACGCACATCCATGTGCGCTTCTACAATCCGATCGCGCAGGAGACGGCGCGCCGGGCGCACACGTCGCTCGCTCTACGCGGCCTCGTGCGCCCGCCGACGTTTTACGTCAGCCACAAGGTCAAGCGGGGCGAAACGCTGGGCATGATCTCGAGAAAATACGGCGTCGACATCAAGGCCATCAAGAGCGCGAACGGCCTCCGGCGCTCGCTGATTCGCGCTGGTCGTGTGTACCGCGTCCCCAAGAGCGGAGGCGTTCGTGCGGCGCCGGCGCGCGTCGCCATTCCTCCCCGGCGCCTGCCGCCGCGCACGCCCGAGCTCGGCCCCGTGCATGCGGCGGAGTTGCCCGCTCCGCGCTCGAGCAGCGGTGGCTGACGGTTGGGCGCGCTCAGCGCGGCTCTTGCAGCGAGCGTAATTGTCCCTGTGTGACGAAGCCTTCGACGGTGCCCCATGCCACGCGCACCAGTGAGCCGTGCTGCTCCACGATGTCCACCCGCGCGCCTTCCGGAAGCGCGACGACGCCAGACGTGCCTTGCTGGCTCGTGACAGGGGCGCCGCGAGCGTCGAGCAGTCGCGCCTCCGTCACCACGACCACGGCAGGCGTGAGCGTGCGCCGATAGTGGCGCGCTGCAAAGGTGAGGGCAGCGGCCGTGCACAGCACGAGCGCGGCAAACGACGCCGTCGTCAGCGCCGCCAGGCGGAGCTGGGGCCTCTTCGCGACGCGCAACACGGCGAGCCCCACGGTCAGAAAGAAGGCACCGGCTGCTGCGCTGAGCGCCCAGACATTCTCGGGCAAGAGCTCCACGATCGCGCGTGACAGACGCTTTTGGAGCATCAGGGCGGAGGCGCCCTCGCGCGCGCGCCTTCGTGCAATTTCCGACCGCACGCGCTCGAGCGCCGTTTCGGCGGCTGTGTCGGACGGTCGCAGTAGCAGCGTTTCGCTCAGGGCGGCCGCTGCGCGGCCGAGATCGCCCGGGCGCGCGGCGCTCGAGGCAGCGCGCTTCACGTAGGCGGACGCACGGTCATAGCTCGCGTCGGGGTGTACGAAACCGCGGTCGGCGAGCAGCTCGAAATGAGCGATCGCGTCGTCGTGGGCGCCGCTCTGCAGCGCGGCTACGCCTTGTCGAAACAGCTCTTCGGGCGTTTGCGCCGAGACGCGCGCCGCCTGCGCGCCGAGCGCGAGCGCACAGGCGCCCGCGAGAAGCCACGAACCATGCCTCACTCGCTGCGTGCGCGGCGCCGCGCGCCCCCCGCTTTGTTCAGCGCCGAAACCAGCGCAGCGGCGCGTTCTACGAGCTGTGTCGCCGCTTCGTCGCCGCCACCGGCGAAACGCAGATCGTCGCAGGCTTGCAGCACCTTCGCGGTCTCTGCGGAGAGCTCGCTCGGAACGCCGTGCGCTTCGAGCTCGCGGGGCAGCTGCTCCTTCAATACCGCGCGCGGTCGTAGCTCCGTCGCGCTCTCGATCGCGTTGAATACGGCGCGTTCGGCCCCACCCGCCGCGCTCGGGTGATCGCCACGCGCCGCCGCTGCCCGCGCCTCGATGAGCGCCTGGCTGGCGCGAGCCGTGGCCGCGGTGCGGCGCTCCCGGAGGCGCTTGCGCAGGCGGTCCCCGGCGGACACCCCTCCAGAGACGAGCAGCACCGAGAGGGGTCCTGCCGCGAGCGCGAACCAGAACCAGGATTGATCCGAGATCTGGCGCGTGGCGCGGGCAGGTGCACCGAGCGTGGCGCGCGGGGGGACGAGCGCGCGCAGGGGGTCGTCTTTCGGACGCTGCTCTGCGGGTCGAACCCGATCCGAAGCTTTTACGTCGATCCCCCCCAGCTCGAAACGCGTGCTGTCGTAGCGGCGCCGTTGCACGTCCCAGAACGGAAGCTCGATGCTGCCGAGCTCCACGTGCCCGGCCTTGCTGATGCGGACGACGTAGCTCCACTTGCGAAAGCCCTGAATCCGTCCGTTCTCGGGCTCGATCTCTTCCACCGTGGTCGGGGCGAGCCATTCGACGCCGTCTTGCTGCGGAGTTGACAGCTTGTGCGGCAGATTGCCGACTCCCTCGAGCTTGACGCGCACGCTGATCGCGTCGCCGGCAGTGATCTCCCGTGGCTCGACGCTGCCGCTCAGGGAGAAACGACCGACGGTGCCGAGCTCGTATCCCGGAGGTCTTTCGGCGAGTGGCGGCTCCGAAACCTGCACCTCGAGCGGAGCGCTTTCGCGCATCAGCCCCTGTCCAGCGACGCCTCCGTTGTACGCGCGCCCGTCGAACGCCATGCGCATCGGGCCAATCTTCAGCGTTCCAGAGCGAATCGGAAAAAGCGCGATCTCCCGGATCTTCACCGTGAGACACACGCTGCCGTCGACCGCGACGCGATGCACGCGCTCGTTCTGGGCGTTGTCGACGATGCTGTAGCTCAAAAAGTCGGCCTTGCTCGGCTCCGACGTGTTGGCCTCACGAAACGGCCCGCGGCAGCCGTAAGCGTAGACACTCAACGTGACCTGCTGGCCCAGCACGGCGCGCATCGGAGACGCGGTCGCGCGCAAAAACGCCGTGCGATCGGGCGCGCGCTCGACCCGGTACTCCTCGGGTACGGGCGGGAGCATGTCGAGCTGGTCGAGAGCATCGGGATCCGGAACGTCGAGCCCGGGAAGCGACGGCATCCCCCTGCGGAAGAAGTCGAACGGATCGAAGGGGTCGAACGGCTGGCGCGACCCGCGCGGCGCAGCGCCGGGTGCGCTCTGTCCGCGAGGTACGACTTCGATCTGCACCGCCTGCCCGCGCGCGCGCTGGCCCGCGACGGCGACGCTAGCAGGCCCGACCGTGAAGATGCCCGCCTTGCTACTGCTCACCAGCCAGCTGGCGGTGATGCCCTGACGCTGCTGAATCGAGCCGTTGATGATCGAAACTTGCTGCTGCGACGATACCGTCGGTCCCTGCACCGAAAAGCCGGGCGGGACTTGCAGGCGGGGCGCGCTCGGCGGCGCTGAGTCGGCGTCCCCGAGTGCCGTGAGCTGCAGCTGAAAGATCTGTCCGACCTCGACGCGCCGCGCGCTGACCTGCGTCTGCACTTGCAGCCCGCTCTGCGCCGCCGCTTCCGTGCTCGCGCCCACGCAGGCGAAGAGCACCAGGCACAGGAGCCGGGCCACGCGGAGCGGGGTGCCGGGAAGCGAGCTCATTTGTCGACCATGCCGGATACGCCGCGCTGCAGAGCGCGATTTTTCGCGTCGTGCTCCTGCAACGTGGGCGCGTCTTCGAGCATGTCCAGGATGCGTTCGTCCTGGCTCACTGAAGGTGATTTCTGCGGTTCCGGTGGCGGCGGCGGCGCGCCGGCGTCCGGGCTTCCTCCGCCCCCGTCTGGACTTTCTGGCTCCTCACCGCCGCCGTCGGCGCCGGCGTCCGGTGTCGGCGGCTCCTGCGAACCGCCGTCTCCGTTGCCCGAATCCGGGTTGCCGGAATCGCCTGGGTCGTCCGAAGCGTCGGATTGGTCGGAGGCATCGGACGAGCCCGAGTCGGGGCTGCCAGCGTCGTTTCGATTCTCTTCGTCCTCGATGCGGCGCAGCGCGATCGCGCGATTGTAGGCAGCATCTCGGCCGACGCCGTCACCGGCGTCCACGGGCAGCCCCGGGATGAGCTTCAGCGCCAGGTCGTAAGCGCTCACGGCAGACTTGTATTGTCGGCGCAAGAACTCGAGATTTCCAGCGAGGTAGTGGGCGCGCGCCCGGAGCTCGATGGGCAGCGAGCTGTCACCCGCGACGAGCCTCGCGATCCGCAGGGCGCACTCGACGCGCGCATTGCGATCGGCCGACTGAAGCTCCTGCTCGGGGGTCGGGGCAGCGTCGACCGCGAGGTCCTCTTCGCCGAAGCGGCGGCCGAACTGCTCGCCGATGTAAAACAGCGCGAGGCCGAGATCGAAGCCGGCGTTCGCTTTGCCGCGGACGCTGTCCGGTGTCCCGATGTTGCCCTGGTCGCACGCGCCAGTGCCCAGATAGCTCTGGAGCAAGTCCGCCGCGGCAGCCGCGTCGCCTGCATCCAGCGCCTGGATGGCTTGATCGACGGGCGGCGCGTTGCGTGTGAAGAGCGCATCCACCTGTTCGCAGCCGCCGAGTAGCTGCGACAGAGACAACAGCGCCACGGCGAGCAACGTGCTGCTGGCTGCAGCGGCTGCGCTGCTCCCACTCGCAGACGGTTCGTCAGCTGCGCTGGTGAGCGGCCCCGGCGCTTTGCGGCGGCGAATCCGCTTCCGGGCCGGTGGTGGAACGCGCGCCGGTTTGGCACGACGCCGCGTCTCCGAGACGAACGTTTCGACGAGCAAGAGGAGCAGCGCGACGCCGAGCGGGTATTGGTAGACGTCGGCGTAGACCGTTTCGACCTTCTCGGAGAGCTCCTCGGTCATCATGCGCTTGAGGCGCGCCGCGATCTCGTCGATGCCCGTTTCGCCGCGCTGGCTGCGGACCACCGCACCGCGGCCGACCTCTGCGATCTTCGCGAGCTGGGCTTCGCCGTCGACGGATAGCTCGGTCGTGATGGGTCGTCCCTGATCGTCGTTGCGATAGCCGGTGACCTCGCCGGACTCGTTCACCTCGGGCAACGGCTCCGGAGTGCGGCCACCGATCTGCACGACGTGAACCTCGACGTCGTCGGCTCTGATGCTCTCCGCGACGCTGACGGGATCCCCCTCCAGATCCTCGCCGTCCGTGACCAGGAGCACGATCTTGCGGTGCTTTTTGGACAGCGGATCACGCGCCAGGAGCTCGCGCCCCGCCTCCAGTGCGCGCGCGATCGCGGTGCCGCCCACCGGCATGTCGTTGGGCGACAGTTGCCGGAAAAATTGGGCGATCGCGCTGCCGTCGCTGGTGAGCGGGAAGCTCATGGGCTGGCCCGCGAACGCAATGGCACCAAACCGCGCCCCGGGCAGGTCGGCGATCAGCCGCCCGACTTCGCTCTTCGCGCGCTCGATGCGCGACGGCTTGATGTCGCGCGCGTACATGCTCTTCGAGTAGTCGAGCACCACGACCACGTCCAAGTTGGTGGCCGGAATCAGGCGGGTGCCGCGTCCGTACTGCGGTTTGGCCAACGCCAGAAATCCGAACGCGACCGCCATGACCAGGAGCACGCCCTTGAACGCGCGCCGGCCGCTCGCCTTGCCCGTCACGAGCTCCAGCACCGGTCCTTCGTCGCCGAACTTTCGAATCGAGCGCAGCAGCTGGAACCCGCCGAGGACCAACAGGCCTGCGACGATCAGCGCGAAGCCGGTTCCGAACAGCCAGATCGGCGCCGCGAACTTCACGGAAACCTCCGCAACAGGAGCGAGCGCAAGAGAGCGTCCAGGCCTACCAGCAAGACGCCCGGTAACAGCAGAAAGCCGTACAAATCTTCGAAGCTGGCGATGCTGGCCTGAAAATGCGTCTTCTCGAGCTTGTCGAGCACGTCGTGAAAGCTCGCCTGAAGCGCGGCCGCGTCGGTCGCGACGTACGTGGCGCCGCCGGTTTTTTGAGCGAGCGAGCGGAGCAGCTCGGGGTTGGTCGGAAACGGGACGGACACGTACCGCGGCTGGCCGAACAGATCGAAGCCGTCCTGCACCTCGGCCGCTTCTCCGGAACCGATCTGTATCGAATAGATCTTCACTCCCTGCGTATTGGCCAGGTGCGCGGCGTACTCGGGCGCGATCTTGCCGGCGTTGTTGTCCCCGTCCGTGAGCAAGATCACGGCCTTGCTGCGCGCGTGACTGCGCCGCAGGCGAGCGATGCCCACGCCCAGCCCGTCGCCGATCGCCGTGGCGCTGGGATCGATGAGCCGCAGCTCCATGCGCGAGATCAACGTGTCGAGCAGGTGATAGTCGAGGGTCGGCGGCGAGACGACGTAGGCGTCCTTCCCGAACACGACGGCGCCGATGCGATCCGTTTTGCGGCGTGAGATGAAGTCGCGGATCACGGCTTTGGCTGCGTCCAGCCGCGTCGGTCGTGAGCGTGGATTTTGCGGCGCGAAGCGCTTCAGGCTCTCGGGCATGTTGTCCATCACGGCCTGCATCGAGCCGGACAGATCGAGGACGACGACGAGGTCGATGCCTTCTTCGTCGATGCTCTGCGGATTCAGGGTGTTCACCGGCCGCGCGATCGCGAGCACGAGCAGCCCGAACGCCACCGCGCGCACGATGCCCGGCAAGTCGCGCAGCCAGACGCGCACGCCCGAGGGGCCGCGCTCCAGCGGAACCAGGCTGCCCAGAAGCAACCGCGGCGTTCTCCGGTCCTCTCCGAACGTGCCGCGCCAGAACATCAGCGGCACGCACAGGAGCGCGAGCAAGAACCAGACGTGCTCCCAGCTCGCGTACCAGAGCTCGGCGCCTCGGGCCAGGGCGGGATAGGCGAGCCCCAGCACCAACACGCCGAGCGTGAGCGCGATCAGCACGCCTGCGCGCAGAGCCGTGCGTCTCATGCCGTGGGCCCTCCCGGAGGAGCGAGATTGCTTGGTTCGGCGCTGGGCCCTGACGGCGGCGGGCTCGGGGGCGCTGTCGGGATCGGTCGTGGTAGCTCCGGCAAGGTCATTCGCACCACGTGTTCGCCGCGCTCGAGCGCGATCTCGCACTCGGCTTCGGTTGGGGTCAGTCGTGCGAACTTGACCAGATCGGCTTGGCGCAGGAACCCTTCGATGTCGGAGAGCACGTGGATCGGCGGCTCGACGCGCCGGAGCATGCCGAGGGTCTCGCGCGTGGTGCACTCGAGCCCGTCGAACCCATAGCGGGCGCCCAGATAGGTGCGCACCGTATCGGACACGCGGTCGAAGTACTCCGCGAAGCGCTGCTCTCGGATGTACCCGGCGTTACGGATGTCGAACAGCTCCTCGAGCGCGACCTCCCAGGGCGGCCGCGGCGGAGGCGGGGCGGGGACGGGCCGCGGCCGGCGGCGCCACTTCATGACGAGCCAGGCCACCAGCGCACCGACCGCGAGCGCGAGCAACGCCGCGAGGGCTACGTTCTTCGCGGCAGTCCAGAGCTCCCGCTGGCGTCGCGGCGGCGGGTTGGCCCGGGGTTCCGCGTGAGGCGTGTTCGCGATCGGATCTTCGACGGTCACGGCGTGCGGGCGCGTGCACAGGGTGACGACGTCGCCGCTGGCGCGCGCCAGGGTGATGGGCACGGACGGCAGCTGCAGCACTTGCCGTCCCGGCTTCTCGGGCAGAGCGACGAAGGGGATGGTGATGCGCGTCTTGATACGTTCACCCAGAGGGGTGCTCTGGATCAGCGGACCGGCGCCGCCACCGGGATGCGGGAGGAAGAAACCGCTGCGTTCGAGCGCACGGCTGCTCTCCTCGGAGAGTCCGAACTGGAAGCCACCAGGGAGCACGCTCTCGCCCTTGCCGTGCTCGAGCGTTACGTCCAGCACGACCACGTGACCGCTCTGTCCTCGATCCGGCGCGGACTCGTGCAGCGCGGGGCGTGAGGCGCCGGCGAGCCGCTCCACGCACACGCCGCCAGGGGCAGTCTCGGAGGTCACACCGGGGCCGGCATCGCCCGACGTCGCCGCGCCGGCGTCCGGCGGATCTGCCTGTGCGGCGGCTGCCGAGCTCGACCACAGCGCCGCTGCGCACGTGAGGGCGCGGGTCCCCTTCATCGCCGCAACCTCCGCGCCCGACGGGCGAACAGATCGCGCAGTGGGACGACGTATGGCCGGTCCGTGCGGATCACGCAGTGGTCGAGGCCCAGCTTGCGAAACGTGCGGATCTGTTCGTCGCGTAGCTGCTTCATTTGACGCGCGTAGTGAGCGCGCACGCGCGGGCTGGCCGTATCCACGACCACGCTGTTGCCGGTCTCGAGGTCCTCGAAGGTGGCAAGTCCCACGTCGGCGAGCTGTTCGTCACGCGGATCCACCAGCATGACGGGGATCACGTCGTGCCGTGCCGCGGCGAGTGACAAGGTCCGCTCGTAGCCGGTCGTGAAGAAGTCGCTGAGCACGAAGGCGACGCTGCGCCGGCGCGCCACGTGGTACAAAGTTTCGAGCGCGACGTTCAGATCCGTGCCCGTGCGCTCGGGTTTCGCTCCGAGGATTTCGCGGACTACCCGCATCACGTGCTTCTGACCCTTCTTGGGCGGCACGATCTTCTCGACCTGGTCCGTCGCGAGGATCAAGCCCACGCGATCGTTGTGCTTGATGGCGCTGAACGCGCACAGTGCGCTGACCTCCGCCGCGAGCTTGGCCTTGCTGCCGCCCCGCGTGCCGAAGCGCTCGCTCGCGGACAGATCGACCACGAGCATGACCGTCATTTCGCGCTCCTCGACGAACACCTTCACGTAGGTGTCGTTCATGCGCGCGCTCACGTTCCAGTCGATACTGCGGATGTCGTCGCCCGGCTGATACTGGCGCACTTCACGGAAGGCGAGCCCCTGCCCCTTGAAGACGGACGTGTAAGTCCCGGCGAGCTGCTCGGTTGCCAGGCGGTTCGTCGTGATCTCGATTTTACGCAGCGCTTTCAGAAGCTCTCTGGGGATCACGATCGAACCTCGAGTCGGGAAAATCCGTGGCCGACCGCTGAATAGAACGAGGCCAGGCAGACTACAATCGGCTGTCCGGGACTATTCCCTGGTACGGGACCCGGGCCGGGCGGGGCGGGATGGGGCCGATGGTCTGAAAATACTTGCAATGGTCCCCCGGCTGTCTTCCTCTCCCGCCCCATGAATATTCGCGCTCACTCGGCTGTGGTTGGCTCGCTCTCGAGCCTGCTTGGGGTGCTCTTGTTTGCACCGGCCGCACGGGCCCAAGAAGACGGCGATCCGGCGCCGGGGCTCATGAAGCAAGACGCGGCGACAGCCGGCACCACCAACGTCGCCGAGGAGACCTTTGCCGCCGCAGCGAAAGACGCGGAAGACGCCAAGGACACGTTGGAGCTCAAGCTCTCTGCGGGCGGGCTGGCCGCGACGGGGAACTCGCGCTCGCTCGCGCTCACGGCGTCGGGCGACTTTCGCATCCGCCGCGGGGACAACCAGCTCAGCGCGATGGCCGCCGCCAACTACGGGCGCGCGGCAGCGGACCGCGATTCGGACATGGAGACCACCGTGCAGAACGAACAGGGCCGCGTGCGCTACGATCGGTTTTTGACCGAGCACCTCGCCGCCTTCTTCGCAGTGTCGGCGCGGCACGATCCCTTTCAGGGCCTGGATCTGCGTCTGAATTTCGACCCCGGCTTCGCGTACTACGTGATCGACGAAAAGACTCACCAGCTCTGGGGGGAGCTCGGCTACGACCTGCAGTACGACGTGCGCAGCGATGACGCGCTCGACGTGGCGGCCGCCGCGGGAGACCCGCAGGAAAAAACCGAAACGCGCCACAGCGGTCGTGCCTTCGTCGGCTACGACAACAAGCTGAACGAGGCGGTGACGTTCAAGACCGGGCTCGAGTACCTGCAGGGTTTGGACAAGACGGAGAACTGGCGCCTGAACTGGGACGCCGCGCTCACCTCGCAGATCGCCGGGAATTTTTCGCTGTCCACGACCTTCACCCTCAAATACGACCACAATCCGCTGCCCACTGTCGCAGACCTCGACACGGTCACGGCGATCAGCCTCGTCTATCAGCTGCTGTAGGCACTACGGCACTTCGACGACTTCGAAGACTCGGCGCACGATGTCTTCGGCCGTGACCTCTTCCGCTTCCGCCTCGTAAGACAGGACGATGCGGTGGCGGAGCACGTCCGGCCCGATGGCCTTCACGTCCTCCGGAGTCACGTAGCCGCGGTGACGCAAGAAGGCGTGCGCACGGGCAGCCAGATTCAGCGCGATGCTTGCGCGGGGACTGGCGCCGTACTCGATCAGGGGCGCCAGGTCCTTCATGCCCTTCTTCTGAGGCTCGCGCGTGGCGAACACCACGTCCACGATGTAATTCTTGACGCGCTCGTCGACGTACACGTCGCGCACGACCTTGCGCGCGTCGAGCAGCTGGCCCGGCGTGGTGCGGGGCTGAGCCTGCGCCGGCACGACTCCCGTCATGCGGTCCATGACAGCGCGCTCTTCCTCGCGAGTCGGATAGCCCACCTTGATCATGAGCATGAAGCGGTCGACCTGGGCTTCGGGCAACGGATACGTGCCTTCCTGCTCGATTGGGTTCTGCGTCGCCATGACTACGAACGGATCCGGGAGCGGGTAGCTCTTGTCGCCGATGGTGACCTGGTGCTCCTGCATCGCCTCGAGGAGCGCGCTCTGCACCTTGGCCGGCGCGCGGTTGATCTCGTCCGCCAGCACCAGGTTCGCGAATATCGGACCGAGCTTGGAGGTGAACTCGCCGTTTTTCTGATTGTAAATGACGGTCCCCACGAGATCCGCCGGGAGCAAGTCGGGTGTGAACTGAATGCGAGAGAACTTCGCGTGGATGGCGTCGCACACCGTGCGAACGGTGAGCGTCTTGGCGAGCCCAGGGACGCCTTCGAGGAGCACGTGTCCGCCAGCCAGAAGGCCCACCAGAATGCGCTCGATCATGTAGCTCTGGCCGACGATCACCTTGCCGATCTCGGCCGTCAGGTCGTCGATGAACGCGCTTTCTTTGGCAACGAGCTCGTTCAGTGCGCGTACATCCTGCATCCCAGTTGGCTCCTTTTTGGCTGCGACAGCCACCGACCCTATAGCCCGACCAACGCCTGGGTCGAAAGGGCCTTACGGGGTGGCCGCGATATCCCGGGTCCACCCGCGCCAAAACCAGCGCCGCGCGATTTAATTCCCCGGATGGCGTCAAGCGGGGCGAGTAGCGAGCTGCGCGGCGAGATCTGCAGCGGTGAGCAGCAGCAGCACGTCGCCCATGCACGCAACACCCAGGAGGAATCCCAGGACGGTGCGGCGCGCCTTGACGAAGTGCACGGGAATGCAAAGCGGCCCGAACACCACGATGGCACACCAGAACGTCGCGGGGTTCCAGGTCCGGCGCAGCTGCTCCGGGGTCAGGCGGCGCAGGTCGCCGCGCACGACGGACCAAGGCAAGAGTATCCCGAGCGCGAGCTGCAGAGAGTAAGAGAAGACCGACAACGCAATTCAGCGTGGATTCAGGGAGTCTGCACGCTCTTCACGAACTCGGAAAAAGCAGCCTCTTCGCCGCCTTGAGGTGCACCGGTACGTCGGTACAGCGGCGCGCGGCCGTTGCGCACCTCGCACGCGACGGCCTCCGAGTAGGCCTTGAGGGGCTGCTCGAAGCTCTGTCCATTGACGGCGGCCTTCCCGAGCTCGCGCAGCGCTGCGTCCATGGCCGAGCAGCCTTTGCTCGGCGCCGGCAAGGCGATCGGCTTGGCGTCGGGGCAACAGCCCGCACGAATGACCGCGAACGTCGCCATTTCGTACCAGCCGAGGCGACTCGCGAGCTTCATGGCTTCCGTGGGCGGAGCGCCTGGGCGCGAACCCGCCACGACGGCTGTGCGAAGTTTGCTCCCGCCTGAACGCGGGTCCGTCTCTTCGCAAAGCGGGGCCATGCTCGGCGGTTTGTCGAACGCGCCCTTGGGTAAGTAACCGGCGACGCAAGTGGCGAGCTTGTCGCCAGTGGCCACCTGCGTTTCGCCGGTGACGGGCACCTCGGAGAGGTCGATCTCCTTGCTGCCCGCCATTTGCGCGGCTGCCTTTGCATTCACTTCCACGATTTCGACACGCGGCCGGTTTCGGTACGCCGAGAGCGCCCACGCCGCGCCAAAGCCGAGGACGATACCGGCGCCGGCGAGCATCGACAGGCGTCGTGACGGTTTGCGCGCGGGCCGCGGCGCGGAAGACGTGAGGGCCGGCACGGCCGCCAGCGCCGAATGAGCCGCGTGCGCCGATGGCGGGGGCGGAGGAGTCGACGCCGACCCCGGAGGCAACGGGGGCGGCTGGCTCGTGCGCGTGGGTACCGGCACCGCTTCTTCTCGCGCGTGGTCCACGAACCAGCGTGCGAGCTCTCGCTTGAGCTGCCGTAGATCGATGCTGCGGCGCTCGTCGTCCCGGGACAGGCCGTGCGCCAGTGCTTCGCATAACGCCGGATCTTCTAGCTCTGTTAGGTCCAGATCTTCCGTCGTCTCGATGCCCTCGCGCGGCGGTGGATGGCCCGTGAGCATGTGATACAGGAGCGCGGCGGTCGCCCAGCTGTCGTCCGCTTCTGAAGGTGCTTCGCTGTCCGATGGCCGGCGATAGGGCGAGCTCAACAGATTGCGGGGGCCGAACACGAGCATGGGCGCGGCGTGATCCCTGGGTTGAACGATCACCGTACGCTCGTTGATGCCGCCGTGCGCGCCCCCGGCAGCGTGCAGCGCGGAGAGCGCGTCGGCGACGCGCAGCGCGGAGCGCACGGCGTCCACATGGGCCTTCTTGCCGATCTCTTGCAGCAGCTCGCCGAGTGACTGCCCTTCGACGCGTTCGGCGACGATGGCAGACCGCTCGCTTTCGTCCGAGAGCTTCACGACCTCGAACAGACGCGTCAGGTGGGCGTGGGAGACGCGTGACGCGGGCGACAGCATGCGGGCAGCGGCGCCTTCGACCTCGAACGCGAGCAGCGGCTTCTGCGCCTGTTCGTCCACTCCGATGAACACGGCCGGCCCACGCTCCGGGCTGGGCCCTTCGATCCGGTAACGCGATGCGAGCAGCAGTCCCGGCCTCAGTACCGCCGGCGTCGTATCTGATATTTCACTGCCCTGGTTCATCAGGATCGAACTCGGGTCCCCGCTCTAGCGCTCGCAGACGCGGAGCCTCGCTCCCTCATAGCCTAGACGCTTGGAGAAAGGCAGGAGGAAAGGCGGAAGAGCGGAGGGGCAATCCAGGCACGCTTCCAGGCA
>DATDJP010000083.1:0-34636 GCA_036520475.1 Polyangiaceae bacterium | reverse complement strand
GCGCTTTCTGACCCTCGAGCATGTGCAGCCTCATGCCTGCGGTGGTCCGGCGACCGTGGATAATCTTTCCCTGCTCTGTCGAAGCCATAACGCTCATACTGCACGCCAGGTCTTCGGTGAGGCGCACATCGAGAAGAAGCGCCGTGAGCGCAAACCGCGTGACGTGCCGGCAAAGCAGGCCGAGTTTCGACCCACGGACGCGGTGCAGTCCGATTCACGCGAGCCTATCGAGACCAAGGTCTCCTCGGCGCTGTGCAAGATGGGATTTCGAAAGCACGAAGTCGCGCAAGCCGTTGGCAAGCTCCGAGCGCGCGCGGTCGAGGCCAAACCCGAATCCCTGCTGCGAGCCGCGTTGGCCCTGTTGGTGCCGCCAAATATCTCGCCGTAGTAGACGACGCGGGGTGGCTACCAGCGCCACCCCACAACTCGGGGTGGCGCCTGATGGCGCCGTGTTCTCGGCCATTGTCGTCGCTGGCGAGCCGCGCCCGATGTCCGCGTCTACGGATTACGAGTACGACCTTGCCGCAACTTCGCCGTGCTGAAGCCAAGGCGAGAAGCGTCGAAACTCACACAACGTACGAAATCGCCGCCACCTTCGCTGTAGGCGACCTCGCTCCGGCGGGCTTCACGCCCCCACGGTGCTCGGCGCGGCCCCGCACCGTTCGGGTGCAAGCGCGAGACGGTCCTGAGCAGCAGCATCGGCCACGCGATTGGTAGGAAGACGCGCCAGCGCGTTGGTGAGTGAACCGAAGCTTTCGAGCTGGCGTTTCTCGATAGCGCAGCCCGTCTTCAAAGCTTGGAAAAACTCCTCGATGACCCATCTGGCACGGAGTGGTCAACGACTGCTGCGACCTGTTCCGGCGTCTCGATTGGTTCAGTGGTGACGAGCACCCATGCAAGCGGGCCCTCGTCCTTGGGAGCATCCACTTCCTGCAAGTACACGACATTGACGGGCAGCTCGTCGGGTAGATCATCGTCACAATATCGGGGCTTTTGAAGCTCGACGCTGCCCGCGCTGACACTCAGTTTTGCGATACGCGCCGGTCGCCGGCCATGCGCCGAGCGCGGTGTCGGCTTGGCCGCTCGGCGGCTTAGCGGAACTTCACGCTCCAGGTAATTGAGGCAGTATGATGACCGCCTCGCTGAGCGACATCCGTTCGCTCTCGGCCTCGACCTTCCGATCCTCAGACGGGAATGTTTACGGGGAGATCTGCATCTAGGGCGCAGCTAGTAGACGCGTCGTCGCGCCCCGTCAGAAGGTGACCACGGTGCGAATCGACTCACCCTGGTGCATCAAGTCGAAAGCGTCGTTGATGCGCTCGAGCGGTAGTTGATGGGTGATGAGATCGTCGATGTTGATCTTCTTGTCCATGTACATCTCGACGATTTTGGGGACGTCCGTACGGCCGCGCGCGCCGCCGAACGCCGAGCCTTTCCAGACTCTACCGGTCACGAGCTGAAACGGGCGCGTCGAGATTTCCGTGCCCGCCGGCGCCACGCCGATGATGACCGACACGCCCCACCCTTTGTGACAGCACTCGAGGGCCTGGCGCATGAGCTTCACGTCGCCGACGCACTCGAAGCTGTAGTCCGCCCCGCCGCCCGTGAGCTCGACGAGGTAAGACGTGAGATCCCCGCCGACCTCGCGCGGGTTGACGAAGTGGGTCATCCCGAAGCGCTCGGCGATCGCTCGCCGTGCCGGGTTGACGTCCACGCCGACGATCTTGTTGGCGCCCACCATGCGCGCGCCTTGAATCACGTTCAAGCCGATGCCACCGAGCCCGAACACGACGACATTCGCTCCCGGCTCGACCTTGGCCGTGTTCACCACGGCACCGATGCCCGTCGTCACGCCGCAACCGATGTAACAGACCTTGTCGAAGGGAGCGTCCTCGCGAATCTTCGCGACGGCGATCTCCGGTAGCACGGTGTAGTTCGAGAACGTGGACGTGCCCATGTAGTGGTAAATCGTGTCCTTGCCGCGCGAAAAACGGCTCGAGCCGTCGGGCATCAGCCCTTTGCCCTGTGTGGCGCGGATCGCCTGACACAAGTTCGTCTTGGGATTCAGGCAAAACTCGCACTGCCGGCACTCGGGCGTGTAGAGCGGGATCACGTGGTCGCCTTTGCGCACCGACGAAACACCCGGCCCCACGTCCACGACGATGCCGGCGCCTTCGTGGCCGAGCACGCTCGGGAAGATGCCTTCGGAGTCTTGTCCAGAGAGCGTGTAAGCGTCCGTGTGGCAGACGCCGGTCGCTTTGATCTCGACCAGCACCTCCCCGGCGCGCGGACCTGCGAGCTCGAGCGTTTCGATGCTGAGTGGTTTGCCCGCCTCGACCGCGACCGCAGCACGTGTCTTCATGATCGGGTTTTGTATCAGCAGGCTGCTCGGTCTGTCACCCGGGCCGCGCGCTCACAGCGCGGCGAGACGTTCCAGGCCTTCGACGCGCTGGAGCGCAAAGCGCTCTTCAGGCGTGTAGCGCTCGGCGTTCGTGCGCAGCACGGACACGTACTCGCGGAGCAGCGCGCGATCGATGCCGCGGACCTTGCGCACGAGCGCGTACATCTCGTCCACGACGGCGAGGGGCAAAGGCTGCGCCAGGGGCGTGTACAGGGCCACCACGTAATCCAGCCAGCTGGCCTTTTCGGTGGCGGCAGCCAAACGCACCGCGTACCGCGCCGCGCGCGTCACCATTTCAGGCGGCAGGATCGAGCCGCGCCGGGCCTGCTGCAAGCGCGCCGTCAGGTGACCCGAGAGCAGACGCTCCGCCTCCTGGCCCTTGCCGTAGGCGAACGACTTGTCGACCGTGTTGCTCAGGAGCTCCAGGATGTCCGCGCGGCTTGTAGCGTCCTCCTCCGGTTCTGGATCGTCGACGGCGGGGATCGAATTGCTCGGTGCGGGCGCGGACAGGCGTGCGTGCAAACCCGGCGCAGACGCCGCTTCGGCCGAGAGCGTCATTTTTTTATCGTCGAGCGCACGCTTGAGTTCCGGCGCGGGTTCGCGCTTGCCTTCTTCGGACTGCTCGACGAGCAGAATTTCCGGACCGATGCGCAAGCGGTCGCCGACCGATAGACGCGCGCTGCCACGCACGAGCGTGCCGTTCACGATGATGCCGTTGCGGCTGCCGAGGTCTTCGATGAAGAGCCCGGCGTCGGACATCAAAATGCGCGCATGGCGACGCGAGACGAGCGCACTGTTCAAGACGACGTCGCAGCTCGCGCTTCGCCCAATCGTGGTCTCCGTCTTCAGGAGCGGCGCTTTGCCAGCACGGTAGTTGAGCGCGTACTCGGAGTGCGTGCGCTTGCGAAAGCCGCTCTCCGGTCGCAGCGCTTGTTTATGGGCCTTGTCGTCCACCACGCAGCCTCTCGAACGGAGATCGAACCATAACGATCGTTGATTGTCCGGTAAAGGTGCTGCGCGAGGCAAGTCGAAGGCTCGGGACGCCGTCTTTGACCGTGCGTCAGCTGGCCTTCGGGTAGCTCCCGAGGACCTGCAGCATGCCGCATTGCGTTTGCAGGCGCTGCAGCGCGCGGGCGACGGGCGGGTCGCTCCGGTGCCCCTCGAGATCGACGAAGAACACGTATTCCCAGCGCTTTTTGGGTGCGGGGCGCGATTCGATGCGCGTCAGGTTGATGCCCTCTTGGTCGAAGATTTCGAGCACCTTTCGTAATGCTCCGCGCTCATGGGGAGTCGAAAAGAACAGGCTCGTCTTGTCGGAGCCCGTCGGTGCGGCGTCGTGCTCGGCGATCACGATGAAGCGAGTCGCGTTTTCTTCGCGATCCTGGATGCCCTGTCGAATCACCGTGAGGCCGCTGAGCTCCGCGGCCAGCTGGCTCGCGACTGCGGCGGCGCGGGGATTGCTTGCTACCTCGCGCGCCGCGGCGCTGGTCGAGGGAGAAATGACCAGCTCCGCCTGAGGCAGATTCTTGGCGAGCCAGAGACGGCACTGCGCCAAAGCCTGAGGGTGGGAGTAGACGTAGCGGATTTCCGCGAGATCGCCGGTCACGCCCACCAGGCACTGGGCAACGTCGAGGATTAGCTCGCGGCGTATCTTCAGCTTGTTCTCGAGCAAGCTGTCGAGCGTGAACGTGACGCCGCCCTCCGTGGAATTCTCGATGGGGACCACGCCGAACTCGCTGTGTCCGCGGGCTACGGCATCGAACACCCCGGCGATCGTGCCTGCCTCCGCGTAGGCAGCCGTCGGGCCGAACGCGGCACGCGCGGCCATGTGCGTGAACGTGCCGGCTGGGCCGAAGTAGTGGACGCGCATCGAAGATTCGGCAGTGCCGGTCTCGCTCACCGCCCCGACCTCTGCTCGATCACCGTGCGGATGACCGCGGCGGCGTGCTGCCGTGCGTAGTCTTTCCAGCCGAGCAGCTCGGAGGTGACCTCGACGACGGCCGACCACTGGTCGACCTCGTGGCGGAGGTGCCGGACCACCAGGGCCATCCGCTCGTACGGCATGCGATTTCGAATCACGCTCGGGAGGCCGCCGTGGAGGACGCCGGCGCAGTGGCGATAGGCCGCGTCGAGCTGCGCGCCTTCTGCCCGTACTTCGCGGATTGCCGTGTGAGCGCGCGTTACCAGATGGGCCACGCGCAGGACGTACGCCGGGCTGATGCCGCCGAGCGACCACGCCGCCCACGCGCGCGCGATCGCCGAGTACTCTTCGGGGTCTACCGTGCCTCGCTGGATCGCTTGTTCGAGCTTCTGCGACAGCGCGCGCGCGGCCTGCATCCATTCGGGTGCGCCGGGGGGCAGCGTACCGGCTGCAGAACGACGCGGACTTTCGGTTGGCCGGTCGGACGGCTCGGTGAAGTCTTCGTCCTTCTCGAGCGCATGCAGATCCTGCGAAGGCGGCGCGCAGGCAGTGACGGCCTGATACGGATCAGCCGGAAACGGGTCGGCCGGGTCGTCCTCGCGGAGCGGCCATGTGATGTGGAGGTTGTGCTCGCCGCTCGCCATTACGCCCGTGCTGCCTCAAGCGGGACGGCGCGAGCGAAAAAGACCGAAAGCGCCATGACGAACACCATACACCAAAGGCCACTTGCGGGTCGCGCGGGGCGCGTGCAACTGGCCTTTGGCGTACGTTCTTTCGACGGAGAACTACTTGATGACTTCGGTCAGCTTCTGGAGCTTCATGGCCAAGCCCATGTCGCCCTCGATCTTCAGCTTGCCCGCGAAGAACAGCTGCTGGCCGTTGGCACGACCCTCGATCATGTCGACGTAGTCCTTGGCTTCCATCTTGATGGTGCACTGCGCGTCGCCTTCACCCTCGGTGATGCCGGGGTTGTCCTTGAGGTTCATCACCCAGGTGCCACCGCCGTCGCCCGCCAGCACGAACTTGTACGTTGCGCCGATCGACTTCGCCTGATCCTTGTTCTCAGCAATCTTGCCTGCGGCCTGGTCCATCTTCTCTTTCGCGGTAGCCATGTTCTTTATCTCCTGTGCTTTTACTGAGTTGACCAGGATCCCCGGGAGGACCCCTTGTTGCCTCCGACGAGTCGGAAGCCGAGAGCTATCGGTGCGCCGGGACGTCGAGCGGGCGGCTGCTCCGTTCTACTGCCTCGAAGAAGCGCTGCTGGCGTCCCATCCAGATCCAGCGCACGAGAGCGCGCGCCCGCTCCGCGTCGCGCGCGCGCACCGCGTCAACGACATACTCGTACCCCTCGCTGATGGAGCCTGGCGACACCCAGAGGGTGCCGAGTAAGTGGCTGTACTTGTTCAGCAGGCTGCGTGCGCTATTCAGGACCAGGCGTGGCGCGATGTTGCGCGCGGCGCCGGCGAGCGCCCAGTTGAAGTCGAAATCTAGCCAGAGCAGCTGCGAGACGTTCTTTTCGGTCTGCAGCTTGCGGACCACGAGCTCCAGGGTCGCGATGTCCTCGTCCGTGCGGCGCTCGGCGGCCAGGGACGCGATTTCAGCGCTGACGATGCGGGCGAGCTCGAGCAGATTCGAGAGCACCTCGATGTTCACGGAGCCGTCGCGCCGCAGCACCAGGTACTCGACCACGTCGAGCCCGGCGTTCTTCTCGTAGTCGAGCACGATCGTGCCCGCGCCGGCCTTGCGCGCGATCAGCCGCAGCTGCTCGAGCTGATTCATCGCCTCGCGGACGGTGAAGCGGTTGACGTTGAGCTCGGAGGCGAGAGTGAGCTCAGGGGGTAGCTTTTGACCCGGAGCGTACGCACCCGACAGAATCAGGCGCTTCAGCTCCTCGGCAACCTGATCGGCACGCGTCGGTTTCGTCGACATGGCGACTGCGACCACGCCCGAGTTTCTAAACAGCCTTTGTTGGACAATCAACCCAATTGTTCAACAAAGTTTTCCGGCGCCCACTCCGAGCGCATACGGATGCGCTTTCCGGCCTAAAAGCCACCGTCAAACGCGGGCGGGGGTGGCGCCTTTCGCAGCCTTGGCTTGGCCGTAGGAGTCGTGGTTGCCGTGGGCGTGGCGGGCGCCGTGCTGGTGGGGGGAGCACTGTTGACCGGCTTGTCCTCGGTCACGATGGTGCAGGCGCCGGCGATCATTCCCATGAACACAACGAGGAGCAGTGAATTTCTCATGGCGTTTAGGCCCTTCAGCCTCGAGCTTACTCGGACTCCGCCGGCCCCGCCAAGGCGCCCAACTGCCACAAGGTGAAAGCGAAGATGTCGGCGAACTCATCGGCGATCTTGCTGATGGGCTTGCCGGCCCCGTGTCCCGCCTCGGTTTCCGTCCTCAGCAGAATGGGCCGCGACGCGGTCGTCGCGTGCTGCAGGGCGGCCGTCATCTTGCGAGCGTGCAGCGGGTCCACGCGCGTGTCGCTCGCCGCTGTCGTGAACAACACGGCGGGGTAACGGGTTTTGTCGCGGACCCGGTGGTACGGCGAGTAGCGGAAGAGCGTCGCGAACTCGTTGGCCTTCTTTGCGGTTCCGTATTCGGACGCCCAGAGCTTGGCGATCAGGAAGCGTTCGTAGCGGACCATGTCGGTGAGCGGGACGCTGCTCACCGCCGCTGCAAACAACTCCGGTCGCTGCGTGACGGCGGCGGCGACCAGGAGGCCCCCGTTCGAGCGACCGAAGATCGCGAGGCGCTCCGGCGCGGTGACTTTGCGACGAATCAGCTGTTCGGAGACGGCTATGAAGTCGTCGAAGACATTCTGCTTCTTGTCCAGCTGGCCCGCGCGATGCCATTCCTCGCCGAACTCTCCGCCGCCCCGCAGATTGGCTTGCACGTACACGCCGCCCTGCTCGAGCCAAGCGTAGTTGGGCCGCGAGAAGCGCGGCTGCAGGTTCACGTTGAAGCCGCCGTACCCGTACAAGAGCGTGGGATTTTTGCCGGACTTCAAGTTCGCTCCCCGCGCGTGCACCATCAGGTACGGGATCCAGGTCCCGTCCTTGGAGCGCGCACGGCTGGCGCTCACTTCGTAAGCTGCAGGCTCGATTCCGGCCTCGATCTTTTCCCAGGTGCTCACGCCGCCCGTCTTCAGGTCGAGGCGCTGAATGCGCGTGGGCACGGCAAATGACTCGAAATTGTAGAAGGCCTCGCTGCCGTCTTCCAGGCCGGAAAATCCATCGCTCGTGCCCAGCGTGGGGAGATCGATCGCGCCCAGGGACTTGCCTTGCATGTCGAAGCGCTCGAGGCGTGACACGGCCTGGTCGAGGTACGTCGTCAGGATCGTGCCGCCGATGACCTCGACCCCATCGAGCACCCGCGCGGGATGCTCCGGAATCGTGAGACGCCACGCGCTGCGTTCGGGCCGACGTGGATCGACGGTGTAGAGCGCATAACGGGGCGCTCCCTCGTTGGTGAGAACGTACAGAGCGTCGTCGCGGACCAGCGCGTCGTACAGGTGCGGTTTGCTCGCGGTGACTTCCGTGAACGTCAGCTTCGGCGCGCGTGTATCGGCGATGAACAGCTCGCTCTTGTTCCAGCCTTGATGCACGCGAATCACGAGCCAGCGGCCATTCGGAGAGATCGCGCAGTGCGGGTAATCGGTCATGTCGGGCCCGGCGCCGAACACCAGCCGGTCGCGTTCCGGTTTCTGGCCGAGCACGTGTTCGAAGATTCTGCGGTGGTACTTCTCTTCACCCTTGGGCACGCTGCCAGGCGCGGGATAGCGCGAGTAGAAGAAGCGCCGTCCGTCGGGCATCCAACAGACGGAAGCCGCGCGCGTGCGAGGAATGACGTCGCCGAGGTCCTGGCCGCTCTGCACGTCGCGTACGTACAAGGTGCTCTCTTCGCTGCCTCCCTGGCTGATGCCGTACGCGACGAGCGCTCCGTCCCGCGCGGGCGCGTACCAATCGAGCGCGGTCGTGCCGCTGGCGTTGACGGCGTTCGGATCGAACACGACGCGATCGGCGCCCGTCAGACCATCACGCGAGAACAGGACCGGCTGATTCTGTTTGCCCGTACGGCGCGTGTAGAAATAGCGCGACGCGCGCGTCCGGGTGCGACGCACCGTCGGCAGCGAGATTTGCCCGATCTCGAGCAGTTGCTCGAGTCGCGTCTTGAGCTTGGTCCGGCCCGAGATCGCGTGGAGAGTGCCCTCGGTCAGGCGGTTCTGAGCCAGCGTCCAGGCCTTCACCTCGGGGCTGTCTCCATCCTCCAGCCAGCGGTAGGGATCGGCCACGCGCTTGCCGTGGATCATCTCCACCCGTTCTTCTCGGCGCGTCTGCGGCACGGTTTCGCCGCCTGCGGCGCTGCTACTCGCGCTCTTCTCTACGAGGACTGGGGCCGGCGCCACACGCGGGGCCGTGTTCGGCGCGCGCTCCGAGGGGAGGCTCGACGGACTGCTGCAGCCCAGCAGCGCGGCAACGCCGAACGCGCTCGCGATCGTCCAACACGTGCGCTGATGGGCCGCCATGTGCCCCCGGCTTTTCACTGGTGCGTGCTCGAGCGTCAAATCGGCCTCCGGCTTTCTGCGTGCCAAAGCAATGTAGTAGAAGGGCATCGATGCGCGCGACCGTGCCTGACCACAGCGAGCTCTTGTTCGTGTATGGCACCCTCAAGCGCGGCCACGCGAACCACGCACAGCTCGCTGAGGCGCGTTTCCTCGGCGCGGCGTGCACGGCTCCCGGCTACGCGCTCTATCGCGCCGGCCCGTACCCGGTGCTGGCCGTGGGCGGGGCCGCCCGGGTGACCGGCGAGCTGTACGCGGTGCCGGGTGCGTCCTTTCGCCACTTGGACGAGTTCGAGGGCTGTCCGTGGCTGTACGAACGCGGGCGCGTTCAGCTCGCAGACGGCCGCTGGGTGGCCGCCTACCTGGTCCCGGAGGCCCGCCAGGCGGAGTGCGACGAGCGCCTCGGCGAGAGCTGGCCCTGACCGCCCCGGTTGCCAGTTTCTGGGCCAGTTCCCGCCGATTTGGCATTTGCGGGATATGGGCAGGTCTCTCCACCGGGTTGTTGCGCTAGCCGCGCTGGCCAGTTCGCCGGCGCTTACCGGGTGCGACCAGGGCTCCACATTCTTCGGAAAGGCGCCGGCCGCCGCCAAGCTGAAGGCGGAAGTAGCCGCCGAAATCGGGGAAAAGGACGATTGGTCGCACGTGCCGGTGCCAGCGCCGGATGGCCCCAAGCTCGCGCCTCTCGCGCTGGTCACGCCGATTTACGCCAAACCGGACGCGCGGGCCGAAGCGGTCGGCTACCTGCGCGTCGGGGCCCGGATCGCTCGCTCACCGGAGCCGGTATCCCAGCGCAGCTGTCCCGGCGGCTGGTACGCCGTGCGGCCGGTGGGCTTCGTGTGCGCCGGGACTGATGCGACCGTAAAGCTCGACCACCCCGTGGCGCGCGCGATCCAGGTCGAGCCGGACCGCAAAAAGCCGATGCCGTACAAGTACGCGTTCGTGCGCGCGATCGCGCCAAACTATCTGCGCGTGCCCACCACCGACGAGCAGTTCAAGTTCGAGATGCGGCTCGAGCGGCACTTGCGAAACTGGCGCAAGCTCCGCGAGAAGTGGGACGCGCTCGATGTCGGCGCCAACGATGTGCCGCTAGACGAGCACGGCTTCGCGATCGGCACGATTCCGGAGCACGCGTTACCAATGGACGAGAGTGTGCGCTTTGGCGGCAACGGCGATGACCGCGTTCCGTGGTGGCTCGAGGGCGGACGCCGCATCCCGAATATTTCGTCGTTCCGCACCCCGGCCTATGCGGTCATCGCCGATCGCGTGAAACGGCACGCCGGAGTGGCGCTGATTGGCACCTTCGTGGCGGACGCCAAGGCGCAAAACCGGCGGTTTGCCATCAGCGCCGACGGACGCCTGCTCCCGGCGGATAAGTTGAAGGCCGACTCCGGGTCGCCGTTTCACGGCTACTCGATTCGCGAGCTGGGTCTGCCCGTGGCGTTCGCGCGGCGCGCGGGGGCGAACGCCTGGCACGTGAAGGGCGGTGACCTCGAAAAGGGCGAGCCGCTCGGCTGGCGCGAGTTCATCCCGCTGTCCGGGAGAGTTCGCGAGATCGGCGGCGTGCGCATCGTGCAGGCGCGCGACGGCCGCTGGCTGCGCAGTCAGGACGTGAAGACCGCCGCCAAGCCGAGCAAGCTGCCGGTTTGGGCCAAACGCGGCCAGAAGTGGATCGACATCGGCATCGTCAGTCAGACCATGGTGCTCTGGGAAGGGGATCGCCCGGTGTACGCGACCCTGGTCTCGACGGGGAAAGGCGGCCTGGGCGAGCCAGGCAAGACGCTCAGCACGCCGCGCGGCACGTTTCGCGTCTATCAGAAGCACGTCACCACCACCATGGACTCCGACGTCGCCGATCACGAGTTCGAGCTTCGCGATGTGCCCTGGGTGATGTACTTCAAGGGCGGCTATGCGTTGCACGGCGCGTACTGGCACGACGACTTCGGGCGCGTGCGCTCGCATGGCTGCGTCAATGTCGCTCCCATCGACGCGCGCTACACGTTCCTGTGGGCCAGCCCCGACGTGCCGGAGCACTGGCACGCGGCCTACGCGAGTGAGACGTTCGGGCAGGGCACGCTCGTGCACATTCACCCTTAGAACCAAGCTCGCGCTCGCTCACGGTCGCGTGTCGACCGTGACCCGAACCTGAACGTCCGTCGGTTCACCGCGACCGAGGCGCGTCCCGGCAGGGACCACCACGCCGCGCGTGAGCACCGCGTTGCCGGTGATGGTCGAAAGGTCGATCGGCTCGGTGCGCAACGTCTTCACGCGCTCGACGGCGGCCGCACGCACCATCAGGCGCAGCCGCGGCGGCATGATCTCCGTGCTCGAAAGGCTCAGGGTGCGCGGCAATTGTCCAGTGAGCTCGGCACGCACGGGCAGCTCCTTGGGCACGAGCTGAGAGGCGGTGAACGTCGCGGACTGCGGATCGATTTCGTGAACCGTGAGGCCGCTCGGAAGCTCGAGCGCATGCGGCGTGAGCTTCACGCGTTGTGTGCCGGGTTGAATGCGACTGGCGTCGATGGACATGCGCAGGCGCCCGGGCGTGATGAGCTCGAAAGAACGCGTCTTGCCGGAGAGCGTGACGCGCGCGTGCGTGGGGTCCGGGTCGTCGAGCAGCCAGCCATCGGGTACGGCGCGATACACGAGCGGCACGTCGAACGTGCGCGCGACGGTTTCACTCTGCTGCCCGAACACGAGCAGCCACGCCAGCACCGCGAGGGCCACGCTGAGCGCCTTGATGCCGAGATCGCGCGCGAACAGCCGCTGCCAGGGGCTCGCACGGCGGACGGGCTGGATTTCCGCCATGAACTCTGCCAGGCGCCGCTTCAGCTCGGACGCGCTGGTTTCGTCGAGCAGCCCGGCGCGGGCCGCGCTGAGCACGCCGCGCTCTTCGGAGACGACGATCACGAACGCGTCCGAACGCTCTGTCAGGCCCAGCGCCGCTGTGTGTCGCGTTCCGAAGTGAAGGCCGTCTTTGACGCGCGTCGAAAGCGGTAAGTGCACGGCAAAGCGGCTCACACGGCCGTGCTCGATGATCACGGCTCCGTCGTGGCCCGCGGAGCTGGGATCGAAGATGCTGTAGAGCAGCGCTTCACTGAGCTCGCCGTCGAGCGAAATGCCGCCCGAGGTGTGGCGTTCGAGCGGCTCCCGCCCGCGCAGCACGATCAATGCGCCGATGCGCGCGCGCGCGAGCGACGACGCGGCCTCCACCAGCAAATCGAGCAAGTTGGGCGGGTTCTCCGCGCTCGATCGTCCGGCGCGGAGCAGGCCGCTGGTTGCGATTCGCTCGAACGCGCGCCGGATTTCCTCCTGGAAAATCACGACCAGCGCCAGGAGCGCGACGGTGATGCCGGCCTGAAACAGCACCAGCGTCAGGTACATGTCGAGCAGGCGCGCCACGAAATAGAGCCCCACGAGCGTCGCGAAACCGAGCAGCACGAAACGCGAGCGCGCGCGCCGTACCCAGCTGATCACGGCGTACGCGAACATCGACACGACGATCACGTCGACGACGTCGGCCATACGGACTTCGCCGAATACGTCTTGTAAGATGCTGGTTAGACCCGAGAACACGATGGCGACCGCGCGTCTGCCAGCGTCTCAGCTGGCGCGCACCATCGCAATCAGAACGGTCAAAATGACGACCGCGCTGGCGATCAACGCCAAAATTGCGGGATCCATGGCAGCGCTCGAGCGCGCCTCCAGGGTGTCACGGGCTTGGGGCTTCGCTCGGCACCGGCTCCGTGTCCTTCACGGACGGAGCGGCGGCTGCGGCGTCGGCGGCTGCTGCGGGCGCGACCACGGGCCGTCGCGGTTTCTGCGTTACGCGCGGGACCGCGCGCGGTAGCGCGCCCGCGTCCTCGGCGCCGAGCGCCGCCGCGGTCGCGTCGGCGGCTGCGGCAGTCGCGGCCTGGCTGCCCGCATCCGTCGCCGGAGCAATGGCAGTCGGCTCGGTAGCGGCGGTCGCTGGGGCGGGTAGGGGCGGGGCCGGCGCGGGCGGCACCTGCGTGACCTCATCCGCTGCCGGCGCAGCGCTCGGAACGGGTTCCCCGCCTCCGAAAATACTCTTCGGACGTGTGAGGAGCAGGGCTCCTCCGGCACCGAGCAGCGCCAGAGTCAGGAGCACGACCGCCCACATGATGCCATGACCTTTTGGCTCCGGCTCTGGCGGCTCGGAACGAAGCGCCGACGCGATGGCGGGCGCTTCGCTCGGCAGCGGACGGGACTCACCCGGCGCGGCCGCTTGGCCTTCGGTGGGCGGTTCCAGAAGACCGCTCGAGCCGGGCGGGACAGCGTCGGTCAGCGGTTGCTCTGCTTCTTCGCGGCCCGCGTCAGTCGTCTGGCCACTGAGTCCGAGGATGTCCTCCTCGCTCTCGCTCCGCTCCCGCTTGTCAGCGTCGCTCTCGTCCTTGGTGATCATCGCGTCCAGCGAGAACAGCACCGAGCTCTCGTTGCGCGCGCCGGACAGCCGCGGCTGGGAAGGAGGCTCGCTCGTCGGTTCCGGGCGCGTCTCGGGTTCGGCGCCCGCGCGCTCCAGATCGGCGAACAGATCCTGATCGCGATCGGCCGATGAGTCGCGCCGCGCGGCGCGTTCCTCGCGCTCGTCTGGCGGTGCCATGGCCTCAGCGGGTAGCGCGGCCCGGACGCCCATGGGCGTCTCGAATCCGCCGTCGCCCGGCGGCGACGAAGGCGCCGTCAGGGCGGCAATATTGTACGCTCTGGTCTGCGCGTTCGGATCCGAGAGCAGCGCACCTTCCGCCGAGAAGGGCCCTCGTTCCTCAGGTGTACCGCGCTGCGAGGTGCCCATCGCATCGGCAGTGGCCGCGCGTAGCAGCTCTTCGGCTTGTGGGGCGGCCATCGCCACGGTGACGTCGTCGAAGCTGACGTCACCGGACGCCGCGTCCGGGTCGCTCCACCCCGGCATATCTCCCCAACCCGCGCTCCCGGGTTCACGCCAAACCCCCATCGGGGTCCCGGGGCCTTGCTTCTCGATCGGCGCGCGCGCCGCCAGACCATCGAAGCCGAACTTGCGTCCGCCGGGTTGCGAGCCGCGCGCAGCACTGCGCACGCGCAAGCCACGCGCTTCGATGCGCTCGGCGATGACTGGAATCTCCAGCGGAGTCTTCCAGTCCTCCATGCCTTCCTTCCAGATGAAGGTCTCTTCGTTGATCGTGCCGGCCGCGAACAGCTCGACGACTTCGGCGGTCGACATCTCTTCGTGCTGATCATCCGTGATCGCGACCGTCCACTCGGGCGCGGAGCTCTGCGGCGACGAGGCCTCTGGGGGCCGCACGGCGGCTTGCCCCAAAGGCGTCGGGATGCCGACGCGTGGCGCTTCGATTCCGCCGACGATGGTCCGCTTCGTCGAATGCACGGAACCCACCATCGGCGTCGGCGGATCGGCGTTGGCGCGTGCGAACGCGCCCGCGCTGTGGCCGCCTCCGGCCGCCGGCAGAGGCGCGGGCGCCGGCGCTGCACCAGGGCTGATGGGCGCGATGCCGATCATCGTTTGCTTCATGCCGCGTCGGCGTGAAGCAGCCGCCGTGGCCGCTGCGCTCGTGTCCGCGCGCGCCGGCGAGCTCGCCTGCGGCGCAGCCGCGTTCTGACCTGTGGTGGTCCCATCCACGACGATGGACGCGCCGCAGCGCTTGCACGTGATGCGCACCTTGCGTCCACGCACCTTGTCGTCGGGGATCGCGTACTTGGCCGGGCAGCTTCCGCAGGAGACGTTCATGGTAGTTTTGGGAGTCGGAGTCTCCCGGCACGAGAGACTCTTTCCCCTACAAGCCCGTTTACCACGGTCCCGAATTTCTCGCCAACTTCAGCGAACGCCAAGCCGGTAATAAGCTTGGGTTTTATGTAGATGCCATTCGCCTCGGCGCTTCTGGCACGCATTCCCCGGTCTCGTGAATCAGAGCGGCTCTGATCTCAGTTTTGGCGCGGCCTCCGCTCCTCGGCGCGCGTCGGTGTTCACCGCTGAGCGGGACTCGAGGTCATGGTACTAGTGCGGCCGAAATGCCGCCTGAGCATTCTTCCGAGCTTGTCCCAGGGCACGAGCGGCGTTGGGAGCGCCCGGTCATGGGTTTTCGCAACCGGTACCTGACGGTTGACCTGCGCTGGCTAGGTATCTTCCGAATATTGCTCGGAAGCCTGCTGTGTGTGGAGGTGCTCCGACGCTGGTACTACGCGCGGGCTTTCTACACGAACGACGGGGTTCTGCCGAACCACTTTTCACTGTTTCGGCCCATGGGCCGCGACGTGTTCTCCATCTATCACGCATTCTCGACGCTGGGGGAGGTGAGCGTCGCGTTCGCGCTCACCCTGGTCGTGTTCGCGAGTTTCACGGTCGGCTTCAAAACGAAGCTGATGCACGTGCTTTCAGCCGTGTGCATCACGAGCCTGAACTCCCGCAACCTGTTCGTGGAAAACGGCGGGACAGTCGTCGTCAACCTGCTGACGGTGTGGACCTTGTTCCTGCCGCTCGGCAAGCGCATGTCGCTCGACGCGCTACTCGCGTCCTTGCGCGCCGAGCGCGAGCAGACGCCGGAGGATTTGAATCATCGTCCCGTCCTGCCGCCGTCGGCGAATCAGTTCGTTTCCATCGTGGTGCTGGCGCTGATCCTCCAGTGGTCGTGCATCTATTTTTTCAACGCCGTTCACAAGAGTGGAGAGGGCTGGCGCAACGGCAGCGCGCTGCACTGGTTTTGGCATCAGGACCGCATCGTCACGAGCCTCGGGATCTACGCCCGCGAGCACGCACCGATCTGGCTCGTCACCGCTCTGACCTACGCCACGTTGCTCGTCGAGCATACGCTCGCGTTCATTCTGCTGGTCCCGTTCGCGCAGACCTGGACGCGTCGGATTGCCTTGCTGCTCGCCTTGGGCCTGCACGGCGCCATCGCGCTCAGCTCGCGTCTCGGCCCTTTTTCTTACATCATGACGATGTTCTTCGTGCTGCTGCTCGGGGAGCGAGATTGGCAGCTGCTTGGTCGCTTTTTTGGCAAGGGCAGCCGCAAGAGAACCGTCATCTATGACGCCGACTGCGGCGTCTGCCTGCTCACGGCGCGCATCCTGAAACGGCTCGATCCGTTCGCGCGCTTGACGTTCGTCGGCAACTACGAGCGTGAAAAGATTCCTGCAGCGCTCGACGACGAGACGCTGAACAAGACGTTCGCGGTGATCGACGACCGAGGTCGCATTTTCACGCAAGCCCGCGGCGTATACGAAATGAGCAAAGCGCTGCCGTTCGGCGTGCTCCTGACGTTCTGGCTGCGTTTGCCGGTGCTAGCGACCCTGGGCGACGCCGCCTACCGACGCATCGCCGACAATCGCTTGCAGATTTCAGCGTGGCTCGGGCTCGGCGCGTGCGGTCTGACTCCACCGAGCAGCGCCGCCGCGGAGCAGCCGCCGCCCGCTGCCGTCGCGTCGCCAGACGGGATGAATTTCTCCACGTTGCTCCGTGAGAGTGCGGTCGTGGTGCTGACGGTCATCCTGGCCACGCAGCTCGCCATGGAAAACGGGTTTCTGCGCATGTTCGTGCGCGTGCGGCAGCCCGAATGGATGGCGGCGGTCGTGAACTATCCCCGTCTTTTCCAGGGTTGGGGCATGTTCGCTCCCGAGCCGCCGTACGAAGACGGGCGATTGGTCGTGGACGGGCGCACCAAGGACGGCCGCAAGCTCGACCCGCTCACCGGAGAGCCTCCGGAGTTCGATCCACGCACGCGCGAGGGCTGGGGCCATGAGCAGTTCTGGTGCGACTACCACAACCGCATCCGCTTTCCCGGTCACGAAGGGAACCGCCAGCATCTGCAGGGCTACCTGCTGAACTTGCACAAGTACAACGGCCGGCCCCAAGACGAGCTCGTGTCGTTCGACGTGTGGTGGATTCAGGATCGATCGCCGTCCATCGGGGAGCTGGATGGTGAGGTGCTGACGCCCGAGAAGATTCTCTCACATGGGTTCGTTCATGACTCGGGCGCGACGCCCTGGCTGAAGAACGCCGGCCTGTGATCGCGACGAGGAACGTGGTGAACGCAGCTGACGCTCCTTCGCGCTGGGCGTTTCTCGCGCGCGCTTATGCGACCGCAGATCCGCGGTCGCTGGGTGTGTTTCGCATTGCGCTCGGCACGCTCTTGTTTTGGGACGTGTGGCGCCGCTCTCCGGACCTCGTCGTCCACTACTCGAACGCGGGCTGGCTCAGCAATCACTACGCGCTGTTTCGTCCCATGAGCGACCATTTTTTCTCGCTCTACAGCGCGTTCAGCACGCCGGGTGAGGTCAAGCTGCTGTTCGCGCTGCACCTCGTCGTCAACTTGGCGCTGCTCGTCGGCTGGCACACGCGCCTTGCGCAGGTGCTCGCCGCGCTCCTGATCACGAGCCTCAATTCGCGGACGATCCCGATCGAGAACGGCGGCTACGTCGTGGTCAACTTGATCAGCGTCTGGTCGATGTTCTTGCCGCTGGGTCGACGCTTCAGCATCGACGCCCTGCGCTCCTCCCTGGGGCGCTATCGCGACGTGACCCCGAACGCGCTGAATGATCGCGGCTTCGTGGCACGCGCGACCGCACCCGTGGTGTCGCTGGCCGTCGCCGCGCTGATCCTGCAATGGGGCATCATCTATTACTTCAACGTCGTGCACAAACGTGGCGAGCCGTGGCTCGACGGCACGGCGGTCTACTACTTTTTGCACATGGATCGCATGCTGACTCCCTTTGGATCCTGGGTCCGGGAGTGGCTCCCCCTCGGCATGATCAAGATCATGACGTGGTCGACGTTGGTGATCGAAGCATCGGTGGCGATCTTGATCCTGTCGCCATACGGCACGCACATCACGCGCATGATCGCGTGGGCCCTGGTCTGCATGCTGCATCTCTCCATCGATTCGCTCGTGCAGCTCGGCCCTTTCTCGTGGGTCATGGTCGTGATGCTTTCTTCGGCCATCCCTCGGCAGTTCTGGGAATGGCTCGCGCAGCGCGCGCAGTCGAAGAAGCCCGAGCGCCGCGTGATCTACGACCGAGAGGACGGCTTTTCCATCGCCGTGTGCCGCTTGCTCCGGCGCGCGGACGGCTACGGCCGCTTGCACTTCGTGCCGCTGCAAACGCTCGAGCAGGGCGGCGGTGACGCGGCCGAGGAACGCGCCCTTCAGGCGCGCCGCACGCTCGTGATCAGCGACGCTGGAGGGGCACGGTATTTCACCGGGATCGAGGCGCTGGTTCGTTTGGCCGACGCTCTGCCGCTCGGGTTCTTCGCGCGCGCGCTGGAGCTGCCCGGTTTGCGCGCGCTCACAGGCCGCGCGATCGGCGCGCTGGTGCGGCGGCGCGCCCGGATTGGTGCGCGGCTCGGCCTTTCGTCGCTGTCCTCGGCCACGGATGAACGCCCTCCCGATGCGCCGGCGGCGCGACTGTTCCTCGACCGCGTGCAGCGCTGGTTCGTGACGGCCTGTGTCTCCGTGCTGCTCGTCGCGGGCACGAGTCAGGTGCTGCTCGAGAACCGCGTGCTGCCCGGCATCATCCCGGAGCGACGACCGGCGTGGATCGAGTCGGTCGTCGTGTACCCGCGCCTATTCCAGGGTTGGAGCATGTTCGCTCCAGCGCCGCCCCGGGACGACGGACGCATCGTGGTGGATGGCCGCACCGCGAACGGCGAAAAGCTCGATCCGCTCACCGGGCGGGAGCCCGATTTCTCCGTGCACGCCAAGCGCGGCTTTCGGCTGAACCAGATCTGGGGTGACTTCTACAACCGCATCCAGGAGCCACGTTTCAGCGCCTACTGGCCGGGTTTTCAGGACTATCTGATCCGCCACCACGAGTTGACCGGGCGCCCCGAAGAGCGACTCCTGGCCTTCGACGTCTGGTGGGTCTGGAAGACGATCCCTGCCCCCGGGGAGCCCCCGAGTCCGCCGGCTCGCCGCAAGCTCTTCGGCCACGGCGTGGTGCAGTGACCCGGGGTTGGTGTGCCTCCCTAAATTGAAGATCTCCCCGTAAACGTGCCCGTGCACGTGCCCGTGCACGACGGTCCGTCAGGAGACGTCGACCTTCTTTCTGAGCATCAACTGATACGCACCAGCATGCGCTTGGCCGTTCTGTGCTCGCCTTCGTCCAGGAGCTCGAACCGGTCAGCCAGGTGGCTGCGCCAGTGTGGCAATCCTTCGATGATACCGTTCGCCAGAACCCGAAATTCCAGCCCAAGCCGTAGACGTCCAGTCGTCTGTCATCGAGCTGCATTCCGACCTATTGGTGCGGCCCTGCACTCCTTCGCGCATTTCGGGCACGGGCACGGGCACGTTTACGGGCACGCCGGAAACCCCAACTTCGGGACGCACACTGGCCTCCCGCCTTGGCGCGCGGGCCGCTGCATGGTTTTGTGCCGACCGACTTCATGACCCTCCGGCATTTGTTGGTTGCAGCTGGCGAAACCGCGCGCGTGAGCGCCCCCACCGTCGTCGAGGCGATGGTCGGCAAGCTCACTCAGGAGACCTGTGACGAGCGGCTCGACGCTTGGTCGAGGCGCATCCTGAACCACGCGCACATCACGTTCACGGTCAGCGGGCTCGAACGGATCCCGCGGGGCGAGACGTTCGTGATCATGTCCAATCACCAGTCGCTCTACGACATTCCGATCTTGCTCCAGTCGCTCAAGCGTCGCGTTCGCTTCGTCACCAAGACCGAGCTCTTCCGCGTGCCGCTCTGGGCGCACGCGATGCGGGCGGCGGGCATGGTCGAGATCGACCGGCACAACCGCGACCGCGCCATCGAGAGCTTGACGAACGCGCGCACGGCGCTTGCGCAGGGCACGAACATTTGGATCGCGCCCGAGGGAACGCGCAGCGACTCGGGGCGGCTCGGACCGTTCAAGAAAGGCGGATTTCATCTCGCGATCGGCGCCGGGGCGAAGATCCTCCCGCTCACGATTTCGGGCACCCGGTATGCGCTTCCCGCGCGCGGACGGCGCGTGACCAACGGCGCGCACGTGACGGTGACGGTCAGTGCGCCCATCGATCCCGCGGAATATGGTGAGGAGCGACGCGCGGAGCTCGTGGAGGCCGTGCGCCAGACGATCGCGCAACACTTACCGGAAGAGCAATGAACAGCGCAGGCGTGACGAGGGCGTTCAGCGCGCCCTGTCGGTGACGCGACACCAAACGCGCACCACGACCATGCCGCGGACGTTCCACGGCGTGACGTCGATGCGGTCGATCTCGGCCTCGCCCTGAATGGGCAAGCGGTGACGGAGGCGAGTCAGAACGAAGCGCTTGCGAGCCTCTGGTGACGACAACTCCTCGACCGTGCTGCCGCGCACCACGAATGTCAGCATCTCGAAGATGTCGAGCGGCGCGAGCTCGGGGCTCGGATCCTCCGCGTCGACCTCGGACTTGAGGGTGGCGCGCACGCCGGTCGAGGGCTCTTCGCACAGCTCTTCGTTGATGGCGGCGAGCGTTTCCCGGCCCGCGGGCGCGTGCGAGACCGTGATTTCGGGGGCCGACGCCGCTAACAGCCGCGCTGGGCGCAGTGCCGGCGGCGCCTTGCGGTCACCGTAGCCCTTCGTCATCACGTACCGGCGTGTTTCGGCGTCGGAGTCCGCGTCCACCGCGTCGATGGGACGCGGCTCGATCAGCGCGCCGAGCTCGAGCGTGGGCAACGCTTCGGGATGTTCGGCGGCGGCCTCGGCGGCTCGCGCGAGCTCGCGGGCGACAGTGCTCAGCGTGTCGCGGCCTGCGGGCGCGTAAACGATTTTGATTTCGGGCCCGGAGAGCTCGCGGGCGCGCGGCTGGATGCTGGACAGCGCGCCCTCCTTCTCGAGGTCTGTTTCGGCGGCGGCGTCGCTAATCGCCTCGGGGCTGCGCGGGCGTTTCGAACCGGAGTTTTTTCGCACGGGAGTTTTCAAACAACGTCAAGTATCGCACGAAAGCTAAGGCCCCGCGACCGTCGCGCCCGTCGCGCATGCGCATACCCCGCGCACTTTTGCGCACTTTCGCGCACGTTCACGCACGTCGGCTCGACGCGCAAGTACGCCGGTTTTTACGGGAGCTCGCTTCGACCCATCAGGAAGGTGTCGATGCCGCGCGCGGCGCGCCGGCCATCGGCGATGGCCCACACCACGAGCGACTGCCCGCGCTGGCAGTCACCAGCGGCGAACACACCGGACACGCTCGTCATGCAGTTTGCGTCGATCTCCAGGTTACCACGCCGATCGAGCTTGAGCTCCCAGTCCTTGAGCAGGCCGTCGTGCTCGGGATGCACGAAGCCCATCGCGAGCAGCACGAGCTCCGCGTCGAGCTCGAACTCGCTGCCGGGCACGCGCTCGAAGCGGCCGTCACGCATCTCGACGCGTACGCAGTGCAGCTTCTTGACGCGCCCGTCCTCGCCGCTGAAGCGCTCGGTGGAGACGCTCCAATCGCGCGTCCCGCCTTCCTCGTGCGAGCTCGAGGTTCGGAGCATCAACGGCCAGAGCGGCCAGGGCGTGTTCGGATGCCGGTCATCGGGAGGGCGGGGAAGGATCTCGAACGACGTGACGCTGAGCGCGCCCTGTCGATGCGACGTGCCGATGCAATCGCTACCCGTGTCGCCGCCACCGATCACGACCACGTTCTTCCCGGTGGCGAGGATCGCGCCCGCGTCCGGCACCGTGTCGCCGGCGACGCGTCGGTTTTGCTGCGTCAGAAAATCCATGGCGTACTGGATGCCGTCGAGCTCGCGGCCGGGGACCGGGAGATCACGCGGCGTGCGCGAGCCGATCGCGAGGCACACCGCGTCGAACTCCTGTTTCAGCTGAGGGATGCTCACGTCTCGGCCGACGTGCGTGCTCGGCTTGAAGAGCACGCCCTCTTCGGTCATCTGCTGTACGCGCCGCTCGACCAGCACCTTCTCCATTTTGAAGTCGGGGATGCCGTATGTGAGCAGGCCGCCGATGCGATCGTCGCGCTCGAACAGTGTGACCAGATGACCGGCGCGATTCAGCTGCTGCGCCGCCGCCATACCCGCAGGCCCGGAGCCGATCACGGCGACCTTCTTGCCCGTTCGTTTGCGGGGACCGATCGGCAGGATGCGCCCCTCGCTGAAGGCGCGGTCGGCTATCGAACGCTCGATCAGCTTGATGCTCACCGGATCCTCGTTGATGCCGAGCACGCACGCCGCCTCGCACGGAGCCGGACACACGCGACCGGTCACTTCCGGGAAATTGTTGGTGGCGTGCAGGGCGTCGCTGGCGTCCTGCGGCAGGTCTCGATAGACGAAGTCGTTCCAGTCCGGGATCAGATTGCCGAGCGGGCAACCGGTGTTGCAAAACGGGATTCCGCAGTCCATACAGCGCGCGCCCTGGACCTGAAGCTTGTCTTGCACGACGGGCAGCTCGAACTCGCGGTAATCACGGACGCGCTCGGCCACGGGCCGCTTGGACGGGTCTTCGCGCTCGTACTCCATGAAGCCTGTGACTTTTCCCACAGCTCTCTCTTCTTCTGTCGTTGCCTGAGGTTGTTACTCTGTCCGTCGAACTCGCTGGCGCCTCGCCCGGCGCCGGAACGCACTCACTCCGCTTCTGCGCTGATGCGCTTGGCGGCGACGTCTGCGGGTTCTAGGACGGAAAGTGTGCGCTTGGCGAGGGCTTCTGCGCGGCGCTCCTTGAGCGCCTCGAGCACGCGCCGGTACTCCGTGGGCACCACCTTGACGAAGCGCGCGAGGGTCTGCTCCCAGCTGCCGAGCAGCTCTCTTGCCTTGGCGCTGCCGGTCTCCCGAACATGCTCGTCGAGGATCTCGGCCAGGAACGTCGTGTCGTCGCTGGTGAGGTCTTCGATCTCCACCATGCCGAGGTTGCAGCGCTTTTCGAACGATCCGTCCTCGTCGAGCACGTACGCAAACCCGCCGCTCATGCCGGCCGCGAAATTCCGGCCGGTCCTTCCGAGCACCACGACGCGCCCGCCCGTCATGTACTCGCAGCCGTGATCGCCGACGCCTTCGACGACGGTGACGGCTCCGCTGTTGCGGACCGCGAAGCGCTCACCGGCCATGCCGTTGAAGAAGGCGCGCCCGCCCGTGGCACCGTATAGCGAGGTGTTGCCGATCAGGATGTTGTGGTCGGGTCGGAAGGTTGCGCCGCGCGGCGGCCTCACGCTGACCACGCCGCCGCTCATGCCCTTGGCCACGTAGTCGTTGGCGTCTCCCTCGAGCGAGAGGTGCATGCCGGAGGTCACGAACGCGCCGAAGCTCTGGCCGGCCGTGCCCTGGAAGCAGAGCTCGACGGTGCCGGCGGGGAGGCCGTCTTGCCCGAAACGACGCGCGATTTCGCCGGCGAGCATGGCGCCCACGGTGCGATGCACGTTGCGCACGGGCAGCTCGATGCGTACCGGTCGCTTGTGCTCGAGCGCGTCCTTGCACAGCTCGATCAGCTGAATATCGAGCGCCTTCTCGAGGCCGTGGTCTTGCTCGCGTGTCTTGTACACGTCGACGCCGGCGCGGGGCGCCATCGGTGTCAGCACGTCCGTGAAATCCAGGCGCGACGCCTTCCAGTGCGAGACGTCACGACGAGGCCGCAGACGTTCGCTGTGCCCGATCATCTCCTGAATGCTGCGGAAGCCGAGCTCTGCCATCAGAGCGCGCGCCTCTTCGGCGACGTAGAACATGAAGCGGACGACGTGCTCGGGTTTACCGGTGAACTTCTTGCGAAGCTCTGGATCCTGCGTGGCGACGCCGACAGGACAGGTATTCAGATGGCACTTTCGCATCATGATGCAGCCGGATGCGACGAGCGGCGCCGTGGCGAAGCCGAACTCCTCCGCCCCGAGCAGCGCCGCGACGATCACGTCGCGTCCCGTGCGCATCTGACCGTCGGTCTGCAGGACCACACGACTTCGCAGGTCGTTCTTGACCAGCACCTGGTGCGTCTCGGCGAGCCCGAGCTCCCAGGTAGTGCCGGCGTGCTTGATGGAAGTCTGCGGAGACGCCCCCGTACCTCCGTCGTGTCCCGAGATCAGGATCACGTCGGCGTGAGCTTTGGCCACGCCCGCCGCGACCGTGCCGACGCCCGCTTCGGCGACCAGCTTGACGCTGATGCGAGCGCGCGGGTTGGTATTTTTCAGATCGAAGATCAGCTGCGCCAGATCCTCGATCGAATAGATGTCGTGGTGGGGCGGGGGCGAAATCAACGTAACGCCCGGCGTGGAGTGCCGCGTCTTCGCGATGATCTCATCCACCTTGTGGCCCGGCAGCTGCCCGCCTTCACCGGGCTTCGCGCCCTGCGAGATCTTGATCTGCAGCTCGTCGGCGTTGACCAGGTAGTACGTCGTGACACCGAAGCGGCCTGACGCGACCTGCTTGATCGCGCTGCGCCGCCAATCGCCATTCGCTTCGCGCACGTAGCGCTCTTCGCGCTCGCCGCCCTCGCCGGTGTTGCTCTTGCCGCCGATGCGATTCATGGCGATCGCGAGGTTCTCGTGAGCTTCCGCGCTGATCGATCCGAAGCTCATCGCGCCGGTCGCGAAGCGCTTCACGATCTCGCTGGCCGGTTCGACTTCTTCGATCGGGATGGGCTTTTCGGCCGGAACGAGCTCCCACATGCCGCGCAGCGTGATCAGGCCGGCAGCCTGGTCGTTGATGAGCTCCGCGTAGTCCTTGTAGCTCTTGACGTCCTCCATACGCACCGCGCGTTGCAGCGCTGCGACGGTATTGGGGCTCCACAGGTGCCGCTCGCCCTGTGCGCGGAAGTGATACTGACCGCCCAGGTCGAGCTGCCGACTCGGCTGTACGGCCTTGGGGTACGCGGCCGCATGACGGAGCCGGCACTCCTCGGCGATCACGTCGAGGTCGATCCCCGAGATTCGGGACACCGTGCCCGTGAAGTAGCGATCGATCACCTCGGGCGAAAGCCCGATGGCTTCGAAGATCTGCGCACCGTGGTAGCTGCGCAGGGTGCTGATGCCCATCTTGCTCATCACCTTGAGCAAGCCCTTGTTGATGGCCTTGACGTACTTCTTCTGCACCGATTCCGCGTCCGTGACGCCCGGGAACGCGCCCTCGCGCGTCATCTGATGCAGGCTGTCGAACGCGAGATAGGGATTGATCGCGCCCGCTCCGAAGCCGAGCAAAAGGCAGAAGTGGTGCACCTCGCGCGCATCACCCGTCTCGAGGATGATGCCGACCTTCACGCGCGTTCCGTTGCGCATCAGGTGGTGATGCACGGCTCCCGTCGCGAGCAAGCTCGGCACGGGCACCATGTGCTCGGACGTGCCGCGATCGCTCAAGATGATGAGACCGTGCCCGTTCAGGACGGCGAGCGAGGCCTGACGGCAGAGCTCGTCGAGCGCCGCCTTCAACCCGGCGCCACCTTCGGACACGGGGTAGAGCATGGGCAGCGTGGGCGGCCGCCGCACGTGCAAGAGGTGTGAGTCGCGAACCTTCGTGAGCTCGCTGTTCGTGAGGATGGGGTGCTCGAGCTCGAGCTGCTGCGCCTGATCCGGCAACTCGAACAGGACGTTGCCCTCGCCCCCGATGTAGCTCTTGAGGCTCATCACGAGCTCTTCGCGGATCGGGTCGATGGCGGGGTTGGTGACCTGCGCGAAGTGCTGCTTGAAATAGTTGAACAGGAGCTGCGGGCGATCGCTGAGCACGGCCAGCGGTGTGTCGGTGCCCATCGAGCCGATGGCTTCTTCGCCTTTGTCCGCCATGGGCGCCATCAGCATGCGCAGGTCTTCCTGCGTGTAGCCGAACATCTTCTGCCAGTGGAGCAGCGTGCTCTGCTGCGAGATTGGCGGAGGCGGCCTGCTGTTCGGTGGCAGATCGATCTCGTGGAGCGAGATCTTGTTCTCGCGGAGCCACTTGCCGTAGGGCTTTTTCCGGCAGAGCTCGTCCTTCAGCTCGTCGTCTTCGACGATGCGGCCGGCTTCGGTGTCGACCAGGAACATGCGACCCGGCTCGAGCCGTCCTTTGCGGTCGATGTTCTCGGCCGTAAAATCGAGGACGCCGGTCTCCGAGGCCAGCACGACGATGCCGTCCTTGCTGAGTGTCCAGCGCGCGGGACGGAGACCGTTGCGATCGAGCATCGCGCCGATGCGCCTGCCGTCGGTGAAGGCGAGGGCCGCCGGGCCGTCCCAGGGTTCGATCAGGCACGAGTGGTACTCGTAGAAGTCGCGCTTGTGCGCGGCCATCTGCGGGTCGTTTTCCCAGGCCTCCGGCACGAGCATCATCATCACGTGCGGCAGCGAGCGGCCGGCGTGGATGAGCAGCTCCGCCACGTTGTCGAGCATCGCGGAATCGCTGCCACCCGGCGTGATCGTCGGCAGGATGTGGCGTACGTCTTCTCCGAACACGCTGCCGTCGAACAGCTGCTCGCGCGCAGCCATCCACGCCATGTTGCCGCGCACCGTGTTGATCTCGCCGTTGTGCGCGAGGAAGCGAAACGGTTGCGCGAGCTCCCAGGTGGGGAAGGTGTTGGTGCTGAAGCGCTGGTGCACCATGGCGAGCGCGCTCACCATCGTGGGGTCGTCGAGGTCCCGGTAGAAGCCCGTGAGCTGCTCGGCGAGCAAGAGCCCCTTGTAAATGAGCGTGCTCGACGACAGGCTGGGGATGAAGAACGCGTCCTTGGAGCTGAGCGCGCTTTCACGCACGGTGCGCTCTGCCCACTTCCGAATCACGAACAGCTTGCGCTCGAACTGCGCCTGCGTCGCGGCGGTGGAGCCGATGAACACCTGCAAGATGATCGGCGCGCTCTCGCGAGCCATGGGCCCGAGCGCCGACTCGTTCACCGGAACTTCACGCCAGCCGAGCAGCTTCTGTCCGGTGCCGAAGATCTTGTCTTCCAGGATCTGTTGGCAACGGCGGCGCTGCGCCTTTTCGCGGGGCAAAAAGACGCACCCGACGCCGTATTGCCCCGGATCGGGCAGGCGAATGCCGATTTTCGCACACTCCTTCGCGAAAAATGCGTGCGGCACCTGAATGAGAATGCCGGCGCCGTCGCCCGTGAGCGGATCGCAGCCACACGCGCCGCGATGCACGAGGTTCAGCAGGATGTCGACGCCCTTACGCACTATGTCATGTGACGCGTCGCCCTTGATGTTCGCGACGAATCCGACGCCGCAGGCGTCGTGCTCGAACCGAGGATCGTAGAGGCCGTCCTTCTTAGGTAAGCTCATGAGTTCCCCCAAAGAGAGTGGATGGCGGTGTGGGCCGATGTCGGCGAAGGGGGGCAGAGCATGAGGGGCATGACGGGCCTATCTTAGACGCAGAACGCGCCGCGGACCTGCGGCTTCTGACGGCCTGCCATTGGGCCATGACTTGACGCGCTGCGCAAGCTCAACTAGCGGACCCTCCGCACCAGCGGAAGTGTTTTACTCTTTCCGTCGTCTGGCGGGCTTGCTACCCGGCCGGCCCATGCAGGCAAGACTCGGGAATTTGTCGCCGCGCGTGCCGGGTGAGTTCCGTGGCGGCGCTCGCGGCCGGCGGATCCGCGCGGCTGCCGCCGCCCAGGTGGTGCGCGGCGTGAGCGCCCTGTTTCTACTGGTCGCGCTGGGGGGCTGCAGACAAAAAAAGCCGGAGCTGGATGTCTCGGCCGACGCCGGCACAGCCTCCGGGCCGCCGTGTCCCGGCGGTCGCAGCGTGGACCCGAACCAAGCCGAGTTTCGACCCGCCGTCAGCGCGTTCAAGGACGGCAAGTACAAGCAAGCGCAGGCGCAGCTCGACGCGCTGCTCGGGCGTTATCCGAACAGCGCGACCCTGCGTGTGTGGCGCGGGGACGCCGCGCTGTTCGACAAGGAGGCCGAGTACAAGCAAGCCGCCGAGAGCGCCCTCCGCTATTACGGCGAAGCGGAGAAGCTGCACGACGCCGGCTGCAAACTGCCCGAAACGGAGCACTACTACCTGCGCTTCGACGCGGCGCTCGCGAGCCTGCGCAAGAGCGACGCCGACGCCGCGATTCGGCAACTGGAAACGTCTAAACATGAATGGCGCGACAGCGCCGAGCTCTATTACAACCTCGCGCGCGCCCACTGCATGAAGGGCGCCATCGACCCGTGTTACCAGAACTTCGAGCAAGCGCTGAGCATCGCCAAGAGCCTCAAACGGCCGCGCTTCCTGCGCAGTCACTACTCCGTGGACGACTGGATTCGGCGCTCCAAGACGCAGAGCGAATTCCCGGAGCTGCGCAAGGATCCCAGGTTTGCTCCCTTGCTCGCGAAGATGGCGGGCAAGTAGCGCAGCCCTCGGCTTGGGAATTCGACGAAATCCCCAAAAACAGAGACGTGATCGGTACCGCGTGGGGTGGGGCCCCGCTGAATTCACTTCTGGTCATTCGTCACAGTGCGCCAGGAGAAGCCTGGCCGGAAAGGAAGGAAGTAGCGTCCTGAAATTTCGGAAAGCAGCCCACGGGTGAAAGTCCCGAGCGCCCAAGGAGGAGGCCACCAGGCGCAAGCGAGTCTTGCATGGCTGTGCGCGAGCGCAGGCGTGAAGCGTAGACAGCGGGCGGGCGGGCCGCGCGATAGAACCTCGAAAGAATGATGTTGTGGAGGCCGGTCACGTGTTGGAACGCCCCGAGCTAGGGTGACGGCGAGGCTCACTCCTGACGCGACGCGAGCAGTACGCGCGGGCCGGCCAGGGCACGCGGGAAGTTCGCCCCCCGAATCGCCCGCAAGCGCTGCCGCGGCCAAGACTGCGGAGGTGGTTGCCGGCTCGCCACTGATTGGTGGCGAGCTCTAAGCGTATGCAATACGACGTGGCGCGCTCGGCTCTGCAGCACGCAACTAAATGTCGAACCGTTTCGAATTTGATTGACGACGCGCAGACGCGAGCGCGGCTCGATTGCGTCGCCGACAAGCGAACGCCGCCGTGCGCGCAAGAGTAAGCACGTACACGAGCGTTCACACAGCCGACGACTTTGATTTCAAAAAGAGCCGCGAAGCGCGCTCTCGGCCCCGCCAGTGAGCGACAAAAGAGCCATGATATGCCGGAGAAATGGCCTCGCTATCGACCGTTTCCGATTCCGAGCTGCTCGCTCACGTGCCTGTTTTGCTCACGCGCGAGCGAGCCGTCACTGCCGAGCTCATCGAGTATTTGGCAGAGATCGATCGCCGCCGCTTGTACCTCGAGCAAGCATGCGCTTCGCTTCGTAGCTTTTGCATGGAGCGTCTCGGCTACAGCGAGGACGAGGCGTCCAAGCGCGTCCGCGTCGCACGCTTGGCCGGACAGCTGCCGTCGGTGCTCGACGAGCTGCGCAGCGGAGCCATCCACCTGACCGGGTTGTTCTTGCTCGCACCGTATCTGACCGTGCACAACGCCGACGCGCTGCTCGGTGAAGCACGAGGTTTGTCGAGACGCGCCATCGAGCAGCTGATCGCACGCTGGTTCCCACGGCCGGATGTCCCGGCCCGTATCGACCCCGTCGCCAGTCAGTCGGCCTTGCCGCTCGGACAGGCAGGATCCGGCCGGCCCGCAGCGTGGATAGGTCCCGGAGCAGACAGAGCCCCAGCGCGGGCCAAACTCGAGCCGCTGTCGGCATCCCGTTACCAAGTGCAATTCACCGCGAGCGCCGAGATCGAACAGGCTCAAGAGATGCTGAGCCATGTCGTGTCCCGTGGCGACCTCCCGGCCCTGTTCTCGCGGGCAATCAAGACGCTCATCGAGAAGGAGGTCCGGCGGCGTCGCGGCGCGGGCCGAAAGCGCAAGCGTCGTGAGCAGAAGCCCGGTTCGCGGCACGTGCCCGTCGAGGTGGCAGCCGAGGTGTGGCGACGTGATGGGAGCCAGTGCACGTTCGTGGACGCCGAAGGCCGGCGCTGCAGCGCGCGGCGCTTTTTGACAATCGAGCACGTGCAGCCGTACGCCTGCGGTGGTCCATCGACGGTAGAGAACCTCTGCTTGCTTTGCAGTACTCATAACGCCCACACAGCACGCCAGGTCTTCGGCGAGGCGCACATCGAGAAGAAGCGTCGTGAGCGCAAACCGCGTGACGTGCTGGCAAAGCAGGCCGAGGTTCGGCCCACGGACGCGGCGCAGTCCGATTCACGCGAGCTTATCGAGACCAAGGTCTGCTCGGCGCTGTGCAAGATGGGATTTCGCAAGCACGAAGTCGTACAAGCGGTTCGCAAGCTGCGAGCGCGCCAGATCGAGCCCAAACCCGAATCCCTGCTGCGAGCCGCGTTGGCCCTGTTGGTGCCGCCAAACATCTCGCCGTCGTAAACGACGCGGGGTGGCTACCAGCGCCACCCACAACTTGGGGTGGCGCCGGATGGCGCCGTGGTCTCGCGAGCTCCCGCGCGCATCTTCGCGGGGCGGTGCGACCTCTCGCAGCGTGCTCTCTCAGTGCCTGCTGCCGCGCTCTCAATTGCCGCCTCGGCCATTTTCGTCGCGAGCGAGCCGTGCCCGATGCGCCCGCGTATATACGGACTACCGAGCAAGTGGCGCAATTTCGCCCTTTGATCCGCAGCACAACGTTCTGCCTTTCTGGCGCCGGCTGGCGCGATTTAGGCGGTTCCCCACTCTCGACTCGCAGGCTGGGTCAAAGGGCGCCGCAGGCGCCGCGCGCAGCGCGGACGGAGCGAAGCTCCTTCCCCTTGAGGCGGCCGAGCACGAGTGCAAAATCAAAACCCCGAGCGCAGTTCTCTTGGCCTTCCCGCGAACCTCCGCCTCACTGCCGCCCGCATCGCCCCGCGCGAACCCCAAAATCAAGCCGCCTGAAGTATCCAGCTTCCGTCCCAGAGGTGCGGCTCCGGCCGCCTGTGCCCCGCTCGCTTACGCCCCCCGCTCGCCTACGGCAACGCCCCCGCGTCCCGCGTCCGTCGCGTTCGCCATCGCCAACGCCCTCGCTCCCGCACGAAACCACTCACGAGATCCGTGGCTTCCTCCCAACAGACCGCGTTCGCAAAGTACAGCTACGCCGTCAATCCTTCAAACTTCGACGACTTGCGATGAATGCTCAGAATTCACTTCAGCGGGGCGGGGCGGCGCGTGCCGCCCGATGGAAAGAAGACTAGAACATCGAACAGCTCGCTATTCGGTGTTCTAGTGCGGGGCTGCCGCGGCGGCCTTGCAGCAGCGAAAGCCGGCTTCGTAGCCCCAGTCGTCTTCCTTGTGGAAGAGCACCGTCGGGCGGCAGCGGTTGCGCACGGGACCCCACCAGCCGCCCTTCAAGCCCGAGCGTAGCGGGTACTTGCGCTCGGGAACGTTGACCCACTCGTTCACGCTGCCGTTCATGTCGTAGGCGCCGAACGGCGAAATACACTGCTCGAAGCTTCCTGCGGGTTCGCGCTGATCGATCTTGTCGAACAGGCGCTTGCACTCGGGATCCTTCATGCACGCGTCGTAGCGCTTGAGCGCTTTGTCGCGACGCCGATACGGGCGGTCGATCTGACACTTGCCCGGATCGCGCGTGTACCCGTACACGTGCGGCAGCATTTCCTCGCCCTCGCAGGCGAACAGCCACTCTTGCTCGTCACACAGGCGCTTGCCGATGCGCTCGCAATGCTGCTTTGCTTCCGTCCACTGCACGAGCACGAGCGGCTTCTCGCCCTTCTGATTCGGCCACTCGTAGCGGTCGATACAGAAGCGCAGGCGTTTGCGCGCCTTGCTCAGACAACGGCTAGGTTTGTGGAATTGCAGGCAGCGCTCGCTGGTCGAGTGATCGGCGCTGTATTCGGGGTGGTGCGTCTGGCAGAGCTGGAGTGCCTCCGGGCAAAACTCGCCTTCGACCAGCAGCATGTCAGGCGGGCATCCCGAGAGGACCTTGCTGGCGCCGCTCGCGTCGGTTGCCGCGTCGGCTGCGGGCGGCGTGCTCGGCATGCTCACCCCGGCTTCGGGGGCCGGTATCGCGACGGTCACCGCCGGAGCGCCCGTATCCGCCTGCACGGGTGTGGGCGCGGGTGTGGGCTCGGGGTCGCGCCGACATGTGCTGAGCAGCGTCGTCGACAGCGCGCACGCCAGCACTGCTCGCATTAGTCGCCGAACCACGTTCGCTCACCTATCACGAGTGCGAGGGTTCACGGTACAACGTCGGTGTGAGGTGGCTTCTCGGCTGGCGCTCGAATCGCGAACGGAGAGCGCGCGCGCTGGGGGCTGTGCTCGGCACGCTGGTGTTTCTCGGCTGGTTCGCGACGGTGCTCTACTGGTCCGAGCGACATGAAGCGTCCGACGGCGAAGCCTCGCGGCTGGCAGCGGTGGCGGCGCTCGAGCCCGTCGTGCTTGCCGTGGCTGCGGACGGTCTCGACCAGCTCAGTATGCACGACCAGCGTGCACGCCTTTCGGGCGCGGCGAACGAGCCCGCGCTGCTGGCGCTGTTCGGCGCGTGGGCGAAGTTGAGCTTGGGACGTGCAGGGCTGCTCGAGCCGACGACCTGCGCGCGGTTGCCGTGGCTTTTGCTGGGTGCTCTGAGCCCGCTGCTCCTGTACCGCGCGCTCCGTGCGAGGCGAGGCGCGCTGGTGGCGGGGACGGGTGCGGCGGCGCTGGGCTTTTTATGGCTGCGCGCCGCATCCGGCAGCGCGGCGTGGGATGGGTCGCATCACCTGGGCTGGCTGATGCTCGTGGTCACCCCCTACCTGGCGACGCTGCAGCGGGCAGCGAGCACGAGGCGGCGGCAATGCAGCGCGGTGCTGGCGGCGCTGACCCTCGCCATCGCGCTGGCGCTGTCGCAGAGCGCGCTCTGGGTGGCGTTCATCTGCGCGCTGCACTTGCCGCTCGCGCGCTGGACGTCCGCTCGCCAGCTCGCGTGTAGCGGGCGCTTCCCGCTGCCGTCGTTCCTGTTCCTCGGGCTGCCGCTGGCCGCACCGTCGCTGGTGCTCCTCAACCCTCAGCTGTGGCAAGCGACGGCCGTCCAGATCGCGGCCTTCGTGCTCGGGCCAGTGGGGGCGTCCAGCGCTGTCTCGGCGCAGGTCCCGACTCTCGAAGGAGTGCTCCACGTGCCCGGCGTGATCGCCATCGGCGCGCTGCTGGGCGTCGCGTGCGATGCGGCGCTGGCTCGCACCCGGCGTGCGACGGCGAGAGCGGGCGTCGTGCCCGAGGGGCCGGCGACGCTGCTGGCGCTGATCGCGGTCGGGCTGGTCGTGACGCTGCTCCTGCCGTGGGCGTTCCCTCCGCAATTGGCCGGGCTCCGGCCGCCGCGGGAGTACTCATTGCCGTTCTGGGCGATGGGCCTCGGGCTGGCCGCAGGGGCGATCCGGGACTTTGCGCGCCGGCTACGGTGCGTCGCTAAATCGCAAATCTCCCCGTAAACGTGCCCGTGCTGATTTTTCGCTACAAGTCGTCGTTGCTGGTGTGGGTATCAGGCGAATTGTGCAAGACCTGAGCTATTCGAAGGGCGCGGGCTGCCACAGCCGGCAAGACTGGTAGCCCACGGGATCAGCGCAGCGCGGCTCTGTAGCTCGTTTCTTCGACGCGGAATCAGCGTGCTGCCATGCTCGAAAATCTTCGAGCCGCCATCGAAGCGTCCACCCGCGGACGACCCGCACCCGAATCTAGAACGATGAGGAGGCTCACTCCTGGCGCGACGCGAGCAGTACGCGCGGGCCGGCCAGGGCACGCGGGAAGCTCGACTGCGGAGGTGGTTGCCGGCTCGCCATCTGGACTAAGTCTGGATTAATGGCGAGCTCGAAGCGTGTTGCCACACGACGTCGCGCGCTAGGCTCTGCGGCACCGGGAAAAAATGGCGACCGTTCCACAATTTCGTTGACGACGCGCAGACGCGAGCGCGGCTCGATTGCGTCGCATACACACGAACGATGCCGCGCTCTCCCGAGAACACACGCTCATGAGCTTTCGACGAGCCGACAACTTCGATTTGGATCAGAGACTCGAAACACGCTCTCTGTGCCGCCAGTGAGCGACAAAAAGGCCGTGATATGCCGGAGAAATGGCATCTCTACCGACCATTTCTAATTCCGAGCTGCTCGCTCACGTGCCCGTCTTGCTCACGCGCGAGCGAGCCGTCACTGCCGACCTCATCGAGTACTTGGCGGAGATCGATCGCCGGCGCTTGTACCTCGAGCAAGCGTGCTCGTCGCTTCGTAGTTTTTGCATCGAGCGCCTGGGCTATAGCGAAGACGAGGCGTCCAAGCGCGTTCGGGTGGCACGCTTGGCGAGAGAGCTGCCGTCTGTGCTCGACGAGCTGCGCAGCGGGGCGATCCACCTGACCGGGCTGTTCCTGCTCGCGCCGCATCTCACCGTGCACAACGCCGGCGCGCTGCTCGGCGAGGCGCGAGGCTTGTCGAGGCGCGCCATCGAGCAGTTGATTGCACGCTGGGTCCCACGGCCCGATGTCGAGAGCCGTATCGACCCCGTCGCCAGTCAGTCGGCCTTGCCGCTCGGACAGGCAGGATCCGGCCGGCCCGCAGCGGCGATCGGTCCTGGAGCAGGCAGAGCTCCAACACGGGCCAAACTCGAGGCCCTGTCGGCGTCCCGCTACCGAGTGGAGTTCACCGCGAACCAGGAACTCTACGCCGAGATCGAGCAGGCTCAAGAGCTGCTGAGCCATGTCGTGCCCCGTGGCGACCTCCCAGCCTTGTTCGGGCGGGCAATCAAGGCGCTCATCGAGAAGGAGGTCCGGCGCCGTCGCGGCGCGGGTCAAAAGCGCAAGCGTCGTGTGCAGAAGGCGGGTTCGCGGCACGTGCCGGTCGAGGTGAAAGCCGAGGTGTGGCGACGCGACGGCAGCCAGTGCACACTCTTGGACGAAGAAGGCCGGCGCTGCAGCGCTCGGCGGTTTCTGACCATCGAGCAGGTGCAGCCGCATGCGTGCGGTGGTCCGGCGACCGTAGCGAACCTCTGCCTATTATGTCGAAACCATAACGCCCATACT